>NZ_WBOF01000001.1:3070000-3670000 GCF_009569385.1 Streptomyces kaniharaensis
GAGTGAACCGTGTCGGCGAAGGCGAGGAAGTCGGGGTCGGTGCCCCGGTTGTGCATGACGGCCAGCAGCAGGCCGCGTTCGCGGGCGAGGTGGACGAGGTCGAGGGCGTCGGGCAGGTTCAGGGCGAGCGGCTTCTCGGTCAGGACGTGCAGACCCTGGGCGAGCGCCGATCGGCTGACGGGGTAGTGGAGTTCGGGTGGGGTGAGGTTGACGACGACGTCGGCTTCGGCCAAGGCGAGCGCGCCGGGGAGCGTCGTCGCGAAGGCCGGGTTCAGCCCGTACCTGGCGGCCAGGGCTTGGGCGGCCTGCTGGTCGGGGTCGACGAGGGCGGTGATCTCAACGCGCCTGTCGGCGAGCAGGGAGCGGACCCAGCGGCTGGCGATGGCACCGCAGCCGATGATCACGGCCTTCACGACGCCTCCTTGAGCGGGTGCGGCCTGGGTGCAGGGCCGGAGCGGTGCTGGGCAGCCTGGTGGCGGCGGACGTGGTCGAGGACGCGTGCGGTGAGGTCATCGAGCGAGCCACTCGTGGCGTCCAGCAGGGCGACGGTCGGGGCGAGCGGGTGCGCGAGGTAGGCGTTGAAGTGCTCGCTGAAGTGCCGGTCGTAGAAGATCGTCGGCATGCCCTTGCGCAGGCGTGCCCGACGGGCGAGCACGTCCGGGTCGGCGGTGAGCACGATCGTCAGGTCGGGCATCGCCACCGGACGGCCGGTAACCAGGTGCCGGGCCTGGTTGTCACAGTCGAAGCCGTGCATCCGGCCGACGGCGTGGGCGTGGGCGAGGAGGGTGTCCACGGTGCGGTCGAGGATCACGTCTCGGCCCTCGGCGAGGGCGTGCCTGGCTCGGGCGAGCCGCAGGTCCTCGACGTCCAGGAACTGGACGATGTTGGCCAACTGGTGCTCGGCTGTGAACGGCTCGGGGGCCGGCAGCCGGGTGGGGTCGGGGCTGGCGTGGTAGTAGCAGGGGATGACGGCGGGCCTGTCGAGGTGGGGTGCGAGTTGGGCGGCCAGCGTGGTCTTGCCGACGCAGCTGACGCCCTCGATGCCGAGGATCACGCGAACTCCCTGTCCGTGGTGGTGGATGGGGCGGTGCGGCGGTTGCTCTTGGGAGCGAGCGCGGCGTGTCGGGTGCCGGTGACCGCCCAGCGGCCGAGCGCGGTCAGCGGGCCAGCGCTCTTGAGCAGGAGCCCGGCCAGCGTCTCCGCGCTTCGCACGGCGGTCTCCCGCACCGTCAGATGTCGGCCTTCGGCTGCGGCGAGGGCACGGACGGGTGCGACGGTGGCTGCCCAGAGCGCCGTCGCGGCTGCTGCCCGGGTGGGCAGGCGCGTGCGCGGGCCGAGTGCGAGGGCCAGACAACCAGCGGTTGCAGGGGACACCAGCAGCCAGGCCATGCCCCGGTAGGCGCCGATGGTCAGGGCCGCCGCGTGGTCGCGGCTGCTGCCGTGACCTTCGGCGTGCCAGCGGGCGGCGCACTGCGGGTAGTCGAGGTAGCTCTGGAACCAGCGCTCGCTCTGGGCGAGCAGCTCGCGCAGGTATTCGGCCGCCGGCACGGTGGTGGTGAAGGGCAGGCTGTCCACCGGGATGCCGTCCACGGTGAGCCGGTAGCCGAAGGCGACGTCGTCGAGCACCGTGAAGGTAGGCAGCCCGCCGACCTGCCGGAAGACGTCCATGCGAACGAGGAGGCCGTGGCCGACGGTCTGGGCCAGTCCCGGCAGACGGGGGGTGGCGTGCGGGCGGCGGGCAGCGTCGGCGTAACGGCGGAGGTTGGGGATCTCGCGGCGAAGGGTCCATAGGGTCTGAGCGCGGGCGGCGCCTCGGCACAGGCTCCGCTCCCACCAGGTGCCGGCCGTGTTCTGGGTGGCGAAGCGAGCCGACTGCTGGACGACGCATGGGAGTCCGCCGTCGTTGGCCTGGCGGTGGGCCAGGAAATCGGCGGTCCGGTCCAGCAGCTCGCGGCTCGGGCGGGAGTCCACGTCGTAGACGGCGATGTACTCCTGGTCCGCTCCGGCGGTGGAGAGCTGGTCGACGGCGGCATTCACCTGTGCGGCCTTGCGCCCGTCCCCTCGGTAGTGGACGTGCCGGACCATCCGATGCGGCTCCGGCAGGCGCGCGAGTTCCGCCGTGACGACCTCCGCCGTGGTGGGGAAGCTGGACAGCACCTCGGCGGCCAGGGCCCCGGTCAGCGAGCCATCGATGGTGCCGGGAAGGGCCTTGCCGAGGGCGGCCAGCTCGTCGTCGGTCAGCTGAGGGAAGCGCTCCACCGTGAGGTCGGCCGCCGTCGCCCCCGCCAATTTGGCGGCCAGGTGCTGCCGCTCAGCCTCCTCACGGGCTGTGGTCACCATGGTCAGCGTTGAGCCGGGGAAGTTGCGCAGGAGAGGGACGAACCAGGAAAGGGCGGCGGGGATCTGCTGTTGCTCCCGCAGCACCGGGATGACCACGTGCAGCACCAAGGGGAACGCCGACCGCCTGTCTCCAGTCGGCGCGGGTCGGTCGGCCCAGGCCAGCGTCCGGCGGACCTGCCGCTGACCGTTCAGGTTGCGCGCGGCCACGGCGGCGGCGATCCACCAGGCCGTGCTTCGCCACAGCGGCTTCCGGGCGTCAGCGTTCACTCGATGCCGCCAGCGTGGACGTAGTCGTGGAACAGCCGGTAGGTATCCCGCAGTGAGCTGGCCGGGTAGGTGTCCTGCCATGGCTTGTCGGGGCCGGCGAAGTGCACGAGGGCGGCGGTCTTCTCGTCCTGGAGGAGCTGGGCGAGGGGGCTGTCGGCCTCGGCGTAGTGGATGAACCCGGGCGCGGTGGCCTGCGGGGACATGGCGAAGGTGTTCCACCGCCGGTCCAGGCGCTGCCAGTTGTCATCGACGGCCCAGTTCAGGGCGTCCTGGTCCCAGAACCGGACCTTGTCGGGGTGCTCGGACAGGAACTCCCGGGAGCGGTCGAAGAGGCCCAGCCGCTCACACCGGTCGAGGTCGATGAGCATGACGCCGCTGTTGAAGTAGTCCCTGCCGTACGGGACGCCGAGTTCCTCCCAGCCGGGAAGTTGGATGCCGCGGCCGATGACCGGGTTCTGAGGGTCGCGCACCGCCCCGATCGGGCGCCCGTCGAGGGACTGCCGCAGCAGCGGCCGGAGGTCACCGAGCACCATGGTGTCGGCGTCCAGGTAGAGCACCCGCCGCTCGTCCGGGATGACCTCCGGGATGGCCAGCCGCACGTACACCGCGCCGCTGACCCAGTCGGAGACCGGGTAGAGCGGGTCGGTCGCCGGTGCCGGCCGTAGCTCGGTGGCGAGGCCGATGCGGTCGGCATCCCGCAGGACCGCCTTCCGGTTGGCCTCGCTGATCTGCTGGTCGAGGACGATCAGGCGAAGCTCGTCGACGCTGCCGGGGTGGGCGGCGGCGATCGAGTGCATCAGCGTCCGCAGCGGGCGGGCGTATCCGTCGTCGACCCCGCAGACGAGTGCGGGAAGCGGGCGCGGGGCAGTGTTCACGAGGCGCTCCTTCCAGGGGTAGCGGCCTGGAGGGGGAAGTGCTTCTGGGCCCAGACGAGGGTCTGGCGCAGGCCGTCGCGCAGATGCGTGGTGGGCTCCCAGCCGAGGTGGGCACGGGCAGCGGTGATGTCGGGGCAGCGGCGCTTGGGGTCGTCGGTGGGCAGCGGGACGAAGGTGACGACGGAGGCGGAGCTGGTCATCGCCCGGATCTCCTCGGCGAGCTGCAGCATGGTGATCTCGTCCGGGTTGCCCAGGTTCACCGGGCCGGGGTAATCCGCGGTGGCGGCGGCGAGCAGGCCCTCGACGGTGTCGGACACGAAGCACAGCGAGCGGGTCTGGCTGCCGTCGCCGGCCACCGTGATCGGCTCGCCTGCCAGCGCCTGCTGTAGGAAGGCGGGCACCGCACGGCCGTCGTCGGCGCGCATCCTCGGGCCGTAGGTGTTGAAGATCCGCACGATGCGGGTGCGGGTGCTGCCGGTGCGCTCGAAGCAGGAGGTAAGCGCCTCGGCGTACCGCTTGGCCTCGTCGTAGACGCTGCGGGGGCCGACCGGGTTGACGTTGCCCCAGTACTGCTCGGGCTGCGGGTGCACGAGCGGGTCGCCGTACACCTCGGAGGTTGAAGCCAGCAGGAACCGGGCGTGCTTGGTCTCGGCCAGTTCCAGGGCGTTGAGCGTGCCCATCGCGCCGACCTTCAGCGTGGCAAGCGGGTGGCGGGCATAGTCGAGCGGCGAGGCGGGCGACGCGAGGTGGAAGACGAAGTCCACCGGACCGGCCACCGTGAACGGTCGGGTCACGTCGTCAGTCTGGAAACGGAAGCCGCCGGCCGAGCGCAGGCCGGCCAGGTTGTCGAGGCGGCCGGTCAGCAGGTTGTCGACGCCGATCACCTCTGCCCCCAGGCTCAGCAGGCGCTCGCACAGATGCGAGCCGATGAACCCGGCAGCACCGGTGACGACTGCGGTACGGCGGGCGAAGGCCGCGGGCAATGTCGTGGCTGCGGGGTCTCGCGGGTAGGGCAGTGCTGCTTGCAGGCGTGGCACGGTGCGTGTCCTCCAAGTCTTCGGGCGGGTTTCGGCTTCGTGGCGGGCCGTCGTGGCAGCGTGGGCCCGGGGTTCAGACGGCCGGATCGCGATCGGGAAGGGATCGTGGGGGCGGCGCCGCGACCGGGTGGTCAGTGCTGAGCTGATGGTCGGTGGCGACCCCGAGCAGCGCGAGTGTGACGACGTGCCCCAGGCCCCACAGCACGGCGAGCGCTGTCCCGACCGGGTCACGGTGTGCGCCGCGGTGCCTGCCCTGACGGCTCTGATGCGGCCTTTGGACTGCCTCCATGGCTCCTCCCTCCTCGCTGGCCTCCGGGGTCGGGCGGCCGGTACAGGTTCGCCGGGCCGCAGCGCAACTCGGAACGTTTCTGGGGGGTTTCTGGTCGATGCGGCCCACGCCACAGCGGGTAGCAGTACGCTCACCAACAGGTCATGAATCGCTGGGGGGTTGAGATGAGCTCAGACGTTCTGGCAGTCCACCCGCTCACCCACCTGATGCGGTTACGCGGGTGGGGAAAGATCCAGTTCGCGCGCATGATGCGCGACCACGGTGCCGCGCTGAAGATCCACCTGGCGACCAACCGGACGCTGGTGTGGAAGTGGGAGCAGGGTCAGGAACCCGAGCCTGATGCACAGTTCGTTCTGGCCGACCTACTTGGCGTCAACCCCCGTACTCTGGTTGCCAATCCGTGGCCGCGGTGGCTCCCGGTCTGGGAAGTGACCGGCATCACGGCGCCATGGACAAAGGCCGGTACCGTGGACGTACTGGTGGAACTGGTCAGGAGTGGTCATATGGATCGGCGGGGCTTTCTCACCATCACCGGGGCCGCCATGGCCACCGTCGCCGCGAGCTGGGCTGCGGCCTCACCTGCCTTCGCCTCCGCCCTGCGCGGCGATCAGGTGACCGATTCCATGGCGGACACCCTCGAAGCCCGCGTGGCCACCCTCCAGACCCTGGATGCCCAGATGGGCGGCGCCCGCCTCATCGAGCAGGCCCGCGGCGACCTCGCCATCATCACCACCCTGCTCAAGCAGGGCCGCCACACTGAAGACGTTGAGGTCCGCCTCTACGGCCTGGCCGCCCAGGTCAACTACATCGCCGGCTGGATGGCCTACGACAGCGGCCTGCGCTCAGCCGGCCAGCAGTACTACCTCGGTGCCCTGCGGGCCGCGAAGACCATCGGCGACGACGCTCTCGGCGCCTTCCTGCTCGCCGAGATGGGCGTCCACCTCTCCGACGCCGGAAACCCCGCCGAACGAGTCGCCCAGGTCGAGACCGCGCTCGACAACACCCCCGCGACGATGCAGCCCGGCGTCCGCAGCTACCTCGAACTCCACCACGCCGAAAGCCTCTCCCGCGACGGCCAGCACAAGAGGGCCGCCGCCGCCCTCAACCGCGCCCATGACCTCTGGTCCAGGAACGGCGGCGATAAGCTCCCGACCTGGCTCTCCTGGTACGGCGACGCTCAGCTCAGCTCCACCGAGGGCAAGGTCCTGCTCCGCGCCGGCGAGGTCGACCGGGCCACCAGCGCCCTTGCCTCCTCCATCGACCACGCTGTCCCCCGCGACCAGGCTGTCCGCTCCGGCCGCCTGGCCACCGCCCGCCTCGCCGGCAAGGACCTCGACGGCGCCCTCGACGCCGCCAACCGTGGCCTCGGCCTTCTCGAAACGAAGGTCCACTCCGTTCGTGCCGTCAGCCGCCTCACCAAGTTCGACGGCTACCTCGAGCCCTACGCCACTGAGCCCGCTGTCGCCGAGTTCCGCGAGCGCCTGCAGGCTCTGCCCGCTATGGCTGCCTGAGCGGATGCCTCCTGAATGAGTTGGTGGGACCAACGCTGTCCGAGCGTTGGCCCCACCAAGCGCCCGCGGCTAATCCCACGTAGTGCCCGCCAGCAGGCCGTCGAACGCGAGCGCTCTCATGGCGGTGTCGAAGTCGCCCCACTCCTCCTCGGGGGCGGTGAAGTGCTGCTCGAAGAAGGCGCGGGTGAGGTCGGGCTCGTGCCACTCGTACGCGCACCGGCAGCGGATGAAGACGTGCTCGCGGACGTTGAGGAGGAGCCAGTCGCGGCGGGCCCGGCAGTGGGGGCAGCTGATCGGGATTCCGCGGGCGTCGAGTTCGTCGGGGTGGGGGACGGCTCGGATGGTGGTGGGGCGGTGGGCGTTCTCGTCGTGGCGGCGGTTGATCAGTGTGGTGCCCTTCGTCCGGTGACGGTTCCAGCGACACCACAAGACGTATGGCGGCCGGGATGTTCCCGGCCGCCGAAGACGACATCACATCGACACCTGACGGCGTCAGCGGCTGCGGTTGGGCGTGGTGCGGGCAGCGGCGGTGGGCACGACCGCGGGGTCGGTGGGGGCGGCGGTACGAACGCCGAGTGCGATCGCGGCGGGTGAGCGGCGGCGGGCGGCCTCGGCGGCCAGGTTGCGTTCGGGGTTGCGGCTGGTGTGCTGGATGCGGCCGAGGAGGACCTTGGCGGGCTGGCGGGCGGTGGTGAGTTCGCGGCGGGCGGCGGCTTCCTGGAGGAGGTGTCGGGGCTGGTGGCCGAGGGCTTGGGCGTCGGCGAGGACGGTGGCCAGCGCGGGCCAGTTGGGGTCGGCGAGGATGCGCTGGGCGTGGTCGGGGACGGCGGAGCGGACGTCTCCGGCGAGGGTGTTGGTGATCTCCGGCTTGGGCCGGCGGTGCGTGAGGGCGGCGAGTTGTTCGGTCGCGGCCTGGTCGTAGGCGGTCTGGAGGTGCTGGACGGCTTGCTGTGCGGCTTGGGCCTGCTGGGCGTGGCCGCGGGCCTGGTGCCAGCGGCTGGTGAGGATCGCCGCCCACACCAGGGCCGCGATCATCACGGTGAGTGCGTTGCCGTCGGGGCCGTCGCCTGCGTGGATGATGTCGCGGGCGGCGCGGCGCAGGTCGGCGGCGGCCTGGTGGTCGGCGCGGACCTGGGAGCGCTGGGCGCGGGCGAATGCCCGGGTGGCGGCTCGCAGTTCTGCCCGCAGTTCCTGGGGCGCGGTCTGGGCGGTGGCGTTGATGATGTCGCCCAGTGCGGTGATCTGTGCCTGCGCCAACGCGCCGTCCCCGTCGCCAGCGCCAGCGGTGTCTTCGGTCAGGTGCTGGTAGAGGGTGTCGAGGGCGTCAGTGGTGCGCTGCCAGCTGGTGGAAGGTCGGTTGCGCCGGGCGGTGGGGTGTTCCTCCGGGGTGCCGGCTGTGAGGCGGGCCTGGAGCTTGGGCAGGGAGAGGTCGGGGGCGATCTTGCTGCCGGGGATGTAGATCTGCTCGCCCTTGGCGTTGGTGTCGCCGGGTCGGCCGACGGCGTAGCCCTGGAGATCGCCGGACGGGAAGCGGCGGATCTTGACCTCGATGCCGTCGGCCTGAAGGTAGGCGAGGAGCTCCTCCGCGTTGGTGGTGTGGGGGATGGCGTCGCGGATGCGGTCCCGGAGCCAGTCGCGGCTGGTCTGCTGCCAGCCGAGGCGGTCGGCCTTGTGCATCTCGGCCTGGGTGCGGCGGCGCTCGCCGGTGCGGTCGCCGGGCTGGACCTGGTGAAGGCCGAGTTCCTTCTCGATGGCGCGGGCTTCGGCCTGGGCGCGTTTGCCGCTGTTGTGGAGCTTGGGGCGTCGGCCGTCCTCGCGGACGGTGGTGGCGAGGATGTGGATGTGGTCGTCGGCATGGCGGACGGCGATCCAGCGGCAACCGTGCGGATCACGGTCAGGGGCGATGCCGGCGGCGTGGACGATGCGGCGGGCGATCTCACCCCATTCGGCGTCGGAGAGGTAGCGGTCGCCGGGAGCGGCGCGGACGGGGCAGTGCCAGACGTGGTCGGTGACCTTCTTGCCGAAGCCGCTGTTGCGCAGGTTGACCGGCTCGTCGAGGATCCGGGCGAGCTGGGTAAGCGTGGCCTGCGGGTCGCGGCCGGGGTCGCGCAGCCCGAGCGGGCTGAAGGAGGCGACGATGTGCGGGTCGAGGTGCTCGTCGTGGCGGCCGGGCCCGTAGAGGTAGGCGAGCAGTCCGCGGGTGTTGTGGCCGGGGGCCTTGATGGAGGGGATCACGGGTGCCGGCCTCCTTCGGGGCTGGTGGGGATGAGCAGGGCTTCGGCGATGTCGCGGAGCAGGTCTTCCAGACGGATCAGGCGCTCGCGGCTGTCGGGTTCGAGGCGGTCGTCGCGGTGGAGGACGTGGACCATCTGGTTGATGTTGTTGCCGATGGCGTTGATCTCCTGGCGGACCTCGGCCCGGAACTCCTGCAGGGCGAGGCGGTCGGTGTGCAGGGGAAGGTCGACGGTGAACTCGCCCCGGATGAACGCCAGCGAGATGTCGCCGACGTATCCGGAGATCGTGTCGCCGTATCCGTGGCGGTCGGCGGCGTCGAGTAGCTGGGCGTGTTCCAGCGGGGTGTAGCTGACCGGTCCGACGCGCGCCGTGCGGCGGGTTCCGGTGTGTTTGCGGTGCTTGCCCTTCGGCATCGGCTGGCCCCCTTCGGGGGCGTTCAGTTCCGGGACGTCGAGGGCTGCGGTGTTCTCGTGCAGGAACGCGGCACGGGCGGCACGGATGCTCTCGTCATCGACGGCGGAGGGCAGCTCGTCGGCGCTCAGGTCGGCTCGAACGCGGGCGAGGATGTCGCGCTGCAGGACGTCGAGCTTCTCCGGGGCCAGGCCGCCCTCGGCCTGGACCTCCTGGCTTGGCGCGCCCTCGCGCCGGGCCTCCTCCGCCACCCCTGGGGCGGAGAATCCCAGACCCGCGCGAAGTGTCGGAGACTGGGTACAACTGGCTCCGCCAGGAGCCGAGTTACCGAACGCGCGAAGCAGACGGCCGATCAGCCTACCGCCCTTGGCACCCTCCTCGGGAACGGTACGGGCGGGATCGCGGCGGGGCTGCGGGGCGGGCAAGGAGTCCTCCGGATTTCCGGTCGGGGTGGGCGGAGCAGGCACGAGGTGTGTGCAGCACTCGGGGTGATGGTCGGGTAGGGATCCGGTTTGGCGGTGCCGGATATCCGGTGTAGGGGGCGGGGTTTCGGGACTTCCGGTGTTCCCACCGGCGGCGTGTGGGGTGCTGGTGGCTGTGCGGAAGGGAGGCCGGCTCGCCTGCCCGGGTAGTTCCGGAGCAGGCGAGCCGAGGCGATCGGGCGGCGTCATGCGGCCGAGCGGCTGGCCTGCGTATCGGCCTGCCGCGTGGCCTGCTCGTCCTTGAATCGCTGGGTCAGCTTGCCGAGGCGGTCGCTGGCGATGGGTATGCCGGCTTCGCGCAGGGCGGTCCTGATCACGGCCTGGGTGGGGCCGTGCTGTTCCACGGCTGGGCGAGCGATCTCGGCCAGCTCGTGCATCGAGGCGGCGGGCCTGCGTCCGGTCCGCTTGGTCCCCACGACCGGCTTCCGGTCGACGGGCGGGGTCTTGTCGTCACCCGTGGCCTGTGGCCCGTCGTCGAGCTGGTCGTCGCGTTCTGCTTCCGCCGGTGGAGTGGGGTCGGCTGCGGGGGGAGTTGTAGCGGGCTTGAGGTGGTCGTGCAGGACGGGTGCGGCCTCAGCGGGCTCGGGCTCGGCGGCGGTCGTGGTGGCGTTGTGGGCGAGGAGGGTGCCGCCGAAGAAGGCGAGGGCGGGCCATCCGGCGACGAGGATCCGCAGCCAGGCGGGGACGTGGGCGAGGTCGAGGAGTCCGGCGGTGGCGACGTTGGCGCCGAGGGAGGCGGTCAGGGCGATGGCGAACCAGGTCCAGGCGGTGCCGGTGGGGCGTCCGGTGGTGCGCAGGGTCCGCATGCGCTGCCAGGCGACGACGAGCAGCAGGTCGACCGAGACGGGGTAGGCCCAGGCTTTCCAGCCGTGTTGTCCGGCGGCCTCGGCGATGTCGTGGAGATGGGCGAAGGACAGGGCGCCGGCGATGGCGGCCTGTACGAGGACGGCGTCCGGGCGGGGCAGACGCGGTGAGGTGGTGGCGGTCATGCGGAAGGTGGTCCTCGCGGGTCGGGCGGTGGCGGATTACAGGCGTGCCGGGTGTCGGTGCGGGCCGGTGCCGGCTGTCGGTCGTTGTCGCCGGTGCCGCAGCCGGGACGGTCAGGGCGAGGTCGTGGCACGGCGGGTGCTCCGGGGGCGTTTACGCGAACCCCCTTCTAAAGGGGGGTTCGCGCGAAAACGCTCGGGTGCGACAACGGCATAAACGGTCGCGAAAACGCTTCTACCTGCGGTTTTTCCTGTGCGCGTCCGGCGCGACAACGGGTTGTACAACGCTCGCGGCGGTGGAGGTGCGTGAACGCTCGCGAAAACGCCCTGTTCCCGGTGACGCAGCGGTCGCGGCTGCGACTCGGCGTTTGTCGGCGTCGGTCAGTGCGGGGTCGGAGGGCTGCACCGACGCGGCGCTGGTGGGCGGTGTGGCCGGTACGACTGTCAGCGGGATGGCGGGTTGCTCGACGGCAGCTAGCGGCGCGCTGGCGCTGATGTGGCGGGCGGAGGGGAAGTAGCGGTCCTCCTTGCCACCGCCGATGCCGCCGGCCGAGCCCTTCTCCACCTCGGCGAGCCCGGACTTGACCTGGGTGTTCAGCCGCCGACGGGCCCGACCGATGGCTGCGGCGTCCGGCTTCTTGTCGCCGGTCATGGCGGAGGCCAACTGCTTGGCGGTCACGCCGTCCGGCGTTGCGCGCAGGAGTTCGGCGATGTCGATGGTCTCCTCGACGGCGCTGGTGCCCGCCTCGTGGTCGTGGACGATGGTGAGTGGGCCGATCTCACCGGTGACGGTCTTGAGGTGGTGGAGGTTGACGACGGGGTCGCCGGCCTCACCGGCAATGAACAGCACGCTGCCCGCGCCGGAGGTCAGCCAAGTGGAGCCGTACACGCGGTCGAGAGTGGGGCGCTGGCCGCGCGGGGCGTCTGCGGTGGCCTTGCGCTGGTGGTGCAGCTCCAGGACCTGGATGCCCTCGCGCAGGGCCCGGTTGCGGGCGCTGTTGTAGGCGATGGCGAGGCTGTCGTCGACGAGGGTGCTGACGGCGTCCTTGAGACTGTCGATGACGATGGTGTCGGCGCCGTGTGCGGTGGCCAGCTCAGCGAGAAGGCCGGGCTCCTTGTCCAGGCTGCTCGGCAGCGGGCCCTCCCAGATGAGGAGCCGCTCGCGGACCAGCTTCTCGTGCTCGGGCCGGACCAGTCGGGCCATGGCCCGGGCGATCTGCTGGGGCCGGTCCATCGCCAGATAGAGGACGCGCTTGCTCTCAGCGACGGGCATACCGAGCGCCGAGTCGCCCAAGCCGATCCGGGCGAAGATCACCTGGTGGGCGATCGTGGTTTTACCGACGCCGGGGGCGCCGACGATCATCAGGCTCTCGCCGGCTGCCCACGCGGTTTCCCCGCGGGTGCCCCACAGCGGCTCCTTGTCGATCCCGGTCTTGGTGACGAAGTCCCAGCCGTCCACCATGAACCGCGACAGGCGGCTGTTCCCCGATGCCAGCGCCCGCTCGCGTCCCTCGCGGACCTCGGCATCGAGCGCGCTGCGGATCTCGTCCGGTTGGGCGCCGGGCAGCAGGGCCTGCTGGACGGTCCGGATGCCGGTGGCGTGCAGCTTCCGCAGCTCCGACTCGCGTCGCACGATGGCCGCGTAGTAGTCGGCGTTGTCCGCCGACGGGGGCGCCTCGGCGGCGAGCCGGACCAGGTAGCTCACGCCGCCTACGCGCTCCAGGGCGCCGGCACCTCGAAGTCGGTCAGCGACGGCCACCGCACCGGTCGGGGCCCCGTCGAAGGCGAGGTCGAGGATCACGCGCCAGATGGTCTCGTGGGCGGGCCGGTAGAAGTCGTCGGCATCGAGGATGGCGCGCGCCGCGTCGATGGCGGGCGCGCCCAGCGCCATGCAGGCGCCGACGACCGCCCTCTCGGCATCCAGGTCGTTCGGCAGTGTCCCCTTCGGAAACACCGCGTGGTCGTCGTCGAAGATGGCGTCGGCCGCACCGGAGCTCGACGGCCCGTGTGCCGGGCCCGTAGGCTGGGACATGGATTCCCTCCCGCCGTGCATCAGGCCCTGGCAGGCCGCACAGCGGTTGATCGTCTTGATGGGTGGTCACATAAGGGAGCCTTCACGGCCCTCGGTGCGCTAACACCGGGGGCCGCCCTCGTTTCCGGGCTCGCACGGCCAATCGTGCTGGCCTGAGTCCGTCAACGTACGCAGAGTAAACACACACTGCCTGTGCTCAGTCAAGGCGGCAACTGTGTCTTTGCTACACAACTTGCGTGCTGATTGTTGACTTCTCCTGTGCTGGCCAGTACCTTGTGTGCCATGACGAACCCCAAGGACTGGCAAGCCGGCGTGACCGGTCGTGTCGCCGAGGCGGTCCGGCGGTTCCGGGAAGAGCGGGGGATGAGCGCGCAGGACGTCGCTGCGGCCTGCGCGGACCTGGGCTACCCGATCGCGCGGAGCATCATCGCCAATCTGGAGAACGGGCGGCGCTCAAGCGTCGACGTGGCGGAGGTCCTGGTCCTCGCCAAAGTCCTCGACGTTCCCCCAGTTGCCCTGGTGGTCCCGGTTGGGGAGACCGGAGAGATCGAGGTTCTCCCGGGCCGGATGATCTCAACCGATGAAGCGCTTCAGTGGGTCTGTGGCGACTTGCCGCTCGACTACGAACCTGCCAATGACACCGTCGAAGAGCGGTTCGACGAGGTTCGCAGACACCGCCAGATGATGTACGGGCTGCAGAAGGCCATCAGCCGAACCGAGGAGTATCGCCGTGGTGCGGCCCTCAGTCGCGACATGCCTACTCGCGAGCACAACAGCAGACTGGTTGCCCAGTTCGACGAGATGATCAGTGACATGTCGCTCGCGATCCAGGACCTTCGTGCGGAGATGCGGGCCAAGGGCATCCACCCGCCTACCTTGCCGCCGGCTCTCGCCCATCTCGACTATGTCGAGACGGAGGACGCTTGGGTTCACGTCTCCGAGGCACCCGCTGATGCGCCGGGTGTCCGCCCGCCCACAGATGAGGAGATCGAGGATCCTGCGGGCGTGTACAACCGTCCCCCGAAAAGGAATTTCGAGTAGAAGTCAGGGGGGTGTCCGAGCCCGACCTGAACTACCGCGCGGCACGCGCGACGGACCGCCAGACCCGTCCGCGTCTTGCTCCAGGTGTTAGCGCGCCTGGGCGAGGGATTGCGCCGCCATGACCACCCATCAAACGACCAGGCCGCCGAGGTGCCAGCCCCGTGCGGTCGACGAGGAGTCCCATGCCTCAGCCTGACCTGTCCCTTGCTCGCCTCTCGGAAGCCCTCGGCCTGCCCGAGCAGAGCCTGCTCGCCCTCGTTGCGAACTGCGACAAGGCTGCGGACGCCACCCGTGTTGCCCTCACGGTCGAGGAAGCCGCACGCCGACTCGGGGTTGGCCGCACCACGATGTACGGCCTCGTGTCCTCCGGTGAGGTGCCGTCCGTGATGATCGGCCGCTTGCGCCGGATCCCCGCCAAGGCGCTCAGCGACTACATCGCCGCCCGCGTCGGCGCCACCGGCGCCCTCGTGGCCTGAGGGGGGACGCCATGACCAAGTCCCGCAAGCCCAACGGCGACTCGACGATCTACCAGGCCAAGGACGGGCGCTGGCATGGCTACGTCACGGTCGGGGTGAAGGACAACGGCAAGCCTGACCGGCGCCACGTCACCCGCAAGACCCGTCCGGAGATCACCAAGGCCGTCCGCGACCTGGAGGCCAAACGCGACAAGGGCAAAGTGCCTAAGGCCGGCCAGCGCTGGACCGTCGAAAGCTGGCTCACCCACTGGGTCGAGAACATCGCGGCCCTCACCGTGGGCGAGAACACGATCGACGGCTACCGCGTCGCCGTCTACCACCACCTCATACCCGGCCTCGGCGCACACCGCCTGGAGAAGCTCGAACCCGAGCACCTCGAACGCCTCTACGCGAAGATGCAGAAGGCTGGCAGCTCGGCCGGTACGGCTCACCAGGTCCACCGCACGGTCCGAGTGGCGCTGAACGAGGCGGTCCGCCGCAAGGCCATCACCGAGAACCCCGCGACGATCGCCAAGGCCCCGGTGCTGGACGAGACGGAGGTCGAACCGTACTCGGTCGAGGAGGTCCAGCGGCTCCTGCTCGAAGCGGCCAAGGTCCGCAACACCGCCCGCTGGGTCATCGCCCTCGCGCTGGGCCTCCGCCAAGGCGAGGTGCTCGGACTGCAGTGGGAGGACGTCGACTTCGAGGCCGGCGTCATCCTGGTGCGGCGCGGTCGGCTGCGGCCCCGCTACAAGCACGGCTGCGGCGACCGTTGCGGGCGCAAGCCCGGCTACTGCCCGAAGAAGATCAACACTCGCCGGGAGACCAAGTCCACCAAGTCGAAGGCCGGCAAGCGGCCCATCGGCGTGCCCGAGGAGCTGATGAAGCTCCTGGCTCAGCACAAGGAGACGCAGGACCGGGAGCGGGTGCGTGCCCGAGACCTGTGGGTCGAGAAGGGCTACGTCTTCACCTCGGAGGTCGGCGAACCGCTTAACCCCAACACCGACTACCACCGGTGGAAGGACCTGCTGAAGGCCGCCGAGGTCCGCGACGCCCGCCTCCACGACGCCCGGCATACTGCCGCCACCGTGCTGCTGATCCTCGGCGTCCCCGACGCCGTGGTCGACGCCATCATGGGCTGGGAACCCGGCAAGTCCGCCCGGATGCGGCGGCGCTACCAGCACATGACCAGCCCTGTCCTCCAGCAGACCGCGGCCAAGGTCGGCGGGCTGCTCTGGCCAGCGGGCGACCAGACCAGCAGGGCGCCGTCGGCGGTCGACGGCCCGGACCAGATGGCGCCGTCGGAGGTCCAGCCGAGCAATGATCCCGTTTCGCCACGGGCGGTGGTCTTCGTTGCCAAGGTCGGCCAGCAACTCGTCCCGTTCCGGCTCCACGAGCACGCCTCAGCTCTCGTTGACCAGTGGAACACGGAGCGGCCTGGCCTTTCAGCCCAGGTTGAGGTCTGGGACGAGGCCAGGTGGGAGGCCGAAGGCCCCGGCGGCTCCCGGGCGGTGCGGGAACGCGAGTCTGACCAGCGAGTCGTCTTCCACGCCTACGCGGCGTTCCGTCCAGGCGGTGAACGGGTGGATCTGTCTCTGCCCGAGCAGTGGTCGGTTGCCGCCTGGGACTTCGAGGGTGACGTCTACACCGACCGCTCGGCGTCCTGGCGTACGGCCCGCCGACCTGGTCCCGAGCAGCTCGTCGAGGCTCAGGTCCGCGGCATCGACAAGTCCGCCGTCGCGGCGGCGTTCGTAGAGGCGGTGGAGCAGGCCGTCGACCGGGCGCGAAACCCCGGGAAGTTCGGCGATACCAGCGACTGGTAGCCCGAGCATCTGTAGTGGCCGTGCGTTCTCACCGACGGCTGGTGAGAGCGCACGGCCACCCTTGTGTCGAGGCCCCATCGTCTGCGGCTGTGGGGGCCTGCCTACTCGTCGTGACCATGAGACTGTCGGTGGTGGCGGAAGTATTCCGCTCGTTCCGGGACGGCCGCCGGGCATCGCCGACCCACGAGGCGGGCGGCAGCGGCGGCAACAGCGCTCCCCTCTCCTGTGAGGCGGCTTCGGATTACGCCATCGGCGTCCACGAAGATGTCGCCGAGCTCGAACATCTGATCGCAGCCGAACGTGCAGGCAAGCATCCCGATGGCGAGATCGCGCCGTTCGCCCTCGGCCGCTTCTGCCCGGCGCTTGATGTGCGCGGCACGGAGGTAGGCGGCCGGATAGGTTTCCCCGCACAGGGCGCATCGGGCGTCCACGCGGTTGTTGAGCAGCCACCGGCGCAGTTGGGGTTGCTCCCGCCGGGCGCTGCCCACCCGGACTGCGTCGGTAGGCCCCTCCAGCAGGTGGACCGGGAAAGTCCGGGACCATGTCTCGGCCGGCTCGACTGGGCTGCTGACACCCAGGTCTGCAGGCAGGGCGAAGTGTAGGGCGCACGCCGAGGACTGGATCTCCGGCGCGGGCTCCGGAATCCGGTCGACGCTGCGTCTGAGGACAGCGTGCGACTCGCTGATCCGGTGGATGATCCGGACGAGGACCTGTGCGTCGTCTGCTGCGTCAGCGCCCGGGGAGAACATCGCGAGGTCGTCGGCACTTCCACCGGTGCGCCAGATCGCCTCAGCAGCCTGCAGGTCAACCCATGTGCCCACCGGCCAAGTCCGCTTGCGTCGCTTCTCCGGCTCGGTCGCGAGTGAGAGCTCGCCCTCCAGAGCGAGTGCTGGGTACTGGCCCCAGACGATGACGTCCTCGCCTCCCGCTGTCTTGGTCACGAGCTGGGCGAGCTCGGGGAGGATCTCCGGGAGCGATTGTGCCGAGGCCGGGTGGTTACCGGCCGGACAGGACGGGCCGGGCTTCGTACGGATGAGGAAGTGCTCGTTCACCAGGTCGAACAGGGAGCACACCGCCACCTCGGAGAGCCTGCCGCAGCAAGGTTTGGCGCGAACGGTCAGCACCAGCGGGTGGCCGGTCTGGTAGGGCCTGCCCTTGGCCCTGATGAGCCGTCCGTCTAGCGTGCGGTCTTCCACTAGGCCCGCACGGCTTCTCGCGCGGGCGACCATCTCCTTGACCTCCAGCGCCGTCATCATCCGTGCCAGGTGCTCATCCACCCCGTCGGCAGAGCGCTCAGCGGGCCGCGCCTGGAGAGGTTCGAGGCCAGTCGGATCGTAAGCGGGCCGGAATGTGCAGCCGTGACCGCTTCGATCGGCGAGCCACGCGTCGGGGCGGCGAGAGCTGGGAATCCGCAGACCGAGGAGAGGAAGTTCGTCTGCCGGCAATAGATGCGCCGGCCGCTCGGCCTCCGAATACCTCGGGAGATCGAGGAGTGGGCGATCGGCTGGTACGTAGGGCAACGCCACCGGGCAACGGTATCGGGCTGGATCGTTCTGTTGAAGTCGACGCTGGAAGACCGACCTCGCATCGAGCCAAGGGCCGCTGTCGCAGCCTGGCTGCGATCCAGAAGTGCGCTGAGGCGAGAACTGCAACCAAAACTGCAACCAGGAGACGACGAAGGCCCGGACCGCTGAGCGGTCCGGGCCGACGTTTGCCCTGGCGGGCGAAGGCGGAGGATACGAGATTCGAACTCGTGAGGGGTTGCCCCCAACACGCTTTCCAAGCGTGCGCCCTAGGCCTCTAGGCGAATCCTCCGTGGGAGAGCTTAGTACATGTTTTGGGGTGGTCGCGACCAGCTATCCCGTAGGTCGGGAGGTGGGGTGGCCTGTGGATCGTCGGGGGCGGGATCCGGTACTGTGGGGAGCAGCCCCTCGTGTGGCGTTATCTCTCTGAACCCCCCCAGGGCCGGAAGGCAGCAAGGGTAGGAGGGCTCTGGCGGGTGCACGGGGGGTCTTTGCGTTCCCGGGCGGGGGCGGTGGGGGAGCCGGCGGGGATGAGGGGCGACGCGTTTGTCCGTCCGTCCCGATATCGTCGGTGGTGTGTCCCTAGCCCTGTACCGCCGCTACCGCCCCGAGACCTTCGCGGAGGTCATCGGGCAGGAGCACGTGACCGCTCCGCTCCAGCAGGCCCTGCGCAACAACCGGGTCAACCACGCGTACCTGTTCAGTGGCCCGCGCGGCTGCGGGAAGACGACGAGTGCGCGCATCCTGGCCCGCTGCCTGAACTGTGAGCAGGGGCCGACGCCGACGCCGTGCGGGGAGTGCCAGTCCTGCCGGGATCTGGCGACGGGCGGGCCGGGGTCGATCGACGTGATCGAGATCGACGCGGCGTCCCACGGTGGTGTGGACGACGCGCGCGAGCTGCGGGAGCGGGCGTTCTTCGCGCCGGTGCACAGCCGGTACAAGATCTTCATCCTGGACGAGGCGCACATGGTGACCTCGGCCGGGTTCAACGCGCTGCTCAAGGTGGTGGAGGAGCCGCCGGAGCACCTCAAGTTCATCTTCGCGACCACCGAGCCGGAGAAGGTGATCGGGACGATCCGGTCCCGCACGCACCACTACCCGTTCCGGCTGGTCCCGCCGGGCACGCTGCGCGACTACCTGGCGGAGGTCTGCGGCCGGGAGGGGATCCAGGTCGAGGACGCGGTGTACCCGCTGGTGGTCCGGGCCGGGGCCGGGTCGGTGCGTGACTCGATGTCGGTGATGGACCAGCTGCTGGCCGGTGCCGGCGATGACGGCGTGACGTACCAGATGGCGACCGCGCTGCTCGGGTACACGGACTCGGCGCTGCTGGACGAGGTGGTGGACGCCTTCGCCGCGCAGGACGGCGCGACGGTGTTCCAGGTGATCGACCGGGTGGTCGAGGGCGGGCACGACCCGCGCCGGTTCGTGACGGACCTGCTGGAGCGGCTGCGTGACCTGGTGATCCTGGCCACCGTGCCGGAGGCCGGGGAGAAGGGGCTGCTGGACGCCCCGGCCGACCGGGTCGCGGTGATGCAGGCACAGGCGGACGCCTTCGGCGCGGCGGAGCTGAGCCGGGCCGCGGACATCGTCAACACCGGGCTGACCGAGATGCGCGGGAACGCGGCGCCGCGGCTGCAGCTGGAGCTGATCTGTGCCCGGGTGATGCTGCCGGGCGCGTACGCCGACGAGCTGTCGCTGCAGGCGCGGCTGGACAAGCTGGAGCGACGGGCGGCGGCCGGTGGCTTCGCCGCGGCCGTGGGGGCGCCCTTGGGTGCGCCGACGGGTGTGCCGCCGATGGCCGCGCCTGCCCCGGTGCCCGCGCCCGTGGCCCATCCCGCCCCGGTGGCGAATCCGGCGGCGAATCCGGCGGCGAGTCCGGTGCCGAACCCGGTGGCGGAGCCCGCCCCGGTGCAGGCTCCGGCCGCGCAGGCGGCCCCGGTCCCTGCGGCGCCCGCCGGGCCCGCGCCGGGTGCCTGGCCGATCCCGCGCAGCTTCCCGCCCGCAGGCACCGCGCCGGCGGCACAGGCCCCGGTCGCACCCTCGACCCCGCAGCCGCAGGCCGCCCAGCCCCAGGCTCAGCCTCCGGCCCCGGCTCAGGCCCCCGCGCCCGCCCCGGCCTCCGCCCCCGGCGGCCAGCCGTCGGGTGCCGCGCAGCAGGGTGCGGCGCAGGTGCGCCAGCTGTGGCCGCAGATCCTGGAGGCGGTGAAGAACCGCCGGCGCTTCACCTGGATCCTGCTCAGCCAGAACGGCCAGGTGGCAGGGTTCGACGGCAGCGTGCTCCAGGTGTCGTTCATCAACGCGGGCGCCCGCGACAGCTTCGTCGGCAGCAACAGCGACGACGTGCTGCGCCAGGCGCTGTCGGACGCGTTGGGCGTGGACTGGCGGATCGAGTGCATCGTCGACCCGTCCGGAGGTGCAGGGGCAGGCGCCAGCGCCGGCGCGCCCGGCGGACAGAGCGCGTACGGCGGCGCCACTGGCGGCTGGGGCGCCCCGGTGCGTCCGGCCGCAGCCGCGCCCCCTGTGCAGGCCCCCGCGCCGGCGCCCGCGCCCGTCCAGCCGAAGCCCCGGCCCCAGGTGCCGCAGACCGTGCCCGCCCCCGCGCCCGTCCAGAGCCCGCCGCCGGTGGCCGCGCCCCCGGCGCAGCACGTGGCGCCCGAGGACGACATCCCGGAGGAGGACGACCCGGACCTCAACGAGGAGGCGTTCTCCGGCCAGGAGCTGATCATCCGCGAACTGGGCGCGACCGTCCTGGAGGAGATCCACCACCGCGGCAACTGAGCAGCACGTAGGCTCGGCCGTGACGACCGCGTCACAGCGACGACCGCACAACAGCAAGGAGTGAGCCGTGTTCCCCGGTGGTGGCCAGCCCAACATGCAGCAGCTGCTGAAGCAGGCGCAGAAGATGCAGCAGGACCTCGCCAAGGCGCAGCAGGAGCTGGCCGAGGCGAAGGTGAACGGTTCGGCGGGCGGCGGCCTGGTCGAGGCCACGGTGACCGGCGCCGGCGAGCTGGTGGCGCTGACCATCGCCCCGGCCGCCGTCGACCCGGAGGACACCGAGACCCTGGCCGACCTGATCCTGGCGGCGGTGCGGGACGCGAACCAGGCCGCGCAGAAGATGCAGGCCGAGCGCATGGGCCCGCTGACCCAGGGCATGGGCGGCGGCATCCCCGGTCTGCCGTTCTAGTCGGCACGTCCCGGCGGGCGGGCCCGGCGTTCACGAGCGGGCCGGAGCAGGTCCGAGCAGGCCTGGGCAGGCCGGAGTAGGTCTGAGCAGGTCCGAAGTTCACGCGAGCTCACCCGAGCAGGTCTGAAGTTCAGGCGACAGACCCATGTGATTTCTGTGGGAGTCGGGCGCCGGGCGGTGTGTCCGGCGCCCGATTCGTTGGATGATGGCACCGGAGCACCACCGGCCGGGAGTCACCGACCATCCGGCCGGGACACCACCGACCATCCGAGGGAAGGCGCGACGTTGTACGAGGGCGTGGTTCAGGACCTGATCGACGAACTGGGCAGGCTGCCCGGCGTCGGGCCCAAGAGCGCGCAGCGGATCGCCTTCCACGTCCTGCAGGCCGATCCGACCGACGTCCGCCGCCTCGCGCACGCGCTGCTGGAGGTCAAGGAGAAGGTCCGCTTCTGCGTGGTCTGCGGCAACGTCGCGGAGGCCGAGCAGTGCCGGGTCTGCCTGGACCCGCGCCGCGACCTCGGCGTGATCTGCGTGGTGGAGGAGCCCAAGGACGTCGTCGCCATCGAGCGCACCCGCGAGTTCCGCGGCCGCTACCACGTGCTGGGCGGCGCGATCAGCCCCATCGAGGGCGTCGGCCCGGACGACCTGCGGATCCGCGAGCTGCTGTCGCGCCTCGCGGACGGCACGGTCACCGAGCTGATCCTGGCCACCGACCCCAACCTGGAGGGGGAGGCGACCGCCACCTATCTGGCCCGGCTGTGCAAGCCGATGGGCCTGAAGGTGACCCGCCTGGCGAGCGGTCTGCCCGTCGGCGGGGATCTGGAGTACGCGGACGAGGTCACCCTCGGCCGCGCCTTCGAAGGGAGACGACTGCTCGATGTCTGACCGGACGATCAACCAGCAGCCCCACACGCCCCACCAGCCGTCCCACGGCCAGCCGCACGGCCGACCGCACGGCGGGCTCGACGGGGAACACACCCCGCACAGCCACGCGCACGGCTCGGAGCCGGACGACTTCGCCGTGCAGATCGCCGACTCGGTGGAGAGCTTCGTCCTCGCCGTCACCGAGGTCGCCAAGGGCGACGAGCCGGGCAGCGCCGTCTCCCTGCTCCTCCTGGAGGTCTCGCAGCTGCTGCTGGCCGGCGGCCGGCTCGGCGCGATCGAGGACGTCGTCCCGGACGACCGCTTCGAGCCCGACGCCGGTCCGGAGCCGGACGGCGAGCAGCTGCGCGAGCGGCTGGCCGCGCTGCTCGCGCCGATCGACGTCTACCACGAGGTCTTCGACCCGTACGGCCCGCCGGAGAAGCCGAACGCCTTCCGGATCTCGGACGACCTGGCCGGTGTGGTCGGCGAGCTCCAGCACGGGCTGACCCACTACCGCGAGGGCCGGGTCAGCGAGGCGCTGTGGTGGTGGCAGTTCTCGTACCTCTCCAACTGGGGCACGACCTGCTCGGCGGTGCTGCGGGCGCTGCAGTCGCTGATCGCCCACGTCCGGCTGGACAGCCCGCTCGGTGCGGTGCCGGACGGCGCCGACACCGACGACGACGGGCTCACCGACGAGCAGCTGGAGCAGCAGGCCGGGGACCTGATGGCGGCCGAGCTGGGCCTCAAGCGGTAGGACGGGCGGCCCGGCCCCCCGGAGAAAGGCCCGCGGATCGTGCCGGGAGCGTTCCGGCGGACTGTGACGAATGCCTCAGCGATCCGCCCGGAAAGGAAATCCGGCCCGGTCCCCGCCCGTTCGGGCGTCGATTCTTCGGGTCCGTACCGGATACCCCGCAGACCTGCCGGTGCCGCCCCCGAACCGCCGATCACCTGCTGAAACAGCCGTCTCATCATATGGAGGGCGCCGGTCGGGGCACCCCTGCTCGGTAGACTGGCGCGGACCGCAGAACCCCCTCCCCGGGGGTGCGGGGGCCCATCCGCCCCCGGAAACGACACAAGTCGAGGAGCGCACGTGGGCCTTGTCGTGCAGAAGTACGGCGGCTCATCCGTTGCGGATGCCGAGGGCATCAAGCGCGTGGCCCGCCGCATCGTTGACGCCAAGAAGGCCGGCCATGAGGTCGTCGTCGTGGTGTCCGCGATGGGCGACACGACGGACGAGCTCATCGAACTCGCGGAGCAGGTGTCACCTCTCCCCGCCGGCCGCGAGTTCGACATGCTGCTGACCGCTGGAGAGCGCATCTCCATGGCCCTGCTGGCCATGGCGATCAAATCCCTGGGGCACGAGGCCCAGTCCTTCACGGGCAGCCAGGCCGGTGTCATCACGGACTCCGTCCACAACAAGGCGCGCATCATCGACGTGACGCCGGGTCGCATCCGCACCGCCCTCGACGAGGGCAACATCGCGATCGTGGCCGGCTTCCAGGGCGTCTCGCAGTCCAGCAAGGACATCACCACGCTGGGCCGGGGCGGTTCCGACACCACGGCCGTCGCCCTCGCCGCGGCCCTCAAGGCCGAGGTCTGCGAGATCTACACCGACGTGGACGGCGTGTTCACCGCCGACCCGCGCGTGGTGAAGAAGGCCCGCAAGATCGACTGGATCGCGTACGAGGACATGCTGGAGCTGGCATCCTCCGGTTCCAAGGTGCTGCTCGACCGCTGTGTGGAGTACGCCCGCCGCTACAACATCCCGATTCACGTACGCTCGTCCTTCTCGGGGCTCCCCGGGACGATCGTCAGCAACGACAACCCGAACCAGCCCGAAGGGGGCGAGATGGAGCAGGCCATCATCTCCGGAGTCGCCCACGACACCTCGGAGGCCAAGGTCACGGTCGTCGGCGTGCCCGACAAGCCGGGCGAGGCGGCCCGGATCTTCCGCGCCATCGCCGACGCCGAGGTCAACATCGACATGGTGGTGCAGAACGTCTCCGCCGCGTCGACCGGACTGACCGACATCTCCTTCACCCTGCCCAAGACCGAGGGCCAGAAGGCCATCGACGCGCTCGGCCGGGTCAAGGAGGGCATCGGCTTCGAGTCGCTGCGCTACGACGACGCGATCGGCAAGATCTCCCTGGTCGGCGCAGGCATGCGCTCCAACCCGGGCGTCACCGCCACCTTCTTCGAGGCGCTGTCCGCCGCGGGTGTCAACATCGAGCTGATCTCCACCTCGGAGATCCGCATCTCGGTCGTCACCCGCGCCGAGGACGTGCCGGAGGCCGTCCGCGCCGTGCACACCGCCTTCGGACTGGACAGCGAATCCGACGAGGCCGTCGTCTACGGCGGCACCGGGCGATGACCCGGCGGCCGAACCTCGCCGTCGTCGGCGCCACCGGCGCGGTCGGCGAGGTGCTGCTCGGCCTGCTCTCGCTCCGCCAGGACGTCTGGGGCGAGATCCGTCTCGTCGCGTCCCCGCGCTCGGCCGGCCGCAAGCCGGTCGTCCGCGGGGAGCCCGTCGAGGTCGTCCCGCTGACGGAGGCGGCCTTCGACGGGATCGACGTGGCGGTGTTCGCCGTGCCCGACGTGGTCTCCGCCCAGTGGGCGCCGGTCGCGGCGGCCAGGGGCGTCGTGGTCGTCGACGACTCCGCCGCGTTCCGCACCGCCGAGGACGTCCCGCTGGTCGTCCCCGAGGTGAACGCCGCCGCGCTGCGGATCCGTCCGCGCGGCATCGTCGCCAGCCCCGCCAGCACCACCCTCGCGATGATCGCCGCGGTCGGCGCGCTGCACGCCGAGTACGGGCTCGTCGAACTCGTCGTCGCCTCCTACCAGGCCGCCTCCGGCGAGGGCCGGCTCGGCGAGGCCGCCCTGCGGGAGCAGACCGCGCTCGTCGGCGGCGTCGAGATCGGCCGGCAGACCGGCGACCTGCGAGCGGTGATCGCCGACCACGGGCCGTTCGCCGCCCCGCTCGCGCTCAACGCGGTGCCCTGGACGGGCACCCTGGCGGACGGCGGCTGGTCCTCCGAGGAACTCGGCATCCGCGACGAGTCGCGCAAGATCCTCAGCCTGCCCGCCCTGAAGGTCTCCGCCACCTGCGTGCGCATCCCGGTCGTCCGCACCCACGCACTGGCCGTGCACGCGGTGTTCGAACGCGAGGTCACCCAGGAGCACGCGCAGGAGATCCTCGGCGACGCGCCCGGCGTCGTCGTCTACGACAACCCGGAAGCCGGCGAGTTCCCCACCCCGAACGACGTGGTCGGGACGGACCCGGTCTGGGTCGGACGGGTGCGCCGCGCGCTCGACGAGCCGGCCGCGCTGGACCTCTTCCTCTGCGGCGACAACCTGCGCAAGGGAGCCGCGCTCAACCTGCTCCAGATCGCCGAGCTCGTCGCCGGCGAACCGCGGCCTGCGTAGGGTCCGTACGTCCTTCTCCTCACAATCTGTCCGGAAACCCTCTCGAATTCCGTGGAGGCCACTTCCGCCGATGCGGAAGAATGTCCCCCGGGCTGGGCAACCATGACAGGGGATCGAGTGTCCAACGGGCGTGGCGAACGTGATGGTGGGGGCAGGGGCGGGCATCTCGGCGGCGGCCGCGGTGACGTTCCCGCCGCGCGCCCAGTGGCCTGCGAGTAGGCCGGAAGAAAACCAGATGACCGCGGTCGCACCCGGTGCGGCGGACTCCGGGACGGGTACCGACGCGGGTACCAGCGAGGACCAGCTCACCGAGACCTACCAGGCCCACTACCGCTCACTGCTGCGGCTCGCCGCGCTGCTCCTGGACGACCTCTCGACCTGTGAGGACGTCGTGCAGGAGGCGTTCATCCGCGTGCACTCGGCCCGGCGGCGGGTCCGCGAACCCGAGAAGACCCTGGCCTACCTGCGGCAGACGGTCGTGAACCTGTCCCGCTCCACGCTCCGCCGCCGGATCCTCGGCCTGCGACTGCTGCCCAAGCCGATGCCTGACATGGCCAGTGCAGAAGAAGGCGCCTACGATGCGCTGGAGCGCGACCAGTTGAAAGCCGCGCTCCGTGGTCTGCAACGCCGTCAGCGGGAGGTTCTGGTGCTGCGCTACTTCGTGGACATGACGGAGGCGCAGGTCGCCGAGACCCTGGGCATCTCGCTCGGATCGGTGAAGGCGTACGGCTCGCGCGGACTGGCCGCCCTCCGCACCCAGATGGAGGCCGGACATGGCTGACGGCGCGGGCAAGTGCAATGCGGGCCGCGGGACGGAGGACGGCCGCTCCGCCCGTGCCGACCTCACGGCTGATCTCACAGCCGATCTCGCCGCCGACCTCACGGCCGACCTCGCCGTGGGCCTCACCGCCGACGAACTGACCCTCCGTGACCTGATGCACCGTTCGGTCGCCGAGATCCAGCCCGACCCCGGCGGCCTGCCCCGCATCCGCACCGCCGTACCCCGCCGCCGGGCCGCCCGCCGCGGCGCCTGGACCGGTGCCGCCGCCCTGGCCGTCGCCGTCGCCATCGCGCTGCCCGCCCTGCACACCGGCGACCGCCTCGGCCTCTCCGGCGGCCCCGGCTCGCCCCACGCCAACGACCCCGCCGCCACCTCCCCGACCGGCACCGTGCCCGACGGCTCCACCGCCGTCGGCGTCTCCCCGCACCCCGATCCGGGCGGCCCCGGCGGCACCGGGCAGCCCTCCGGCACCGCCGGCGCCTCGCCCAGCGCCACCGCCGGCAGCGTCCAGGTCGTCGGCGGAGCCACCACAGCCGCCGCGGCCTCCAGCAGCGGCGACGACCTGATCGTCCCGCTCTGCACCCGTGGCGACCTCGGGCAGGGCGGCGCGCACGTCGGGCCGGCCGACGCCGGCGGCAGGATCTACGGGTGGTTCGCCGTGACCAACGTGTCCGGCCGCAGCTGCCGGCTCGGCGGGCCCGGCGCGGTCGCCGTCACGGCGGTCACCGGCACCGACCGCAGCCGGATCCGGGTCACCGACCACACAGCCGGCGACCCGGCCACCGGGCTGCCCGTCGCCGACACCGACCCGCCCGTGCTCGCCCCGCAGGGCGGCTACCGGGTGCCGTTCGCCTGGATCCCCGACCCGGTCTGCCCGGCCACCGGCCCCGGCACCGCCACCGCCGCCCCCACCGGCCAGAGCCTCGCCAATCCGGCCGCGTTCACTACCGACGCCCCCGCCGCCACCGGCGCCCCCGCCACCGGCGCCGCCGCGGCACCCACCTCCAACGCGCAGCCCAGCGCCTCACCCACCGCCGGGCCCACCAGCGCGCCCAGCCCCACCGCCACCCCGACCCAGAACCCCACCACCCCCACCCCGCCCAGCGCCACCATCGCCCACACCCCGGCGCCGGGCAGCCCGACGGCCGCGACGGCGGTGCTGCCGGGCGCGTGTGCGGGGACGGTGTACCGCGGTGGCGTGCAGGCGTCGGGTGGTCCGGCCCAGCAGGCGTCGGGGACGCCGTCGGCGGGGTAGTCGGGCGGGCGGCTGCCGTTCGTACGTCGGCTGCCGGGCAGCCCCGACGGCAGGGCGCCGGGCCCCCTGTGGTCGGGAGTGGTGTGAGGAGTGGTTACCGTGGGGGGTGTGTACCGGTTCCTCCTCACTCCGCGCTGGCTGAGCGGCACCGCGCTGGCCGTGGTGGCCGTGGCGGTGTGTCTCTGGCTGGGCTCCTGGCAGCTCGGCCGGTTCGAGGACCGGGTCTCCTCGCACCGGGGGACCGGTAAGGCGGTCACCGACACGAGCGAGCCCAGGCCGATCGACGCCCTGCTCACCCCGGCCAGCCCGCAGGTGACCACCGACACCGTCGGCAAGCCCGTCACCGTCACCGGCAGCTACGACCGGGAGCACCAACTCCTCGTCCCCAACCGCACGGTGGACGGCAGGCAGGGCTACTTCGTCCTCACCCCGCTCCGCACCGCCGACGGCCACGCCGTCGCGGTGGTGCGCGGCTGGGCGCCCGGCACGCCCGCAGAGGGCGCCTCCGCCGCGGCCGCGCCGCCCGGCGGGGAGGTGACCGTCACCGGCCGGCTGCAGGCAGGGGAGACCGCCGGCAGCAACGGTGCCGTGGCGGGCGGTCTCCCGGCCGGCCAGCTCGGCACGATCAACCGGGCGGCCCTGCTCAACGTGCTGTCGTACGACGGCTGGTACGACGGCTGGATCGCCACCGACGCGGTGCCGCCCGGGCTCAGCCCGGTGCCGACGGTCGAGCCGCAGGGCGGTGACGGGCTCTCGCTGCGCGCGTTCCAGAACCTGGGCTACACGCTGGAGTGGTTCGTCTTCGCGGGGTTCGTGGTGTTCATGTGGTTCCGCCTGGTCCGCCGCGAGGCGGAGGCCGAGCAGGACCGGGCCCTCGGACTGGACCCGGTCCTCGACTGACGGCCCTCAGCCGGCCTCCAGCGACTGACGGCCCTCAGCGCGAGGGCTTGCCCGGCGCCGTCGGCGCGACCGGCAGGGACGGTACGGCAGGCCTGGACGGTACAGCCGGTGCCGAGGGCGACGACGTCCAGGACGGCTTCGCGGACGTCGGGGAAGGCGCCGGCATCGGGTCGTCGTCGCAGCCGCTCCCCCCGTCGACCTCGTCCACGTCGTCGTGGTCGATGTGGTGGTGCCCGGTCCGCCCGGTCTTCGACCCCTTGGAGCCCTTCGAACCGCCGGACCCCTTGGACCCGCCCGACCCCTTGGACCTGCTGCCCTTCGCCAGGTAGACGACGTCGTTCTCGTCCTCCGGCAGGTAGGCGGCCTGGGCGACCGCCACCGTCCCGAGGCCCGTGCTCGCCCGCGTCGCGGTGGCGACAGCCGTGGCTGTGGCCGTCGCCGAGGCCGAGGGGCTCGACACTCGCGGAGCCGCCGGGGGCGGGCAGTCCGCCTCGCCACGATGCCCGCCGGAGCAGCCGGTGAGCATCAGCGCCCCGGCCACGCCCACCCCCGCCAGCGTCAGCCGACGTCTCACGCCGGGCCCCCGTCCTCGGCGAGGCCTTCGCCGTCCAGGTGCCGCCGCACGAAGTCGATCTCCAGCCGCAGCTGCTTGATCCGCTCGTCCACGACCAGCGATCCGTGCCCGGCGTCGTACCGGTAGACCTCGTGCGGCTTGCCCAGCTGCTGCAGCCGCTCGACGTAGTTCTCGATCTGCTTGATCGGGCAGCGCGGGTCGTTGACCCCGGCGCTGATGTAGACCGGCGCCCGCACCTGCTCGACGTACGTGAGCGGCGAGGACGCGGTGAAGCGCTCCGGGACCTCCTCCGGGGTGCCGCCGAAGAGCGTGCGGTCGAGCGACTTGAGCGCCTCCATCTCGTCGGCGTACGCGGTGGGGTAGTCCGCGACGGGCACGGCGGCGACGCCGAGCGTCCAGTGCTCGGGCTGCACGCCGAGGCCGAGCAGGGTGAGGTAGCCGCCCCAGCTGCCGCCGGTGAGCACCAGCCGCCGCGGGTCGGCGAGGCCGCTCGCGACCGCCCACTCCCGGACGGCGGCGATGTCCTCCAGTTCGATCAGGCCGACGCGCTCGCGCAGCGCGTCCGTCCAGGCCTGGCCGTAGCCGGTGGAGCCGCGGTAGTTGACCCGGACCACCGCGAAGCCGTGGTCGAGCCAGGCGGCCGGACCGGCGGCGAAGGCGTCGCTGTCGTGGTGGGTGGGGCCGCCGTGGATCTCGAACACGGTCGGGACGGGGCCCTCGCCGGCCCCGGCCGGCCGCTGCACGAGGGCGTGCACGCGCCCGCCGGGCCCGTCCACCCACACGTCCTCGACGGGGACGGAGCCGGGCGGCACCGCGCCGGGCGCCCGCAGGACGACCGTCCCGGCGGTGGAACGCACGGCGGACGGCTCGGCGGCGGAGGACCAGAGGTACTCCACGGTGCCGTCCGGGCGGGCGGTGGCGCCGCCGACGGTGCCGCGCGGGGTGTCGAGGCGGGTCAGCCGGCCGTCGGCGAGGGAGTAGGAGAACAACTCGCTGCGCGCCTCGTACTCGTGCTCGACCAGCAGCGCCTCGGCGCCGGGGCGCCACTGCGCCGAGACGTCCCCGGGCAGTTCACGGCCCTGCTCGTCGCGCAGCGGGAGGGCGGTCTCGGCACCGGTGGCAACATCCCAGATCACCGGTTCCCAGCGGCCGGTGCGCTGGTGGGCGACGAGCAGGCGGGTGTCGCCGTCGACCGGGGCGAAGCCGAGGCAGGCGACGCCGCGCGGCTCGGCCCGGCCGGTCACCTCGTCGAGCTCGGCGACGGTCGTGCCGTCGGAGAGCCGGACGATCCGGATGGCGGAGTGCATCGCGTCGCCGTGCTCGGTGTGGTCGATGGCGAGCAGGGAGCCGTCGTAGCTGAGGTCGCCGATGCCGCCGTACTCCTCGTGCCGGTAGATCTCGACGGCCTCGGCGGCGCCGGGGCGGCGCAGGTGCAGGGTGGTGCCGTCCTCGTCGGTGGAGCGGCCGACGACCACGGTGCCGTCGCGGCCGAGGGCGAGGCCGGCCGAGTAGGAGGGGGCGAGGCCGGGCACGGCCTCCTCGTCGGGCCCGCCGGCGAACGGCTGGCGGCGCCAGACGCCGAACTCGTCGCCGTCGTGGTCGTCGAACCACCACACCCAGTCGCCGTCCGGGGACAGCTCGGCGTCGGTGGTGCCGTTCGGCCGGTCGGTGACCTGCCGGTGGGTGCCGGCGGCACGATCCCAGGCGTAGACCTCGTAGGTGCCGGTCGCGTTGGACACGTACAGCGCCCGGTCGGGGGCGTCGTCGGCCCAGTCGGGCAGTGACACCCGCGCGGCCCGGAACCGCTGCTCCCACGCCGGTACGGCGCTCTTCTCCTCGCTCATCCGACCATCCAACCCGATCGGGCGGACAGAACGGAACGGGCGGGTGGGCTCCGGTCCTCCCGCGACCCGCCGGACTTGGCAGGGGCGGGTCGTTCGTGCCCGCCCCCTCGTCCGCCTCGCCTCACGCGCCCGGGACGCGGTCCAGGAATCCGTACACCGAGGCGATCCGCCCGTCCGGCCCGGCCACCAGCACGTCGAAGCCGACGACGATCGGCTCGGCACCGGCCGGCCCGAGGTTCCAGGTGAAGCGGGCGATGCCGTGGTGCGCGTCCACCGGGCCGAGGGTGAAGTCCAGCCCCGGGAACTGCGCCTGGGCGGCGCCGATCAGCGCGTCGATCGCGTCCCGCCCGGTGACGGCGGCCAGCGGGTCGGTGTAGCTGCCGTCCTCGGCCCACACCTCGTCGACCAGCTTGCGGCGGGCGGCCGGGTCGGTTTCGTTCCAGACCGCGAGGTAGCGCTCGGCGAGCAGCTGGAGGGTGGCGGTGGTGATCTCGCTCATGGTCTTCTCCCTTGTCCCGGTGGGTGGTTGGGCGGGTCGTTCCCGCTGCTCATAACGGTAGGGACGGGCTCGCGCGGGCGAATCGGTCACGTATCGGTAGGCGATACGGACCGTTCGCCGCCCGTCCGGGTAGGTAGGGTCGGAGGCATGCTGTACGGGAGGGAACGCGAACAGGCTGTCGTGGACGGGCTGTTGGACGGGGCGCGGAACGGCCGCAGCGGGGTGCTGCTGCTCAGGGGCGAGCCCGGGATCGGCAAGACCGCCCTTCTGGACCACGCCGTCGCGACGGCGGGGCGGGACTTCCGGGTGATCCGGGCGGCCGGCGTCGAACACGAGGCCGAACTCCCCTTCGCCGGGCTGAGTCTGCTGCTCGCGCCGGGCCTGGATCGGCTGTCCGCCCTGCCCGGGCCGCAACGGCGGTCGCTGGAGGCGGCGTTCGGCCTCGCCTCTGCACCCGACTCCGGGCCCGCCCCCGCCGACCGGCTGCTGGCCGGGCTCGCCACGCTCGGGCTGCTCGCCGAACTCGCCGCAGACCAACCGCTGTTGTGCGTCGTCGACGACGTGCAGTGGCTGGACCACGCATCGCTGGACGCCCTGCTGCTCGCCGCCCGCCGCCTCCAGGCCGAAGGAGTCGCCCTGCTGCTCGCCGCCCGCACCGGCGGCGCCCCCGCGGACCGGCAACTCGGCCTCCCCGAACTGCACGTGGCCGGCCTGGCCGAAGCCGACGCCACGCGGCTGCTCACCCACCGCGCCGGCCCCGACCTGCCCGCCTCCGTCCGGGACCGGCTGCTCGCCGAAGCGGCCGGAAACCCGCTCGCCCTCACCGAACTCCCCGTCGCAGCCGGCACACAGACCCACTCGCCGGGCGGCCTGCCGCTCACCAGCCGACTCCTCATCGCCTTCCACGGCCAGGTCACCGGCCTGCCCGCCGCCACCCAGACCCTGCTGCTGGTCGCCGCCACCGAGGAGAACGGCGAACTGGACGCCGTCCTGCCCGCCGCCGCGGCCCTCGGCGCGACCGCCGACCACCTCGCCCCCGCCGAGGAAGCGGGCCTGGTGACGATCGGCCCCGACCGCCGCCTCGCCTTCCGCCACCCCCTCCTGCGCGCCGCCATCCTCCAGCGCGCGCCACACGTCCAGCGCCTGGCCGCCCACCGGGCCGTCGGCGAGGCCCTGACCGACGGCGACCGCCGCACCTGGCACCTCGCCCTCGCCGCCACCAGCCCCGACGCCGCCCTCGCCGACGCCCTGGAACGCACCGCCGTCCGTGCCGAAACCCGCGGCGCCCACGGCGGCGCCGCCGCGGCCTACGAACGCGCCGCCCGGCTCACCCCCGACCGCGACGGCGCCACCCGCCGCCTCATCCTGGCCGCCGAAGCCGCCACCGAGGAAGGCAAGTTGGCGCACGCCGAGGCACTCGCCGACCAGGCCGCCGCCCGTACCGACAGCGTCCTCGCACACGCCCTGCTCGACCACGTCCGGGCCACCGCGCACTTCTGGCGCGGCTCCTACCCGACCGCCTACCGCCTCCTGCTCGACGCCGCAGGCACCGCCATCGAACCGCCGCACGCCGCCCGCATGCTGCTCCAGGCCTTCCACGCCGCCTGGTACGCCGGCGAGGAACCGGTGGGCGCCGTCCTCGACCGCCTCGCCGCCCTCCCGCTCGCCGACGACGACCCGCTCACGCCGCTCGCCCGCCACCTCCCGGCCGCCGTCCTCCCGGCCCTCGGCCGGACCGCGCCGCCACTACCCGCAGCCCGCACCACCGCCGACGCCGCCCGCAAGGCCGGCGCCGAGACGCCGGCCGACCTCGTCCAGCTCTGCGGCGCCACCCTCGTCCTCGGCCGGGACGACGAAACCGCCGAACTCGCCGGCGAACTCGTCGCCGAGGCCCGCGCCAAAGGCGGCGTCGGCGTGCTGCCCACCCTGCAGTTCTTCCTCGCCGAAGCCGAACTCTTCCACGGCCGGCACCGGGACGCCGAGGTCACCGCCACCGAGGCCCTCGGCCTCGCCCGCGACACCGGCCAGCACCAGTGGGTCAGCCAACTCACCGCCCTGCTCGCCTACCTGGCCGCCCTCGCCGGCACCACCGACACCTGCACCGAACTCGCCGGCACCGCCCTCACCACCACCGGCCCGCAGACCGCCGCCCCCGCCTCCGGCGAACCCTGGGCCCACTGGGCGCTCGCCCTGCTCGACCTCGGCCACGGCCGCGCCGCCGACGCCGCCGACCGCCTGCACACCCTCACCACCGGCCGCTACCGGCACCACGTCAGCGCCACCCGGGCCGTCCCCGACCTCGTCGAGGCCGCCGTCCGCCTCGGCACCCCCGACCGCGCCGCCGCCCCCTACGAACGCTTCGCCCGCTGGACGGCCGCCGCCGACCGCCCCTGGGCCGAGGCCCTCCGCCTCCGCTGCCAGGCCCTCCTCGGCCCCGACGAACTCGCCGAATCCGCCTACCGCGCCGCCCTCGACCTGCACGAGGGCACCCACCGCCCCTTCGAACAGGCCCGCACCGCGCTCCTCTATGGCGAATGGCTCCGCCGCGCCCGCCGCCGCACCGACGCCCGCCCCCACCTGCGCGCCGCCCTCGAAACCTTCGAACGCCTCGCCGCCCACCCCTGGGCCACCCGCGCCCGCACCGAACTCACCGCCACCGGCACCACCGCCCCCACCCCACGCGCCGCCAACTCCCCCCTCGCCACCCTCACCCCCCAGGAACTCCAGATCGCCCGCCTCGCCGCCCAAGGCCTCACCAACCGCGACATCGCCGCCCAGCTCTTCCTCAGCCCCCGCACCGTCGGCCACCACCTCTACAAGGCCTACCCCAAACTGGGCATCACCTCCCGCACCGACCTCCCCACCCTCCTCGTCTGACCCCGGCCGGGCCTGAGCAACGCCTACTCGGGCCTAGGCGACTCGGTGTTCGCCATCACCACGGTCGATCCGCCCACGATCCAGTAGCCTCGCCGCCCGGCACCACAGAACGTCACAGGCCCGGTGTCCCCGAGAAGGGACACCGGGCCTGTTTTGCTATTCCCACACCCTGGCGTCTGCTCCCGGCCACGCGAGCACCACCCCGGCCCGTTCGCAGATGCCCAACCACCGCTCCTCCAGCGGTGTGCGCTCCAACCAGAGAACTCCACGAACCTGCGGTGCCCGCGCACTGAGTTGGTCAACGTAGTCCAGCAACTGCCCTATTCCAGTCCGCAGTTGATGTGATTCGTTCTCGGGCCGCAAGGATTTGACTTCGGTAACCGTCAGGGTGTCCCCGTCGTGCCACGCGATATCAAAGGCCGGGTCGGCTGGAGTCGGCGAAAGCGGTTTCATGCCACGTGCCTGCACTTGCTCAGCGAGCGCGTTCTGAAGCTGCCGATGCTTGCTGAGATTTCGCCCGACAAGCGCCGGGTCCGGGGCGCTCGGGATAGCTGGCGCCGGAACCGTGGTCTCGTCCTCGACCCGATAGGCACTGCCCACAGGCACGCCGGGGGCGGTTACCGCGGCCCCCACGCGGATCAGGTGGAAATGGATGACTGTGCGTTCCGGCCCGCCGTTACTGGACCTGGCGCGCCCCCACGAGTACGGCTCACTGGGATCGAGGATCCACTCACCCGCGTAGCGGACCGTGCCGCGACTGCCGATGAAGAGGCGAAGACACCGACCATCCTGGAGGTGGTCCCGGATGGCCTTGTTGCCTTTGGTGAAGACCTGATCGCCGATCTGCCCTTCACCCGTGTACCGGAAGTGGTCGTCAGATATCCAAACGTCTTCGTAGCCGTGCTGCTCGCCCGTGCTGGCGTCCGTGAAGAGCAGGACGTTCTTGGACTGCAACGACGGACTAATGCCTCCTTGGCGGCTTCCCCCGTAGCGGTCATGCAGTTCGACTCGGCGAATCTCCTCACCAGGTTGGAGGTGCCAGTCATCGCCTGCCGGCATCTCGTTGCCCCGAGCGGAGGACACGATGTGATCTGCCCTGGCAGCCAGTGCCTCCCACTGATCATCCGTAAGGCGATGCGGATTTCCAGCGAACGGCTGGGACAGGATCCCAGCACCGGCGAAGACGTCGTGGTCCCTGAACCACGCCCGCGGGATAGGGGAATCCAGCCATTTCTGAACCTTCAACGGCACGGCGTCCCGGGCCCCGGGAGGCTCTGCCCAGTACTGATGGTCTGCCTTCTCGCTGTCGCACCAGTAGGGCTCGCCAGTGAGCTCACCAAGCGCCACGACACCACCGGCTGGTCCGCTCACCCACAGCGCGAACAGATCGCCTTTCTGCATCTCCTTCAGGTAGCGCCGGACCGTCCATGAGTCCAATTCGCCACCGTCCGCTCGCAGGTCGTCGATACGGAACCTCGCCGGGTTGCACACCAGCACCCACGCCGTCATGGCACCCACCCTTCCCCCACGGTCGTAGACCCACAGCGTAGTTACGCGGCACAGACGAATCTATCGACCGGCGCGGGAGCACCCCTGCTGTACAAGAGTTGCTGTTCGTCACGGGCCCGGAATGGTGGCTCGGCCGCCCTAGCGGTTCCCCGACCCGGCACCGCCCGATCCGACACGCAGGTGGCACATGTCCCCGATCGCCGTGGGCACCGAACTGGACCCCCACGTCGGGGCGAGCGTTTCGTACGGCCATCGCCGAGGCAGTGGGCGTGAACGCCGCAGTAGCCGCCAGGTGAGATGCGCCACAGCTTCGTGCGCCCTGCACTCGGACAGCGGCGTGCCCCTGGAGGAGACCTTCCGACTGGCCGGCCACTCCCAGCACGGCGGTGACCGAGAAGGGCAACCGGAAGCAGGTCCGCCGATGGTCCAGACCGGCCCGACAGTGACGACCCGTTCTCCCGAGACCCTGAGGCATTGTCACTCAGCTGGTCACGCACAACGCCAGAGGGCCTACCGGATCTCTCCGATAGGCCCTCTGGACTGGGTCGGGGTGGCGGGATTTGAACCCACGGCCTCTTCGTCCCGAACGAAGCGCGCTACCAAGCTGCGCCACACCCCGGTCTTGCGTTTTGTTGCTCTGTCTCCGTCGCAACGAGTAGAACTCTACCGGACGCTCGCCGAGACACGAAATCCGATTCCCGGCGGGCGTCCGGGGCGGGTCAGCTGGGGGTGGGGGTGAGGGTGAGGAGGGTGGCTTCGGGGGGGCAGGCGAAGCGGACGGGGGTGTAGCGGTTGGTGCCGCAGCCCGCGGAGACGTGGAGGTAGGAGCGGCTGCCGCCGGCGGTGTGGGTGGAGAGGCCCTTGACCCGCTTGGCGTCGAGGTCGCAGTTGGTGACGAGGGCGCCGTAGAAGGGGATGCAGAGCTGGCCGCCGTGGGTGTGGCCGGCGAGGATCAGGGGATAGCGGTCGGCGGTGAAGGCGTCGAGGACGCGCAGGTAGGGCGCGTGGACGACGGCGAGGGAGAGGTCGGCGTCGGCGGAGGGGCCGCCGGCGACCTCGGTGTAGCGGTCGCGGCGGATGTGCGGGTCGTCGAGGCCGGTGAACTCGATGTCGAGGCCGCCGATGGTGAGCCGGCCGCGGGTGTTGGTGAGGTCGAGCCAGCCGGCCGCGTCGAAGCCGTCGCGGAGCTTCTCCCAGGGGTTGTGGACGGCGCCGGTGATGCCGCGGCGGGCGGTGCCGTCGGGGTTGTTCATGCCGTGGATGCCGCTGCGCATGGCCTGCAGGTAGCGGGCCGGGTTCTTGCGGGCGGGGCCGTAGTAGTCGTTGGAGCCGAAGACGTAGACGCCGGGGAACTCCATCAGCGGCCCGAGGGCGTCGAGGGTGGCGGGGACGCCGAGCGGGTCGGACAGGTTGTCGCCGGTGTTGACGACGAGGTCGGGGCGCAGGCCCGCGAGGCTCTTCAGCCAGCGCTGCTTCTTGCCCTGGCCGCTCACCATGTGGATGTCGGAGACCTGCAGTACCCGGATGGGACGGGCGCCCCGGGGCAGGACGGGGACCTCGACCCGGCGGAGCCGGAAGGCACGGACCTCGTACCCGGCGGAGTAGGCGAGGCAGGCGGCGCCGGTGGCGGCGATTCCGAGGGGGACGGAGTACAGCGGTCGCATCGCTCCATGCTCTCAGACGGCGGATCAGCTGGTGAACGCCGGCGGCCGGGCGAGGGTGCGGCTGGCTGCTCCATAGGCGGCCTGGACCGGGGCAGCCAGCGGGCGAGGTCGGCGGGCTCGTGGAGGACCTCGTACCGGCGTAGGTGCCGGGGCCGCCGGTGGTGAGCAGTTCGAGGCAGAGTGCGCCGGGGTCGAAGTGGAAGCGGGTGCTCCGGGGGTTGTCAGGACCACCCCGGCGGCTGCGCCGGTCGGCTCACCCTTGATCATGTAACCACCTAAGGGGTTACGGCACCCCCAGAAAGACCGCCCGAAACCCCCGGCCGTTAATGCCGGGCACCAGAACGCCGCAGGTGGGAGACTCGGGCCATGACGACGCTCAAGGCGCAGCTGCAGGAGGACCTCACGGCTGCCATCAGGGACCGGGACGAGCTGCGCTCGTCCACCATCCGGCTCACGCTCGCCGCCGTCACCAGCGAGGAGGTGGCGGGCAAGGAGAAGCGCGAGCTCTCCGACGCCGAGGTGCTCAAGGTGATCGCGCGCGAGGCGAAGAAGCGCCGGGAGGCCGCCGAGGCGTTCGACACCGCGGGTCGGGCCGATCAGGCCGCCCGGGAGCGGGCGGAGGGTGAGCTGCTCGCCGGGTACCTGCCCAAGCAGCTCTCGGACGAGGAACTGGCCGCGATCGTGGCGGCCGCCGTCGCGGAGAGCGGGGCGACCGGCCCGCAGGCCATGGGCGCCGTGATGAAGCTGGTGAAGCCGAAGGTGGACGGTCTGGCGGAGGGCAGCCGCGTCGCCGCCGCCGTGAAGGCCGCGCTGACAGGCTGATCCGCGCAGCCGGAGCCGCCGCGACGGACACGACAGGAAAGAGGGGCGCCTTCCGAGTGATCTCGGAAGGCGCCCCTGCTGTCGTTCTCGGCGCTGACCGGCTCAGCCGTTGCCGCCGTTGCCACCGCCGCCGTGCTTGCCGCCGTTGCCGCCGATGACGCCCGGCGGGAAGGTGAACCCGCCGCCGATCATCCCGCCGTTGTTGCCCCCACCGGGGTTGCCACCCGGGTTTCCGGGGGGCGGCGGGTTGCCGCCCGGCTGCGGGTTGGGGTCGCCGGCCGGCGGAACCGCCGGGGCCGTGGCGTTCGGGTCCGGCTTGGGCTGCGGGTCCGGGATGTTCATCGTCTGGATCGGCTCCAGGGGAGTGCCCTTGAGCGCCTGGTTCATCGCCATCTGCCAGATCGGGCCGGGGCCGTCGGCGCCGAAGACCTCGTCGAAGTGCTTGCCGCCGATGGTGATGTTCTTCATCTTCACGCCGCCGGCCGGGCCGCCGAGCCAGACCGAGGTGGCGAGGGAGGGGGTGTAGCCGCTGAACCAGGCGGCCTTCTTCTCGTCGGTGGTACCGGTCTTGCCCGCGATCTTCCGGCCGTCGTCGAGGCCGAGGGCGGCGGCGGTGCCCTTCTCGGTCACGTTGAGCAGGACGGTGTTGAGCGCGTCCGCGGTGCTCTCGGAGAAGGCCTGGCTGCACTGGGACTGCGGGACCTTGACCTCCTTGCCGTCGACCGTGGTGATCTTGTTGATCGCGATCGGAGTGCAGTACTTGCCGCGGGCCGCGAAGGTCGCGTAGACGTTCGCCATGGTCAGCGGGCTGAGCTCCAGGGAGCCGAGGACCATCGAGGGGACCTCGGTGAACGCGTCGCCCTTGGCGGACTGGGAGATGCCCAGCTTGTTGGCCATCTGCTTGATCGCGCAGAGGCCGATCTGCTGCTCCATCTCGACGAAGTACGTGTTGACCGACAGCGCCATGGCCTGCTTGAGCTCGTACGGGCCGACCTCGCCGGTCGACTCGTTCTTCACCGTGGCCTTGGGCTCACCGGGCTTCGGGATGTTCTTCCAGGTGCCCGAGCAGGTGGACATGTTCGGGTAGTCGATCTTGTTCTCGGACGGGAACGCCTGGGTGGGCGACATGCCCGACTCCAGGGCCGCCGCGGCGAGGATCGGCTTGAAGGTCGAACCGGTCTGGAAGCCGTTGCCGCCGCCCATCGAGGAGTCGACGTTCAGGTTGACGACGGTCTGGTTCTTGTTCGGGTCCAGGCCGTACGCGCGGGTCTGGGCCATCGCCAGGATCTTGCCGCTGCCCGGCTCCATCATGGTCGCGGCGGCCGACACCGGGTCGGTCGCGAAGACCTTCTTCGTGACGGCGTTCTGGGCCGCGGCCTGCTTGTCCGGGTCCAGCGTGGTGTAGATGTTCAGACCGCCGGTGTCCCACAGCTTCTTGCGGTCGGCGGCGTTCTTGCCGAACACCGGGTCCTGCTTGATCACGTGGCGGACGTAGTCGCAGAAGAAGCCCATCCCGGCCTGGGCGGTGATGCAGCCGTTCTGCGGGTCCTTGTACTTGAGACCCAGCGGGGCGGCCTTCGCCTCCTTCGCCTGGTCCGCGGTGATGTGCTTGTTCTCGAGCATCTTGTCGATGACGACGTTCCGGCGCTTGACCGTGTTGTCGGGGTAGCGCACCGGGTCGTAGGACGACGGGTTCTGCACCATGCCGGCCAGGGTGGCGGCCTCGGCGACGGTCAGGTCCTTGTTGCTCTTGCTGAAGTAGCGCTGGGACGCGGCCTCGACCCCGTAGGCCTGGTGGCCGTAGAAGGTGATGTTCAGGTAGTTGGTGAGGATCTGGTCCTTCGTCAGATCCTCCTCCAGCTTGATCGCGACCTTCAGCTCCTGGATCTTGCGGCCCAGGGTCTTGCGCTGCGCCTCCAGGACGGCGGCCTGGTCGTCGCCGGCCTTCTCGACGTTGACGTTCTTCACGTACTGCTGGGTGAGCGTCGAGGCGCCCTGCGCGGTGGTGCCGCTCTCGGCGTTCTTGCTGATGGCGCGAAGCACGCCCTTGAGGTCGACGGCGCCGTGCTCGTAGAAGCGGGCGTCCTCGATGTCGACCTGCGCGTGCCGCATGAAGGGCGACATCTGGTCGGCGGTGAGGACGGTGCGGTCGCGCTCGTAGACCTTGGCGATCAGGCCGCCCTTGGCGTCGAAGATCTGGGTCGCCTGGGTGAGCGGCGGCGTCTTGAAGTCGTCGGGAACGCTGTCGAAGCTCTCCGCCGTGTCCTTGGCGGTCAGCCCGATGGCGCCGACGGCGGGCAGGGCGAGGCCTGCCAGCAGGACTCCGGAGAGCACGCTGACGCCCAGGAACTTCACTCCGTGTCCCGCGTAGTCCAGCGGTGACTCGCGGCGCCGGCCGCGCGGAGCTCCGTTGTTGCCTGGGGGCTGGGATGCCTGGGGGCGCTTCGGTGCCATGAGGAGAACCCTACGTTGCCGAATCCCGCACACGGCGGCAGGCGTTCGCCTACGCTTGTCACAAGCTTGCGACAGCTTCGGTGCGTCAACATCGTTCACTCTTGTGAGTGCGGAGACTTGCCCGAATTGCCCGACCTTGGGCGAGTTTTGAGGCGGCCGCAGTCCATCGCGTCGATGTGAACCGGTGACGCTCCGTGATGGCGCGCGTGGTGAGAGTGGTCTTGCTGTGTTTGGCAAGGCTTGCGACCTGCGATCACTCCAACGAGTGAGCTGACCGCCACCCATAGTCCAATCGGGTCATTCGAGATTGAGCCCGAAGGGGCTGTTGCAAGCTGTCGTTCTTCCGTAACGTCCTCAACTGGCAACGGTGAATATGCCGTTGCCGCCGTGGGGGAGCCTCGAATACGGGAGAGGACGGCGCCAGCATGGGCTGGGTTGACGACTGGAGTGCGCAGGCTGCCTGCCGCACGAGTGATCCGGACGAACTGTTCGTCCAGGGGGCGGCGCAGAACCGCGCCAAGGCGGTGTGCAGCGGCTGCCCCGTCCGTACGGAGTGCCTCGCGGACGCGCTGGACAACCGGGTCGAGTTCGGGGTCTGGGGCGGGATGACGGAGCGCGAGCGCCGAGCGCTGCTGCGCCGCCGTCCGACGGTGATCTCCTGGCGGAAGCTGCTGGAGACGGCCCGTACGGAGTACGAGGAGTCCCTGGCCACCGGCGTGATACTGACGGACTACGCCCAGGCGGGCTGACCGGGGCACAGCGGTCCGACACGCAGCGAGCGGACGCGGCGAGCCGACACAGACCCGCGGGCGGCCCCGAGGCAACGGGCGTCCACCCGCGCCGGCGCCCGGCAGCCTCACCGGCCCGGGCCTACGCGGTGCCGCTCAGCCGGTCCCCGATGGCCCGCAGCCCCTCCAGGTCGTGCACGTCGCCCGGCAGCGCGGCGACCTCCACGATCGGCACGTCCGGGTACACCGAGACGAAGCGGTCGCGGGTGCGGCGCTCCCGCGACATGATCTGCATCCGCTCGGCGTGCAGCCGCAACAGCCCGGCCGCGAGCAGCTCGGCCTCGGGCGAGGAGTGCTCCGAGCCGTTCTCCTCCAGCGCCTCGGCCGCCGCCAGCGCCCGCTCCGCCGTGAGCTGCGGGGCGCCCGAGCCGTGCACCCGGTTGAGCACCAGGCCGGCCAGCGGCATCCGGTCCGCGGCCAGCCGGTCGACGAAGTACGCCGCCTCGCGCAGCGCGTCCCGCTCCGGCGCGGCCACCACCAGGAACGCCGTGCCCGGCGCCTTGAGCAGCTGGTACGTGCGGTCGGCGCGCTCGCGGAAACCGCCGAACATCGAGTCCATCGCGCTGACGAAGGTCTGCACGTCGGTGAGCAGTTGGGCGCCGAAGATCTTGCCCAGGGTGCCGGTGAAAAGGCCCATGCCGACGTTGAGGAACTTCATCGCGCTGCGCCCGCCGACCTTGGCCGGGGCCGTCAGGATCCGGATCACCTTGCCGTCGAGGAAGGACCCGAGACGGTTGGGCGCGTCCAGGAAGTCCAGCGCCGAGCGGGACGGCGGGGTGTCGACGACGATCAGGTCCCACTCCTCGGCCGCGCGCAGCTGGCCGAGCTTCTCCATGGCCATGTACTCCTGCGTGCCCGCGAAGCCGGCCGACAGGGACTGGTAGAACGGGTTCTCCATGATCGCCTTGGCCCGTTCGGGTTCGGCGTGGGCGAGCACGACCTCGTCGAAGGTCCGCTTCATGTCGAGCATCATGGCCTGGAGCTCTCCCTCCCGCCGCCCGTCGCCGTTGGAGCCGCCGAGCGGTGCTCCCTCCATGGCCGTGACGCCCTTGACCAGCCGCGGGGTGTTGTCGAGCTCGGTCAGGCCCATGGACTGGGCGAGCCGACGGGCCGGGTCGATGGTGAGCACCACGACCTTGCGCCCGCGTTCGGCGGCGCGCAGCCCGATCGCCGCGGCGGTGGTGGTCTTGCCGACCCCGCCAGAGCCGCAGCAGACGATGATCCTGGTCTTCGGGTCGTCGATCAGTCCGTCGACCGCGAGCCGACTGCCCGTGCCCCGTACGCCGTTGCCGTCCATCGCGTTCCGCACCCCGTCCGTCCCCTCGCGGGCGTTCGCCCCGCCGCGGTTCGCCCCTCCGCCGCTCACGCCGCCCCCTGCCGCTTGAGTTCGCCCGCCAGCCGGTACAGCCCACCGAGGTCCACGCCCTCGCCCAGCAACGGGAGTTCGTAGGTGGGGAGCTTCAGCTGCTGGAGATCGGCGCGCTGCTCGCGTTCCAGCTCGACCCGCTCGGCGTGCTCCCGGGCCTGCTCCAGCAGCGGGTCGAGCAGCGGGTCGACCACGGCCCGGACGGTCTCCGGCTTGCGCGAGCGCCCCCCGAGCCCGGCCTCGCCGAGGGCGAGGGCGACGTCCTCGCGGTGGTTCCCGTCCACCGCGGCGACCGCGGCGGCGTCGAGCACCGGCGGCCGGACCATGTTGATCATCACTCCGCCGACCGGGAGGCCGGCCTCGCCCAGCTCGGTGAAGCCGTCGACCGTCTCCTGCACCGGCATCTCCTCCAGCAGGGTGACCAGGTGCACCGCGGTCTCCGGCGACTTCAGCACCCGCATCACGGCCTGCGCCTGGGTGTGTATCGGCCCGATCCGGGCCAGTCCGGCCACCTCGGAGTTGACGTTCAGGAAGCGGGTGATCCGGCCGGTCGGCGGCGCGTCCATCACCACCGCGTCGTAGCTGCGACGGCCGTCCGGGCCCTTGCGCCGGGAGGCCTCGCAGGCCTTGCCGGTGAGCAGGACGTCCCGGACACCGGGCGCGATGGTGGTCGCGAAGTCGACGAAGCCGACCTTCTGCAGCGCCTTCCCGGCCCGGCCGAGCTTGTAGAACATCTCCAAGTACTCGAGCAGCGCCGCCTCGGTGTCGATGGCCAGCGCGAAGACCTCGCCGCCGCCCCCGCCCGTGGAGCCGGCCGGCAGGCCCAGCTGGCTCCTGGACACCGAGGCGATCCGGCGCTCCTCGTACGGCAGCGCGGCGATCCCGAACAGTTCGGCGATGCCCTGCCGGCCCTCCACCTCGATCAGCAGGACCCGGCCGCCCTCGGCGGCCAGGGCCAGCGCCAGCGCGGCGGCCAGTGTGGTCTTCCCGGTGCCGCCCTTGCCGCTGACCACGTGCAGCCGGACGCCCTCCCAGTCGGGGTCGCGCCGGGCCGTCTGGCCGGGGGTGCGTGCCACGCTCCGTCTCCGTCCGTCTCCGAGAGCCGGGGGCCGCCCCGTCGGCCGGCCCCGCTCTCCGGTAATTGCCCTCTCGCGAGGGTAACCAGGGACCGGGCCGGATGCCCGGAGCATCGGGGGGACCGGGCCTGAATCATGCCCGCTTTGTGGGCCACCTCACACGCCGGTCCGCGGGCGGCGCCGATCGCCGCGGCGGCTCGTCTAGAGTCTGGCCATGACCAAGTGGGAATACATGACGGCACCCCTGCTCGTGCACGCCACCAAGCAGATCCTGGACAACTTCGGCGAGGACGGCTGGGAGCTCGTCCAGGTCGTGCAGGGCCCCAACCCGGAGACGCTGGTCGCCTACTTCAAGCGGGAGAAGAACGCATGAGCAAGGTCGAGTCGAAGCTCGCCGAGCTGGGTCTGAGCCTGCCGCCGGTGGCCGCGCCGGTCGCCGCCTACGTGCCGGCCCTGCGGTCGGGCGAGTTCGTGTTCACCTCCGGCCAGCTGCCCGTCGTCGGCGGCAAGCTGCCGAGCACCGGCAAGGTCGGCGCCGAGGTGTCCCCGGAGGAGGGCAAGGAGCTCGCGCAGACCTGCGCGCTCAACGCGCTGGCCGCGATCAAGTCGGTGATCGGCGACCTCGACCTGATCGAGCGGGTCGTGAAGGTCGTCGGCTTCGTCGCCTCCGCCCCCGACTTCACCGGCCAGCCGGGCGTGATCAACGGTGCCAGCGAGCTGCTCGGCAAGGTGCTCGGCGAGGCCGGCGTGCACGCCCGCAGCGCGGTCGGCGTCGCGGTGCTGCCGCTGGACGCCCCGGTCGAGGTCGAGCTCCAGGTGCGGGTCAAGACCGCCTGACCGTGATCACGAGGCGGGGTTGGGCCTGTCCAACCCCGCCTTCGTGCGCTTAGCATCCGGGCATGGACCATCGAGCAACGACGCTCCCGATGCCGCCCGGCTGGCCTGCCCGGATCCGGGCGCTCGACTCCGGCGTGCTGACCCCGCCGGTGCCCCGGCCCGCCGCGACGGTCGTGCTGCTGCGCGACGCCGCCGCCGGACCGGAGGCCTACCTGCTGCGCCGCCGCACCTCGATGGCCTTCGCCGCCGGCATGTACGCCTACCCGGGCGGCGGGGTGGACCCGCGGGACGCCGAGGCCGAGCTGGCCTGGGCCGGGCCGGGCCCGCAGGAGTGGGCGCGGCGGCTCGGCGTGGACGCCCGGACGGCGCAGGCGGTGGTCTGTGCGGCCGTCCGAGAGACCTTCGAGGAGGCCGGCGTGCTGCTGGCCGGCCCGGACGCGGGGAGCATCGCCGAGCCGCGCGACTGGAGCGCCGAGCGGGCCGCCCTGGAGGCGCACGAGCTGTCCTTCGCCGACTTCCTCCGCGAGCACGGCCTGGTGCTGCGCAGCGACCTGCTGGGGGGCTGGGCCCGCTGGATCACCCCGGCGTTCGAGGAGCGCCGGTACGACACCTGGTTCTTCGTCGCGGCCCTGCCCTCGGGCCAGCGCGCCGCCCTGGAGGTCGGCGAGGCCGACCGGGTGGCCTGGATGACGCCCACCGAGGCCGTCCGGGGCTACGACGAGGGCCGGTTCGGCATGCTGCCGCCGACCGTGACGGTGCTGCGCGAGCTGTCGCCCGTCCGGACGGCCTCCGACGCGCTGGCCGCGGCCGGGCGCCGCACGCTGGATCCGGTCCTGGGCCGGGCTGAGGTCCGCGGGGACCGCATGACCGTTCGATGGCCGGGGTATGACGAGCTGACCATCGACGGGGACTTCCCCGAGGCCTGACCCGCACCGAGCCCGGCCCGTACCGAACCCGACCCGTACAACGGACGACCCGTACCCGGTCGCACACCACGCAGAGAGGACCGACGCCCGATGACCCACAAGGACGTGGCTCGCCGGACGGCACCCGAGATGCCCGCCCGTCGCCTGACCCCCCGCACCCCGGCCTGCGACAGCCCGGTCCCGTTCGTCGAGGTCGCCCAGCGGGCCCTCGTCCGGGCCCTCCCGCTGCGCGCCCTGCACCGCGACGGCGAGGGCGGCGGCCGGTGAGCGGACTCCTCCCGGGTGACCCCGCCGCCGGCGTCGGCGGCGAGGCCACCCCCCGTGCACTCTGCGTGCTGGCGCCCAACCCGTCGCCGATGACGCTGGACGGCACCAACACCTGGCTGCTCTCCGAGCCCGGCTCGGACCTCGCGGTGGTGATCGACCCGGGCCCGTTGCACGAGGGCCACCTGCGCCGGGTGATCGACCTCGCGGAGCAGCAGGGCAAGCGCGTCGCGCTCACCCTGCTCACCCACGGCCACCCCGACCACTCCGAGGGCGCGGCCCGCTTCGCCGAGCTCACCGGCACCGAGGTCCGCGCCCTGGACCCGGCGTACCGGCTCGGCTCGGAGGGCCTGGTCAACGGGCAGCGCCTGGACGTCGGCGGCCTGGACCTGCGGGTGGTCGCCACCCCCGGCCACACCTCGGACTCGCTGACCTTCCACCTGCCCGACGACGGCGCGATCCTCACCGGCGACACCGTTCTCGGCCGCGGCACCACGATGGTCGCCCACCCCGACGGGCGGCTCGGCGACTACCTGGACTCGCTGCGCCGCCTGCACACCATGGCCTCCCGGCACGGCGTGCGGACCGTGCTGCCCGGTCACGGACCGGTGCTCGCGGACGCGCTGGGCGCCGTCGACTACTACCTCGCCCACCGGGCCACCCGGCTCGCTCAGGTGGAGACGGCGGTCGAGGCGGGCTGCCGGACCACGTCCGAGGTGGTGGCCCGGGTCTACGCGGACGTCGACCGCTCGCTCTGGCCGGCCGCCGAGCTGTCCGTCCGGGCCCAGCTGGAGTACCTGGAGGAGCACGGGCTGATCCCCGACCTCGACTGAAGCGGGGCCGCGAACGCCGAAGCAGAGCCGCGAAGGCCGAAGGGCCCGTCCGAGCGGACGGGCCCTTCGCGGTGTTCGTACCGGCGTCGGCTTTCGTGCCGGTGCCGGCGTTCGTACCGGCGTCAGCGCGAGCGGCGCGACAGCCGCTCGACGTCCATCAGGACCACCGCACGCGCCTCCAGCTTCAGCCAGCCGCGGCCGGCGAAGTCGGCGAGCGCCTTGTTGACCGTCTCGCGGGAGGCGCCGACCAGCTGGGCCAGCTCCTCCTGGGTGAGGTCGTGGGCGACGTGGATGCCCTCGTCGGACTGCACGCCGAAGCGGCGGGAGAGGTCCAGCAGGGCCTTGGCGACGCGGCCGGGCACGTCGGAGAAGACCAGGTCGGACATCACGTCGTTGGTGCGGCGCAGGCGGCGGGCGATGGCCCGCAGCAGTGCGATGGACACCTCGGGGCGGGCGTGCAGCCAGGGCTGGAGGTCGCCGTGGCCGAGGCCGAGCAGCTTGACCTCGGTCAGCGCGCTGGCGGTCGCGGTGCGCGGGCCCGGGTCGAACAGGGACAGCTCGCCGATCATCTCGCTGGGGCCGAGGACGGCGAGCATGTTCTCGCGTCCGTCCGGCGAGGCGCGGTGGAGCTTGACCTTGCCCTCGGCGACGACGTACAGCCGGTCGCCCGGGTCGCCCTCGTGGAACAGCGACTCACCACGGGCGAGGGTGACCTCGGTCATGGAAGCGCGCAGCTCGCCGGCCTGTTCGTCGTCGAGTGCCGCGAAGAGTGCGGCGCGCCGCAGAACGTCGTCCACGTGCTTCCTCCTTCTCGGCCGTCAGGCGGGTGGGCCGTCCGGCGCAAGTTCCGTTCAGTGTTCTGCATCACCAAGCATGGCGCATGTCGCTCCGATCATATGAGGAGGGGGTGTGTCGAGGTGTGCTGCGCGGGGCCATTCGTACCGACCGGTTACACGCCGGGGCCGGCCGGACGGCCCGCCCGGTCGAACGCGGACTCGGTCGGGTCGAGCAGGGATTCGGCCACCGCCGTGCGGGCGTAGAGGACGGTGTGGCCGGCCCGGTGGGCGCTGGTCAGGCCGGCGGCGCGCAGCGCGGTGAGGTGCTGGGAGACCCCTGCGGCGGACAGGCCGGTGCGGCGGGCCAGCTCGGTGGTCGAGGCAACTCGCCGCCGCGGGGGTGCGGCGGGTCAGCGTCGGCACCGGCCTCGCCCAGCTCGCGTACACCGCCGCCCGCCGGGCCGCGGCCGAACTGCTGGGCGCCGAGACGCTGGCGGAGCTGGACGGCTCGCTCGGCTTCGGCGAGCTGAACGCGCTGTAGCGGGGTTGATCGGCCCTCGACCGGGCCGCCGCCCGCGTCTCCTCGCGCCCGGCCGGCGCCACCAGGCTCGGTGGGTCAGGCGAAGAACTCGACCAGCACCGGCGCCAGGACCTCGGCGGCCACCTCGTGCGTCTGGTCCGCGAGCGTCCGGTGCTCGGCGCCCGGGACGGCCGCCGCGACCTCGCGGGCCGGCGCGCGCAGCAGCTCCGGGCTGGCGCCGCCGTCCAGCACGAGCGCGGGCACGGCGACCTCGGCGAGGATCTCGACCGGGACGGATCCGCCCGTCCCCGCCCCCAGGCAGGCCGCGTCGTACGCGAGCGTCGGAGCCACCGCCTCGAAGGCCGGCCACATCGGCGCGCCGCGCATCTGGTCGACCATCTCGGCCGGCATGCCGACGATGGTCATGAACCGGGCGGCGGCGTCACCACGCCGCTCCTCGGCGAGTGCCGCCTCCAGGTCCGTCAGGTACGCGGTGAACCGTGCGCGCTGCCCGTCCTCGGTGCTGAACGGCGGCTCATAGACGGCGATCCGGCTGATCCCGACCCCGCTCGCGGCGGCCCGCAGCGCGAGCGCGGCACCGGAGGAGACCCCGACGACGCGGGCCGAGCCACCGGCGGCCTCGATGACGGCCGCCAGGTCCTCGATCTCGCGCTCGACGGCGAACGGCGAGGTGTCACCGCTCTCCCCGCGCCCGCGGCGGTCGTAGGTGTAGACGGTGTGGTGCGCCGCCAGCTGCTGGGCCACCGCCGTGCCGGGCCCGAACGCCCGGTGGCAGAGCGCGCCGTCGACGAAGACGACGGCCGGGCCGGAGCCGGTGACGGAGTAGGCGATCTCGGTGCCGTCGGCGGACACAACGGTGTTCATGAGGTTCCCTTCGGGGGTGGCGCTTGGTGTTTCCGTGCTTTCGCAGGGGTGGACCGGGCGCCGCCGCAGAACTCATCGCTCCCGGGCGGAAAATTTCTCGGACGCTTCGCAGGGCGTCACACCAGGGCGACGACCAGCAGGACGAACGCCGTGACGATGACGGCGACGCGCACGTAGTGGAACCGGTTCCGGCGGCCGAGCTGCTGCCGCCAGTCCGTCGGGACGCGCTTCGCCGCGTCCTGACGGCGGGCGCTGAACTCCGGGTCCGTCCACAGTCTGTGGACGGACCCGGAGCCGGGGGCGGAGGCGTCAAGGTCCGCCGAGGCCGGTGACCCCCGCACGCTCCCACCCGTCCGTCCCGGGTCGGAAGCCTGACCGGACGCCTCCCGGCCAGCGCCCGGACGTCGCCGACGTGGCCAATGCGGCGCGCGGGTTCGGCCGTCCGGCGTAGCCTTCGTGCATGGCAGAGAGCAAGGTCCGCAAGGCGGCGCCGCCGAAGGCGAAGCCGGCCGCGAAACCGAGGAAGCCTGAGACCCGTCTGGCGATGGTGCGGCGGGCACGGAGGATCAACCGGGAGCTGGCGGAGCTGTATCCGTACGCGCACCCGGAGCTGGACTTCGAGAACCCGTTCCAGCTGCTGGTGGCGACGGTGCTGTCGGCGCAGACCACGGACCTGCGGGTGAACCAGACGACGCCCGCGCTGTTCGCGAAGTACCCCACGCCGGAGGACATGGCGGCGGCGAACCCGGAGGAGCTGGAGGAGATCATCCGCCCGACCGGGTTCTTCCGTAACAAGGCGAAGTCGCTGATCGGCCTGTCGATCGCGCTGCGCGACGAGTTCGGCGGCGAGGTCCCGGGCCGCCTGGCCGACCTGGTGACCCTGCCCGGTGTCGGCCGCAAGACAGCCAACGTCGTCCTCGGCAACGCCTTCGGCGTCCCCGGGATCACCGTGGACACCCACTTCGGGCGGCTGGCCCGGCGCTTCGGCTGGACCACCGAGGAGGACCCGGTGAAGGTCGAGGCGGTGGTCGGCGAGATCTTCCCGAAGTCCGAGTGGACGATGCTGTCGCACCGGGTGGTCTTCCACGGCCGGCGGATCTGCCACTCCCAGAGGCCCGCCTGCGGGGCCTGCCCGATCGCGCCGCTCTGCCCGTCGTACGGCGAGGGCGAGACCGATCCGGAGAAGGCGGGCAAGCTGCTCAAGTACGAACTGGGCGGCCAGCCCGGCCAGCGGCTGAAGCCCCCGGGGAACTTCCCCGGCGAGGCCGCCGCCCGGGCCGACGCCGCTGCCCACCAGGGGAAGGTCGCGGACATGGCGGTGGGCCAGTGACGAACCGGGTGATCGAGCGCGACGGCCTGCCGCAGTGGCTGGAGCCGGTGCGGGACGCCGCCGAGCGGGTGCTGCCGGAGCAGCTGAGCCGATTCCTGCCGCCGGTGGAGGACGCCCGGGCCGCCGCGGTGCTGATGCTCTTCGGCGAGAGCGAGGAGGGCCCGGACCTGCTGCTGATCGAGCGGGCACGCTCGCTGCGCTCGCACGCCGGGCAGTCCTCGTTCCCGGGCGGCGCGCTGGATCCGGAGGACGGCGACCCGGACGGGCCGGGCCCGATCGCGGCGGCGCTGCGCGAAGCCTGGGAGGAGACGGGCCTGGACCCGGCCGGGGTGCAGGTGTTCGCCGCGCTGCCGGCCCTGTACATCCCGGTGAGCCGCTTCGTGGTGACCCCGGTGCTCGGCTGGTGGCGCGAGGAGTCGCCCGTCCGGCCGGTGGACAAGGGGGAGACGGGCGCGGTGTTCCGCGTGACGATCGCGGAGCTGGCCGATCCGGCGAACCGGGTCCGGCTGCGCCACCCGTCCGGTCACGTGGGCCCGGCCTTCGCGGTCGCGGGGCGGCTGGTCTGGGGTTTCACGGCGGGGGTGATCGACCGGGTGCTGCACCACAGCGGCATGGAGCGGCCCTGGGACCCGTCCCGGATCGTCTCCCTCTCGGACGACGCACTGGCCCTGGTGCGGGAGGACCGGGAGGACACCGACCGTACCCGCGTGCTGCCGGTGGGCGACGCCGGTCCCTCGTGAGGGCCTGTCCGCACAGCGGCGCCGCCGGTCGTGGGAGGGTGTCCGGGTGAACGTCCTGGATGTGCTGCTGATCCTCGCCGCCGTCGGATTCGCCGTGTCGGGCTACCGGCAGGGCTTCGTGGTCGGCGTCCTGTCGGTCGTGGGGTTCCTCGGCGGCGGCCTGCTGGCGGTCCAGCTGCTGCCGCTGCTGCTCGACCACCTGAGCCCGGGCACCACGGCCTCGGTGGTGGCCGTGGTGGTGGTGATCGTGTTCGCCGCGATCGGCCAGGCGATCACCACGCACTTCGGCTGGAAGCTGCGCGGTCACATCGACCGCCGTCCGGCGCGGGTGCTGGACGCGGCCGGCGGCGCGGTCGTCAACGTGATCTCGATGCTGCTGGTGGCCTGGCTGATCGGTTCCGCGCTCGCCGGAACGTCTCTGCCGACGGTCTCCAAGCAGGTCCGCTCCTCGGCGATCCTCGGAGGCGTCCAGGACGCGCTGCCCGGCGACGCGCCGAACTGGTTCTCGGACTTCTCCAAGGTGCTCGCCCGCAACGGCTTCCCGCAGGTCTTCAACCCCTTCGAGCACGAGCCGATCACCCAGGTCGACACCCCCGACCCGGCGCTGGCCGCCAGCCCGACGGTGGCGAAGGCCAGGCAGAGCCTGGTCAAGGTGGTCGGCACCGCCACCTCCTGCGGCAAGACGCTGGAGGGCAGCGGTTTCGTCTACGCCCCTCACCGGGTGATGACCAACGCGCACGTGGTCGGCGGGGTCGACGAGCCGACCGTCCAGATCGGCGGTGCCGGCCAGCTGTACGACGCGACGGTGGTCCGCTACGACTGGCAGCGCGACATCGCGATCCTGGACGTGCCCAAGCTGAACGCACCCCCGCTGGCCTTCGCGGGCGAGGCGAAGACCAACGACAGCGCGATCGTGGCCGGCTTCCCGGAGAACGGCGCCTTCAACGTCCAGCCGGCCCGCATCCGCGGCCGGATCCAGGCCAACGGCCCGGACATCTACCACCGCGGCCAGGTCGTGCGCGACGTCTACTCGGTCCGCTCGCTGGTCCGCCAGGGCAACAGCGGCGGCCCGCTGCTCACCCCGGACGGCCAGGTGTACGGCGTGGTGTTCGCCAAGTCGCTGGACAGCGCCGACACCGGGTACGTGCTCACCTCGGCCGAGGTGAAGGACGACGCCGACAAGGGCAGCACCGCGACGGCGCGGGTGGACACCCAGGGCTGCGCGCTCTGATGCAGGTCGCGCTCTCGTCACGGTCCGCTGGTGCCTGCTCGGTCGTGTTTCGGGCGACGCGCCCGGTAGGACGATCCGATATCCGTCGTACCGTCAGTCCGCCCTGGTAGCCTCTGCCGCGTTCACCCGTTCGGCTCAATCCGGCGCCGTACCGGAGTGAGCCCAACGGGGAGGTCGTGGTAGTCCGATGATGGGTCACTCGCACGCGGTCAGCGGCGCGATGCTGTACGCGGCCTCGGCGCCGTTCCTGCCGCCGCTGCTGCTGGACACCACGCTCCAGCCGGCGGACATCCTCATGGGCACGGTCCTGTGCGCGGGCGCCGCCCTGCTGCCGGACCTCGACCACCACGACGGGTCGATCGCCAACTTCCTCGGCCCGGTCTCCAAGGCCCTCTGCCGCTTCGTGGCCTGGGCCTCCGGCGGTCACCGGCACGCCACCCACTCGCTGCTGTTCGTCGCCCTGATGGGCGCCGGAACCTGGGCGGGCGTCACCTTCGCAGGCCGCTACTTCACCCTCGGCCTGACGTTCTTCCTGCTCGCGCTGGCGATCAGGGCGCTGCGGCTGTGCCCGCCCGGCGACGGCCCGGAGGCGTGGATCACCGTCATCGGCCTGGCCGCGCTCGGCACCTTCGGGATGAACGCCTGGATGCCGAACGCCCCGGGCTGGCTGCCGTACGCGGTGGCGCTGGGCACGCTGGCGCACCTGCTGGGTGACTGCCTGACCAAGAAGGGCGCGCCGCTGCTCTGGCCGCACAAGGAGCGCTACGAGGTGGTGCTGATCAAGCGCAGCGGCAACGACGTCGAGACCAAGGTGCTGGTGCCGATCATGTCGGTGGCGACCTTCGCCCTGCTCTGGTTCACCGCGCTGTCGCCGCAGATCGTGAACTGACCCGACGATCGTGGACCGACCCGACGACTGGGGCTTGGGCCGACGACCGGGGCTTGGGGCGACGATCGTGAGCTGACCGGGGGCACCCGGATTCGAAGGAACGCGGCGCGAGGCCTCAGGTCTCGCGCCGCAGTCGTGCGCCCACCCAGCGGGCGCGCCGGCCGAGGATGCGTGGGATGCCGAGCTGCCGCTGCGCCGAGCGCTGACGGGGGTCCGTGCCGTCGTAGCCGACGTCGTCCGCCCAGTCGGAACGGTGGGCGGACCGGTGCGAGCTGTTGTGGTGTCGGCCGCGCGATGCGCCGCCGCGATCGGGCATCCAGGTCATACCGGAATGGATGCCCCTGGGCCGGTCGGGGTAACCGCCCGCGGGGCATCGAAAGTGGCCTATGCGTTTGTCATATGAGCGCAACATCAAGGCAGTTGGGGTCTTGGTCTGGACCTGGGGTCTCCTGTCGGGACCTCGGACCCGGGCCCGAGGTCCCCCTGGGAGAGGCGCTCAGCGAGGCGCTCACTCCTTGTGCTGGCCCACCCAGTCCAACAGCTCCGCCGTGAACCGCTCCGGCGCCTCCTCGTGCGGGAAGTGCCCGACACCCGGCAGCAGCCGCCAGCGGTACGGCGCCGACACGTACTCGCCACCGCCGAGTGCGGTGTGCGACAGCAGCACCGGGTCCGCCGCGCCCTGGACGTGCAGCGTGGGCGCGGTGATGGGCTTCTTCATCCGCCGCGCGAACTGGATGCCGTCCGGGCGGGCCATCGACCGCAGCAGCCAGCGGTACGGCTCGATCGAGCAGTGCGCCGTGCTGGGGATCTGGATCGCCTGCCGGTACGCGTGCACCGCCGCCTCGTCCAGCTTCTTCGGCCCGGTCCAGGCGTCCAGGTACCGGCCGACCACCGCGGCGTCGTCGGCCACCAGGCGGCGTTCCGGTATCCACGGCCGCTGGAAGCCCAGCACGTGCTCGAAGGCGGCCATCTGGCGGCGGTCGGTGAGCAGCGCCCGGCGCAGGTCCCGGGGGTGCGCGGCGGAGACCACGGTGAGGCTCTGGATGACCGACGGGCGCATCACCGCCGCCACCCAGGCCAGCGTGCCGCCGGAGGCGTGTCCGACCAGGTGGGCCCGGCGTTCGCCGAGCGAGCGGATCACCCCGGTGACGTCCAGTGCCAGGTTGCCCGGGTCGTAGCCGCGTGGCGTGCGGTCGCTGCCGCCGATGCCGCGCACGTCGAGTGCGACGGCGCGGTAGCCGGCCTCGGCGAGCGCAGTCATCTGGTGGCGCCAGGCCCACCAGTACTCGGGCCAGCCGTGCACCAGCAGCACCAGCGGGCCCGCACCCAGCTCGGCGATGTGGAACCGGGCGCCGTTGGCGGCGAGGTCGCGGTGCGTCCACGGGCCGCTCTGCCGGATGCTCCAGGCCTCGGCGCCGGCCCCGGCCCCGGCCGAACCCGCAGGCGCCACGCCGGCGCCGCCGTCGACGGCCCCGGCAGAGGGCTCGGCGGCGACCTCGTCGACCGCGTGGTCGGCGGCCCGGTCGGTGGCCTCGCGGCCGGGCTCCCGGTCGGGACCGGAGTCGGCGGACGGCTGCGCGGGCACGGGCTTCTGGTCAAGCGGCATACCGAGAGCGTGTCACATCCGTGCGCCGGACACGTGCCCGGCACTCGCTGTCGGTGCGTCCAACCGGGGATGCGCCGTTACGGGATGCGGCCCAGCGCCCGGTCGATCTCCTCCTTGGTGGCCGGCCGCGGCCGGGCGTTCTTCAGCACGTCGGCGGTCTTCTGGGCGCCCTCGATGGTGCGGACCGGCTTCTCGATCCGCGAGAACGAACGCCACGCCAGCAGTCCGAGCACGACCGCGAGCAGCAGGTACGCGCCGGCCACGATGAGGAACGACCAGCCGAGCGACAGACCCAGCGCGTGGATGCCGAAGGCCGCCGCGGCGCTCAGCATCGGGACGGAGGCCAGCGCGACCACGCCGGCGACCGTCAGCGAGACCCCGCCGGAGACGCCGCGCTTGACGTCCGCCCGCAGCTCCGCCTTGGCCAGGGCGATCTCGTCGTGGACCAGCGCGGACAGGTCGGCGGTGGCCGCCGCGAACAACTGGCCCACCGAACGCTCGCCCTCGTAGGGCGCCCGGCCGTTGCTGGACGGGTCTGCGGCTCCTGTGGGCATCAGGTGTTCTCCTCTGCGGCTGTGCGGTGCGACGCCGCCGGGTGGTGCGGTTCCGGAGGCCGGAGGGGGCCCGGAGGCGTCAGTGGACTGTCGACAGCTCAGAATCATGCCCGTACCGGTCAGTCGGACACCACTCCGGGGCCCCGCCGGAGCGACGTGTCCCGGCCGCGGAGGCCTTCGGGAGGGCGGGCGCGGTCCGCGGAGCGGGCCTCGGGACCTCATTGCGAGGGGCCCGGCCCGCCGTCCGTCCGGTCATCGCCTGCGCGCGGGGCGAACTCGCCCACCCATGCCCGCCACGCCGGGTCGTCCTGCTGGTAGACGTCCGGAATGCCGTCGCCGTCCAAATCCCGGTCCTCCTCCTCGCACAGCTCCCGGTAGTGCCGGTTGCGCAGCTTGAGCAGCACGGTGGCGACCAGCGCGCACAGCAGCGAGCCCACCAGGACGGCGGTCTTGGAGCGGTCGGCCAGCGCCGGGTCCCCGGGGAAGGCCAGCTCGCTGATCAGCAGCGATACCGTGAAACCGATCCCCCCGAGCACCGAGACCGCGAACATGTCGGCCCACCTGAGCTGCGGGTTCAGCTCGGCCCGGGTGAACCGGGCGGTCAGCCAGGTGCCGCCGAATATGCCCACCGTCTTGCCGACCAGCAGGCCGAGGACGATGCCGAGCGGCGTGGCCTGGGTGAACACCTGGCCGAGCGCCGAGCCGGAGATCGTCACCCCGGCCGCGAACAGCGCGAACACCGGGACGGCCAGCCCGGCCGAGAGCGGGCGGACGAGGTGCTCGATGTGCTCGCCGGGGGAGTGCTGCTCGTCGCCCTCGCGGTGGCAGCGCAGCATCAGGCCCATGGCGACGCCCGCCACCGTGGCGTGCACGCCGCTCTCGTGCATCAGCGCCCAGATCACGGCGGCCAGCGGCACGAACAGGTACCAGCCGTGCACCCCGCGCCGGTGCAGGAACCAGAACAGCACCAGACCGGCGACGGCCAGGCCGAGCGCCCAGAACCGGATGCCGGAGCTGTAGAAGATCGCGATGATCAGGATCGCGATCAGGTCGTCGACGACGGCCAGGGTGAGCAGGAAGGCGCGCAGTGCCGAGGGCAGGTGGCTGCCGACCACGGCCAGCACGCCGAGCGCGAAGGCGATGTCGGTGGCGGTCGGGATCGCCCAGCCGCCGGGGTGGCCGCCGCTGCCGGAGTTGGTGACGGCGAACAGGACCGCGGGAATCGCGACGCCGCAGACCGCGGCTGTCACCGGCAGCAGCGCGGCGCTCGGGCTGCGCAGCTCGCCCGCGACGAACTCGCGTTTGAGCTCGATGCCGGCCACGAAGAAGAAGATCGTCAGCAGGCCGTCCTCGGCCCACTCGCCCAGGGTGAGGTGGAGGTGGAGCGGGGCGGACGGGCCGACGGCGTGGTCGAGGACGTTCTCGTAGGCGTGCGGCCAGACGTTGGCCCAGATCAGCGCGATCACGGCGGCGGCCAGCAGCAGCACGCCGCCGACCGTCTCGGTGCGCAACGCATCGGTGATGAACGTCCGCTCGGGCAGTGGCAGCCGGCCGAGAAGCTGTCGGCGGCGGGTCGTCGGCTCGTCGACGGGCGGCTGATGGGTCACGCGCGGACCTCCTGAGGACCGACTGGAACGGCGAACGGCTGCACACGTGGTGCGGTTGCCGACCAGACTTCCCGGCGCGCCCTGTGACGCCCGGATTCCCGTTCGAGGATCTTGATGCGTCGTTGACAGTCTAACGAGAACGCTCGGACGACCCCGTGCTGGACGAAGTGCAGGAGTGACGGCCGTGCCCCGGGCGGTGATCCCGCCCGGGGCACGGTCTGCTGCTCAGTGCGCTCAGTCGTTGGTGTCGGTGGCCGGGAGTTGGGCCTGGATGTGGGTCATGACGGTGCTGTCGGCGAGGGTGGTGGTGTCGCCGACCTCGCGGCCTTCGGCGATGTCGCGCAGGAGGCGGCGCATGATCTTGCCGGAGCGGGTCTTGGGGAGTTCGCCGACGATCTTGATCTGCTTGGGTTTGGCGATGGGGCCGAGGGTGCGGCCGACGTGGGCGCGCAGTTCCTCGACGAGTTCGGGGGTTTCGGTGACGCCGCCGCGCAGGATGACGAAGGCGACGATGGCCTGGCCGGTGGTGGCGTCGCTCGCGCCGACCACGGCGGACTCGGCGACGGAGGAGTGACCGACCAGGGCCGACTCGACCTCGGTGGTGGAGATGTTGTGGCCGGAGACGAGCATGACGTCGTCGACCCGGCCGAGCAGCCAGATGTCGCCGTCCTCGTCCTTCTTGGCGCCGTCACCGGCGAAGTAGCGGCCGGCGAAGCGTGACCAGTAGGTGTCGATGTAGCGCTGGTCGTCGCCCCAGATGGTGCGGAGCATGGACGGCCACGGTTCGGTGAGGACGAGGTAGCCGCCGGAGCCGTTGGGGACCTCGGTGCCGTTGTCGTCGACGACGGTGGCCGCGATGCCCGGCAGGGCGCGCTGGGCGGAGCCGGGCTTGGTCTCGGTGACGCCCGGCAGCGGGCTGATCATGATCGCGCCGGTCTCGGTCTGCCACCAGGTGTCCACGATCGGGGCCTTGCCGGCGCCGATGTGCTCGCGGTACCAGATCCACGCCTCGGGGTTGATCGGCTCACCGACACTGCCCAGAACGCGCAGGCTGGAGAGGTCGAACTTCGCGGGGATGTCGTCGCCCCACTTCATGAAGGTGCGGATCGCGGTCGGCGCGGTGTAGAGGATCGTCACCCGGTACTTGTGGACGATCTCCCAGAACCGGCCCTGGTGCGGGGTGTCCGGGGTGCCCTCGTAGATGACCTGGGTGGCGCCGTTGGCCAGCGGCCCGTACACGATGTAGGAGTGGCCGGTGACCCAGCCGATGTCGGCGGTGCACCAGTACACGTCGGTGTCGGGCTTGAGGTCGAAGACCGCGTGGTGGGTGTAGGCGGCCTGGGTGAGGTAGCCGCCCGAAGTGTGCAGGATGCCCTTGGGCTTACCCGTGGTGCCGGAGGTGTAGAGGATGAACAGCGGGTGCTCGGCCTCGTGCGCCTCGGGGGTGTGCTGGGTGGACTGGCGGGCGGTGATCTCGTGCCACCACACGTCGCGGCCCTGGGTCCACGGGATGTCCTGGCCGGTGCGGCGCACGACCAGGACGTGCTCGACGCCGTCGGCCTTGGTGAGGGCCTCGTCGATGGCGGGCTTGAGCGCGGAGGGCTTGCCGCGGCGGTAGCCGCCGTCGGCGGTGATGACGAGCTTGGCCTTGGCGTCCTGGATGCGGGAGGCGACGGCGTCGGCGGAGAAGCCCCCGAAGACCACCGAGTGGGTGGCGCCGATGCGGGCGCAGGCGAGGATCGCGACGACGGCCTCGGCGATCATCGGCAGGTAGATCGCGACCCGGTCGCCCTTGGTGACGCCGAGTTCCAGCAGGGCGTTGGCGGCCTGGCAGACCTCGTCCTTGAGCTGGGCGTAGGTGAGGGAGCGGCTGTCGCCGGGCTCGCCCTCGAAGTGGATGGCGACCCGGTCGCCGAGGCCGTTCTCGACGTGCCGGTCGACGCAGTTGTAGGCCACGTTGAGCCGGCCGTCGGCGAACCACTTCGCGAACGGCGGGTTCGACCAGTCCAGGGTCTGGGTGGGTTCGACGGCCCAGTCCAGGCGGCGGGCCTGCTCGGCCCAGAAGCCCAGGCGGTCCTCGGAGGCCTGCGCGTACGCGGCCGCGGTGACGTTGGCGGCTGCGGCGAGCTCTGCCGGCGGGGCGAAGCGCCGCTCCTCCCTGAGCAGGTTGGCCAGGCTCTCGTTGCTCAACGCGCACTCCTCATCGAGTCTTGATCGGGGATGATCCCGTGTAGGGGGATTGTCCCGTGTGTCCCAGCGCACAGCTCATCAGGCGAACAGGCCGGTTGACAAGAGGCACCAGGAATTGGTGTAGACCTTTGACCGAGAGTCGAACGGACGGCGTCATGGCCGGGGCGGGCCCGTGCCCCGGCCCGCACGGCGGGGACACGGGCCCGGGCCTCAGGCGGCCAGCCGGGGATCCTCCTCACTGCCGTCGGTGCGCACCCCGTCCGCACTCTCGTTCGCCCCATCGGGCGGGTACCCCGCCGGCGCGGCCGGTACCGCCCCCGGGAAATCCTCGGTCGGGTGCGCCTCGACGGGGCTGAAGGTGCCGCTCGCCGGGTCGAGCACGTACGCCTGGGCGGTCGCGAAGTCGAAGTACATCCCGACCAGGCGCAGGGTGCCCTCCTCGACCCGGCGCTCCACGGCCGGGTTCGCCGTCAGCTGGTCCAGCTGCTGGACGACGTTGGTGATGCAGAGCTGCTCCACCAGGTCCGCCACAGGCCGGGCGGCGAACTCGGCGGGGGCGCGTCGGAGCCGGTCCAGCGAGCCGCGGCCGTTCCGCAGCCAGCGGGTCAGCGGGGTCGGCGGACCGGGGCGCTCGTGCACGCCGTCCAGCAGGGCCTTCATCGCGCCGCAGCCGGAGTGGCCGCAGACCGTGATCGAGCGCACCTCCAGGGCCTCGACGGCGTACTGCACCGCGGCGGCCACCGAGTCGTCGGCCGCGCCGGGCTCGAACGGGGCCGGCACCAGGTTGCCGACGTTGCGGACGGTGAACAGGTCGCCCGGGCCGCTGTTGGTGATCATGCTGGTGACCATCCGCGAGTCCGCGCAGGTCAGGAAGAGCTGGGAGGGGGTCTGCCCCTCCCGGGCCAGCCGGGCGAGTTCGGGCCGGATCAGCGGAGCGGTGTGCTGCTGGAACACCCGGACGCCGTCGAGCAGGCGGCCGTGTGGGTCCTCCTGCTGCTCGATGCAGTGGTGGCCGACCCAGGGCGTCCAGGCCCGGCACCGGTGCGGGCTGGGGGAACTGCCCGCGCGGACCGTCCCGTCGGGGTCGAGCACGTCGTCGTCCTGACGCCTCGTCACCATCGAGACCTGCCCGCCCGCGGCCTGGTGTCCGGTGCGCCAGCTGTGCAGCATCTCGTACGCGGCGTGGTCGAGGAGGGAGCCGTCGTGGATCACCGTCACCTCGGCGCCGGCGGGGATGCCGGCCAGCGCGCGGCTCAGCCGGGGTACGGCGGTGAAGGTGAGCGGGCCGTGCGTCTGGACGGTCACCGAGCCGTCGGGGCCCGTCAGCACGTCCACGTGGGCGCGGGTCAGCCGGTAGAGCGCGAGCAGGACGGCGGTGACGGCGCCGAGCGTCACGCCCCACAGCACGCCGAACACCACCACGCCCAGCACGGTGGCCAGGTAGACCGGGAACTCGCGGTGCCGGTGCACGTTGCGGATGTGCGCGAAGCTCATCATCTGCAGCCCGACGACCAGGACCAGCGCGGCCAGCGCGGCCAGCGGGATCCGGCGCAGCCCGCCAGTCAGCGCCAGTGCGGCGGCGAGTACCCAGACGCCGTGCAGGACCGACGCCCACCTGGTCCGCCCGCCCGCGCGGACGTTGGCGGTGCTGCGCACCGCGCCGCCGGCGACGGGGAGCCCGCCGATCAGGCCGCTGATCATGTTGGCGACGCCCTGCCCGCGCAGTTCGCGGTCGAGGTTCCCGGTGCGCTGGGACATCCGGTCGACCGCGACCGCGGAGAGCAGCGACTCGACGCTGGCGACGGCGGTGACGGTGAGGACGGCGGCGAGCACGCCGACGAGCGGTCCGTGCGGCAGGGCGGGGACGAGTGAGTGCGGCTGCCAGGAAGGGAGTTCGACGTGGGCGAGCCGCAGATCCATGGTCACGGCGAGCGCGGTGGCGGCGGCGACGGCCGCCAGTGGGCCGGGTAGCCTGGCCAACCGGGCGCCCGACCCGCCCGCACGTCCGGGGAGGCGGCCGAGCCGGGGCCAGCCGAGGAGGACGGTCACGGTCACCGCGCCGACCAGCAGCGCCGGCGGGTGCGGGCCCGCCAACTGTCCTGGCAGGGCGCGGAGGTTGGCGATCGCGGAGCTCTGCGGGGAGCCGCCGAGGACGACGTGCAGCTGTGCGATGGCGATGGTGAGCCCGACCCCGGCCAGCATGCCGTGCACGATGGCGGGCGAGACGGCGAGCGCCGTCCGGGCCACCCGGCGTGCACCGAGCAGGAGTTGGAGCAGGCCGGCGGCCATCGTGATGGCGCAGGTCGCCTGCCAGCCGTAGCGGGCGATCAGCCCGGCGGTGATCACGGTCAGCGCGGCCGAGGGGCCGCTGACCTGGAGAGGCGTGCCGCCGAGCAGGCCGGCGACGATACCGCCGACGGCGGCCGCGGCGAGTCCTGCGCTGAGCGGGGCGCCGGTGGCGAGCGCGATACCGAGGGAGAACGGCACGGCGATCAGGAAGACCACCAGGGAGGCGGAGAGGTCCTGCATCCACCGTGTGCGGGTGACGGAGCCGGGGTCCGGCGGCGCGTGATCGGTGGTGTCGGAGGCGTTGGGAGCGCTTGAGATGTCCAGGGTCATTGTCTTCCCGTCTGTCCGGGGTGAACGAACGCAGTCAGGTCCGGTGGTGAGTCCGGCGGTGGGGCTCGGGGGCGGATCGGCTGTCGTGGGTCGCGACGGTGTGGCGGGATGGCGTGGGCGCGGCGGGGAGTGCGGGTGTCACCGGCCGGACCTTGACCATCAGGGCCCGCCACGGGGCCTCGGCGAGGAGCGGGAGCCTCGCAGAGGGCCGCCGGGACGGACCATCAAGACTCGGTAAACCGAGGGTAATGAAAGCTTTGCACAGCGTCGTTCGGTGAGGAAAGGGGAAAAGGCCCTGGTTCACCCCATTGGGCGAGGTGCGAGCCGACGGAAAGCCGCTGGTGAGTGCCCTGCATACGCCGAACGGGCCGTGGGCTCCCCGGAGATGGGGAGGCCACGGCCCGTTCGGGCGCTTGTCGCGGGCCTTGATCAGACGTGCGCGCCGGCCGGAGCGGGCTGCTCGCCGTCGGGCACGAACGCGCCCAGGACGAACGCGCGGTCCACCTGGGTCGCGAGGTCGACGCCCACCTTGGCGCTGGCCCAGCTCTCCGCGTTGCGCAGGTGGAAGAGCACGGCCTGCTCCGTGTAGCGGTGCGCGTCCCGTCGGGCGAAGGCGGCGTCGACCTCGGACCTCAGCTGCTCCAGCACGGCCCGGTTGGCCGGCTCCAGGGACTTCAGCGGCGGCTCGGCGCCCTGCTCCAGGCGGCGCACCCAGTCCGAGTGGCCGAAGGTGGCGAACAGGTCGTCCCCGACCTCGCGGCGCAGGAACTCCAGGTCGTCCGGGCCCTGCACCTTGTTGCCGATCACCCGCAGGTGCACGCCGAAGTCGCGGGCGTAGTCCTTGTACTGGCGGTAGACCGAGACTCCCTTGCGGGTCGGCTCGGCGACCAGGAAGGTCAGGTCGAAGCGCGTGAACAGGCCGGAGGCGAAGGAGTCGGAGCCGGCCGTCATGTCGGTGACCAGGTACTCGTCGGGGCCGTCCAGCAGGTGGTTGAGCAGCAGCTCGACCGCGCCGACCTTGGAGTGGTAGCAGGCGACGCCGAGATCCTCCTCGGCGAACGCGCCGGTCGCCAGCAGCCGCACCGAGCCCTCGTCCAGTGCGATCGGCCGCGCGCAGGCGGCGTAGACCGGGTTCTCCTCGACGATCCGCAGAAGGCGCGAACCCCGGCCGGGCGGCGTGGTTTTGATCATCTCGTCCGCCGAGCGGATCAGCGGGTTGCTGCCGCGCAGGTACTCCTTGATCTCCGGCAGGTGCGCGCCGAGCGAGGGCAGCCGCGCGGCCTGGGCATCCGTCAGTCCGAGTGCGGGGCCCAGGTGCTGGTTGATGTCGGCGTCGACGGCGATGACGGGCCGGCCCGAGGCGGCCAGGTGGCGGATGAACAGCGCGGACAGCGTGGTCTTGCCGCTGCCGCCCTTGCCGACGAAGGCGATCTTCATCTGGGACTCCGGCTCTCGCTCTGGGCCCTCGCTCGGGGGCTGGCTCGGGTGCCGGCTCCGGGGCCAACTCGGGACTAAGTGGAAATCGTTATCGTCTCCGATAGTGGCCATGCTAGCCGGGGTTTGCGCCTCGCTGCGGACGGGAAGTGAGGATTGCCTCTAACGGGTGATGCGGGGTTGCTGTTCCGGGAGGGGCGGTCGGTTCATTACTCTCGGGTAGGTGAGCACTGGAACTGATCCCCTCGCCCCGCTGGCCCAGCTCCCCGGGGTGCCCCACGCGGTGGCCGAGGTGCGCAAGGCCGTCGACCGCCTCTACGGCCACCGGGTGATGCGCCGCCGCGCGGCCGAGGTCACCTCCGAGTCCGCGCTCCGCGGCGCCCGCGCGTCGGCGGCGCTGGCCGGGGCGGACTGGCCGCTGGAGGAGGTCCGGCGACGCAGCGACTTCGGCGCGGACCCCGAAGCCCGGACCGTCGGCGCGGCCCTGCGGATCGCCGCCGAGGCCGGCCAGCTGCTCAGCATCTGGCGGCACTCGCCGCTCCAGGTGCTGGCCCGGCTGCACCTGCTCGCGGTCGGCGACGCCGACCCGTCCGCGGGACGGCCGCGGCGGGCGGGCGAGGCGGCCGAGGAGCTGTTCCCGCTTGAGCTCAAGCCGGTGGAGAGCGTCGACGCTGCCGTGGTGGACGGCCCGCTGCCGGCACTGCCGCCCGCCCCGGGCGCCGAGGAGGTCGCCGCGCGGCTCGACCAGCTCTCCCGGCTGCTGGTCGCGCGGGCGGAGGGGCAGGGCGTGGGAACGCCGGCCCTCGTGGTCGCCTCGGTGGTGCACGGCGAACTGCTCGCGCTGCGCCCGTTCGGCTCGTACAACGGAGTGATCGCGCGGGCCGCCCAGCGGATCGTGCTGATCGCCGAGGGCCTCGACCCGAAGTCGATCTGCCCGGCCGAGGTCGGGCTCGCGGAGCTCGGCACGGACGCCTACCGGCGCGCGCTGGCCGGCTACCTGGCCGGGACGGCGGAGGGGATGGAGGCCTGGATCGAGCACTGCGGCAAGGCGTTGCGGCTCGGCGTGCGCGAGAGCACGGCGGTCTGCGAGGCGATGCAGCGCGGGATGGTCTGAGCGGCTGGGCCCGTGCCCGCGCGCGGGCGCCAGGGCTCATCGAAGCCCGCGGGCGCCTCGTGGACGTCTCGTGAGCGCAGAGATGCGGCGGCACCTGATCCTGCTGGGTGCCGCCGCTGGCACAGGTACCGGGTGACCATGCATGCACCGGAAGTGCCGATCAGACGGGGATCCTGCCCGTTCGTCTGGTGCGGCGGCCCGACAGCGGGTCGGCTGCATGTGGGTGCTCGGTTATCTGTACACGCGGTCCGTGGGCCTGAACTGCGTTGTCGGTTCGACCTCTTCGGGTCCTGACCGGGTCTCGCGGGCCGTGCTTCATTTGTATCGCGTTTCGGGCGAAAGGGGAACCCGAAACAGGAAGTCTGCTGCAATTTGCCCGTTTTGTCCCAATTGCAGAGATTTGATGGGTTCGGCCTCGACGGGCTCGGAGTTCAGACGGCCGGGCGGCGTCGCCTGGCCAGGTACCAGATGACCCCGGCGGTCAGCGCGGCCGTCCCGACCGCCACGGCCGTCAGGACCGATCCGCTCGGAGCGGAGAACTCCGGGAGCCGCCGCCGCAGTTCCACCGGTTTGTCGAAGACCAGCACCGGCCACTCGCGGGCCGCCGCCTCCTTCCGTAGCGCGCGGTCGGGGTTGACGGCCGACGGGTGGCCGACGGCCGCCAGCAGCGGCAGGTCGGTGGAGGAGTCGCTGTACGCGTAGGACTCGGCCAGGTCGTAGCCCTCGGTCTCCGCCAACTCCCGGATGGCGGCGGCCTTGTTCTCGGCGTAGGCGTAGTAATCGATCTCGCCGGTGTAGCAGCCGTCCTCGATCTTCAGCCGGGTGGCGATCACGTGGTCCGCGCCGAGCAGGGCGCCGATCGGCTCGACCACTTCGGAGCCCGAGCTGCTGACGATCACCACGTCGCGGCCGGCCGCGTGGTGCTGCTCGATCAGCGAGGCGGCCTCGTCGTAGATGATCGGGTCGATCAGGTTGTGCAGGGTCTCGGCGACGATCTCGCGGACCTGCTGGACGTTCCAGCCCCGGGTGAGCGACGAGAGGTACTCGCGCATCTTCTCCATCTGGTCGTGGTCCGCGCCGCCGACCAGGAAGACGAACTGGGCGTACGCGCTGCGGAGTACGGCCCGACGGTTGATCAGACCGCCCTGGTAGAACGGGCGGCTGAAGGCCAGCGCGCTCGACTTGGCGATGATGGTCTTGTCCAGGTCGAAGAAGGCCGCCGTCCGCGGGCCGCCCGGTCGCGGGAGGCGGGCGAGCTCGGGGGCCGCTTCGGCGGGCCCGGTGGCGTCGCCTCGGGACTCGTCGGCGTGGTCGTCGGCGTTCTCTGTGGTGTCCACGGGAACCGAGGATAGAGGGAGCCGCAAATCACCCCGCCATTCGGCGTACTCGCGGGCGTGCGGGTTTGTGTTTCTGGCCGCTCGGGTACACCATGGAAGTCACGGATCGTTCGCGACCGTGCTAACCCGGTCCGGCTCCTCCCCCCCGAGTCGGGCCGTGGATAGACGACCCCCGCTCTCCCCCCCGGCGGGGGTCGTCGCACGTCCGGGGCCATTTTCAGGGCTTGAAGACCCTTCTCGGCAGGTATCGCCGGCTGGTTGCCCGACGGTGTACAGGGGGTGTCGGCGCGGGGCGCCGCGCGCCATCTTTCGTCACTCTGTGTTGCCGATTGCTCATCACCGTCGGCGATCCCACAGGTGGGAGTCGAGCCACCGGATGATCTCGGTGATCCCGGTTCGTCAATTCTTGACTCTTTAGCCCCCCGCCCGGGTGAACGTATTTATCCACAGGCTCCGAGTTGTCCACAGGGAATCGGAAGCCGGATGACGGAATCCTGATCACCCCCCACCGTGAGGGTCGGCGGCGGTCGCCGGGCACCCCCTTCAGGGCCCCTCGGGGCTCTCCCGGCGACCGTCCGCCGCAACCGTCCGACGTGCGCCGTCGGCCGCTCCGAGCGGTCGGCGGCGCAGAGGGGAGAGCGCCATGTCGACGCCGATCACCGGCCACGCCACCGTCGGGGAGCCCGAGCCCACCGGCCCGCTCGTCGTCACCGAGGACGAGCGCCTCGCCGAGCACCTGCTACGGCTCTGCGCGGCCGCGGGCACCGAACCGCAGCTGATCCGGGGTGCCCCGCCGCCGCGAGGCCTCTGGGAGAGCTCCTCGCTCGTCCTGGTCGGGGACGACCAGGTGGCGCGCTGCGCCGGACTGCCCCGACGCAGCGGTGTGCTGCTGCTCGGGCTGGACCTGGACGACCCGGAGGTGTGGGTCAGAGCCGTCCAACTCGGCGCCGAGCACGTGCTGTTCCTGCCCGATGCCGAGGCCTGGCTGCTCGACCGGATCGCCGACGCGGCCGAGGGCGTCGGACCCTCGGCGCTCACCGTCGCCGTGCTCGGCGGCCGCGGCGGGGCCGGGGCCTCCACGCTGGCCTGCGCCCTCGCCGTCACGGCGGCACGGGCGGGCCGCCGGACGATGCTGATCGACGGCGATCCGCTGGGCGGCGGCCTGGACATCCTGCTGGGCGGCGAGAGGGCCCGCGGGCTGCGCTGGCCCGATCTCGCGGGCTCGCGCGGTCGGGTCAGCGGGGCCGAGCTGGCCAGGGCGCTGCCGGCGCTCAAACGGCTGTCCTCGCTGTCCTGCCTCTCCTGGGACCGCGGTGACACCCTGGCCGTGCCACCCGAGGCCATGCGCAGCGTTCTGGCCGCCTCCAGACGGCGCGGCGGGCTGGTGGTGGTCGACGTACCGCGCCATCTCGACGCGGCGGCCGGGCAAGCGCTGGAGCAGTCCGACCTGGCCCTGCTGGTGGTGCCGGCCGAACTGCGCGCGGTGGCCGCAGCAGACCGGGTCGCGGCGGCGGCGCGGATGCGTCTCGGGGACGTCCGGGCGGTGGTGCGTCCGCTGCGGGCCTTCGGACTCCCGGCCCAGCGGATCGCCCGCGGACTGCGACTGGAGCTCGCGGGGGAACTGGAGCCGGAGCCGGGGCTGGCCGAGGACGTCGAGAAGGGCGTGCCGCCCGGGATCCGGGAGAGCGGCCCACTGGCGCGCTTCTGCTCCACCTTCCTGGACGAGGTGCTGCCGCCGGTACCGGCGGTGGGAGGAGGTGTGTACTGATGGTCCGTCTGCGCAGAACGGGTTTCCTTGGCGGTTCGGGCGGCTCGGCCGGCTCCGGTAGCTCGGGTGGTTCACCGGGTCGGGGCGACGGTGGGCGGGAACGCCGGCTGCTCCGGAGCCTGCCGCCGCTCGGCGGTCCGCCCGAGGCTCCCCGGCCGTGCCCCTACGGGCGGACGGCCCGGGAGGAGCGGACGGCGGCGCTGGTGGACGCGGTCCGGCTGCGGCTGGCCGAGTCGGGCGCCGCCCCGACGGACGGGTCCGTCGCCGCCGCCCTTCGAGCCACCCGGCCGCCGCTCGGTGGGGACGAGGTGCTGGACACCGTGCGCTCGCTGCGCGCTGAACTGGTGGGTGCGGGCCCGCTGGACCGTCTGCTGGCGGAGCCCGATGTCACGGACGTCCTGGTGAACGGTCCGGACGAGGTGTGGGTCGACCGTGGAGGCGGCCTGCACCGGGCCACCGGGATCCGGTTCGCCGACGCCGAGGCGGTCCGGCGGCTGGCCCACCGGCTGGCGACCGCGGCCGGGCGGCGGCTGGACGACGCGCGCCCCTGGGTGGACGCCAGGCTGCCGGACGGCACCAGGCTGCACGCCGTGCTCCCGCCGATCGCCGCCGGCTGCACGCACATCTCGCTGAGGGTCTGCCGGCCCCGCCCGTTCACGCTCGCCGAGTTGGTGGCGGGCGGGGCACTGCCGCCAGGGGGCGCCGAACTGCTGGCCGGCATCCTGCGGGCGCGGCTGTCGCTCCTCATCTCGGGCGGCACCGGCACGGGCAAGACCACGCTCCTCGCAGCCCTGCTCGGTCTCGCCGGGCCGGACGAACGGATCGTGGTCGCGGAGGACTCCGCCGAACTGCAACCGGCCCATCCGCACGTGGTCCGGCTGCAGAGCCGACCACCCAACCAGGAGGGGCTCGGAGAGCTCACCCTTCGGGACCTCGTCCGGCAGGCGCTGCGGATGCGCCCCGACCGGCTGGTCATCGGCGAGGTCCGCGGGGCCGAGGTGTCGGACCTGCTGGCCGCGCTGAACACAGGGCACGGCGGCTGCGGCACTGTTCACGCCAACACGGCGGCGGACGTGCCGGTGCGGCTGGAGGCGCTCGGCTCGCTCGCCGGGCTCGACCGGCCGGCATTGCACAGCCAACTCCGCGCCGCACTCGACCTGGTGGTGCACCTCGTTCGGGAGCCGGGCTCGGGGCGTCGACGGGTGACCGAGATCCACACGCTGGTCGGGGACCGCGACGGCCTGGCCGTGACGACTCCGGCGGTGGAGTTCACCGCGGAGGGCGGGATGGTCCTGGGAGCGGGGTGGGCGCGGCTGGTCGGGCTGCTGGCGGCGCGTGGGGTGTCACCCGCGGTGAGGCCGGAGTGATGGCCGCGGGGGCGGGGCTCGCGAGGGCGGGCGTGCGGGTGGTGGAGCTTGGGGCTGAGCAGAGGCGCGAGGCGCGACGAGTCGACGGCAAGGAGAATGTGAAGTGACTGATAGTCAGAACGCCCTGTGGTGCGCCATGGTGCTCTGTGTCGTGGCGTTCGCCGGGTGGTGTGCGTTGCAACAGCAGGTGTCGGGTGGGCGGCGGTCCAAGCTGGTGCTGGCGGGTACCGGCCCACCGGTGCCGCCCATGGGCCAGGCCGTAACCGGGAGTTCGGCGGGCATGCCCCGTCCTCCGCAGTGGCTCGTGACCGAACTGCTGCTCCTTCCGGCCGGTTTGGCAGCAGGCCATGCCGTGGCCTCGCCGGTGCCGGTGCTCGCCGCCGCCCTGGCCGTCCTGCCGTTTCGGCGGTGGCGGCAGCGGCGGCGCACGGTGGCGGAGGCCGGACGCCGCGCGGCCGGTGTCGTCGAACTCTGCGCCGGGCTGGCCGGGGAACTGCGCAGCGGTTCGACACCGGAGCAGGCGCTGCACCTGGTGACGACACGCATCGCCGCGGACCCGGAGGCGCTTAGCCGGCTGGGCGAGGAGCCGGTGGCGCGGCTGGCGGCGGGCCGGTACGGCGGAGACGTGCCCGCGGCCCTCCACCTGCTCGCCGAACTCCCGGGCGGCAGCGGTGCGGCGGCGATCGCGGCCTGCTGGTGGGTCGCCTCCGACGGCGGGTCGGGGTTGGCCGCCGCGCTCGATCGGGTGGCGGAGGCGCTGCGGGGCGAGCAGGCCTTGGCCGAGGAGATCGCCGGGGAGCTGGCCGGCCCGCGGACGACGATCGCCGTCCTGGCGGCCCTGCCCGTCGCCGGCCTCCTGCTCGGCGTGACCCTCGGGGCGCGGCCGGTGGACGTCCTCCTGCACACGCCTGCCGGGCTCGGATGCCTCGCGGCAGGAGCGGTGTTGGAGGGGCTGGGCGTGGCCTGGACGGCGCGGATCGTCCGGACGGCGGCCCAGGGAGCCCTGGAGGACCCATGGCGGCCCTCCGAGCGGTGGAGCGGCGATGGCATCGCACCCCGCACGTGGATGCCGCGCGGACGGTTCCGGACGTCGACTGCCGCTGTCAGGTCCGCCTTCGAGACCCTGCCCGGTCCTTCGGGTGGCAGGCCGATGGTGTCGTGCCCTGCCCGTCGGGGCGGCGCCGGAGGCTCGGGGTGTCGCGGCTCCTCTCCGCCCGGCAGGTCTCGCGGGCGGGCAGGGGGAGATCGGTGACCGGCCCCGGCGGGGCGGCGCGGGCAGAGGCGGTGCCGGGGTGATGTGGGGTGTGCTGGCAGCCGCAACGGCAATGCTGGCGGGAATCGTGTTGACGCGCCGATGGGCGAGGCGGCGGCGCGCGTCCGCCTGGCTTCGGACGATGGCCCGTGCCGAGCCGGCGCGTCGGGCGACCCCGTCCGTCCGGGGCGGCGGCGAGCGGGTGCGGCGAACGGTGACAGCGGTCATGGCGGGGGCGGGGGCCGCACTGCTGTTCGGCGGTGGCGCCGGCCTGACCGTCGGGGTGGTTCTGGCGGCGGGGACGTACCGAGCACTGGCTCGGGCGCGGTCTGCGGCGGATCGACGGGCGGAGCGGGAGGAGGAGCTGCTCACCCGGCAACTCCCGCTCAGTGCCGAACTGTTGGCGGCATGCCTCGGCTCGGCGTCTTCGCCCTCCGCAGCCGTTGTGGCGGTCGGCCGGAGCGTGGGCGCCCCGATGGGGCCACGGCTGGTGGCGATCGGTGCCGAACTCTCGCTGGGCGCACCGCCGGAGCTGTGCTGGAGCCGGTTGGGCGAGCAGCATCCCTCGCTGGCGCCGCTGGCCCGCTGCATGGTCCGGACGAGCCTCGGCGGAGCCCCGGCCGCCGGGCCGCTGATCGGGCTCGCCCACGCCCGGCGGGCGGCGGCCGGCCGGGCCGCCCACGCCCGGGTCCGCCGCGCGGGGGTGCTCGCCACCGCGCCGCTCGGGCTCTGCTTCCTCCCGGCCTTCGTGCTGATCGGCGTGGTGCCGGTCGTCATCGGGTTGACCACCCGCTTCGCGCAGTTGGTGTGACCAGCTGTCACACCTGAATCAACCAGATCACAGGAGGAAAACCATGGCTGTAGTGATCACACCCAGGTTCGTCACCGGGCGTCTGCCCCGGCACCTGCTCGGGGTGTGGACGCGCAGGAACCGTTGGGCGGCGCGCCGGATCCGCCGGATGGCCTTGGCCAGGGGCCGGTCGGACGCGGGGATGACCACGGCGGAGTACGCCGTCGGCACGCTGGGCGCCTGCGCCCTCGCGGCCGGGCTCTACAAGGTGGTGACCAGTGCGACCGTCACGGGGGCGCTGACCGATCTGCTGGAGCGGGCGCTCCATGCGATTTAGCCGCACGCCCGGCCACCGACGCGGGGACGCGGGGTTCGTTACGGCGGAGACGGCGGTGGCCCTGCCGGCGCTGGTCCTGCTCGCGGCGATGCTGATCTGGGGCGTGCTCGCGGCGGCGGCCCAGATCCGCTGCGTGGACGCGGCTCGGATCGGCGCCCGGGCCGCCGCCCGTGGGGAGGTGGATGCCGCCGCGCTCGCCCGCGCGGCAGCCCCGCTGGGGGCCCAGGTACAGGTCGCCCTGGCCTCCGACACGGTGCGGGTCACGGTGGACGCGCCCAGCACGGCGCCGGGCAGGCTCGGCGGTCTGCTCTCGGTGCAACTGAGTGCCGTCGCCGTGGCGGCACGGGAGGACACCCTGGTGGGAGGAGGTGAGGGAGCATGGCCGGCCTGATCGCGGGTCGGATTCGGACTGCGGCGGGGGGTGGGCGCGGGGCGGACGCCGGCTCGGCGACGGTCTGGCTGCTCGCCTTAGCGGTGCTCGGCTGTTCGGTCTTCACGGCGACGCTGGCGGTCGGTGCGGTGGTCGCCGCCCGGCACCGGGCCGAGTCGGCGGCCGACCTCGCGGCCCTCGCGGCGGCTGACCGGCTGCTGCTCGATTCGGACGGCGGGTGTCTGCGGGCGGCGGGGATCGCCGCGGCGCAGGGCGCGGGCCTGGCTTCCTGTGCGGTGGACCGGGAGGAGGACGCCGTCGAGGTGGTGGCCGAAGTGCCGGTCGGCGGACTGCCCGTGCGCCTTCCGCTCGGTCCCGCGCGCGCCCGGGCCCGCGCCGGACCGGTCCGGGCGCCGGTCATCGCAGCGGAGGAGGGCTCATGAGTCCGTGTCAGCAGGGTCGCTGGCCCCGCCCGCCGCCTTCGGGGCGCCCGCGAGCAGGACGTCCAGGAGGCGGACGGCGGCGCTCTTGTCCAGCGGTTCGTTCCCGTTGCCGCACTTGGGTGACTGCACGCAGGACGGGCAGCCGCGCTCGCACTCGCAGGCGGCGATCGCCTCGCGGGTGGCCGTCAGCCACCGGACGGCCTGCTGGAAGCCTCGTTCGGCGAAGCCGGCCCCGCCGGGGTGGCCGTCGTAGACGAACACGGTGGGCAGCTCGGTGTCGGGGTGCAGCGGGACGGAGACGCCGCCGATGTCCCAGCGGTCGCACGTGGCGAACAGCGGCAGCAGGCCGATCGAGGCGTGCTCGGCGGCGTGGGCGGCACCGGGCAGCTGGTCGAGCGGGATGTCCCCGTCGAGCAGCTGGTCCTCGGTGACGGACCACCAGACCGCGCGGGTGCGCAGTGTGCGGGGCGGCAGGTCGAGTTTGCTCTCGCCCATGATCTCCCCGGTCGAGATCCGCTTCCGGAGGTAGCCGACCACCTGGTTGACCACCTCCACCGAACCGAAACTGAGCCGGCCCTCGCCCCAGCGGACGGTGGTGTCGGTGTCGAGCACGGAGATGGAGGTGATGTCGCGGGCGGCCGTGGTGTACGGAGGGTCGGCCGGTTCGACCAGGGCGACCGAGTTCTCCAGGTCGAGCTCCCGGACCAGGTAGGTGCGCCCCTGATGGAGGTGGACGGCGCCGGTGTGGACGGTGGTGTGGGCGGCGGAGGCGTCCACCGTGCCGAGCAGGCGGCCGGTTTCGGCCTCGACGATCTGCACCGGGCTGCCGCCGCTGCCCCGCAGGTCGACGGCGTCGGCCGCGCGTTCGCGGCGGGTCCAGTACCAGGAGCCGTCGCTGCGGCGACGCAGCAGGTCGCGCCGTTCCAGGACTGGCAGCAGCGGTTCGGCAGAGGGCCCGAACAGCTCCAGGTCGCCGTCGGCGAGCGGGAGTTCGGCGGCTGCGGCGCACAGGTGCGGGGCGAGGACGTGTGGGTTGTCGGGGTCGAGCACGGTGGCCTCGACGGGCGCCGCGAACAGCGCCTCCGGGTGGTGCACCAGGTAGGTGTCCAGCGGGTCGTCCCGGGCGATCAGAACGGCCAACGCGCCCTGGGCCTCGCGCCCGGCCCTGCCCGCCTGCTGCCAGAGCGAAGCCCGGGTGCCGGGGTATCCGGCCATCAGGACGGCGTCGAGGCCGGAGACGTCGACGCCGAGTTCGAGAGCGGAGGTGGAGGCGAGTCCGAGCAGTCGGCCGCTGTGCAGGGCGCGTTCCAGGGCCCGGCGTTCGTCGGCGAGGTAGCCGCCGCGATAGGCGGCCACCCGGTCGGCGAGCGGTCGGCCGAGCTGGTCCTGGGCCTGGAGCGCGACCAGTTCGGCGGCGCGTCGGGAGCGGACGAAGACGACGGTGCGGGTCTGCTGCTCGACCAGGTCGGTCAGCAGGTGTGCGGCCTCGGCGGTGGCGGTCCGCCGGATGGGCGCGCCGTGCTCGCCGACGTTCTCGGTCAGCGGCGGCTCCCAGAGGCCGAAGACCATCGGCCCGCGCGGCGAGGCGTCGTCGGTGACGGCCACGGCGGGCAGACCGGTCAGGCGACGGGCGGTGTCGGCCGGGTCGGCGGTGGTGGCGGAGGCGAGCAGGAAGGTGGGCGACGAGCCGTAACGGGCGCAGATCCGGCGCAGCCGGCGCAGCACCTGGGCGACGTGTGAGCCGAACACGCCGCGGTAGCTGTGGCATTCGTCGACGACGACGTAGCGCAGGACTTTGAGGAAGGAGGACCAGCGGGCATGTGCGGGCAGGATGCCGCGGTGCAGCATGTCCGGGTTGGTGAGGACGTACGAGGCGTACTGGCGCACCCACTCGCGCTCCTCGGGTGGGGTGTCGCCGTCGTAGAGGGCGGCCCGGACCCGGGGCGGGGCGAGTTCGGCGGCCCGGCGGCGCTGGTCGGCGGCGAGCGCCTTGGTCGGGGCGAGGTAGAGCGCGGTGGCGCCGCGGCCGTTGCGCGCCTCGGTGCCGTCCAGCAGGTCGCTCAGGACCGGGGCCAGATAGCCGAGCGATTTGCCCGAGGCGGTGCCTGTGGCGATCACCACAGTCTGGCCGGTTTTGGCCAGGTTCATGGCTTCCGCCTGGTGCGCCCAGGGCTGTTCCACGCCGACGTCCGCCGCGGCGGTCACGATCTCGGGCCGGATCGAGTCCGGCCACGGGGCATAACGCGCAGGTCGGGCGGGAAGATGCTCCGTATGGGTGAGCCGGTCTGATCGCCCCCGGGCGGTGGACAGGGTCGTGAGCAGTGCCTCGGGCAGGCTGTGTCGGGGCGGCATGGGGACCCAGTGTGTCACCGGCGTGACGGAGAATCGTCGTAAGCCATCGTGCGGGCATGGTCGCAGGTGGTTGAATGTGGCCGTGACGGCCGTATGGCCGTGGGTCGCAGCGCCGAGGCTTGCCACGCGTTGGCTGGGCGCGCCCGGGGCTCGCGACCATGCGGTGGCGGCCGTCCGGCCGAGGAACGCACATGACGTAGCAAGGCAAGGTGCTGGAGGTTCCGTGGACCTGTCCCTGTCGACCCGTTCAGTCGGCGATCGCACGGTCGTCGAGGTTGGCGGCGAGATCGATGTGTACACCGCCCCGAAGCTGCGGGAGCAGCTGGTCGAGCTCGTCAACGACGGCAAGTACCACCTCGTCGTCGACATGGAGGGTGTGGACTTCCTCGACTCGACCGGCCTGGGCGTGCTGGTGGGCGGTCTTAAGAGGGTGCGCGCTCACGAGGGCTCGCTGCGCCTCGTCTGCAACCAGGAGCGCATCCTGAAGATCTTCCGTATTACCGGCCTGACCAAGGTCTTCCCGATCCACACCTCGGTGGACGACGCGGTCCAGGCGACCGACTGACGCGGCCGGGCCGGTCCCCGTGGCCGGCCCGCCTGCCCGATCCATGCGTCCGGGGTGCCGGGGCGAACAGCCCCGGTGCCGCCCGGTCGCACCGGGGCCGGTACAGCCGGCCCGCAGGGGCCGCACCGTCGGCCCCGGTCGGAGTACCCCGAGGGGGAGAGATGGCAACCGTCGAACTTCGATTCAGCGCGCTTCCCGAGCACGTGCGGACGGCCCGGCTGGTCGCCGCGGCAGTCGCCAGACGAGCCGGGGTCGACGAGTCGGTGCTCGACGAGGTACGGCTCGCGGTCGGCGAGGCGTGCTCCCGTGCGGTCGGCCTGCACCAGCGCGGTGGCACCGGCGGCGCGGTCCGGGTCGCGCTGATCGATCAGGAGAAGCGTTTCCTCATCGAGGTCGAGGACGAGGCCGGTCCGCCTGCCGTCCCGACCGCTGGCGCGGCCGAGGGCGCAGACCCGGACGAGGACACCCTGGGCCTGGCCGTGATCACCGGCCTGGTCGAGGACCTGGAGGTCAGCAACGGCACGGACGGCGGCGTGATCCGGATGAGCTGGCCGGTCTCGGCCGACGCCGTCGCGGTCTGAGCCGTCAGCCCTGAGGTCCGGGCCTTGCGGTCTGAGCCCCTGCGGTCCGCATCTGTTGCGGCCTGCGCCCATTTCCCGGGATCCCGTTGACAAACTGTTGAGCGTGGCGGTTCGCTGCTTCCGGCACGACCGGGTCCGATCGCTGATCGGACCAGTCGCGGAAGAGGACGACCATGCGGATACGCATTCTGTGGCCGACCGGGCAGGCGACCGCCACCCCTGCGAGCCACCCCCACCGCCGAGGCGCTCTGGGCCGAGCTGCCGATCGGCTCGTCGGCGAGCACCTGGGGCGAGGAGGCCTACTTCGGTACGCCGGTCAGCGTGCCGTGTGAGGCCGACGCCCGGCAGGTCGTCGAGCCCGGCACGGTGGCGTACTGGACGGACTGCGACAGCCTCGCGCTGCCGTACGGGCCGACGCCGATCCCGCGCGGTGACGAGTGCCGGCTGGCCGGCCCCTGCAACGTCCTCGGCACGCTGGACGGCGATACCCGGGTGCTGCGGACGGTCCGGTCGGGCGACCCGATCCGCGTGGAGCGGGCCTGAGCGGCCCCGAGCGGGCCCTGCGCGGGTCCAGAAGGGCCTGGCCGACCGGGAACCGGGGCCGGGTCCGCGGCCGTGTAGGTTCGACGACCGAAGACGATCGAACCGAAAGGCTTCTCCTGGTGAACAAGCGACTGCTGGCCGTACCCGCCCTCGGCGCGCTGCTCGCGTTCGGCGCCGTGGGCTGCGGCGACGACAACAGCAAGCAGCTGGAGTCCTGGGCGTCGAACGTCTGCGGCGCGGCCAAGGACCCGATCGCCCAGGCGCAGACGGCGCTCGCCGACACCGGCCAGGTGAAGACCGGCGAGACCCCGGCCGATCTGCAGAAACGACTCTCCACGGACATCGGGCGGCTGGCCAAGACCAACCAGGACATCGCGAAGTCCATCGACGCGGCCGGGGCCCCCAAGGTCGACGACGGCACGAACCTACAGAAGGACACCGTCGCCGAGCTGAACAAGGCGGCCGACGGCTACCTGGACGTCCAGAAGAAGCTGGACGCGCTGTCCAACACCGACCAGGCGAAGTTCGCCGACGGGCTGCGCAGCGTCGCCGACCAGGTGCAGCAGCTGGCCTCGCTGTCCACCCAGGCGCAGGCCAAGCTCCAGCGCGGCGAACTCGGCGCGGCGATGGCCAAGCAGGACGGCTGCAAGCCCGCCGCGAGCACCGCTCCGACCGCCGGGGCGACGGGTACGCCGACTGCCGGTGCGACCGGTGCGCCGACCGCCGGTGCGACCGGCACTCCGGCCCCCGGCACCCCCGCCCCGTCCGCCACGGGCGGCGCCAGCCCGGCGGCCACCCCCGGCGCGAGCGCCGGCACCACCCCGGCCGCCGCCCCGTCCACGCCCGCGCCCAGCGCGAGCTGAGCCCGAACCCGCCACGGCACATCCGCCGCGCCCGGCCCGGGCGCGGCGGCCCGGCACCCCGCCCCGAGGGACAATGACGGGGTGATCAGTAGCCCCGCTCTCGACCCCACCCGCCTCGCCAAGTTGCGCGAGGCGCTGCTCGCCGCCTCGTTCACCGCCGACGGCTGCCTCGACCTGCTCGGGCCCACCGGCTACGCGGCACTGGCCCGCAGCGAGGCGGTCCCGGCGCTGCGCGCGACCCGCGGTGGCAGCCCGCTGGAGACGCTGGTCCGGCTGTTCCTCCTCCAGCAGCCCGTCCCGTACAAGGCGGCCGCCGCCGCGCTGCCGGTCGAGGACTGCCTGGCCGACGGCTGGCTGCGCCCGGACGGCGATCTGGTGCGCGCCACCGTGGACGTCCGCCCGTACGCCAACGAGGTGGCCGGGATGCCCAGTTCGGACGCCTGGGTGGTCTCCGACCTGGGCTGCGCGGTGGGCGGCGCGGGCGGCATCGGATCCGGCGAGACCGCGCACGGCGTCGCCCGCAAGGACCTGGTGCTCGGCGTCGGCGGAGCGTCCACGACGCTGGCCAACATCACCGTGCGCCGCCCGGTCCGGACCGCGCTGGACCTCGGTTCGGGCTCCGGTGTGCAGGCGCTGCACGCGGCCCGGCACGCCCAGCGGGTCACCGCCACCGACCTCAACCCGCGTGCGCTGCGCTTCTCCGAGCTGACCCTGGCGCTGTCCGGTTTCGACAACACGGAGGCCCTCACCGGCAGTCTCTTCGAGCCGATCGGGGAGCGGAAGTTCGACCTGATCGTCTCCAACCCGCCGTTCGTCATCTCGCCGGCCGGCCGGTTCACTTACCGCGACGGCGGCATGGCCGGCGACGACCTGTGCCGCAGCCTGGTCCGCTCCGCCGCTGCCCACCTGGAGCCCGGTGGTTACTGCCAGCTGCTGGCCAACTGGCAACACGTCAAGGGCGAGGACTGGCACGAGCGGCTGGCCGGCTGGGTCGCCGGCACCAGTCTGGACGCATGGATCGTCCAGCGCGAGGTCCAGGACGTCGCCCAGTACGCCGAGTTGTGGCTGCGCGACGGCGGCGACCACCGCGGCCCGGGCGGCGACTACCAGGCCCGGTACGGCGAGTGGCTGGACGCCTTCGAGGCGGGCCGGGTCGAGGGCATCGGCATGGGCTGGATCACCCTGCGGGCGGGCGGCGCCGAGCGCCCGGCGGTCCGGGTGGAGGAGTGGCCGCACCCGGTGGAGCAGCCGCTCGGCCCCCACATCGAGGAGTGGTTCGGCCGGCAGGACTTCCTGCGCTCCCACGACGACGCGGGCCTGCTCGCGGCCCGCTACGTGCTGGCCGACGAGGTGGTCCAGGAGCAGGTGGGCGCGCCCGGGGCGGAGGACCCGGAGCACGTGATCCTGCGTCACAACCGCGGCATGCGGCGCGCCACCAAGGTGGACACGGTGGGCGCGGGCTTCGTCGGGGTCTGCGACGGGACGCTGTCGGCCGGCGAGATCGTGGACGCCATCGCGCACCTGCTCGGCGAGGACAGGGTGGTCCTGCGGGACCGGGTGCCCGAGTCGCTGCGGCTGCTGACCGAGCAGGGCTTCATCCACCCGGTCGGCTGACCGGGGCGGCAGAGGCCGTCCGTAGAGGCCGGATCCGCAAAAGATCCGCGGACGCCGAATCCGCAGACGCCGAAACCGCAAAGGCCGGATTCGGCCAACCGGTTCATCTTTCCGTAGCCCCCGCTTCGCTGCGCCGTCGCCGGACGGCCGTCCCCCGTTGGTCCCCGACTGTGAGGCTCTGTCCACAGGCTGTGGACAGAGCTGGGGAGCCGGGGGCGAGGGGTGGATCCGACGACGGCGACGGTGGGCGGGCTGGTGCTCGCCCTCTTCGGTGGCGCGTTGTTGCTCTGGTGCGCCGCCGAAGTGCGCCTGCGCCATCGTGTGCGCCGCCGGGGAGTGCCGGCCGTGGCCGTCGTCGTCGCCGAGGCCGACGTGCACGGCGAGCTCGACAGCGCGCCGCTGCTCGCCTTCTCCGCCCTGCCGTCGGTCGGCGGTCCCGGAGCGGGGCGGGTCGCCGAGCGGGTGCTCGCCCGTCCGCGCGGCCACACCCCGCTGCGCCGTCCGGACCGCCTCGCGCCCGGCGCCTCCGTGCGGATCTGCTACGACCCGCGCCGCCCGAGCCGGGTCGTGCTGGCGGCGGGCGAGGTCAGCCGCCCCGCGGTCGCCGACCTGCTGTGGACCGCGCTCGGCACGGGCTGCCTGGCTGCGGGCGCCGGCCTGCTGGCCGCGGTCATCGGCTGAGCGCACCGCCGAGAGCCCGGCCGGGGCAGCCGAAGGTCTGGCCGGGGCGCAGCCGGTGGTTCGCATTCATGCGGACCCCTGCGGCCCGCCGAATTTCCGTTGACAGATCTTGAAATCCGTCATTCCATCCTCCGGAACCCGCCGAAGCCCCCCTCCACGGGGCGCGATCCTCCATCATCGGGTTACCGTTCGAGTGGCGTCGGTGGGCCTGGCAAGTGAAAAAGCGGGATCCGTCCGTTTGACAAGGGTGGCCGGGGTACGGTCACACTCCGCTGGTGGGGTAGTCGTGCAGCGGCACCCCGGGACGGTGGAGGGGTCGGGCGGAGCGCAGCCCGTGCTGCCAGCGCCGACCAGCTCACATAACGACCGGGAGAGAAGAGCGAAGGTGTCCCCGAGCAGCGAGACCGCGCACGGACAGCGACTCGTCATTGTCGAGTCGCCGGCCAAGGCGAAGACGATCAAGGGCTACCTGGGCCCCGGCTACATCGTCGAGGCGAGCGTCGGGCACATCCGCGACCTGCCCAGCACCGCGGCCGAGGTGCCGGACAAGTACACCGGCGAGGTGCGCCGCCTCGGGGTGGACGTCGACCACGACTTCGCGCCCATCTACGTGGTCAATGCGGACAAGAAGTCCCAGGTCAGCAAGTTGAAGTCGCTGCTCGCGGAGTCCGACGAGCTCTTCCTCGCCACCGATGAGGACCGCGAGGGCGAGGCCATCGCGTGGCACCTCCAGCAGGTCCTCAAGCCCAAGGTGCCGGTGCACCGGATGGTGTTCCACGAGATCACCAAGACCGCGATCCAGGAGGCCGTGGCCAACCCGCGCGAGCTGAACCAGCGCCTGGTCGACGCCCAGGAGACCCGCCGCATCCTCGACCGCCTCTACGGCTTCGAGGTCTCGCCGGTGCTGTGGAAGAAGGTCATGCCGAAGCTGTCGGCCGGCCGCGTGCAGTCCGTCGCGACCCGCCTGGTGGTCGAGCGCGAGCGCGAGCGGATGGCCTTCCGCAGCGCGTCCTACTGGGACCTGGTCGGCACCTTCGGCACCGGCCGCACCCCGGCCGACGCGGCCAACCCGGAGACGTTCGGCGCCCGGCTCGCCACGGTCGACGGCAAGCGGATCGCCAGCGGCCGCGACTTCGGCCCGGACGGTCGGCTGAAGGCCGCCAGTGCCAACGCCCTGCACCTGGACGAGCAGGCCGCCCGGCAGCTGGCCGCCGCCCTGGCGCAGACCGCGTTCAGCGTCCGCAGCGTCGAGTCCAAGCCCTACCGCCGCTCGCCGTACGCGCCGTTCCGCACCACCACGCTCCAGCAGGAGGCCAGCCGCAAGCTGGGCTTCGGCGCCAAGCGGACCATGCAGGTGGCCCAGAAGCTGTACGAGAACGGCTTCATCACCTATATGCGTACCGACTCCACCACGCTGTCGGACACCGCGATCGCCGCCGCCCGGGCCCAGGTCACCCAGCTCTACGGCGCCGACTACCTGCCGGACGCGCCGCGCACCTACGCCAGCAAGGTCAAGAACGCGCAGGAGGCGCACGAGGCCGTCCGCCCCTCCGGCGACCGGTTCCGCACCCCCGCCGAGACCGGCCTGAGCGGCGACGACTTCAAGCTGTACGAGCTGATCTGGATGCGCACCGTCGCCTCCCAGATGAAGGACGCGGTCGGCCAGTCCGTCACCGTCCGGGTCGGCGGCACCTCCGGGGACGGCCGGGACGTCGAGTTCTCCGCGTCCGGCAAGATCATCACCTTCCACGGCTTCCTGAAGGCCTACGTCGAGGGCGCCGACGACCCGAACGCCGAGCTCGACGACCGCGAGCGCCGACTGCCGCAGGTCGCCCAGGGCGACCCGCTGGGCGCCGAGCGGATCACCCCGGAGGGCCACGCCACCAAGCCGCCGGCCCGCTACACCGAGGCCTCGCTGGTCAAGGAGCTGGAGGACCGGGAGATCGGCCGCCCCTCCACCTACGCGTCGATCATCGACACGATCATCCAGCGCCGGTACGTGTTCAAGAAGGGGACGGCGCTCGTCCCGTCCTTCCTCTCCTTCGCCGTGGTCAACCTGCTGGAGAAGCACTTCGGCCGACTGGTCGACTACGACTTCACCGCCAAGATGGAGGACGACCTCGACCGGATCGCCGCGGGTGAGGCGCAGTCCGTGCCGTGGCTGAAGCGTTTCTACTTCGGTGAGGGCGAGGGCCACGCCACCGGCGGCGCCGCCGAGGCCGGCAACGGCGACGGCGACCACCTGGGCGGCCTGAAGGAGCTGGTCACCGACCTCGGCGCGATCGACGCCCGGGAGATCAGCTCGTTCCGGATCAGCGACGACCTCACCCTGCGGGTCGGCCGCTACGGCCCGTACGTCGAGCGCGCCTCCGCCGTCGAGGGCGAGCCCGGCCAGCGCGCCGACATCCCGGACGACCTGCCGCCGGACGAGCTCACCGTCGAGCTGGCCGAGGAGCTGCTGGCCAAGCCCAGTGGCGACTTCGAGCTCGGCCCGGACCCGGTCAGCGGCAACATGCTGGTGGCCAAGGACGGCCGCTACGGCCCGTACGTGACCGAGATCCTGCCCGAAGGCACGCCCAAGACCGGCAAGAACGCGGTCAAGCCGCGCACCGCCTCACTCTTCAAGACGATGTCGCTGGACACCGTCACCCTGGAGGACGCGCTGCGGCTGCTCTCGCTGCCGCGCGTGGTCGGCACCGACGCCGAGGGCGCGGAGATCACCGCGCAGAACGGCCGCTACGGCCCATACCTCAAGCGCGGCACCGACTCGCGCTCGCTCACCAGCGAGGACCAGCTCTTCACGATCACCCTCGACGAGGCGCTGGCGATCTACGCCCAGCCCAAGCAGCGCGGCCGGGCCGCCGCCGCCCCGCCGCTCAAGGAGCTGGGCACCGACCCGGTCAGCGAGCGCCCGGTGGTGGTCAAGGACGGTCGCTTCGGCCCGTACGTGACCGACGGCGAGACGAACGCCACGCTGCGCAAGGACGACGACGTCGAGACCATCACGCCGGAGCGCGGCTACGAGCTGCTCGCCGAGAAGCGGGCGCGCGGGCCGGTGAAGAAGGCGGCGAAGAAGGCCCCGGCTAAGAAGGCGACCGCGGCCAAGAAGACGGCGGCGGCCAAGACGGCGGCGAAGAAGACGACCGCCAAGACGACGACCGCGAAGAAGACGGTGGCCAAGAAGACCACGACGGCCGCGGCGAAGAAGACGGCCGCCGAGAAGACCACCACGAGCAGGACCACGTCCACCGACGAGGGCTGATCCCCCGTCGGTGCCCCTGCAGGCCCGCGCCCCCACACCGGGGACGCGGGCCCGAGGTCCGTGCAGGGGCCCGAGGGTCTGTGCGGGGATCGTCACAACCCGGTGATGAGCCGGATCCGGAACACCGTTCGTCTCTTTCCGGCCAACCCCCGCCCGCTACGCTGACCGTATGACGAGCGAGGAGCAGCCCACCCCCAGCGCCGCCCCGGCCGCCAGAGCCGCCATGCCCGACCTGCCCGAGGTCGTGCCGGCCGGGACCCCGACGGAGCGTGCCCGAGCCCTGCTGCGGACGCGCCCCTACCGGCGCCTCTGGACCACCCAGCTGATCGGCGGCGCCGCCGACCGGCTCGGTCTGCTGGTCCTGCTCGCGCTCACCGTGATCGCCGCCGCCCTCGGCGGCCAGTTCGGCGACCTGCCGCGCAGCCTGGCCTTCGCCATCGCCGCCGTCTTCGCCGTCCGGCTGGCCGCGACCGTGCTGGTCGGCGTCCTGCTGCTCGGGCCGGTGCACCAGCTGGTCGCCGGCAAGCTCGACCGGCGCTGGACGCTGTTCGGCGCGGACGCGCTGCGCGCCGTGCTGATCGCCGTCGCGCCCTGGTGGATCGTCTGGCTGGGCTCCGGCCCGAAGCCGTCCGGCGCCACCACGTACGTCCTGCTCGCCACCGTCTTCGTGACCGGCGCCGCCGAGCGGGTTTGGGAGATCGCGAAGACCGTGACCGTCCCGGGTCTGCTGCCGCCCGCCAACCCCTACGCGCCCGCCGCCGAGCAGCGGCCGTCCGCCGCCAACCTGGACACCGTCCGGAGCCTGGACCGGTTCACCGGCTGGGCCACCGTGCCGCTCGCGGCCGTCGGCCTGATCGGGTTCACCCTGGTCAACAACATCGCCGCGGCGCTCGGCTCGGACTGGTTCCGGGCCCACCAGGTCACCTTCGCCGCCCTCGGAGCGGCCGGCCTGTTCACCGCCGCCGCCGTCCGCGACTACCTCCAGCAGCTGCCCGGCGGGCCGGTCGCCGCCGCCCCGCACTCGCCGCTTCAGGGTCTGCGCGCCCCCACCGACGCCACCCCCGGCCCCGCCCTGAGCAAGGGCCGCACCGGCAGCGCCCCGTACTTCACCTTCGCCGTCGCGGCCGGTTTCGCGTCGATGGCCGGCGTCGCCGCGCTCGCGCTGCTCACCGCCGCCGAGCACCGGGCCGGGCCGATCGGCTACGGCCTGCTCGTGCTCGCCGCCGCCGGGGCGCCCGCCGTCGGAGCCCGCCTCACCCGGGCGACCCTGCCCGCGCTCTCCCGCCGCCGGCTGCTCGCGCTGGCGCTGCTCGCCGAGGGCGTGACGCTGATCCTGGCCGGGCTGGTCCTCGACTTCGTGCTCGTCCTGCTGCTCACCGGGCTGGCCGGGCTCGCCGCCGGAATCGTCGTCTCGGCGGGGCGCACCCTGCTCGCCCAGGAGGTCGAGGAGGCACGGCTGCCCAAGGTCACCGAGCACCTGTACGCGGTGCTGCGGGCCGTGGTCGGCAGCGCGCTGGTCGCCGTCCCGCTGATCGCCGCCGCCTACGGGGACGTCGAGTACGGCACCGTCAAGCCCGGTTCCTTCACCTTCATCCACGGTGGCGCGGCCCTCGCCGTCGCCACCACGGGCCTGCTGACGCTCGTGCTCGCCGCCGTCGTCCTGCTCAAGACCGACGACCGGCGCGGCACCGCCCCGTTCGGCCGTGACCTGCTGGACGCGCTGCGCGGCGACAGCGGCCCGGCAGCGCACCGGACCACCGGCACCGGCTTCTTCATCGCCCTGGAGGGCGGCGACGGCGCCGGCAAGTCCACCCAGGCCCAGGCGCTCGCCGACTGGATCCGCGGCAAGGGCCACGAGGTCGTGCTCACCCGCGAGCCCGGCGGCAGCCCGGTCGGGCAGCGGCTGCGCGGCCTCGTCCTCGACGTCGGCAACACCGGCCTCTCGCACCGCGCCGAGGCCCTGATCTACGCCGCCGACCGGGCCGAGCACGTCGAGAACGTCATCCGGCCGGCCCTCGCCCGCGGTGCCGTCGTCATCACCGACCGGTACATGGACTCCTCCATCGCCTACCAGGGCGCCGGACGCGACCTCGCCGCGACCGAGGTCGCCCGGATCTCCCGCTGGGCGACCGGCGGGCTGGTGCCCGACCTGACCGTCGTCCTGGACGTCGACCCGACCAAGGCCCGGGAGCGCTTCACCGAGGCGCTGGACCGGCTGGAGTCCGAGCCGACCGAGTTCCACCAGCGGGTCCGGTCCGGCTTCCTCGCCCTCGCGGCCGCCGACCCGGCGCGCTACCTCGTCGTCGACGGCAGCCAGGCGCCCGGCCTCGTCACCACGGCCATCCGGCACCGGCTCGACCGGGAGCTGCCGCTCTCCGAGCAGGAGAAGGTCGCCCGCGCCGAGCAGGAGCGGCTCGCCCGCGAGGAGGCCGAGCGGTGCGCCGCCGAGGAGGCCCGCAAGAAGGCCGAGGCGGAGGCCGCCGAACGCAAGCGGCAGGAACTGCTGGAGCAGCTGCGCGCCGAGCAGGCCGAGAAGGAGCGACTGGCCAAGGAGGAGGCCGAGCGTGCCGCCGCCGAGGCCCGGCGCAAGGCCGAGGAGGAGGCCCGGCGCAAGGCGGAGGAGGAAGCCCGCCGCCGCGCCGAGGAGGAGGCGAAGCGCCGCGCCGCCGAGGAGGCCCGGCTGGTCGCGGAGGCCGCCGAGCGCAAGCGGCTCGCCGACGAGGCCGCCGCGCAGGCGGAGCTCCAGCGGCAGCGGGAGCTCCAGCGCGAGGAGCAGCGCCGCCGGGCCGAGGAGGCGCTGCAGCGGGCGGAGGAGGCCCGGCTGGCGCGGGCCGCCGCGCTCGCCGCGGCCGCGGCTGCGGCTGCGGCGGCGGCCGAGACGGCCAAGGCGACCGGGGCGGCGGCCGATGGCGCCGCGGGCGTGGCCGGCGGACGGCCGGGTCCGGGTGGGGGCGCTGCGGGCAGCGGTGCTCCGGGTGCGGTCGGCGACGAGGCGACGCGCGAGCTGTCGCTGCGGGACCGGCAGCCTGCCGTCCGGGCGGAGGATGCCGCCGAGGAGACGACGAAGCTGCCAGCCGTCCCGGCGACGGCGATGGACGTGACCGCGAAGCTGCCGGCCGTCCCGGCGGAGGCCGCGGACGAGACGGCCGTGCTGCCCCGGGTGCCCGCCGAGGCCGACCGGCCCCAGGCCGACCGGACCGAGGTGCTGCCGCGGGTCGAGTCGGGCCGCGCCGAGGACCGGGTGCCCCCGGGTCTGTGGCGCGAGGAGCCGACGGACACCACGCGGGAGCTGCCGGTGGTGGACGAGGGCCAGGCGCAGCCCGACGCCACCGAGCCGCGGCCGCGGCCCGAGTGGGCCGAGGAGACGCCGATGGACGACCTGCCGAGCCTCACCGACACGCTGCTCGGCTCGCGTGACGAGTGGACCCGCTGGGAGCGGAGCGGCGGCGCCGGCCAGGACCCGCAGGGCCCGGCCGGCGGCGCCGGCGACAGCGACGGTGACGCCGACACGGGTGGCGATGACACGGGCGACGGCGGCAAGGGCAAGGGCCGCCGCTGGGGCCGCCGGGGCTGAGCCCCGGGCGCTGTGCGGAACAGGTGACGGGCGGCGTCGCCGGGTGGCTGAGCCCGGCGGCGCCGCCCGCGTCGTGGCCGGAGGGTCGGCCGCTCGAACGGCGCGGTCGCTGTCGTGGCGGCCACGTATGCTCGACGCCGGGGAAGAGGCGCCGGGAGCGCAGCCGTACGGAGCTTGGGAGCAGCAGTGGCCGTCTGGGACGACCTGGTGGGCCAGGATCGGGTGGTCGAGCAGCTGACCGCCGCCGCCCGGGCGGCCGGGGCGACGGTGGCGGCCGGCCGGGGAGCCGCGCCGGAGGAGGGCGCGAACGCCTCCCTGATGACGCATGCCTGGCTGTTCACCGGCCCGCCCGGGGCCGGGCAGGTCACCGCCGCGCGGGCGTTCGCGGCGGCCCTCCAGTGCACCAGCCCGGACCTCGCGCTCGGCGGCACGCCCGGCTGCGGGTTCTGCGAGGGCTGCCACACGGTGCTGGCCGGCAGCCACGCCGACGTGAAGTACGTCCGGACCGACGGCCTGTCCATCGGCGTCGGCGACATGCGCGACCTCGTGCTGCGCGCCTCCAGCTACCCGACCGGCGGGCGCTGGTCGGTGATCCTCGTGGACGCCGCCCACCGGCTCACCGAGGCCGCCGCGAACGCGCTGCTCAAGGGGGTAGAGGAGCCCTCCCCGCGGACCGTCTGGCTGCTCTGCGCCCCCTCCGTCCAGGACGTGCTGCCGACGATCCGCTCGCGCTGCCGCCTGCTCGTCCTGCGCACCCCGGCCGCCGAGGCCGTCGCCGACATGCTGGTCCGCCGCGACGGCGTCGAACCGGAGACCGCCCGGCTGGCAGCGCTCGCCGGCCAGGGCGACATCGAGCGCTCGCGCCGCCTCGCCGTCGACGAGCAGGCCCGCGTCCGGCGCACCGACGTGCTGCGGATCCCGCTGGAGGTCGCCGACATCGGCGGCTGCCTGGCCGCCGCCCAGCGCCTCGTGGACACCGCCAAGGCCGACGCCGAGGCGCTCGCCGAGACCCAGGACGCCAAGGAGACCGACGACCTGAAGGCCGCCTACGGCGCCGCCGAGGGCAGCAAGGCGCCGCGCGGCATGGCCGGGGCGGTCAAGGAGCTGGAGAAGCGGCAGAAGAGCCGGGCCACCCGCACCCGGCGGGAGACCCTCGGCGTCGCCCTGCTCGACCTGCTCGGCTTCTACCGGGACGTGCTCGCGCTTCAGCTCGGCTCCACCGGCGCGCTGGCCAACGAGGACCAGCGGCAGGCGCTGAACCGGGTCGCCCAGGCCGGTCCGCCGGAGAGCACGCTGCGCCGGATCGAGGCGGTGCTCGCCTGCCGCGAGGCGCTGGACCGCAACGTCGACCCGCTGCTCGCGGTCGAGGCGATGACGGTGGCGCTGCGCGCGGGCTGAGCCGCCGTCCGTCAGTTTCCGCTGCGCCCCGAGTCCCTGGCGTTCCGCTTCCCGTCGTACCTCGCCGTCCCACCTTCGAGTGAACGGGCGATACGCGCCGGGCACACCGACGTGTGACTGTCGGGTCGTCTTGCACGCTGGGGGCCGACTGCGCCCCGACGCCGGGGCCGTCGCGTCCCGTACGGCGCCGGGCCCGTCCCGGTGGTCCGGCCCTCCGCCCGAGGTGGTGCGTCCCGTGGTCCGTTCGCTCCTCGTCATTCCCCTGCTGGCCGCTGCCCTGGGCGGCCTGTGGCTGGCGCGCGGCGCCCATCAGCGCTGGCGCGACCTGCGCGCCGCCGAGTCCTACGAGCTGGCCGGCGACCGGTGGCCGATGCTGCTGCGCGCGGCCGGGGCGATGGTGTGCGGGGTGTGCGTCACGGCGCTGACGCTGCTCACGGCCGTCGGCGCGTTCGGCGGCCTGAGCCGGACCGACCAGGAGCCGGCGGAGAAGGCCGAGCCCGCCGTGGACGCGGCCGCGGGTGCGGGCACCCGGCAGCCGGCGGCGCCGCCCGCGGACGAGGCCGCGCGCCCGGTGGCCCCCGCCGTGGCCAGCCGGTTCGACAGCGTCGGCCACCCCGGCGGCGGCGAGCTGCTGCAGTCCGCCGTGCTCGGGCCCGACGGCCGACCGCGCAACGTCCGGGTCTGGCTGCCGCCGCAGTACGCCACGGAGCCGAACGTCCGCTTCCCGGTCGTCGTGATGCAGGCCGCGACCCCGAGCAGGACCGCCGACGCCGAGGTCCCGAACGTCTTCGAGGGCATCGGCTGGGCCCTGCAGACCGGCAAGGCCCGGCCGTTCATCCTGGTCGCCCCCGAGGCGCCGAACGGCACCGCGCACCCCTGCGACCTGGTCGCCGCCGCTCCGCAGGCGGTCGCCGACGACGCGTCGCTGCGCACCACCGTCGCGGCCTCCTTCCGCGCCCTGCCGCCCGGCCCGGCCTCCTGGGGCGCGCTCGGCGTCGAGGGCGGAGCGCCGTGCGCCGCCGCGGCCGGACTGGCCCGCCCCGACCTGTACGGCGCGGCGGCCGCGGTCTCCGGCCGGTACGACGCCGCCGCGATCACCCAGGCGGGCTCCGAGGCGCCCGCGGGTACGGAGGCGAAGCTGCTGCTCGCCGCCGCCAAGGCCGACACCGCCGGGCTGGACTCGGCCCGCAAGCTCCAGGCCGCGCTGCACGGCGGCGGTGGCCCGGCGGCCAAGGCCGAGGTGCGGATCTCGGACAACGTGCAGGACTACTCGACCGACCGGGATCGGCTGCGGCTGGTCCGGCAGGCGGCGCAGTACCTGTCCGACGCCCTGGCCAAGGCCTCCTGAGCGCCGCCGACCGCGGCCTTCCGCGGGCACTACGCTGCCCGGTACCCCGGACGGGTACCGGGCAGCTCCTCTTGTCGGACGGTTCGGAGGGATCCTGGATGAACGCCACCGGGCGGGCCCTGGCCATGGCACTCGCCGCTGCCGGACTGCTGACGGGAGGGTGCAGTGCCACCTCCGCCCCCGCCGGCCCCGGGAACGCGGCGACGACGGCCGGTCCGGGTGCGGCCTCGTCCGACGCGATGGGGCCCGGCGGGTCGGCCGCGCCCGGGGCCACGCCGTTGCAGCCACTCCCTGCCACGATGCCGCCTGCGCTCGGCCCCTACTACGGGCAGAAGCTCGCCTGGCAGGCGTGCGACGACGGGTTCGAGTGCACCACCTTCCGGGTGCCGCTCGACTACGACCACCCGGCCGACGGCGACCTCACTCTGTCGGCCGTCCGCGCCCCCGCTTCCGGTGGCCCCGCATCCGGTGCCCCCGCTTCCGGCGCCTCGTCCGCGGGCGGGCGACTCGGCTCGCTGCTGCTCAACCCGGGCGGCCCCGGCGCCTCGGCGGTCGAGTACGTGGAGGCCACCGCCAGGACGTACGACGGCGGCGTGCGCGCCCGTTACGACCTGGTCGGCCTCGATCCGCGCGGAGTCGGCCGCAGCAGCCCCGTCACCTGCCTGAGCGGTGACCGGATGGACGCCTACACGTCCGTCGGCCTCACCCCCGCCGACCAGCGCGAGATCGACGCCCTGGTCAGCGCCGACAAGGAGTTCGCCGAGGGCTGCCGGCAGCGCGCCGGCGCGGCGCTCGGCCACCTCGGCACCGTCGAAGCCGCCCGCGACATGGACGTGCTGCGCGCCCTGCTCGGCGACGAGAAGCTCAACTACGTCGGCAAGTCCTACGGCACCTTCCTCGGCGCCACCTACGCCGGGCTCTTCCCGGCCCGGACCGGCCGGCTCGTCCTCGACGGCGCGATGGACCCGTCCCTCGACTCGGTCACCGGCAACCGCACCCAGGCAGGCGGCTTCGAGACGGCCTGGGCTGCCTTCGCGGAGGACTGCGCGCGACGCGACGACTGCCCGCTCGGCCGCACCGAGCAGCAGGTGGGCGACCAGCTCACGGCCCTGTTCGCGGCCGTCCACGCCCAACCGCTGCCCACCACGGACAACGGCCGCCGGCTCGCTGACGCCCAGGCGACCACCGGCGTCGTCCAGGCCATGTACGCCGACTTCCTCTGGCCCAAGCTGCGCACCGCGCTCGCCGAAGCCAAAGCCGGGGACGGCACCGGCCTGCTGAAGCTCTCCGACTCCTACTACGGGCGCGAGGCGAACGGCTCGTACCCCAACCTGATGTTCGCCAACACCGCGGTGAACTGCCTCGACCTGCCCGCCCCGTTCGGCAGCCCGGAGGACGTCCAGCGGGCGGTGCCGGACTTCGAGCGGACCTCGCCGCACTTCGGCCGCGACCTGGCCTGGATGGCGCTGACCTGCGCCTACTGGCCGGTCAAGGCCACCGGCGCGGCGCACACCATCCGCGCCGCCGGGGCCGCCCCGATCGTCGTCATCGGCACCACCCGCGACCCGGCCACCCCGTACGCGTGGGCCCGGTCGCTCGCCGCGCAGCTGGAGTCCGGCCGGCTGCTCACCTACGACGGGGACGGGCACACCGCGTACGGACGGCACAACGCGTGCGTGGACGGCGCGGTCAACCGCTTCCTGCTGACGGGCGAGGCGCCTGAGCAGGGCATGCGCTGCGGGCAGTAGGGCGGGGCGTCGGGGCAGTCCGGGCCGTCGGGCAGTCCGGGTTACCGGATAGTTTTAACTTCAATCGATCACTGGTCCGACGATACGATGAGCGCCCCCGCCCCCACGCCTCCCCGGAGCGCACCGTGCTCGGAGTCAACGACCTGGCGACGTACGTCCTCGGCGCCCTCGTCATCATCCTTCTGCCCGGCCCCAACTCCCTGTACGTGCTGTCCGTCGCCGCCCGCAAGGGCATCCGGACCGGCTACCGGGCCGCCGCCGGCGTCTTCCTCGGCGACTTCACCCTCATCAGCCTCACCTCGCTGGGCGCCGCCTCCCTGCTCAAGGCCAACCCCGCCGTCTTCGCCGTGGTCAAGCTCGGCGGCGCCGCCTACCTGCTCTGGATCGGCTTCGGCATGCTCCGCGCCGCCCGCCAGCTCTGGCGCGAACGCCACGCCGCAGCCGACCCCGTTGCCGAGCAGGCCCCCGAACCCATCGAGCACCCGTTCCGCCGCGCCCTCGTGATCAGCCTCCTGAACCCGAAGGCGATCTTGTTCCTGCTCTCGTTCTTCACGCAGTTCGTGGACCCGTCGTACGGGCAGCCCGCCCTCTCCTTCGGCCTGCTCGGCGGCATCCTGCAGACCTTCAGCCTCCTCTACCTCTCCCTGCTGATCTTGGCCGGCACCACCCTCGCCACCGCCTTCCGCCGCCGCAAGGGCCTCTCCGCCACCCTCACGAGCGGCGTCGCCGTCGTCTTCGCCGGCTTCGCCGCCAAGCTCGCCGTCTCCTCCGCCTGACCCCCACCCACAATCCCGGTACGGATCACGCGCGAAACCTGTGTAGACTGACCCGCGTTGCCAGCACACACGGCAACGGTGCCGCCTTAGCTCAGTTGGCCAGAGCAACGCACTCGTAATGCGTAGGTCGCGGGTTCGAATCCCGCAGGCGGCTCAGAAGAAGGCCAGGTCGCGTGCCCCGCGACCTGGCCTTTTTCCGTGGACGGTCCGCTCAGGGCCCCTGTTGCCGGCGGCACTTCTCAGGTGGGCCCGTACGATCGCCCGCATTTGATCAGCGCTTGAGGTAGGCGAGGACGGCGAGGACGAGGCGGTTGTCGTCGGCGGCCGGGGCAGGTGCGGCGGGCTTCGAGGGCGGCCTGGAGGCCTTCGTCGGTGAAGGTCGGGGGCAGGCGGATGTCGACGACGGCGACGTCGGGTTCCAGTCCGTACGGGGCGTCAGGCCCGTACGTCTCGGGTTCGGCGATTCCGGTTCGCGGACGGGCGGCCATTGCGTGTAGCTGCCCGAGGGGGGTGTATCCAGCTGTACCCCCGGTCACCGGTGGAGGGTGTAACCGCCCTTGATGACCCAGGTGTTGGGGGCGGTGGGCCCGCATTTGGTGGCCTTGGCCGGGGCGCTGTAGTCGAGTGCGTTTGCGCCCGACCAGCCGACCCGGCGCTCGCCGGTCACGTCGGCGGGGTAGAAGGTGAGGCTGGTTTCGGGGTGCCAGGTGCTCGGCGCCGGGGCCGGCTGGGTCCCGCCGGGCGGGACGGTGAAGTGGATCGACTCGATGGGGCCGGTCACGGTGACGGCGCCGTCGGCGCCCGTGGTGAGGCAGTCGATGCTGATCTCGACCCGCACGACGCCACCGTCCGGGAACGCGTGCCGGACGGTGGCGTGGCCACGGGCCTCGTGGCCGTCGGTGGTGCGGGCGTCGACCATCGTGGTGAGCCGTTCGTGGGGGGTGGGGCCCGTGCCGCGGTCGTTGAGGAGGGTCCAGGCGTGCAGGCGCTGGTGGCGGGCGTGCTCGGTGGCGTGGGCCGGGGCCGCCGAGGCGGCGGTGCCGGTGAGAGCGGTCACGGCGGTGGTGAGGGCGATTCCGGCGGCGAACTTCCGCATGGTCATTCCTTCGTCCTGGTAGGGGAGTTGGGGCCTTCGCCCCTCGCTGCCTCAAAGATCGCAGTGAGGGCGGTGCCCGGACGTCCACCGCAAGAACGGACCGGCTCCCCCGCGCGGGGGAGCAAGAACGGGGGCGGGATGAGCCTTTCGGCTACACCCCGCCCCGGATGATCAGGCCCTGATCGGGCGATCGGGTGCTACTCGTCGTCGAGACCGCCGACGTCGCTGCCGTCCGGGGTGCCGCTGATCGCGTACCCCTGGCGGCGCGCCTCGTAGCAGGCCACCGTCGCGGCGGCGGACACGTTCAGCGAGCCGACCCGGCCCAGCTGCGGGACGAACACCACCTGGTCGCAGAGCGCCAGCGCCTCCGGCGTGATCCCGCGGTCCTCGTGGCCCAGCACGAAGGCCACCGCCGGGGTCAGCTCGGCCGCGAACATCGGCACCGCCTCGTCCGCCAGCTCCAGGCCGACCACCTTGAAGCCGTCCGCCTTCGCCGCCGCGACCGCCTCGGCGACGGTTGGGAAGTGCTCCACCTTCAGGTACTTGTCGGTCCCCATCGCGGCCTTCTGCGCACCGGCCGAGCGCACCGACGGGGTGTCCCCGGTCAGGTACAGCTTCTCGGCGCCCATCGCCGCGCCGGTCCGGACGACCGAGCCGACGTTGAACGGCGACTGCAGGTTCTCCAGGATCATCGCGAGCCGGAACTCGTTGCTGCGCCGCCACGAGCGGTGCAGACGCTTCAGTTCGGTCCCGCGGAGCTGCTTCACGACGTCGTACCTCGTCCACTCTCGGAGCCCTCGCCCGCTTCCGGGTGGGGCCGCGCTTCCAGAATCCGGAACCCGTTGACCGACGTGACCCGGGAGGTCGGGTAGCCCTGCTCGTTCAGCCACTTCTGCAGCGAGTCCGAGCCCAGGTGCTTCTGCACGACCAGGAACGCCGAACCGTCGGGGGTCAGGCGGCCGAGCCAGTGCGTCAGCAGCCGGCGCAGCGCGGCCTTGCCGATCCGGATCGGCGGGTTGGAGTAGATCGTCGCGAAGCGGACGTCCTCGGGGACGTCGTCGGGCAGCGCGGCGTGCACGTTCCCCAGCTGCAGTGCCTCGGCGTTCAGCCGCACGAGCTCCAGGGCACGCTCGTTGACGTCCACCGCCCAGACCGGGAGGCGCTTGCGCCGGGTCGCCCAGGTGAGCGCGATCGGGCCGTAGCCGCAGCCGACGTCCAGGATCGGGCCGCGGACGCGTGGCGGCGGGGCGTGCTCCAGCAGGATCCGGGTGCCCGGGTCGAGCCGGCTGCGCGAGAACACCCCGGCGTCGGTGGTCAGTTCCAGGGTGACGTCCGGCAGGGAGACCGTGATCGGCCGGCGCTCGCTGGCGACCTCGGGTGCACCCGTGAAGTAGTGCGAGCCGGACATGCTGTTCCCCGTCGTTCGTGTGGGCCTCGGGGCCACCGGGTGGGTGTGGGTAAGCCCTGGTACGGCACCGATCGTACCCCCGGCGGTCCGGGGCGCGTTCCGCCCGGCCCGCGGCGGCCGGGCGGGACAGGGGGCGGGAACGGGACCACGGCCGGGGCTGAACTACAGGGTGCCCGGGGCCTTGCGGGTGGCCACGTTGATCCGGTTCCAGGCGTTGATGGTGAGGCAGACCGAGATCAGGTGGGCCAGCTCTTCCTCCCCGAAGTGGGCGGCGGCACGCGCGTACACCGCGTCCGAGACGCCGCCGCCGATGGCGGCGATCTCCTCGGCGAGCGCCAGGGCGGCCCGCTCGCGCGCGGAGTAGACCCCGGCCGGGGCCTCGTGCCACACCGGCAGCAGGTAGATCCGCTCGTCGGTCTCGCCGGCCTTGCGGGCGTCCCTGGCGTGCATGTCCAGGCAGTAGGCGCAGCCGTTCAGCTGCGAGGTGCGCATCTGCACCAGCTCGACCAGGGCCGGGTCCAGGCCCTCGCGGGCGGCGGCGTCCAGGGCGATCATCGCGCGGAACACCTTGGGGACGGTGCGGGCGTAGTCGAGGCGGCGGGCGGGGGCTTCGGCGATCTCGTTCGTCGTCATGACAACGACTCTAGGATCGGAATGAACCATGTCTGTGTGTCATTCGATCACCGGATTCGTGGGTCAATTGTGCGGGCGGCGGGCGCCGGACAACACGCCAGGTGGCGTCGGCACGTCGCGTCCGAGCGCCCGGCGGCGGATACTGAGTACCGCCATCCGGGCCCGTGGGAGCCTCCCTACAGCGAGGACGGACGCCATGCCGCAGAATCACGAGGACTACCTGATCGACGAGGCCGTCGAGACCGTCGAGCCCGACGACGAGGCACCCGAGAGCGACGAGTACGACGAGGTGGCCGAGCGCCGGGCCGTCGGCGCCGACCCCGCCACCGACGTCGCGGACGCCGCCGAGCAGAGCCGCGTGGTCCAGCTCGACGAGGACGAGTACCGCGAGTAGGCGGGGGCCGTCCCTACTGTCAGGCCGTCCCTACCGTCAGCCGTTCGTACCGTCAGCCGTTCGTACCGTTGTCAGGACCTGCAGGGCTGCTACAGGGCGCGGCGGCGCTGCAGCCACGCGAACGCCGCCCAGCCCGGCAGCACCGGCAGGATCAGCGTCAGCGAACGGTAGAGGACCACCGCGGCCACCGCGCCGCCCTCCTCCATCGACGCCGCCGACTGCAGCAGTCCCACCAGCACACCGTCCATGACCCCTGCCCCGCCGGGGGTCGGAGCCGCGTTGCCGACCGGGCTGCCGGTCAGGAACACCACCGCGACCGCCGCGAACGACGGCTCCCGGCCCACCGCCCGGGCACAGCAGTACAGGCAGGTGGTCAGACACATCGAGACCAGCAGCTGCCCCGCCACGCCGACCGTCAGCCGCCCCGGATTGCGCAGCAGCTCCAGCAGGCGGGGCAGCACCTCGGCCGTCAGCGGCCGCAGCCGCGCCGCCAGCCACCGCCGGGCCGGCGGCACCGCGGACACGGCCGCGAGCAGCACCGCCGCCCCCGCCAGGCCGCCCGCCACGGCAGGCAGCGCGTCCAGCTCCGAGCCGCCGGGCTCCTGGCCCAGCAGATAGACGAACGCGCCCAGCTGCAACAGGTGCAGCACCAGGCCGATCAGCTGGCCCACCCCGACACTGGACAACGCCTGCGCGGTCGGGATGCCCGCCTGCTGGAGGAGCCGCGTGTTCAACGCGACCCCGCCGACCCCGCCCGGCGACACCAGCTTCACGAACGACCCGGCGAGCTGCGCGTACACCGCGTTCCGGAAGTCCAACCGCTCCGGTACGAACCCGACGAAGCCCATGGCGGCGGTCACGTGGCTCGTCGCGGCGGCGAACAGGGCGAGCAGCAGCCACACCGGATCGGCATCGGCCACGGCGGCGATCGGATTCTGCTCCGTCGCGAACAGCTGCGGGATCAGCAGCCACCCGGCGACCACCCCGCCCGCCACCGCGAGCAGCGTCCGGGGCCGCAGCCGCTCCAGCCGCACCGGCCTCACCGCCGCCTGCGGCTGCGCCCGAAGCACCTCGGCCCGGATCGCGTCGAGCAGGTCGACCGGCGGTGAGGCCGCTTGACCGGCCTGCTCGCCGTTCGGCCGCTGGGCGGCGCGTTTCAGGCAGTGGCGGGTGGTGGGGGCGAGGGCTATGGGCTGGAGGAGGGGGAGGGCGCCGGCGACGGGGTCGGGGCCGAGTGCGGCGACGGCGGTGCGGACGGAACGGGCGGCGCCGGTGCGGAGCGCGAGCGTGGTGAGGAGCTGGGCGATGTCGCAGCGCAGGACGAGTTCGCTCGCGGCGATGTCGCCGTCCGCGAAGTCGACCAGGTGCACCGCGCCCGCGTCGTCCACCAGGAGGGCGGAGGGGACGAGCGCGCGGTGGGAGATCTCCCGGCGCTGGAGGCGGGCGAGTTGCTGCCAGGCGTCGGTGAGGAGGGCGTCGGTGATCTCCTCGTCGGCGAGTTCGTCGAGGGTGCGGCCGGCGAGGTGCTCGTAGGCGATGAGGGCGGTGTCGTGGCCGAGGCCGGCGGTGGCGGCGATGCGGCGGGTGCGGACGCCGGCGGCGACGGCCGCGTACGAGACCAGGGCCTCGTGTTCCAGGCCGGTGCGCGGGGAGCGCAGGGCGCGCGGGTGGGGCGCGGTGCGCAGCCGCAGGCGCCGCCAGGCGCGCTGGACGGCCGCGGCGGTGACGGCCTGGCGGTCGAGCAGCTGGACGTCGAGGTCGGGGCGGCCGTCGGCCTGTCGGACGAGGTAGCGGTCGGGGCCCGCGGGGTGGACGTCGGCGGGGCGTAGGCCGGTTTCGCGCAGGCTGCGGAGGATCTCGGCGGGCCGCGGCCGGGGATCGGGGGTGCCGAAGGCGTAGAGGACGCCGTGGGCGGCGGTCCAGCCGAGGAGGAGGCCGAGGAGCAGGGCGGTGGGGGTGGCGTAGCCGCCGGCGAGTCCGGCGAGGCCGGAGAGGGCGAGGACGGCCCGGGACAAGCGGCGTTCGCGGCTGCCGGAGGCCGCCATGAAGGCGAGGACGGGCGCGAGGTAGCCGTACACCGGCTCGGTGTGGCCGGGGTGGCCGCCCGGCAGGGCCTGGGTGAGGGCGGCGAGCAGGGAGGCCGGGGCGACGCCGTCGGCCCACAGGTCGACGGCGAGCGAGACGCCGTAGGCGAGGACGGCGGCGAGCAGGCCGTCGGAGACCTGCTGGAGGGCGCGCCGCCGGTCGGGGCCGAGGAGGCGGCGGGCGGCGAGGCCGGCCGGCAGGAGCAGGACGGCGGCGGTGGTGAGGCCGTCGGCGAGGTCGGCGAGCGGGCGGGGCACGAGTTCGGTGGCCCCGGCGACGTCGGCGGCGATGCCGACGGTGGTGGCGCGCGCGTAGTCGGCGAGGAGCAGGGTGAGGGCGATGCCGACGAGGCCGGTGACCAGCCGGATCAGGGCGACCGGCTGGCGGATCCGGCCGCTGTCGGCCACCTGGCCCCGGCCTCGCGGACCCCGCTCGCGTATGCGCCTGGGCGCACCGGCGGTGTCGCTACCGCCGGTGCCGCCGTCCGTTCTCCCTGTCACGATTGCCACGGGTGGCATGCTCCCATGCCGGTCTGAAGACGGTCGCCCGTCTACGCCGGGATGCCGGGCCGCACACGGAGGGCGCCGGGCCGCGCGCGCCGGTGGGCGAACCGTCGGTGCGCAGCAAGGAGTTCCGCCGGCTCCGGGCGCATCGCCGGTTCGGGAGGAGACCCACGGCGGACGCGGGCGGGCGTGTCTTGGGACACAGCCCGGGCCGGCCGTCACTACCCTGCGCTCATGAGTGCCGCCTGCGAAGACCTCGCCATGGCCCCCCGGACCATCGACCCCCTCCCGCCCACCGACGGCTGCGCCGAGTGCCTGGCACAGGGGCGCCGGGACTGGGTGCACCTGCGGATCTGCCTGGACTGCGGCCATATCGGCTGCTGCGACTTCTCGCCACAGCGGCATGCCGCCGCGCACTTCCACGCCACCTCGCACCCGGTGGTCCGCTCGTACGAGCCGGGGGAGGACTGGCGCTGGTGCTTCGTCCACGAGGTCATGGGCTGAGCGCGGGACGCCCGTTCCCCGTGGCGTGGCGGTGTAACCCGGATAAAATCCGGACATAACGCCCGTGCGGCCCTCCGGTCGGCGCCCGTCCGGCCGGTGACCGCCGAAGGAGGTCGACGATGACCAAGCGAACGACGGCCAGCACCGGCAAGCTCCGCCGGGGCGCCCAGGAACTGCTGGAGCGCCGTGGCATGGCGAGCAGCCCCAAGTCGCTCGCGCCTCGACTGCGCACCAACGCCCCGCCCGCCGCCACCGCCGGGTACGCCGCCGGAGACCCCTTCCGGCACGGCGGGCGCGAGACGGGGACGTCCTCGATGCTCGCCGCCCCGGCCATGCACGCCGAGCTCAAGGGCCACCGGCACCGCGGCGCGGAGAAGCACTCCGCGCACTGAACGCTCCCGCCGCACAGGGGTGGACGCCCGCACCGGGTGTCCACCCCTGACGTGTGATCAGGGGCGGTTCTCGGGGGCGGGTGGGGGGTCGTCCCGGATGGGCCGCGCCGCCGCTCTCCCGCAGACTCGTTCGGTCGGCGCCAGTTCTCGGCGCCAGCACCTGCCGGACTAGTCGCAGTTGGAGAGCATTCACATGAACACCCGTACGCGCAACCGCCGTTGGACCGTCCTCGTCGCTTCGGGAGCCGTGCTCGCCGCCGTCACGGCCGGGGCGGCGACGCCCGCCCTCGCGGCGGACGCGGCGGGCGGGGCGGACCGCACACCGATCACCGTCGCTGCCGGCGCCGGCCAGGCCGGACCGGTGGACCGCGCCACGCTCGCGGCGACGCTCGACGCCCTGCCGGCGAACGTCACCGGCGCGGTGGTCCGGGTCGGCGGCCGGGACGGGCGGTGGCGCGGCACAGGGGGAGAGGACGTCCCGGCGAACGCCGACTTCCGGATCGGCAGCATCTCCAAGGTGTTCACCGCGACCGTGATGCTCCAACTGGCCGCCGAGGGCAGGGTCGACCTGAACGGCACCGTGCAGCACTACCTGCCGGGGCTCCTGCCCGAGGGCTACCCGCCGGTCACCGTCGGCCAGTTGCTCGACCACACCAGCGGCCTGCCCGGCGGTGGCGGCCTGACGTCCGGGGACGGCAGCACGCGGTGGTTCGTCGCGCACAAGGCGGACGCCTTCACGCCCGAGCAGGTGGTGGCGGACATGCTCACCCAGCCGATGAGCTTCCCGCCCGGCACCGCGCAGCAGTACAACGGGAACAACACCTTCGTCGCCGGGATGGTGATCGAGAAGGTCACCGGCGACACCTTCGCCCACCAGGTGGAGCGGCGGATCACCCGCCCGCTCGGCCTGCACGACACCTACGTCCCGGCCGCCGACGACCTCGACCTCCCGGACCCGCACGCGCCCGCCTACGTGGACGTCCCGGCCGCCGACGGCGCGAGCACCCGGGTGGACGTCACCGAGCAGAGCCCGTACCCGTGGGCCGAGGGAGGCATGATCTCCTCCCCCGCCGACCTGGAGCGCTTCTTCACCGCCCTGTTCCGCGGCCGCCTGCTGCCGCCCGCGCAGCAGGCCGAGCTGTTCGCCGTCCCGAACCTGCCGAACCACAACAACAAGAACTGCGAGATCGGCCCCACCGCCGGGCACGCGTGCTTCAGCAAGGGCCTGATGCGCGCCGTCCTGCCGAACGGCACGGAGATCTGGGGCAAGGCCGGCTCCCGGCCCGGCTACAGCAACGGCGTCTTCGCCACCCGCGACCTCTCCCGGACCGTGGTGGTCGCGCTGAACCCGACCGGCATCAGCGGCGAGGAGTTCCCGACCCTGTGGAAGCTGGCCACCGCCTCGTTCGGCTCGGGGCAGGTGTACCCGCAGCGCTGAGGCGGGCTGTCGGTCGGCTGCGGTACGTTCGTGCCGTTCACCACGTGCGCGGCCTGAGTGCACGTCAGGACGACGGGGGCGCACGATGGTCGACGCGATCACGGAGGAGCCGGTCGAGCTCCAGCTGGAGCGGCACCGGACCGAACTGACCGGCTACTGCTACCGGATGCTCGGCTCGGTCTTCGAGGCCGAGGACGCGGCCCAGGAGACCATGATCCGCGCCTGGCGGGGGCACAAGGGCTTCGAGGGCCGGGCCGCGCTGCGCTCCTGGCTGTACCGGATCGCCACCAACGTCTGCCTGGACGCGCTGAACGGCCGCAACCACCGGGCCCGCCCGATGGACCTGGCCGGCCCGGTGACGGTGGCCACCGCGAGCGACACCCAGCTGCCCGAGGTGACCTGGATCGGCCCCGCGCCGGACGGCCGGGTGCTGCCCGAGACCGGGGATCCGGCCGAGGTGGCCGCCCGGCGCGAGTCGGTGAAGCTGGCCTTCGTCGCGGTGCTCCAGCGCCTCGCGCCCCGGCAGCGGGCGGTGCTGATCCTGCGCGAGGTGCTCGGCTGGAAGGCCGCCGAGGTGGCCGAACTGCTCGGCGTCACGGTGGCCTCGGTCAACAGCGCGCTCCAGCGGGCGCGCGCGGTGCTCGCCACGGACGGCGAGTCCGCCCGCCGGGCCGCCGCCCTGGACGACGACCACCGCGCGCTGCTGGCCCGCTACGTGAGCGCGTTCGAGGCGTACGACATGGACGGCCTCGCCGCGCTGCTGCACGAGGACGTCACGCTCAACATGCCGCCGTACGCGATGTGGCTGCGGGGCCGGGACGAGATCCGGGCGTGGATGCTCGGCCCGGGCCACGGCTGCCGGGGCTCGCGGTTGGTCCCGGTGACGGCCAACGGCGGCCCGGCGTTCGGCCAGTACCGGCCGAGCCCGGCGGGCGGGTGGGAGCCGTGGGCGCTGATCGTGCCGGAGGTGTCAGAGGGCCGGTTCACCGGGTTCACCAACTTCCTCGACACCGACGTGGTGTTCCCGCTGTTCGGTCTCCCGCCCCGGCTGGCCGCGGAGTAGGCGCCCGGGTGCCGCGGGCAGGATCTCCGGCGCCGCGGGCAGGACGTCCGCCAGTCCGCTGAACGCGAGCAGCTCCCGCAGCGGGCCGCTCGCGTTCAGCAGCCGCACGCCCACGCCGTGCCGGGCGGCGGCGAGCCGCAGCCGGGCGAGGGCGTCGACGACGGCCAGGTCGGGGGCGGTGAGGGCGCCGAGGTCGCAGGTCAGCGCCGGGGCGGCGGTCGTTCGCTTGGTCTCCATGCGGATTGGACTGCGCCGACGGCCCCGGCTCATCGGTCCGGTGCGAAACGGCCACCGCCCGACCGGCGGCCGGGCGGTGGCAGAGTAGGGCCTCAGAAACCACCGTGCCCGAGGAGGACCGCAGTGCCGACCGACCCCGTGAAGGCCCGTGAAGAGTGGCTGGCGTCCCTGCCCCGGATCTACGCGGCGGCCGGCTGCCTGCTGCGGGACGAGTCCGGCCGGATCCTGATCGTGAAGGCCGGGTACCGCGAGCACTGGCAGTTCCCGGGCGGCACGATCGACCTCGGCGAGGGCCCGGTCGAGTGCGCCGTGCGGGAGTTGGAGGAGGAGACCGGGATCGTCAAGGCCGCCGGTGACCTGCTGGCGATCTCCTGGACCCACCCCTCGGCCGAACTCGACCATCCCGCCGAGCACTTGCTCTTCGACTTCGGCACCGTTCCGGACGGCACCCCCGTGACCGTCCCGGCCGGTGAGCTCGACGACTACCGCTGGGTCACCGAGGAGGAGGCCTTGGAGCTGCTCGGCCCGGCCCGTTCGGCGCGGCTGCGGGCCGCGCTGGAGGCGGCCGTCGACGGGCGGGTGCGGATCGTCACCACGCACGTCTCGGGCTTCTGACGGCGGTTCACGCATGCGGGTCCCGGGACGGTCGACCGTCCCGGGACCCGTTCGCGGTTCACGGCTGCGTCGGGTCCGCGCTCCGGGCGGCGATGATGGCGGTGATCGCCTCCGAGACGAAGGTCTCCGTCTCGGCCCGGTCCACGTTCAGGTCGGCGAGCACGCCCGTGCCGTTCGCCTGCTCCAGCAGGGCGAGCAGGATGTGCTCGGTGCCGACGTAGTTGTGCCCGAGCTTGAGGGCCTCGCGGAAGGTCAGCTCCAGCACCTTCTTGGCCTGCGCGTCGAACGGGATCAGCGCGGGCAGTTCGTCGGCGGGGGCCGGCAGGGCGGCGCCCGCCGCGGTGCGGACCGCCTCCGCGCTGACGCCCTGGGCGGCGAGCGCCTTGGCGCCGATGCCCTCGGGTTCGGCGATCAGGCCGAGCAGCAGGTGCTCGGCGGTGATCTCGGCGTTGCCCGCCTTCCTGGCCTCCTCCTGTGAGACCACGACGACGTGCCGGGCCCGGTCGGTGAAGCGGGCGAAGCCCTGGCTGGGGTCGAGGTCGTTGGGGGTGGCGGGGTCCTTGGGGACGAAGCGCTTCTGGGCGGCCTGCTTGCTCACGCCCATGCTCCGGCCGATGTCGGTCCAGGACGCGCCGGAGCGGCGGGCCTGGTCCACGAAGTGGCCGATCAGGTGATCGGCGAGGTCGCCCAGGTGGTCGGCGGCGATGACCGCGTCGGACAGCTGGTCGAGCGCGTCGGTGTGGACCTTCTTGATCGCGGTGATCAGGTCGTCGAGGCGCAGCGGAGTCGTGCTGGGAACAACGGGATTCTCCATGCGTCAACCGTAGGTTGTCGATGCAGTGTCGTCAACCGATAGTTGACGATGTTGCCGGGTAGGCTTCGAGAGGTCGGAGGACGGAGCGGAGTGAACGTGTCGGACATGACCGCCGAGCTGCGGATCCTCACCCTGCCCGAGCCCGAGGTGCCCGCCGAACTCAAGCTCCAGGTGGCGGAGTTGCAGGATCTGGCCTGGCCGGGCCCGCCCGGCCCGTCCGGCGGGCCGGTGCACGATCCGGCCCTGTGCCCGGTCTCGCTGCTGCTCCTGGACGGCGCCCGGGTGGTGGCCGCGCTGGACGTGCTCTCCAAGGAGCTCGTCCACGCCGGCCGGACTTACGCGGCCAGCGGGCTGTCCACCGTGGTCACCGACCCAGCCTGCCGCGGCCTCGGGTACGGGCGGCGGCTGGTGGCGGCGGCCCGCGACGCCGCCCGCGAAGGCGGCGCGGACCTCGGACTCTTCACCTGCGACCGCGGGCTCCGGGGCTTCTACGAGAGCGCGGGCTGGGCGGTGCTGCCGGGCGCGGTGCTGGTCGGGGGCACGGCGGAGGAACCGTTCCCCAGCGACCGGGAGGGCTTCGACAAGGTGACGATGGCGGCCTTCTTCACCGCGCACGCCGAGCGCCACCGGGTGGACTTCCCGCACAGCCGGATCGCCCTCCACCCCGGGGCGATTGACCGGCTCTGGTAGGCCGTGGCCTGGTAGCCGCTCAGAAGTCCGGCAGCAGGCGGGCGCGGACGGCGGCGATGTCGGCGGGGGAGACCCCGGCGGCGAGCAGGTGGGCGGCCGGGTCGAAGCCGTCGAGCGCGTCGGCCAGGGCGGCCTCGGCGGTGGTGCCGGCCTCGGCGAGCACCGCGTCGATCCGGTGGTAGGGGTCCGGCAGGCCCAGCATGCCGTACAGCGGGCGGACGTTGGGGCCGCTGAGCAGGTAGTCCTCGGTGATCGCGGCCGGTTCGACGCCGGCCAGGGCGAGCAGCAGGAGGGTGGCCAGGCCGGTGCGGTCACGGCCGGCGCCGCAGTGGATGACCAGTCCGCCGGGCCGGGCGCCGGCCACGGTGGTGATCAGCTCGGCGGCGGCGTGCGGGCAGTGGTCCAGGTAGGGGCGCAGCGCGAGCGGGGTGCCGTCGAGCCGGCCGTACGTCTCCCACCAGGCGGGGCCGGCGAGCTCGTCCAGCGGGATGCGGATCAGGTCGATGCCCTCGGGGAGCGGGAGGAGCGGCTTGTACTCCTCGACGTTGCGCAGGTCGACGACGGTGCGGATGCCGTGGTCGAGGAGGGCGTCCCAGCCCTCGGCGGTGAGGCGGTCGAGGTTGTCGGCCCGGACGACGGCGCCGCGGGCGGTGAGCCGGCCGTCGGCGGTGGGCAGTCCGCCCAGGTCACGGACGTTCAGGCAGCCGTCCCAGACGAGGGTGCGGTCCTCGGTGGTGGTCGGCGTGTACGTCCGGCTCATGGGGTTCCCCGTTCCTCGTTCCGGGGGTCCCGTTACCCCCTCGTTATGAAGGACTCCCGGGAGATCCGGATGGTTCCTCGCCGTTCGATCCGCCGCTGGGAGCCGTTCAGGCGGCGGTGGGGGCGTCGGCCTCGGTGCGGACCAGCTTCTCGATCGGCTCGGCGGCGATCTGGCCGAGCATCGAACCGGCCACGATGGCGCCGATCAGGAAGACGGTGGACAGCCAGGCCATGGTGGAGACCGGCAGGGTGAACGCGCCGACCACGCGGGCCACGCACTCGGTCAGCAGCGCGGTGCCCCAGATGCCGGAGAAGAGGCGCTCGTAGCGGCGGAAGGCGCGGGAGCCGGCCGCCCGGCCCTCGACCAGCCGCTGCCAGGCGCCGGCGCGGTCGCGCTTGCCCTTGGTCATGAAGGGCATCAGCATCGGGGTCATCACCGGCCGTCCGACCAGTGCGGAGAAGAGGATCGCCAGCGCCACGGTGCCGCTCAGCCCACCGTCCTTGGCGATCATCAGCCGGGCGTCGCCGGTGACGAAGGTGAGCGCCAGGCCGGCCAGGTTGACGGCCAGCATCAGCGCGGCCCACGTGTTGAGCTTGCGCTCGCGCAGCAGGCCGGCGACGGTCCGGCCGGCCGGGACGGCGCTGCTCCAGGCCAGGGCGGCGAACTCGCTGAGGCCGCAGGCCGAGTGCAGCAGGTAGTAGCCGGCCAGCGGGGCGGCCACGTCCAGGGCGAGCGGGCGGAGGGCGGAGACCAGCGGGTTCGGAGCCTCGGCGGCCTCGGCGGTGACGGCGGCGGCGCTGAGGGTCTGGCTCATGGTGGGTTCCTCCCCGGCTGGTGGCCGCGGGCCGGTGCCCGCGTCGTGCCTTCAGTTTTCCGGGGCGACCCTTTGCCGCAGCAGTGTCGTCCGTTGCCAGATCCGTATGACAGACGTCATGGCGCGCAGCGTGACACCGGCTCCGACCTGCACCTTCATCCCAGGCGCGGAACCGTTCGTCCCCACTGGGAGGGAGCGCGGCGTGGTGATCCGGGCGTCACTCGGTGGCGGTGTCGTCCGAGCGCGGACGGCCGGGGCGGGCGAGCGGGGCCCGGCGGCGGCCCAGCTGATTCGTCCACGGACCATGCGGTCCGGGCGGGCCCGTCGAGGCCGCCGGGCGAACGGCAGCCGTCCGCAGGACCGAGGGCCGGGGCCAAATCGGTCCTGCGGCCGGAGCCGATCCGTTCGCCCGAATGGCGCATGATGTGGCGGGTGCAGAGTGCAGAGCGCCCCGGAGCGGGCACCGGCAGCCCCGTCGGCCGGTCCGGACAAGTCCCCCCACCGGCCCGCCACCGGGCCCGGCCCCCGCTCCCACCGACCTGACCGAGGCCGTCCAGGCCGCGCAGCGCGGCGACGAGGAGGCCTTCCGACTGCTGTTCCGGAGCGTCCAGCCGGGTCTGCTGCGCTACCTGCGGGTGCTGGTCGGCGGCCGCCCGGAGGACGCGCAGGACGCCGAGGACATCGCCTCCGAGGCCTGGCTGCAGATCGCCCGCGACCTGAGCGGCTTCACCGGCGACGGGGACGGCTTCCGCGGCTGGGCCGCCACCATCGCCCGCAACCGCGCGCTGGACCACCTGCGCGCCCGGCGCCGCCGCCCGGTCGCGGACCTGCCGTTCGAGTACCTGGCCGAGCTGTCCGCCGGGGACGACACCGCCGGCTCCGCGGTGGCCCGGGTCGGTACGTCCGACGCGCTGGCGCTGATCTCCCGGCTGCCGCGAGACCAGGCCGAGGCCGTGCTGCTGCGGGTCGTGATGGAGCTGGACGCCGAGAGCGCCGCGCAGGTGCTCGGCAAGCGGGCCGGCAGCGTCCGGATGGCCGCCCACCGGGGGCTGAAGCGGCTGGCCAAGCTGCTGGAGCAGCCGTTCGGGGCGGGCGCGGGGATTCCGGCCGCGCAGGTGGCGGACCGGGCCCTGGGGACGGCCGGGAAGGGCGCCGGCGGGGCCGCCGGAAGAGCCGAGAAAAAAATTCCTCCGCAGGGTGTGACAGAACGCCGGGCCGCGACGCTGAAGGACATGAGATGAGCACCAACCGATCCCGTCGGATCGACCGTGATACTGCCGAGCAGCTGCTCGGCGGTGCCGTGGGCGGCCCGTCGGCCGGGCAGGACGCCTCGCTCACCGGACCGGACGGCGGTCCCGGGCAGCTCGCCCGGGTACTCGCCGCGGCCGCCGCTCCCGCGACGGCCGCCGAGCTGGCCGGGGAGGAGGCCGCCCTGACCGCGTTCCGGGAGGCCCGTCTCACGCCCGACCCCGTAGTGAAGACCGCACCCGTCCGGAGACGATCGATGGCAACCGCCGCGCTGGCCAGGGCCTTGAGCACGAAGGCCACTGCCGCCGTGCTCAGCGCCACTGCGCTGTGCGGGGTCGCGGTCGCCGCCGGCACCGGGAACCTGCCGTCGCCGTTCAGCGGCGGCTCCGCCACGCCCGATCACGCCTTCGCCGGTGGCGACACCGGCACCTCGCCCTCCTCCGGGCGCGGGACGGGCGGCGCGACCACGGGCGGTTCGTCCCGCCCGTCCGGCTCCGGTTCGTCCGGTGGCGGCTCGCAGGCGCTCGGGCCGTCGGCCTCGCCGTCGGCCGGTTCGTCGGCCACGGACGGGCACGGCACCGCGCCCTCGCCCGCGATGGTGGCCCTCTGCCGGGGGTTCACCGACCGGACGGCCAAGGGCGAGCGCTCGCGCCAGCTGGTCACGGACCCGCAGTTCGCCCAGCTGGTCGCCGCGGCCGAGGGGCCGGACAAGGTGGAGGAGTACTGCGGACAGGTGCTCGCCCGGGCGAACGACGACGCCCACAAGAACGCCACTTCGCAGCCGCACGACCCCGGCCGGCCGAGTGCCGACCCCGGCAACGGGACCGACGCCGGCAAGAACGGCGGCGGCGCCGGAGACGGCGGCGCCAAGCCCAAGGGCGGAGCCACCGGGTCCGCCCAGCCGGCGGCGCCCACACCGCCCGACGGGCACCAGGTCAAACCCGACAACTCACCAGCCCACAGGTGAGCCCAGAACTCCGGGTGGGTGGCGAGCGAATCCCCCCGGGCTCGCCGCCCACCCGGACCGAACCACCGCAGCACCCCGCAAGGCCGCAGTAACCGCAGTACCGCAGTAACCACCCGAAGACCCCGGGTGGCCGGTCGGCTCCCCCGTGCCCGCCGTCCACCCGGCCGGCCCAGGCCGGACCGGCAACGCGCAGACCCCCCGGACGCGCCGCCGGACCGGCCGGACCGAAACGTGTGGCCCGCCCGCCCGCAGTCCGGGCGGGCCACACACCCCCTGCGCCACCCAGACCACCTGGACCCGACCGTGACCGTCACCGCGCACGACCACGAGCCGGCGGTCGGGGATCCGCTGCCCGGTTCCCCGGCCGCCTCCCCCACCCCGGAGGCCTTCGCGACCGCCGTCTTCCCGGCGTACGTGTCCTCCCTGTCCCCCGAGAACGCCGACACCGCCGAACTTCCGGTGTTCGTGGCCTCCCCGTTCCCGGCCCCGCCTCCGGAGTCCCCCGCTCCGGCGGTGGCCGGGACCGACCCGGCCCCGGTGTTCGTGGACTCCTCCGGCCGACGCCGGCGGCGGGTCCGCCGACTGGCCTTCCTGCTGGCCGTCCCGGCCGCCGGCTACGTCGCGCTGCTGGTCAGCACGGTGCTCGGCGGGCCCACCGTCAACGCGCCGTTCCTGCCGCAGCCGCCCGCGGCCGCCGCACCCACGCCCCAGCCGGCGGCCACCACCGCGCCGGCCGAACCGGCGCCGACCGGTCCCGGGACTGCCCGTCCGGCCCCCGTTCAGCCGAGCCCCGTCCAGCCGACGGCCGCCCACCACCCGACCGCCACGGCGGCCCCGACGCGTTCCGCGGCGCCGGCCGTACCCGTCGAACCCCCGTCGCCGGTCGCCCCCGCGCCCAGCGCGACGGGCGCCGCAACGCCCACCCCCGGCCCGACCCCCGGCCACGGCCGCCCCACCAGCGCGCCGGGCAAGCCGAACAAGCCCTGACCCGGCCTCCGCCGCCGACAGCCAAGCGCGTCGCTCGCGCCGCGCCGGTCCGTCGTACCCCCGTCCCGTCGCATCCCCGTCCCGTCCGCCACCACCCGGAAGCACCCGTCCCCGTGAGCGCATCCCGTCGCCGAAGAACCCCCGCACCCTCCCCCACCGCCCGGCGGGGCCGGCGCGGGGTGCCCCGCCAGCGGCCGCTGCGCATGCACTGGGCGCTGCTGACCGTCACGCTGCTCACCCTTGCCGCCGCCCTGCTGTTCCAGGGCTACACCCAGCACCTGTACGACGACCGCCCCGACCAGGCCGCCGCCCCGGCCGCCGCGGACGGCGTCCCGCCGGCGATCCACACCGGCGGCCCGGTGATCGACACCGCCGAGGGGGGACCCCGCAGCGCGTCCCCCAAGCCCGGCACGATCGCCCTCACCTTCGACGACGGCCCGGACCCGCGCTGGACCCCGCAGATCCTCGACGTCCTGCACCGGGCCGGCGTCCACGCCACCTTCTTCCTGGTCGGCACCCAGGCCGCCGCCCACCCCGAGCTGGTCCAGCGGATGGTCGAGGAGGGCCACCAGGTCGGCGTCCACACCTTCACCCACACCGACCTCGGCGCCGCCCCCGCCTGGCGCCGCACGCTGGAGCTGCGCGAGGCGCAGCTGACGCTGGCCGGCGCCGCCGGTGTGACCAGCTCGCTGCTGCGCCCGCCGTACTCCTCGACCGCCGACGCCCTGGACGACCCCGGCTGGTCCGCCGTCCAGCAGGCCGGTCGGGAGGGCTACCTGACCGTGCTCACCACCCAGGACAGCGAGGACTGGCGCCGCCCCGGCGTGGGCGAGATCGTCAAGGGCGCCACCGCCGGGCCCGGGAACACCGGCCAGATCGTGCTGATGCACGACGCCGGCGGTGACCGCTCGCAGACCGTCGCCGCGCTGGGCGACGTGGTGACCCGGCTCAAGGCCCGCGGCTTCCGCTTCACCACCGTCAGCGAGGCGGTCGGCATGCCCGACCCGGTCCACTCGGCCGGGGCGGGCGACCACTGGCAGGGCCTGGCCCTGATCTGGCTCATGGGGGCCGGCGGCTGGGTGGTCACCGTGCTGGGCTGGCTGCTGTGGGCGGCGGGCGTGGTGAGCGCGCTGCGCGCGGCGGTCGTGCTGATGGCCGCGGCGCGGCACAAGCGGCTCCGCCGCCGCGGCTGGGGCCCGCCGGTCACCGATCCGGTGAGCGTGATCGTGCCCGCGTACAACGAGGTGGCCGGGATCGAGCCGGCCGTGCGCTCGCTGCTGGCCTCGGACCACCCGGTCGAGGTGATCGTGGTCGACGACGGCTCCACGGACGGCACCGCCGACCTCGTGGAGTCGCTCGGCCTGCCGTACGTCCGGGTGATCCGGCAGGAGAACGCGGGCAAGCCGGCCGCCCTCAACACCGGGATCGCCGCCGCGCGGGCCGAGCTGCTCGTGATGGTGGACGGCGACACGGTCTTCGAACCGGACGCCGTCCGGATGCTGGTGCAGCCCTTCGCGGATCCTTCGGTCGGCGCCGTCTCGGGCAACGCCAAGGTGGTCAACCGCGGCGGCCTGCTGGGGCGGTGGCAGCACATCGAGTACGTGGTCGGGTTCAACCTGGACCGCCGGCTGTTCGACCTCGCCCAGTGCATGCCCACCGTCCCGGGCGCGGTCGGCGCCTTCCGCCGCTCCGCGCTGCTCGCCGTCGGCGGGGTCGGCGAGGAGACCCTGGCCGAGGACACCGACCTCACCATGGCCCTCTGCCGGGACGGCTGGCGGGTCGTGTACGAGGAGCGCGCCAAGGCCTGGACGGAGGCGCCCGCTTCGCTGAGCGCGCTCTGGCGCCAGCGCTACCGCTGGTGCTACGGCACCCTGCAGGCGATGTGGAAGCACCGCGGCGCGCTCGGCCAGCGCGGTCAGGCCGGCAAGCTGGGCCGCCGCGGCCTGCTCTACCTGCTCATGTTCCAGGTGCTGCTGCCGCTGCTCGCCCCGGTCGTGGACGTCTTCGCGCTGTACGGCCTGGCGTTCCTGGACCCGGTCCGGATCATCGGCATCTGGGCCGCGTTCCTGCTGCTCCAGGTGCTGATGGGCGCGTACGCGTTCCGGCTCGACAAGGAGCGGCTGGGGCCGCTGTGGAGCCTGCCGCTGCAGCAGTTCGTGTACCGGCAGCTGATGTACCTGGTGGTGATCCAGTCGGTGTTCACGGCGCTGGCCGGCTCCCGGCTGCGCTGGCAGCGGATGCAGCGCTACGGCAGCCTCCAGAGGACGGCCGCCCCGGACGCTCGTCCGGAGCCCGTAGGAGTCGGCGGCTATCGTGCACAGGTGCACGATGCGGCCCGGAACCCCGGGCACGGCACGTGAGGGGAGTTCCAGATGATCGGACGGGCGCTCAACGGGCGTTACGAACTCGCCGAGATAATCGGCGTCGGCGGCATGGCCACCGTCTGGCGCGCCACGGACCGCGTGCTGGGGCGCCAGGTGGCCGTCAAGGTCCTCAACGGCGGTCTCGCCGACGACCCGCGCTTCGCCGAGCGGTTCGGCCGGGAGGCGCAGCACGCCGCCATGCTGGCGCACCCGCGGATCGTCATGGTCTTCGACTCGGGCGTCGACCAGGGCTCGCCGTACATCGTCATGGAACTGGTCCAGGGCCGCTCGCTGGCCGCAGTCCTGGCGCAGACGCCGCCGGGCGGCCTGCCGGTCGAACGGGCGGTGGGCATCGCGGCCGCGGTGTGCGAGGCGCTGACCGTCGCCCACGCGGCCGGGCTGGTGCACCGGGACATCAAGCCCGGCAACATCATGATCACCGACGACGGCGGGGTGAAGGTCGTCGACTTCGGCATCGCCCGGGCCGGGTCGTCGGGCAACCTGACCCAGACCGCGAGCGTGCTCGGCACGGCCGCCTACCTCGCGCCCGAGCAGGCCACCGCCTCCGCGCTGGACGGCCGCACCGACCTCTACGCGGTCGGCTGCGTGCTGACCGAGATGCTGACCGGCGAGACCCCGTTCACCGCCGAGACCCCGGTGGCGATCGCCTTCAAGCACGTCAGCGAGCTGCCGCTGCCGCCGTCCGCCCGCCGCCCCGGGCTGCCACCCGCACTGGACGCCGCGGTGCTGCGGCTGCTCGCCAAGAAGCCGGCCGATCGACCGGCGGACGCGGCGGCGGCACGCGCCGAGCTCCTCGCCACCGTCCCGGGTCTGGCCGTCGGCGACCCGACGGCGGAACTGCTGGCGACGGCCGGCCCGACCCAGATGCTCCCGCCGGTGGCCGCGGTGAACCCCGACCACCAGCACACCACCCTCCTCCCGTCCCAGGCCGCCCCCGCGACCTCCCTGATGGCGCCGATCCCGCTCGCCGAAGACCCCGAGCCGCCCGCCCGCAACCGCCGCAAGCCCCTCGTCCTGGGCGCGCTGGGCGTGGCAGGGCTGGCCGGCATCGCCGCCATCGCCCTCACCGCCTTCGACGAGCCCCCCGGCCATGCGGCCGCCGCCAGACCCCCGGCCGCCGCCACGGCGGCCCCGAGCGCGACGGCCACCCCGTCCCCGAGCGCACCCACCACGGCGTCCGCCCTGCCCACCCCCACCCCGACCATTCCGCGCAACCAGCCGCCCGCCGTCCAGCTGAGCGCCCTGCGCCAGGCCGTCGCCCAGACGCCGGTCGGCGGCAAGGCCGCCGACCGCCAGGCCGAACTCCTGCGCGTCCTCGACGACGCCTCCGCCCGACTCAACGAGAACAACCCCGACGCCGCCGCCCAGGGGCTGAAGGACGCCCAGAAGGTGGTCCGCGACATGAGCAAGAAGCACGCCATCGACGGCCCCACCGCCCAGAACTGGAACTCCCGCCTCGGCTCCCTCCTCAGCGCCCTCCACACCGCCGCGGACAACCAGAACGACTGACGGGCCGGCCCGGCCGCCGGGGTCGAGCGGCCGCCGGGCCTACGCTTTCCGCTGGATCCGGGTCTCGACGTTCGACCGGATCGTCCGGGTCAGCGTTCCCGCGGCCGCCGCGAGGAAGACGAAGTTGTAGCAGATCTGCAGGATCACCACGAGCCGCGCGTCCTGGCCGGACGGGGTGATGTCGCCGTAGCCGACGGTGGCCATGGTCACCACGGTGAAGTAGAGCGCGTCGAGCCGCGTTTCCAGGCCCTTGAACTCGCCCAGGCGGGCGGCGAAGACGTAGTACGTGGCCGAGAAGACGATGACCGCCAGGCAGATCAGGAAGATCAGCCCCACCACCGGTCGGCGGCTGGTCCCCTGCAGGACGGCGAGGATCTGCGTGAGCAGCAGCGCACCGAGCGACGTGAGCAGGGCGATCAGGACGAACCAGCTGAGCGCCGGCCGCTGACTGCCGAAGAAGCGCAGCGGGATCGTGAAGTACACGGTCATCAGCACCGTGAGCGAGCCCAGCAGCCAGGCCGTGGACGGCAGGTCGACGCGTTGCGGGTTCTCGGACATCCCGTCCAGCCTGCGGCAGCCGAGCCCAGGACGCCCGCGCGCCTGCTCCGTTCGGACCAGCCCCTGCTGGATCGCCAGGACCCTCGATTGCCAGGACCGTGAGGCGGACCCGGTTGCGGCTGCCGGTCTCGGTCAGGTCTCCCCGGGACCCTGGAGCGCACCCCGGCCCCGGCTGATCGTCCCTCAGGCGGAGACCGTGGGTCCTCCTTCGGGCCACCGCGGTCGGGCTCGTCCGGCAGCTCCGGCATCGTCAGGACGCCGACCGGAAAGGGCGTCAGGCAGAGCGTCACCGAAACCGTCGGGTGGCGCCGGGACGGCGGAAGCCCCCGGTTCCGTCGTCGGACGGGACCGGGGGCTTCCGGAAGAGCGAAGGACTCAGGCGGTCGTCTCGGGCCGCGGGGTCTCGGTCGCCTTGGTCACGTTGGTCGGCGTGACGGCCGGGCGGTCGGCCGGCTGCTGGGCGGTGCTCTGCGCGGTGCCGGCGGCCTGGGCGTCGGCCGGGGCGTCGTCCTCGCGCAGCGCCTTCGTCTCCGCCTTCAGGATGCGCATGGACTTGCCGAGGCCGCGGGCCATCTCCGGCAGCTTCTTCGATCCGAACAGCAGGACTACGACCGCAAGCACCACCAGGAGGTGCCAGGGCTCAAGACCGTTCCGCAGCATCCCTGGCCACCGGTCCCTTCTTGTCTAGAGTCACGGGAGGGCTAGCGCCCGTGCTCGCCAGTATGCCTGGCCCTGACGGCGTACGGGTACACCGGCCGGGAAACGCTGGTCGAAAACCAGGTGCCGCTCGGGCGGAGCGCGAGTGTCGCAGACTGCTTTCGGCCGGAAACCGACCCCGCGTGCCCAAGCTCACACTGCTTCGCCGGCGATCCGGTGGGCGACCCGGTGGGCACCCGAGTGGACGGCGGTGCGGCTCAGCCGACCCGACGGGCCAGCAGGTACGCGCGCCGGGTCGGGGCCTCCTGCGGGAGGCCCTCCCGCTCCAGCCGCGCCTCGACGGCGAACCCGGCCCCGGTGAGCTGCGCCGCGACGGCGTCCGCCGCCAGGAAGTGGAAGTCGACGTCGACCGGGTGCCCCCACCACTCGTCCAGCCGCCGCACCTCGGTGCCCAGGTGGAACGAGACCAGCAGGAACCCGCCGGGCCGCAGCACCCGCCGCATCTCGGCGAACGCGGGCGCCAGTTCGGCGGGCTCCAGGTGGATCACCGAGTACAGGGCCACGGCCGCCGCGAACTCGCCGTCGGTGGCGGGCAGTTCCAGCAGGTCACCGGTGCGGAAGACGGCCTCGGGGTGCTCCCGGCGGGCCAGCTCCACCATCCGCGGGGAGAGGTCGATCCCGACGACCTCGGCCCCGCGTCCGGCCAGCCACCCCGCGACGTGCCCCGGCCCGCACCCGAGGTCCGCCACCAGCCCGCCGGCCGCCTCCTCCAGCACCACCCCGAGCAGCGCCCGGTCCACCGCCTTGTACGCGAGCTCACCCCCGATCCGCCCCAGGTACTCCTCCGCCACGGTGTCGTAACTCCCGCGCACCCGCCCGTGATCAGCAACCATGGCGTTCACCCTGCCACGCCGACCGAAACCTGCAACAGACGAGGTCCATCGGAACCTCTAGACACGCCTTCGGCGCAACGGCGGAGAGCCCCTGTCCGACGGTGGGCAGGGGCTCTCGATGACTCGCGTGGATCGGGCCGCAGGGGCCGGGGTCAGGCGGTGGCGGGCTCCGGATCGGCGGTCGGGGCGGCGGCCGGGAGGTGGCGCATCAGGCGGTAGGCCAGGACGGAGGCGCCGAGGGCGAGGACCAGGCCGACCAGCGCGGCGACGTGCAGGCCGTCGGTGAAGGCCGTCCGGGCGGCCTCCAGCAGGTCGGCGCCGAGCCGGCCGGGGAGGTGGGCGGCGACGGTGGCCGCGCCGCCGAGGGTGTCCTGGGCGGTGCGGGCGGCCTCGCCGTCCACGCCCGCCGGGAGGGCGCCGTCCAGTCGGTGGCGGTAGATCGCGGCGCCGGCCGCGCCGAGCAGCGCGATGCCGAGCGAGCTGCCGAGCTCGACCGCGGTCTCGGAGGTGGCGGAGGCGGCGCCGGCCCGCTCGACGGGGGCGGCGGAGACGACCATCTCGGCGGTCATGGTCATGGTGCCGACGGTGCCGGCGGCCAGCACGCCCGCCGCGACCAGGATGAGCGCCAGCGGGGAGTGCGCGCCGACCAGCGTCATCATCGCGAAGCCCGCCGCGCCGACCAGGAACCCGCTGCCCATCAGCACCGCCGGGCGGACCTTCCCGGCGAGCGCCGAGCCGATCCCGACCGCCGCGCCGACGCCGACGCTCGGCACCAGCGACCAGAGCGAGGCGGTGAGCGGGCTCATGCCCTTGACCAGCTGCAGGTACTGCGAGGTGAAGAGGGTGAAGCCCATCATCGCGAACATCGCGATCGTGTTGACGCTGATCGCCCCGCTGAAGGTGCGGATCCGGAACAGGCTCAGGTCGAGCAGGGGGTCGGCGGCGGTGCGCTGGCGCCACACGAACGCGGCGGCGAGCAGCAGCCCGGCGGGGACGGCGAGCGCGGGCAGCAGGCTCCAGCCCTCCACCGAGAGGGTCTTGACGCCGTAGACGAGCGGCAGGATCGCGGCCATCGAGAGCGCGGCGCCGAGCAGGTCGAACCGACCGTTGGAGGCGGCGGAGCGGTACTCGGGGAGCAGTACGGGTGCGGTGAGCAGCACCAGGGCCATCACGGGGACGGCGAGCAGGAAGGCGGAGCCCCACCAGTAGTGGTCGAGCAGCAGGCCGCCGGCGACCGGGCCGAGGGTGGCCCCGGCGGTGAGCATGCCGCCCCAGGCACCGAGGGCGATCTGCCGCTGCCGGGCGTCGTGGAACATGTTGCGGATCAGCGCGAGCGTCGAGGGCATCACGGTGGCCCCGGCGGTGCCGAGCAGGGCGCGGGCGGCGATCAGCTGGCCGGCGCTGTCGGCCCAGGCGGCCAGCAGCGAGGCCCCGATGAAGCCGGCCGCGCCGATCATCAGCAGCCGGCGGCGGCCGATCCGGTCGCCGAGCGCGCCCATGGTGATGAGCAGGCCGGCCAGCAGGAACGAGTACATGTCCATGATCCACAGCTGCTGGGTGCCGGTGGGGGCGAGCGTGGTGGAGATGTAGGGGACGGCGAAGAAGAGCACGCCCATGTCCATGGCGAGGACGAGTGTCGGCAGGAGGAGGACGGCCAGGCCGATCCATTCGCGGCGGCCTGCGCGGCCGGTGGTTGCGGTCATGGGGAAGACAGTACGGACGTGTCAGACATATGTCTAGTACGCTTGTGTAAATCGATCGTGCAAGACATCCGTGCAATCCATGCCGCACTTCCGTAGGATCAAGCCATGGGAAACCGCGAAGACCTGATGGCCGGCGCCAAGCGCTGCCTGTACGAGAAGGGCTATGGGCGCACCACCGCCCGCGACATCGCGACCACCTCCGGCGTCAGTCTGGCCGCGATCGGTTATCACTTCGGCTCGAAGGACGCGCTGCTCAACGCGGCGATGATCGAGGCGATCGGCGAGATGGGCATGGCCCTCGGAGCGGTGGTTCACGCGGCGAACCAGGTGTCGGAGGACCCGGAGGAGCGCTTCGCCGCCGTCTGGGACGGCCTGATCGGCGTCTTCGTCGAGCACCGCGGGCTCTGGGCGGCCCAGTTCGAGGCGCTCGCACAGACCGGGCACGCGCCGGACCTGGCCCGGGCCTTCGCGGAGACGCAGAAGGACGGCCGGCTCGGCCTCGCCGCGCTGTTCCAGGGCCTGCCCGAGGTGCCGGACACCGAGGAGGAGATCACCCGCGGCGCCTTCTACCAAACGCTGCTCGCCGGGTACGCGGCGCAGTGGCTGGCTGCGCCCGACCTGGCGCCCAGCGGGCAGGACTTCCTGCGCGGACTGCGGCTGGTCAGCGCAAGCGTGCTCAACCCTCGCTGAGCAGGCCCGCTACGCGGTGACGACCGTCAGCAGCACCACCGAGTCGACGTGGGCCAGCAGCCCGTGCCGCTCCTGCGGGACGGGTGCCAGCTGGCCCGCCGACAGCTCCTGATGCCGCCCGGCCACCGTCAGCGCGACCCGGCCGCGCAGCACCTGGACGCTGCCGGCGGTCGGCGGGGTGTGCTCGTCCAACGAGGTGCCGCCGGTCAGGGCGATCACGGTCTGCCGCAGTACGCCGTCGTGCAGGACCAGGTGGGCGCTGCGGCCGTGCGGGCTCTCGGCGGCCTTGGCGGCGTGCTCCACCGCGAGCTGTTCGAGATCGGGCATCGCGCGTCCTCCTGACCGGGCCTAGCGCCCAGGTTCGCGGACGCGGTCGGCTCGCGCACCCGGAGCCGCTCGGGATGCGGGCCCCGCCGAGTGCCCGCATCGTGGAGGCATGGCGACAAACGAGAGTTTCCTCACCGGGTTCCAGGTCAACCGTCCGCTGCTGACCGGCGGCGCGGTGCTCACCGGCATCGGTGCGCTGCTCGGCGCGGCCGGCGCGACGATGGTGTGCGCGGCGCTGGCCACGGCCGGCCGCAGCTGGGTGCGCAGCCTGGACACCCCGCCCACCGTGCTGGCCCACCGTGCGATGCACCAGGCGAAGGTGGCGTCCACCGCGGGCTTGGATGCCTGGCGTGCCGAGCACAGTTCGCCGAACTGACGTCCGGTACGTTCACCCGCCCGGCCCGGTCTGCCGGGCGGGTGAACGGCGGGCCGCCATGGGGGTACGGCCCGCCGCAGCTGTGAACCCGCCTACAGGCCGAGCGACTTGGCGACGATGCTGCGCATGACCTCGCTGGTGCCTCCGTAGATCCGGAAGACCCGGTTGTCGGTGTAGAGCCGGGCGATCGGGTACTCCAGGATGTAGCCGTAACCGCCGTGCAGCTGAAGGCACTTGTCGATGACGGTGGAGGCCGACTCGGTGCAGAACAGCTTCGTCGCGGCCGCGTCGGCGACGGTCAGCTCACCGCTCTGGTAGAGCTCCAGCGCGCGGTCCACCATCGACTGCTGGGCCACCACCTGAGCCTCGCAGTCCGCCAGGGTGAACTTGGTGTTCTGGAACTCGGCGACGGCCTTGCCGAACACCTTGCGGTCCTTGACGTACTGGATCGCGAACCGCACCGCCGCCGCGGCCGCCGCGTAGGCGCCGACCGCGATCGCCAGCCGCTCCTGCACCAGGTTGTGGGTCAGGTAGGAGAACGCCCTGCCCTCCTCGCCGAGCAGGTTCTCCACCGGCACCTTGACGTCGCTGAACGCCAGCTCGGCGGTGTCCGAGGTGCGCAGGCCGATCTTCTGCAGCTTGCGGCCGACGCTGTAGCCCTCGGACGTGGTGTCCACGCAGAGGATGGACAGCCCGGCCCGGCGGTTCTCCGGGTCGGACGGGGAGGTGCGGCAGACCACCAGGACGAGGTCGGCCAGCACGCCGCCGGTGATGAAGGTCTTGGCGCCGTTCAGGACGTAGTGGGTGCCGTCCTCGGAGAGCCGCGCGGTGGTGGTGATGCCCGCGAGGTCGGAGCCGGCGCCCGGCTCGGTCATCGCGATCGCGGTCATGATGTCGCCCGAGACGAAGCCGGGCAGCCAGCGCCGCTTCTGCTCCTCGGTGGCGTACTCCAGCAGGTAGGGCAGGACCAGCCCGGTGTGCACCCCGGACGAGCCGAAGCTGACGCCCGCCCGGGCCGTCTCCTCGGCGATCACCGCCTGGTACTTGAAGCCGCTCTCGCCCGCGCCGCCGTACTCCTCGGGCACCTCGATGCCGTAGACGCCGAGCGCGCCGAGCTGCCGGTAGAAGTCGCGCGGGGGGTGGCCGTCGGCCTCCCAGCTCTCGTAGACCGGGACGACCTCGCGCGCGATGAAGTCCCGGATGGTCTCCCGGAAGGCCTCGTGGTCCTCGGTGAACACGGTGCGGCGCACGGCGGCGCTCCCTTCGGTGGTACCGACGGTGATCCTGCCAGGTGATGGCCCCACAAGTTAATCCCGGGTAGCTTCGGCTGTCCAGGGTCGGCGCGGCCGGCGGAGCCCGTGATCGCCAGCCGTGGCCCGGGACAAGTGAATCCTTGCTAGCCTTCGCCCGGTGGATTCGCCCGCCCGGTGAATCCGCTCGGCGTGGCGGCACGAACCGGGAGGGTCATGGCATGGTGGTCCGACGTCCGCCCGGGCGGCGCGCCCAGATCCTCGCCGTGGCGGCCGACCGCTTCCACCGCAGCGGCTACCACCAGGTCTCGATGACCGAGGTCGCCGCCGGTGTCGGCATCACCGCGCCCGCCCTCTACCGGCACTTCCGCGGCAAGCCCGAACTCCTCGACCGCGCCGTCCGCCTCGGCCTGGACGCGCTGGCCGACGGGCTCCGCACGGCCGACTCCACCGACGCGCTGGCCGCGGCCCTGGCCGCCGTCGCCGTCGGACACCGCCCGCTCGGCACGCTGGTGCAGCGCGACGCCCGGCTGCTGGCGCCGGCCCGCCGGGCATCCCTGCGCCGCGAACTGCGCGCGGACACGGCCCTGATGGCCGCCGTCCTGCGGGCCGAGCGGCCGGAACTGCCGGACCGGGACGCCGAGTTGCTCTGCTGGTCGGCGCTCTCGGCGTGTGCCGGGCTCTCCTACCAGTCGGCCGCGCCGCAGCCCCGCCGCGCCGAGGCGGTGCTGCGCGAGCTGGTCGCGGCCGTCCTCGCGGTCTCCCTCGACGGCACCGACCTGTGCTCCCTGCCCGCCGACGGACTGGGGGAGGCCGGGGGAGAGATGCCCGTCACCCCTGGCCCCCGCCCGCAGGCGCGCCGCGAGGAGCTGCTCGTGGCGGCCGTCCGGCTGTTCCACGAGCGCGGCTTCGACAACGTCAGCACCGACCAGCTCGGCGCCGCCGTCGGCATCACCGGCCCCAGCGTGTACCGGCACTTCGACAGCAAGGCGCAGCTGCTCGCCGCCTCGCTGGTCCGCAGCCGCGAGCGCCTGTGGCACGAGGTGGACGGCGCGATCTCGGCGGCGGACGGCCCGGCGGCCGCGCTGGAGGCCGGCCTGGCGGCGTACGTCGGCTTCGCCCGGCGCAACGGCGACTACCTGGGCGCGATGCTCAGCGAGACGGAGCGGCTGGCCCCGTCCGACCGACGGGTCGCGGTGGACTTCCGCCGGGACTTCCTGCGGACCTGGGTCGGGCTGCTGCGCCTGGTCCGCCCGGAGTGCGACGCGGTGGAGGCCCGGATCCGCGTCCACGCCCTGTTCGCCCTGGTCAACGACGGGGTCCGGAACCGCCCGCACAGCGCCCGCCCGGACCTCGGCGACTGCCTCCTGCGCCTCGGCCGGGCCGTCCTCGGGGTGTCCTGACCCACGGCCGGGCCGGGTGCCCGCCCCGGGCCGGTGTTGAGGAGGAAGGCGAATGAATTCCACAACCCCGCGCTGTCAACGTCGAGTTGACCGAAATCTCCGCGGAGAGAAAGAAATGGTCGCCGGATAGTCGCACTGGCACACTGGGTTCCCATGTCTGAAGGTCTCCCGCCCGAGAGCGCCCCCGCCGAGGATCTGCGTACGACCGAGGTCGATCTCGGCGGCCTGGTGAACGTCCTCGCCACCCACCTCTACTCCACCCCGCTGGTCGCCCTGCGCGAACTCGTCCAGAACGCCCACGACTCGCACACCCGCCGGCTGCTGGAGGACCCCGACGGAGACCACCGCCCGCTGATCCGGGTGCGCGGCGACGCCACCCGGCGGACCGTCGGCATCGAGGACACCGGGGCCGGCCTCACCGAGCCGGAGATCCACGCCTACCTCGCCACCGTCGGCACCGGCTACACCCGGATGCTGCGCGAACTCACCGGCAACCAGGAGCTGATCGGCGCCTTCGGGCTCGGCTTCCTCTCCGCCTTCTCGGTCGCCGACGAGGTCGTCGTCACCACCACCTCGCACCGCGAACCGGGGCTCGGCCACCGCTACCGCAGCCGCGGCGGCCAGCAGTACCGGGTCGACCCGGTGCCCGCGCGGCCGCAACCGGGGACGGTCGTCGAGCTGACGCTCAAGGCCGAACACGCCCACCTCGCCGACGAGGACGCGCTGCGCGAGGTGCTCGGCCGGTACTGCGTGCTGCTGCCGATCCCGGTCTTCGTCGGCGACGACGACGAGCCCGTCAACGCCGTCGAGGTGCCCTGGCGGCAGTCGTCCGTCGAACGAGACGCCACGCGTCGCCCCTCAGACGGCGACCCGCACGCCGCCCGGATGCGCTTCGCCGCCGCCTTCGGCCGCCGCTTCGAGCCGCTGACCGCCTTCCCGGTCCACCCGGTCGAGGGCGGCACCGACGCGATCGGCCTGCTCTGGGTCCAGGACGGCGGCACCTACGGCACCAGCGACAACCGCGACCTCGCCGTCTACCTGCGCGGCATGCTGCTCGCCGAGGACGCCCGCGACCTGCTGCCCGGCTGGGCCGGGTTCATCGGCGGCGTCGTCGAGTCGAACCGGCTCACCCCCACCGCCAGCCGCGAGGACCTCCAGCGCGACGAGCACTACCGTGCGCTCCAGCGGGCCCTCACCGACGCCATCGTCGACGGCCTGTACGAGACCGCCCGGCTGCGGCCCGCCGCCTGGCGCCGCATCCTCACCCGGCACGGCCAGGACCTGCTGGGCGCCGCGCTCTGCGACGACCGGCTGTTCACCCTGCTCGCCGACGACGTCCCGGTGCCCACCTCCCAGGGGGACCTGACCGCGGGCGCCCTGCGGGCGGCCGGAGGGGGAGCGGTGCACGTCGCCCTCGGCAGCGGCGGCGGCTTGGAGGAGATGCTGTACCGGGCCATGCGGGTGCCGATCGCGCGTGGCGACCGGTACGCCGTCCTGCCGTTCCTGCGCCGCTACGCCCAGCTGCGCGGCTGCCGGGTGGTCGAACTGGGCAGCGAGCACGGCGACCGCGCGCTGTTCCGCGACCCGGAGCGCCCGCTGCCCGCCGGGGAGACCGCCTGGCTGGCCGGCGCCCTCGCCGACCCGGGCGAGCAGCTCGTCCCGGCCCGGTTCGACCCGCCCGGCCTGCCGCTGGTCCTGGTGCCCGACCGGGAGGCCGAGCTGAAGGCACGGATCGAGGACGACCGGGCCGACGCCCGGATCCCGTCCGCGGCGCTGCGGCTGGCCCGGGCCTTCACCGCCCGCACCGACGGCGAGGTCCGGGCCCGGCTCTACCTCAACCTGGCCTGCCCGGCCGTCCAGGACCTGCTCACCGCCTACCGCGGCGGGCACACCGGCAGCGCCACCGCGGCCGGGCTGCTCCGCTCGCTCAAGGTGATCATGGCGGCGGCCGGCGCCGCGGGTTCGTCCGGCGGGGACCTGACCGCCGCGCTCTCCGGCATCGGCACCGCCGTCTCCGCGCTCACCGCCGCCGTCCCGGCCGGCCTGCCGGACGTCCCGGACACCCCCGGCGCCCTCTCGGAGGGGCCGTGACGGCGGGCCCGGACGGATTGTCAGTGGCAGGCGGCAGACTCTCCATCAGCACGACGCAGGGGGACAGGGCATGACGACCGACATCTGGGCCTGGGTGCACGACACCCACCAGCAGCTGGCCGAGGCCGGCCACCAGCGGCTGGCCGACGCCGTCTACGAGCTCCCCGGCCACGCCAACGAGGGCCGAAACGACCAGCTCGACGCGGCCTTCCCGGAGGCACTGGCCGCCGCCCGCGCGCTCGGCCTGCCCTGGGTCGAGGTCTACCTGCGGCACTGGCGGATGCAGAACCTGCTGAACAAGCGCCACCAGGGCGAGCAGGCCCTGCCCGAGGCGGTCGACCTGCTGGAGTTCGCCCACCGCGAGGAGACCGCGGGCTGCCCGCAGTCCGTCTGCGTCGTGCAGGACTTCGCGATCTGCCACGCCCGGGTCGACGGCCCCGGCTACGTGCCGGAGCGGCTCGCGGTGCTCGGCGAGACGCTGGAGCGGATCGAGCCCGCCCGGTCCTGCTTCGACTGCCTCTCCCGCGAGTACTCCGACGCGCTGGAGGACGACGGCCGGGCCGAGGAGGCGCTCGCCTACCTCGACAAGGCCGCCGCCCGGATGCAGGCGGCCGGCGAACGGCTCTCGCTGGAGTTCCACCACTCCCGGGCCGGCACGCTGCACCGGCTCGGCCGGTACGACGAGGTCCTCGCGCTGCTCGACACCGCCGAGCGGGCCGCGCGCTCCGCCGGGCGCGAGTTCGGCGAGAACGACCGGCTCTGGGGCGGCCTGCTGCGGGCCCGCGCCCTCGCCGCACTCGGCTGCACGGACGAGGCGCTCGCGCTGCTGCCCGCCCGGGAGGCCGCCGAGCGCCACGCCGACCTGCGGTCGAACTGGACCGAGACGGTCGAGCGGCTGGTCGCGGCCGGAGCCTGGGAGAACGACGCAGAGCTGGGCGCCGTCCTGGCCGGCTGGGTCGGCTACCTCGACGGCACCGGCGCCCACCGCCCGTGCGTCGACCTGCTGCTGGCAGCGGGTCGGCTCGCCCTCGACCGCGGCGCCCGGACGGTCGCGCTCACCCTCGCCGCGACGGGTGAGCGTAAACTCGCCCAGCTGCGCCGCACGGACGGCGTGGCCACGGAGATCGCCGCGCTGCGGGCCGCCGCCGAGGCGCTGCCCGTGCCCGAACTGCCCGTTCCGCCGAGCGAACTGACGGCGCACCTCGCCGAGCAGAAGGTGCCCCACGAGACCGGCGCCGACCTGCTCTCCGTCGCCCTGGACCGGTACCGGGGTGAGCAGGCCGGCGCCACCGCCCTGGCGGTCGACCTGGCCGCCGCGCTCGGCCGTCTCGGCCACCCCCGTGCCGCCGCCGACCTGCTGTGGCAGCGGCTGGACGCCGACCCGGGCAGCGAGGTGCTGGCCGGCCTGCTCGGCGCGCTGCTGATCGACGCCGGGGACGGAGACGGCGTGCGCCGCCTCGCCGGCCGGCTGGCCGTGACGAGCCCGGCCGACGGGCACTGGGTGCGGGCCCGCTGGGCCGCCGCCGAGAGCCGATGGGCCGAGGTGGTGGAGCACTGCGCGGCGATCCTGGCCGACCACCCGGACCGGATCAACCCCCGCCGGCTGGCCGCCGGCGCCGCCACCGAGCTGGGCGACCACGCGACCGCGCAGCGGCTGTACCAGGAGATCCTGGAGCACGCCCTTCCTGCCGAGGGCACCCCCGAGGAGGAGCGCCACCGTACGGTCCAGCAGCCCGACCTCTGGCACCTGGTCACCGCGGCCACCGTCAACCGGGACTGGGCCGTGGTCCGCTCCACCGGCGCGCTGCTCGGCGTCGAGTTCGACGAGCCCGACGGGCCGGTGGACGAGGAGTGGCAGCCGGTCACCGTCCGCGCCACCCGGACCGACGGCGCGACCGCCGACCTGCCCGCCCTGCGCACCGGCCCGGCCACCGCCCGACTCCTGCCGGTGCTCGGCGACGACCTGACGCTCAACCACGGCGACGTCGTCGTCTTCGCCCCGGCGCTGCTGGAGCCGCCGCCCGCCGACGACGCCCCCGAGGCGGAGCGGGAGCGGTGGCGGCCGGTGTTCGAGATGCTGACGCTGCTCGACCCGGCCGGGTACACCACGTACTGGATCGACGGCGGCTGGCCCGGCGACGAGGCGTGGACCGCCCTGCGGGAGGGCCTGCGGGAGTCCGGCTACGCGGTGTGGGCGTACAGCGGGGAGCGGTACAGCATCACCGACCCGGGGGAGGAGGACGGCATGCTGCCCGGCATCTACGCCGCGGTCGGCGTGCCGCCGACGGCCTCGGCGGCCGAGGCCGACGCGCTGCTGCACCGGCTCACCGCCTCCTGGCCGCACCCGCTGGCCTGGCCCGCTCTGGCAGAGGCGGCGGGCGTGGACACCGCGCCGCACGAGGCGATCGTCGAGCGCTACGGCCTCTGACGGGCTCGCCCCCTCGCCCCGCCCGGGGGAGGGGGCGCCGACTCTGCCACGCCGGGTAGGCGCCCGCCGCCCGGCCGGAGGACGCGACGTACATGTGCGTTCGGCCATTCGATCAGGCAAGGTGTAACCCGAGATCGAACGGTGGCCCGCGGCCACCAGGGGTGGCAAGGAGCGGAAGTGCCGAAGCAGGGCCGACCGGGCGGAGGCGAGCGGGCGAACGGAGACCGGGCAGCCGGCCAGGTGCGGCAGACGCCACCGGTGCGGCCGGCGCACCCCGCCGAGGCGCCGCCCACCGAGGGCCTGCTCGGCCACCCCGCCCCGGCCCCCGCCGCCGAGCCCACCGTCACCATCTCGCGCGGCGGCCCGGTCGACCCGCCCGCCCCCGAGACCAAGGGCCTGCTGGTCCCCGGGCCCGCGCCCGCGCCCGAGCCGCAGCCGGCGCCGTCCCTGGAGCTGCCGCAGTCGTCGTCCGAGGCGGCCGCCGAAGGCCGACGCCCGAACCGCCGCCGCTCGGTCGCCGAGGACACCCTCACCCCCGAGGAGTGGCGGGCCGCCGGCTACACCCCGCCGGCCGGCATCCCGGTCCCCGAGCTGACGCCCGGCGCGCCCGGCGAGGCGCCCTGGCCGGACCGGATGCGCACGCTGCTGCGCACCCCGATGTTCGAGCGCCCCGCCTTCGAGCGGACCGCCCGCGAGATGCACCCCTCGGCGGGCCGGAACGTCCCCCGCATCCTCGACCTGACCCTGCGCATCGGCGAGCTGCTGCTGGCCAGCGGCGAGGCCGCCGAGGACGTCGAGGCGGCGATGCTCGGCATCGCGCACGCCTACCGGCTGGACCGCTGCGAGCCGCAGGTGACCTTCACCCTGATCGGCATCTCGCACCAGCCGTCGCTGGTCGAGCCGCCGATCACCGCGGACCGGGTGGTGCGCCGCCGCACCTCCGACTACACCCGCCTCAACGCGGTCTACGAGCTTGTCGCGGACATCACCGCGGAGAAGGTCACGGTCAACGACGCCTACCGCCGGCTCGCCGTGATCCGCCGCAACCGGCACCCGTACCCGGCCTGGCTGCTCGCCCTGAACACCGGACTGCTGGCCGGCGCGGCGACCTTCCTGGTCGGCGGGCGGATCGACGACAAGGCGCTGCTGGTCTTCGCGAGCGCGTTCATCGCGGCCGTGCTCGGCGACCGGCTGGCCTCCGTGCTCGCCCGGCGCCGGCTGCCGGAGTTCTACCAGTTCGTCGCGGCCGCGATGCCGGCCGCCGCCTCCGGGATCATCCTCTCGTTCAACGACTGGGGCCTGCGCGGCTCGGTCGTGATCACCGGTGGGCTGTTCGCGCTGTTGCCCGGGCGGGCACTGGTCGCCGCCGTCCAGGACGGCCTGACCGGCTTCTACATCACGGCCGCCGCGCGCCTGCTGGAAGTGATCTACCTGGTCGCGGGCATCGTGATCGGCGTGATGCTGATCCTCTACCTGGGGGTCGGCTTCGAGGCGAGGCTCCGGCCGGACGAGAGCCTGGTGGGGAGCAGCTATCCGCCGGTCCAGATGGTCGCCGCGCTGGTGCTGACCCTCGCGTTCGCGATGCTGCTGCAGACCGACCGCCGCACCCTCGCCCTCGTCACGGTGAACAGCGGCATCGGCTGGTCCAGCTACGGCGCGCTGGTCCACAACGCGGGCATCTCCCCGATCGTCGCGACCGGGGTGGCGGCCGGCCTGGTCGGACTCTTCGGCCAGCTGATGGCGCGTTACCGCAACGGCTCCGCGCTGCCGTACGTGACCGCCGCGATCGGCCCGCTGATGCCCGGTTCGGCGCTCTACCTGGGGATGCTCGCCTTCGCCCAGGGGCACTCCAGCGCCGGCCTGGTGTCGATCACCCGGGCGGCGGCGATCGCGATGGCGCTGGCCATCGGTGTGAACCTCGGTGGCGAGGTCGCCCGGCTGTTCCTGAAGCTTCCCGTCGGTGCCGAGCGTCCCTCCCTGTACCCGGCCGAGCCGCGCCGGGCCGCCAAGCGCACCCGGGGCTTCTGACCGCGTCGGACCGGTGTCGGCCTCCGGGCCACGTCACGGCGGGCAGGACGCAGGACCAGGAACGAAGGTAAGACCCATGACCACACTGCTGGACGGCTACCGCGAGCACATCGTCGCCGCGCACAAACAACCGCTGCTCCTGCTGCTGGTCGGGTTCATCACCTCCTTCGTCTTCATCCGGTTCAGCGTGCGGATGATCCGGGCCCAGGTGCGCTGGTGGCCCGGCAACGTCACCCCCGGCGGCCTGCACATCCACCACATGGTGTTCGGCCTGGGCTTCCTGCTGGTCGGCGGCATCGGGGTGTTCGCCACCTACGGCGGGCACCCGTGGATCGACTGGTTCGGGCTGATCTTCGGCATGGGCTGCGGCCTGGTGCTGGACGAGTTCGCGCTGATCCTGCACCTGGACGACGTGTACTGGAGCGAGCAGGGCCGCAAGTCGGTGGACGCGGTGATCTTCGGGATCCTGTTCACCGCCCTGCTGCTGGTTGGGTACGTGCCGCTCGGCGTGGTGCCCGGGGAGGAGACCCGGTGGGGGCTGGTCAGCGTGATCTCCGTCAACGCGCTGGCCTCGGTGATCACCCTGCTCAAGGGCAAGGTGTGGACCGGCCTGCTCGGCATCATGGTCCCCGGCCTCTCCTGGATCGGCGCGATCCGGCTGGCCCGGCCGACGAGCCCGTGGGCCCGCTGGCTGTACGCCACGCGCCCCCGCCGCCGGGCGCGTGCGCTCCGGCGTGAGCGCCTGCTGCACCGGCGGGCGGACCGGGCGCGGACCTGGTTCTTCGACCTGATCGCCGGCGCGCCCGACAAGGTGTCGGCCAACCACCCCGCCGCCCACCGGGTGGCCGAGCGGATGGCCGCCCGGGCCACCGCCCACCTGGACGCCCATGAGGCCCGGGCGCTGGCCCGGCGCTCCGCGCGGCTCGCGGACCGGCGGTCGGCTGCTGCCGCCCGGACGGCTGTCGCCGGGGCCGCCGCGGGCGCAGCGCACGGTCCGGCGGCGGCGCACGAGGTCTCCGTCGACGGGGTGCCCGGGACGGGGCACGGCCGCGGGCGCCGGGCGCAGCAGCGCCGCCGGACGGTCCGGGCCGGGCGCAACCGCACGTACGCGGTCCGGCCGCTCGGGCTGGAGCCCCGGCCCGAACGGCACCCGCACGTGCGGACGCACACCCGCCGGATCATCCGGTAGTTGGTTCGCCTTCGTGTGCCTGGTGCGCCTGGTGCGCCTCGTGCGCCCGGCCGGACTTGAGGCCTGATCGGATCATCTGATGATCACCCGTCCGGCTGTGCGCGTTCGGCGTGTGAAGAGCGCCCGGCTTGAGACCATATGCGACGAATGGCTGTTTTGTGGCGCGATGGGGTGCCTTGCCGAACCGCCCGTCCGCTGCTCTGTCCGACGCGTGACTCGTCCGACCCCGTTCCGTGAGAAGGGATGTCTCGTGACGCGCAGGTTCCTGACGACCCTCCTGCTCCTCCTCACCGCCCAGCTGGGGCTGTTCCCCGCCGCCCAGGCCGCCCGGGCGGATCCCGAACCGGCCGCCGGAGCCGACCCGTACCCCTCCGCGGAGGACGTCGACCGGGCCCGCGCCGAGGCCGACCGCAAGGCCGCGTCGGTGGCCGGCATCGAGGCCGGGCTGACCGCCGCCCAGGCGGAGCTGGACCGGGCCGGCCGGAGCGCCGAACAGGCCGTCGAGGCCTACAACGGAGCGCAGCTCGCTCTCGCCCGGGCCCGTACCGAGGAGACCGCCGCCGGCGGGCGGGCCGCCGAGGCCGAGGCCGACCGCGCCGCCGCGACCGAGGACGCCGCCCTACTCGCCGGCGAGACCTACCGGCAGGGCGCCGGCGCCGAACTGTCCGCGCTCAACGCCCTGCTCGGCGCACGCGGCCCGCGCGAGGCCGCCGACCGAGCTGCTGCGGTCGGCGTCGCCAGCGATCGCGCCCGGCGGATCCTCGACGCCGCCACCTCCACGGCGGCCGCCGCGAGCCGTGCCTCCGCCGCCGCCCGGGCCGCCGCCGAGGCCGCGGGGAAGGCCGCCGCCGAGGTGGGCGCGGCCAGGAGCCGGGCGGAGGCCAGGCTGGCGGCGCAGCAGACGGAGGTGGCCGCCATCGGGCAACGCCGCGAGCAGTTGCTGGCCGACCTGGCCGCCGCCCGGGACACCACCGTCGAGCTGGAACGGCAGCGCCGCGAGGCCCTGGAGGCGATCGCCGCGCGCGAGGCCGAGGCCGCCGCCCGGGCCGCGGCCGAAGCCGCCGCTGCCGCTGCCGCCAAGTCCGGTCCGGCGGCGCCGCCCGCCCGTCCGTGGTCGGCCGAGGGCGCGGCTGCGGCCGTCGCCTTCGCCCGGTCCAAGATCGGCCTGCCGTACGTCTGGGGCGGCGATGGCCCGGGCGGCTACGACTGCTCCGGGCTGACCATGATGGCCTGGCGGGAGGGCGGTAAGCGGCTCAACCACTTCGCCGCCGACCAGTACGCCCAGAGCACCCCGATCACCTACCGCGACCTCCGCCCCGGCGACCTGGTCTTCTGGACCGCCACCGGCCGGGCCGCCGACATCCACCACGTCGGCCTCTACATCGGCGACGACCAGATGATCGAGGCCCCGCGCACCGGCATGCCGGTCAAGCAGGCCAGCCTCTGGATCATGGGCACGCCCAACTTCTACGCCCGCCCGTAGAGGGTGCCGGACGCGGCGAACCGGTGAGGACCATCCGGTGCGGTCAGCCGTGGGACTGCAACTCCTCCCGCCGGGTGCGGAGCAGGACGCCGCCCCAGATCCAGGCGGCGGAGAGCGGGACGGTCAGGACGGAGACGCCGACCGCCCCGCGGATCCGCTCGGCCGCGCGGGAGTCGCAGGTCGCCGAGTCGTACCGGTCCCCCCGTGCTCCGGAGAACACCGGGGAGCCGCAGTCGACCCTGCCGTCGTAGGCGTCGGCCGGGTAGAACGCCAGCCAGATCGCCCAGATCCAGCCGACGACCGTCAGCGTCCCCAGCAGCTTCGCCAGATTGCTCCGCCTTTCGTAGGCCTTCACCGCGTGAAGGTGGCGGAGGTAGTCGTCGTCCATGGTTCCCCCTGAAGAGATCGTGCGTGTCTGAACCGGGACGAGGATTCCAGGGCGCGGCCGGCCGCACCAGCGGGCTCTGGCGATCCGTCGGTGCCCACCGCTAGCGTGACCGTTCCGACTGTTGGTGGGGAGGCGCGATGCGGCTGCGGGACGTCGAGGAGAGCGACGCCGAGGCGTACGTCCGGATGCGGTGCGACCCGGTGATGATGGCCGAGTTGGGCGGGCCGCTGCCAAAGGAGCGGGTCGTCGAGCGGTTGCGGAACGAGGTCCGGGAGGCGGCCGAGGACCGCTCCTGGATCAGGATGATCGTCGTTCCGGACGGGGCCGGGCCGGGGGAGGCCGTGGCCGGCGGGATAGCGCTCTGGTCCCATGAGTCCCACGAGTCCCGAGAGTCCCGAGAGTCCCGCGGGTCCAACGAGGACGGCGGCGCCGCGATCAGCGAGATCGGCTGGATGGTGCTGCCCGAGTACCAGGGGCGCGGCCTCGCCAAGGCGGCCGTCCGGCAGCTGCTGGACCAGGCCGCGCGGGACGGCCGTTGGGGCTCGGTGCACGCGTTCCCCGCGGTCACCAACGGACCGTCCAACGGCATCTGCCGGGCGCTCGGTTTCCGGCTGCTCGGCGAGCGGGAGGTGGACTTCGCGGACCGCGTACTGCACTGCCACCACTGGGTGGTGGAGCCCGGAGAGCACGCCGGGTCGGGCACGGATAAATGAGGTGCCGCCATCGGGCGGGCGGTCGTACCGTGGCCCAATGGGCAACTCCTTCGACGGTGACGCCGTCGAGACTGTCAACGGAATCCAGATCCGCGCGGTCGCCGAGGACGAGGTCGCGGCGTGGGACCGGGCGCTCGCTCTCGGTTTCCTCCGCTCGCACGTCGAGAGCGCGGCCGAGTACCGCCGCCTCCAGTGGGAGCCCGGGCGGATGCTCGGCGCCTTCGACGAGGGCCGCTGCATCGCGACCTTCCGCAGCTTCGACGTCGAGCTGACGGTCCCGGGCGGGGCCACCGTCCAGGCCGACGCGGTCACCGGCGTCACGGTGAGCGCCACCCACCGCCGGCGAGGGCTGCTCAGCGCCATGATGCGGCGGGACCTCACCGCGGCCCGTGCGCGCGGCTCGGCGGTCGCCGTCCTGATCGCCGCCGAGTACAACATCTACGGCCGGTACGGCTTCGGCCCGGCCACCCGCGGCCACGGCTGGGACGTCGACCTGCAGCGCAGCCGCGGCCTGCGCGACGGCGTGCCCACCGTGCCCGGCGGGCGGATCGACTTCGTCACCATGGAGGAGGCCCGCAAGATCGGGCCCGAGCTCCACGACCGCTGGCGGCTCACCCAGCCCGGCGCGCTGGCCCGCGACGACGTGTGGTGGAAGCGCAACACCGGCGAAGTCAACGTCCCGGGCTTCGAGTTCAAGGAGCCGTTCGTCGCCGTCCACCGGGACGCCCAGGGCGCCGCCACCGGCCTGGTGGCCTACCGCGTCGACGACACCTGGGACGGCAGCTATCCGAACTGCACCCTGACCGTGGTCGACTTCTTCGCCCTCGACCGGGCGACGGCCGCCGAGCTGTGGCGCTTCGTCTTCTCCGTCGACTGGGTGCGCAAGGTCGTCGCCGAGAACATCGGCCCGGACGATCCGCTGCCGCTCCTGCTCCAGGACCCGCGCGCCGCGACGCCGTACGAGGACAACGCCGACTTCACCTGGCTTCGCGTACTCGACGTCGAGGCCGCGTTCAACGCCCGGACGTACGGCGCACCCGGGCGCGTGGTGCTGGACGTCGAGGACCGGCTCGGCTTCGCGGCCGGTCGCTGGGCGATCGAGGTCGCGGCCGACGGCACGGGCCGATGCACCCCGACCGAGGACGCGGCCGACCTCGCCCTGGGAGCCTCCGAGTTGGGCACGCTCTACCTCGGCGGCGAGACCCTTCCCCGGCTGGCCGCGGCCGGCCTGGTCACCGAGCTGCGCCCGGGCGCGGCCGCGGCGGCGGACCTCCTGCTGCGGACGCCGCTGCTGGCCTGGAACCCGGACAACTTCTGAGGACTCGCTCGTCCTGCGCCCGAGAGCCGGCCCGCACGTCCGCGGGCCGGCTCTCGGCGTTCGCAAACGACCTGGACGCTATTTCGTGGCGGTCTTGCCGATGGTGGGCAGGATGAAATCCTGAATGAGGCCCTTGGCGTCGCGGACGATCGGCCGGAAGACCCGATAACGGGAGAGGTTGATGACCCGGGCGGCCATGGGAGTCGACCGCCGGACGAATTCCCGCGTCCGCTCGGTGTCCGGTGTGCGGTCGAACACCCAGTAGAGCACCACGACCATGAGGTTCAGCCACAGGACGTCGGGCAGCAGTTCCACCAGCTCGGCGTCCAGCTTGGGCGCCAGCTCGGAGCCTTGCAGGACGTCGCGGAACAGCTCGACCTCGGTCGCCCGCGCCGGGTGGGACTCGTTGGAGAACGGGCTCAGCGAGCTGTTCGGATCGGCGGCCGTCCGGAAGAACTGCGCCGCGAACTCGTGGTACGGAGCAGCAGTGTCGAGCCAGGAGGTCAGCGCGATCTGCAGGCGCTCGGCGAAGTCCCGCGTACCGGCCATGCGATTCCTGGCGTCCGCCGCGTGGTCGTACGTCATCCGGTCATAGAATCCTTGGATCAAGAATTCCTTCGCCGAGAAGTAGTAGTAGGCATTGCCGACCGAAACTCCCGCCTCGGTGGCGATGGCACGCATCGTGGTCTTCTCGTAGCCGCGCTCCTGGAACAGGCGCATCGCCGTCTCCAGGATCAGCGCCCGGGTGGCCTCGCTCTTGTCCGTCTTCGGCTGGGCGCGACTGCCCCGTGGCTCGACGGGCGGTACGGCCACGGCCGCTCCGCCCTCCGCCTCGGGGGTGGCGGCTGCCGTTTCGGCCGTACCGCTCGTGCCGTCCGTTCCGTTGGTCGCTTCGAGGTCTGCCACGGGAATGAGCCTAGCCGGAGAGCAGGCTCCAACCGGTGTCGGTGCGTACGGCACCGGATGCCCCCTCCGCATCCGGTGCCGCCGCTCCGCCCCCGTTCATTTCGAACGCGTTCAAAAGCATGCTCGCACTGTAGCGGGCGCGATTGAACATGTTCAATGCGGCGGGTGTGGGAGGCTCGTCACATGATCGGATCCGATGAGACCGCCATTCGGCGCGGCGGGGCGCACGATGCCGAGACCGTCGCCGACCTCCACGCCCTCAGCTGGCGGACCGCCTACCGCGGCATCGTCCCCGCCGAGGCGATCGGCGACGGGCTGGCCGCCGAGCGACGCGAACTGTGGGCGCTGCGGCTGACCGCCGACTACGGGGAGCCGGTCGACACGCCGGAACTGCTGATCGCCGAACGGGCCGGTGAGGCGGTCGGGTTCGCCTACCTCGTCCCGCAGCCGGACGGCCGGGTGCTGCTCGACAACCTGCACGTCCGGCCCGGCCGCACCGGCGGCGGCATCGGCCGCGCCCTGCTGGCCGAGGCCCGCGCGCACGTCGCGGAGCGTCATCCGGGTGCGGCGCTGTACCTGGAGGTGCTGCGCGACAACACCCGTGCCGTCGCCTTCTACGAGCGCGAGGGCGGCCGGCGGACGGCGGCGCAGGAGGGTGTCTTCCCGGGCGGCCACCTGCTGCCCGAGTACGTGTACACGTGGCCCGCGGCTCAGTCGTAGTCGTAGACCGTCACCGGCACCCCCCGCTCCACCAGCCGTGCCGTCACCAGTGGTTCGACGAGCTCCCAGCGCCCGCCGGCCAGGCCGCAGCCGATCCGCGGCATGTGGACGGAGGCGCCGAGCTCCCGCGCCCGCTCGCCCAGGGCGGCCAGCGCGGCGTCCATGGCCTCGTACCGCACCGGCACACCCGTGGAGCGGCCCGTCCGGATGCCGCGCTGGCCGACCAGGTTGGCCACCCAGACGTACGGCTCGACCTGCACCAGCTGCAGGGCGCCCAGCCCGAAGTCGTTCCGCGCCCGCTCCCGGTGCCAGCGCCGGAACGCCGCCTCCGGCTCGGGCCAGCGCTTCGATATCGCGACGACGAAGCCCTTGCCCCAGCCGCCGAGGTCGTTGCAGACGTGCGCGATCACCTTGACGCCCTTGGCCTGGGGCGCGGTGGCGTCGCCTCGGACGTACGTGATGGTCGACATGTCCGAACGCTAGCGCGCCGCACTGACAACCCGTTCGGAATTCTCCGCCGGCCGCGGCCCAGGACCTGAACCGATCAGGTGCCGCCGTCCGGCCAGGGCGATCAGCAGGGCGAGGGCGGCCGCCCCGGCGGGCAGCGCGTAGCCGGTGCCGGGCGCGGTGTGTTCGGCGACCGTCCCGGCGAGCGCCGCGCCGGCCGAGATGCCGACCACGATGCCCGACACCGCCACCGCCATGCCCTCGTTCAACTGCCGCTGCGGCAGCAGCTCCTGGACGAGCGTCATGCCGGTCACCATGGTCGGCGCGGTGCCCGTGCCGGCCGCGAACAGCGCCACCCCGAGCAGGCCGAGCCCGGCACCGCCCAGCCCGGCGGCGAGCGGCAGGAACAGCAGCCCGGCCATCGCCGCGACCCCGCGCAGGAAGCGGACCCCGGGGGTCTTGCGCGACGCCAGCAGTCCGAACAGCAGCCCGGCCGCACAGGAGCCGGCCGCGACCAGCGCCAGCAGCCCGCCCGCGACCGGCTTGTGGCCGAGCGAGTCGGCGTACGCGACGGTGGTGATCTCCGTCGAGCCGAAGACCGCGCCGGTGGCGATGAAGGTCAGCAGCAGCACCCGCAGCCCGGGTACGCGGATCGGCGAGCCGTGGTGGGGCGTCGAAGAAGGCCGGGACAGCGGTGGTTCGGTCCGTCGTTGGGCGGCGAACAGCAGGGTGCCGGTGGTGCCGAGCGTCCCGGCGGTGAGCAGTCCTGCCTCCGGGGCGACCGTCGTGCAGAGCAGCATCCCGAGGACCGGCCCGGCCATGAAGCAGAGCTCGTCCAGCGCCTGTTCGAAGGAGTTGGCCAGGTGCCGGGCGGCCGGGTCGGCCCGGTACAGGTGCGCCCAGCGGGCCCGCGCCATGCCGCCGAGGTTGGGTGCCGCCGCGCAGGCCGCCCAGCAGGCGTACAGCGCCCAGTCGGGTGCGCCGAGCCGGACGCAGAGCAGCAGGCCGAGGAGCGGTACGGCGTTGTACAGCGTGGCCGGGACGGCCACCCGCGCCTGCCCGTACCGGTCCACCAGCCGCCCGAGCAGCGGCATCCCGACCGCGCCGGTGGCGAGCCCGGCCGCCGCGACGGTGCCCGCGAGCGCGTACGAGCCGCGCCGCTCGGCGATCAGCACCACCAGCGAGACGCCGGTCATCGAGAACGCGAGCCGGCCGAGCAGCCCGGCGAGGGTGAAGGCGGCGGTGCCGGGGGCCGCGAACAGCCGCCGGTAGGAAGCGAAAAGGGCGCGCGAGGGCATCGGGCTCCTGAGGAGTCGTCGGGGGATGCGTACAGCCTCGCCCGGGCGACCGGCGCCGGTCCAACACCTGTTCCGCCGCACTCACAACACGGTGTTGTTAATCTGTCGCCATGTCCCGTGACCTGCACCCCCGCCTGCTCCGCGGCTTCGTCGCGACGGCCGAGACGCTGCACTTCGGCCGGGCCGCCGGGCAACTGCACGTGGCCCAGCAGGCGCTCAGCCGGGACATCCGCACGCTGGAGCGGCTGCTCGGCGACGCCCTGTTCACCCGCACCACCCGCAGCGTCGAACTCACCCCGGCCGGGCTGCGGTTGCTGCCGCAGGCCCGCCAACTCCTCGCGCTGCACGACGAGATCGTCGCGGGCACTGCCGAGCGGCCCCTGCTGCTCGACCTCAACAGCGACGTCACCGGCCCCGACCTGACCGCCGACCGGGTGCTCGCCCGGGCCCGGGCCGCCCGGCCGGAGGGCGAACTGCTGGCCCGCTTCCACGGCGGCCTCGCCGCGGCCGCCGCCGAACTGCTGGCCCACCGGCTGGACGTCTCGTTCGGCCGTTTCGCCGGGCTGACCGCCGAACTGCGCGGCCAACTCGCCCAGCGGCCGGTCCGGCTGGAGCGGATCTCGGTGATGATGGCGGACACCCACCCGCTGGCCGGCCGTCCGGCGCTGCGCCTCGCCGACCTGGCCGGGCACCCCGTCGACATCTGCGCGGGCAACCCGGCCACCACCGAGTGGGCCGACCTCGGCGCCCGGCTGCTGCGCGAGCACGGGCTGACGGCGGCGGCGCCGTACGTGCCGCCGGTGGGCGTGGACGAGACCGCCCGGTACCTCGCCCGGCACCGCGACCCGATGCTGACCACGGTCGGCGGCCCGCACATCCCGGGCGCGGTGAACGTGCCACTGGTCGAGCCGGTGCCGCTCAGCCTGGTCAGCCTGGTGCACCGGCCCGGGATGCGGCACCCGGGCCTGGCGGCGCTGGCCGCGGCGGCGGCGGAACTCGGCGCGGCCGAGGGCTGGTTGAGCCGCCCACCGGGCAGCTGGCTGCCGGCGGCGGACGCGGCCCTGCTGCCGGGCTGAGCCCCGGCGAACATGCCGCATCGGAGAGGGTTCCCCGGCGGAAATGCCGGGCGTCCGCCCGTTGTTCTGCCGGAACGGCGCACCGCCCCTGCCGCTCGGGGGTCGGCAGGGGCGGTGCGGGTCCGGTGGTGGCGGGACGACGGCCGTGGACGGCCGGGTCAGGCCGCCTTGACGGCGGAGATGTCGAAGCTGAGCTTGACCTTCTCGCCGATCAGCACGCCGCCGGTCTCCAGCGCCGCGTTGTAGGTCAGGCCGAAGTCGGTGCGGTCGACGACGGCCGAGCCCTCGAAGCCGACCCGCTCGGCGCCGTAGGCGTCGGTGGCGCTGCCGGTGTAGTCGAGGTCCAGGACGACCGGGCGGGTGGTGTCCTTGATGGTCAGCTCGCCGGTCATCCGGAAGGAGTCGCCGCGCAGCCGCTCGGTCGAGATGCTGCGGAAGCGGATCTCCGGGTAGGCCTCGGCGGCGAAGAAGTCGCCGGTGCGCAGGTGCTCGTCGCGCTGGGCCTGGTTGGTGTCGATGCTGGCGACCTTGATCACCAGCTCGGCGGAGGAGTTGCCGGGCGCGCTGCCGTCCAGGTGCAGCTTGCCGTCGTAGTCGGTGAAGCGGCCCTTGACGTTGGTGACCATCGCGTGGCGGACCGAGAAGCCGATCTCGCTGTGCGTGGTGTCGATCGCCCAGTCGCCGGTCAGGTGGGCGAGGTCCGGGCCGGCCGGGGTCCCGACGACGGTGGCGACGGCCGTGGTGGCGGGGGCGGCGGCGGTCTTGGTGCGGTTGAACAGGCCCATGGCTCCTCCTCGGGTTCGAAGCCAGTTGTTTAGGCTTCAACTTCTTGGTCTCCACCATAGACCCGCATCGTTCAACTTTCAACCATGCGTCCGACTGATTTGTCCGAGGCCGCCGTTAGTCTTCGAAGACGGTTCCGCCGACCCCGAGAGGCCCGCCCATGTTCGTCCTGCAGGCGCTCTGGCGCGCGGACGGCCGGCTGGCGCTCTGGGCCGAGGACGCCCGCCGCTATCCCGCCGCGACGGCCGAGGCGCCGCCCGTCCGGCCGTCCCCGCGCGCCCACCCCTACGCCTGCACGGCCGCCGACGTGGCCGCCGTGCTCGGCGGGATCGGCCCGGGCCTCGGTTGGCTGGCCGGGCAGGCGCCCGAGCGCTGGGCCACCCTGCTGCTGCCCACCGTCGGCGGCCTGCCCGCGCCCTCGCCCGACCTCCCGGTCACCCCCGTGCGCGGCGGGGCGGCGCTCGCGCCCTGGCGGGTACCCGCGCTGCTCTTCGACGAGGGGGCGGCGGCCCAGCTGCTGGGCGAGGTCTTCGACCCGCACTGGGCCGTGACCGGCACGGATCTGCCCGGCACCGGGCGCGTCGACGTCGTCCACGGGCCCTCGCTGCGCTGGCTCACCGGGGTGCACGACCTCGCCTGGCGGACGGTCGGCGGCGGCCGGGTGCTGCCGGCTCCCGTCCTGACGGACGGCGCCCCGCAGGCCCGCTGGCGCCCGGACCTCACGCCCGCCGGCCGCCGGGAGGCCGCCGCCCTTGCGGCCGGCTGCCCGCCGGTCGCGCTGGGGGAGTGGCCCGCCACCGGCGTCACCGGCGAGGCGCTGGTGGACGCCGTGCTGACCGCCCTGGTGGACGTCGAAGCCCGGGCCGCCCTCGCCACGGCGCCCCCGCTCCTGCGCGGCGCCGGCGCACCGACGGGCGCCGCCGAGCACTGGCTGGCGGCACTGTCCGCTCCGGACGGCCGTTTCGCCGCGGATCCGGCCGACCTCGCCGACCTGCACGGCCGGCTCTCCGCCTGGTACGCCGCCGCCGAGCCCACCGACCCCGCGCTGCGGCTCTGCTTCCGCCTGCTGGAGCCGCTCGGGCCGGACCCGGACGACCCCGAGGGCCGCCCGTCCGACGACGCCTGGCAGGTGGAGTTCCTGCTCCAGGCCGCCGACGAGCCCTCCCTGCTGGTCCGCGCCGCCGACCTGCACGAGGGCGGCGCCGCGCTCGCCGTCCTCGCCCGCAAGGCCGACGACCCGGCCGGCGTGCTGACGGCCGAACTCGCCCGCGCCGCCCACCGCTGGCCCGAGCTGGACGGGCTGCGCCACCGCTCCCGCCCGTCCGTCCTCCCGCTCGACCGGGCCGGGGCGCTGGACTTCCTGCGCACCGGCGCGCCCGCCCTCGCCGAGAGCGGCTTCGGCGTGCTGCTGCCCGCCTGGTGGCGCCGCAAGCCCCGGCTGGGGCTCGCCCTGCACGTCGCCGGCCCGCCCGCGCCCGGCTCGCTCGCGGTCACCAGCCAGGTGGACCGGGACGCCGTGGTCGCCTTCCGCTGGCAGGCCGCGCTCGGCCCGGACGGCGACCCGCTCGACGAGCAGGAACTCGCCGAACTGGCCGCCGCCAAACAGGGGCTGGTCCGGATGCGCGGCACCTGGCTGGAGGCCGACCCGGCGCAGATCGCCGCCGCGCTCTCCTTCCTGAACCACCGGCGCGACGGCGCCCTCACCGCGGCCCAGCTCCTGCGCATGGCACTCGATCCGGAGGCCACGGTCGCCGGGCTGCCCGTCACCGGCGTCCGGGTCGACGGACCGCTCGGTGACCTGCTCGCCGGGCGAACGGCCCCCGCCCCGGTGCCCGACCTCCCGCCGGACTTCCGTGCGACCCTCCGCCCGTACCAGGAACGGGGGTTGGCCTGGCTGCGGACCATGGCCAGGCTCGGCCTGGGTGCCGTCCTGGCCGACGACATGGGCCTCGGCAAGACCGTCCAGACCCTCGCGCTGCTGGCCGCCGAGCAGGGGGAAAGGACCGGCCCGACCCTCGTCGTCTGTCCGATGTCCGTGGTCGGCAACTGGCAGCGCGAGGCCGAGCGCTTCGCCCCGGGCCTGCGCCGCCACGTCCACCACGGCGCCGGCCGCCTCGGACCGGACGAACTCGCCGCCGCCGTCCGCGACGCCGACCTCGTCATCACCACCTACGGCGTGGTCCAGCGCGACCTCGCCGCCCTGCGCGAGGTCCGCTGGCGCCGGGTCGTCGCCGACGAGGCGCAGCACATCAAGAACGCCGGCACCGCGCAGGCCCGGGCGATCCGCGCCCTGCCCGTGGCCGTCCACCGGATCGCCCTGACCGGCACCCCGGTGGAGAACCGGCTGTCCGAGCTGCACGCCGTGCTGGACTTCGCCAACCCCGGGCTGCTCGGCCCGGCCGAGCGCTTCAAGGAGCGCTACGCGATCCCGGTCGAGCTGCACCGCAGCCCGGACCGCACCGCCGAACTCCGGCGCCGCACCGCCCCGTTCGTGCTGCGCCGGCTCAAGACCGACCCGGCGGTGGCGGCCGAGCTGCCGGCGAAGCAGGAGATGACCGTCTGGTGCAACCTCACCGCCGAGCAGGCCGGCCTCTACCAGGCGGTGGTGGCCGACCTGTTGCGGCGGGTCGAGGGCATCAAGGGCGTGGAGCGGCGCGGCACCGTGCTGGCCGCGATCGGCAAGCTCAAGCAGGTGTGCAACCATCCGGCCCAACTGCTGCACGACGGTTCGGCGTTGGGGGAGCGCTCGGGCAAGGTCGCCCGGCTGGCCGAACTCCTCGAGGAGGCGATCGCCGAGGGCGACCGCACGCTGGTCTTCACCCAGTACGCCGAGTTCGGCGCGATGCTCCGCCCGTACCTGGCCCGGCGGCTCGGCGAGGAGGTGCTGTATCTGCACGGCGGACTCTCCCGGGCCCGCCGCGAGGAGCTCGTCCAGCGCTTCCAGTCCCCCGACGGGCCACGGGTGTTCATCCTCTCGCTGCGGGCCGGCGGCACCGGACTCAACCTGACCGCCGCCAACCAGGTGATCCACCTCGACCGCTGGTGGAACCCGGCGGTCGAGGAGCAGGCCAGCGACCGTGCGTTCCGGATCGGCCAGCGCCGGGACGTCCAGGTCCGCCGGCTGGTCTGCGTCGGTACGGTCGAGGAGCGGATCGACGAACTCCTCGCCGCCAAGCGTTCGTTGGCCGACACGGTGGTGGGGGAGGGCGAGCGCTGGCTCACCGACCTGCCCGCCGACGCGCTGCGCGAACTGGTCGAGCTCACCCGCGACGACGCGGTGGCCGAGGAGGAGGACGGATGACCGAGCCCGACACCACCCCTGCGATGGACGCCCCTGCGGTGGACGCACCTGCCGTGAACGTCGCCTCGTACTGGCGCGGCGACTTCACTCTGCGCGCGGAGGCACAGCAGGACGGCGAGCCCGACGAGCCCTCGCTGCGCCGCCTGGGCCCGTCCGGCATCACCGTGCGCGGCCGCGACCTCGCCACCCTGCTCGCCCCCGCGTACGACGCCTTCCTCGGCTGACACCCCGGTGCCCGGCGGCCGCGCTGAGGTAGCGTCGGCCGGGTGACCGACACCATCGACTCCCCCGGCCTCGCCGAGTTCGAGCAGCACCGGCGCATGATCTTCGGCATCGCCTACCGCATGCTCGGCAGCGTCGCCGACGCCGAGGACCTGGTCCAGGACACCTGGCTGCGCTGGAGCCGGGTCACCGGCCCGGTCGCCCACCCGGGCGCCTACCTGGCCCGGACGGTCACCAACCTCGCCCTCAACCGGCTCGACTCGGCCGCCGTCCGTCGCGAGTCCTACGTCGGCCCGTGGCTGCCCGAGCCGCTGGTCACCGAGCCGGACGCGACCGAGGACGTCGAGCGCGCCGAGACCGTCTCGCTCGCCGTGATGGTGCTGCTGGAGAGCCTCTCCCCGCTGGAGCGGGCGGTCTTCGTCCTCAAGGAGGCCTTCGGCTTCTCCTACAAGGAGATCGCCGAGGCCCTGGACCGCACCGAGGCCGCGTGCCGCCAGGTCGGCAGCCGGGCCAAGGCGCACGTCCAGGCCGGCCGGCCGCGCTACGACGCCCCGCCGGAGCTGCGCCGCCGGGCCACCGACGAGTTCCTCGCGGCCTGCGCCGGCGGCGACCTCAACCGGATGCTGGAACTGCTCGCCCCCGATGTCACCTCGTGGACCGACGGCGGCGGCGTGGTCCGCGCCGCGCTGCGCCCGATCACCGGCGCCGACAAGGTGGCCCGCTTCATCCTCGGCGTGCTCAGCCAGCTCGGCGAGGGCGCCGACGCCCGACCCGCCCTGGTCAACGGCCAGCCCGGCCTGCTCGTCACCGTGGACGGCGCGGTCGACTCCGTGATGGCGTTCGATTTTGTCGAGGGCTCCGACGGCGGGCCCCGGATCGCCGCGATGCGCTCCATCCGCAACCCGCACAAGCTCAGCCACGTCGCCGCCGGCACGAAGGGGGCTTGACCCTCGACCTGGTCGAGCCACCACAGTCACCGGCATGGAGAGCGACCTGCACAGCATCGGCGAACTGGCTCGCGCGAGCGGCCTCGGCATCGGCACCCTGCGCTACTACGACGGCGCCGACGTGCTCACCCCCGCCCGGGTCGACCCGCAGTCCGGCTACCGCTGGTACGGGCCCCGGCAGGTAGCCGACGCCCGGCTGCTCGCCCGGCTGCGCCGGGTCGGCCTCCCGCTGGCCGGCATCCGCGCCGTCCTCGGCGCGGCCCCCGGCTCCGGCGAGGCCCACCGGGTGGTCGACGCGCACCTGCGCCGGCTGGAGGACGGCCTCGCCGACGCCCGCCGCGAGCTCTCCCTGATCCGCACGCTGATCGACCAGAGGGAGAACCCGATGACCACCGCCCCCGCCGAACTCCGGCTCACCGTCCCGGCCCACGAACTGGCCGCCGCCCTCGACGCGGTCCGCTTCGCGGTCGGCGCCGACCCCGAACTCCCGGTCCTCGCCGGGGTGCTGTTCGACCTGGACGGCACGGTGCTGCGCCTGGTCGCCACCGACCGGTACCGGATGGCGCTCGCCGAGGTGGCCCTCCCGGCGGCCCCCGAGACTGCGCCGCCCACCGGCACGATCGTCCCCACCGCCCTGGTGGACGCCCTGCGCGCACTGCTCGGCGCGGGCGCCGCCGAGGCCGAACTGACCCTCGGCGGCGGCCTGGTCCGCGCCGAGACCGGCGGCCACCGGATCGAGGGCGCCACCGTCGACCTCGACTACCCCGACTACCGCGCGCTCACCCGGCTCGACCCGCAGCACCGGATCGGCCTGCCCGCCGCAGACCTGCGCGGCGCCGTCGAGTCCGGCGCCACCCGCACCCTGCCGTCCGGCCCGCACGGCGAGGACTGCACGGTCACCGTCCTCGCCCTCACCCCGGACGGCCGCCTCGCGGTCGCCCCGGCCGACGCCGACCCCGCGCCGGGCGAGCTGCGGGTGGCCGTCAACCGGGACTTCCTGCTGGACGCCCTGCGGGTCGGCCGTCCCGAGCAGCTGGTCCTCGAACTCGGCGGCCCGATCGCCCCCCTGGCGATCCGCACGCCCGGCCGGGACGGCACCTTCTCCATCCTGATGCCGGTCCGGGTGCCCGAACTCGGGTGACCCGCCGAGCGGCCGCCCCCGCGGCGCGGCCGCTGCCTCGGCTCGTCCGTGCTGCCCGACTCCGCCGTCACCCGTTTGCTACTGCTAGCGCCCCGCTTGCATTTGCAAGCGCGGTGTTGCAGGCTGTGGGTATGGCCTCACTGAACGTCGGCTCGCTGGGCGAGTACATCCGCGAACAGCGCCGGAACGCCCAGTACTCGCTGCGGCAGCTGGCGGAGGCCGCGGGCGTGTCCAATCCGTACCTCAGCCAGATCGAGCGCGGGTTGCGCAAGCCCAGTGCGGAGATCCTCCAGCAGATCGCGAAGGCGCTGCGGATCTCGGCGGAGACGCTCTACGTCCAGGCCGGGATCCTGGAGGAACGGCGGGGTGAGGGCCTGGAACTGCGGGCCGCGATCCTGGCCGATCCGCTGATCAACGAGCAGCAGAAGCAGGCGCTGCTCGCGGTCTACGACGCCTTCCTCAAGGAGAACGCCGCCCTGCGGGGCACGGTGTCCGACGGCTCGGCCCCGGCCGGCACCGGCACCGGCGCTCCGACGACCGACGGCCCAGCCACCTAGACATCCACCGGGAGGACCGGTCATGCCGATCACCGACGAGCTCAAGAAGACCCTCACCGACCCGACGCCGCTGTACGCCCTCGCCGGCGCCAGCGACCTCGCCTACGAGAAGCTGCGTGAAGTTCCGGGCAAGGTCGAGGCGCTGGCCGCGGACCGCAAGGGCGCGCAGGAGCGGGCCGGCGCCCGCCTCCACGAGGCGCAGGCCAGGCTGGCCGAGGCGCAGGCCAAGGTCGCCGAGACCGTCACGACGCTCCCCACCGACCTCAAGACCCTGCAGGAGCGGGCCCAGGACTTCGCGATCCAGCAGGTGGGCCGCGCGGTCGAGCTGGCGGTTAAGGCGAAGGAGACGTACGACGAGCTGGCCGAGCGCGGCAAGGTCGTGGTCGAGCGCACCCGCCCGGGCAGCCCGAGCGCGCCGGTCGAGGCCGCGGAGCCCGCCGCCGACGAGCCGGTCGAGGCCGAGCTGGTCGAGGGCGACGCCGAGTCCGCGCCGAAGAAGAACGCCCGGGCCCGGAAGGGTGTCGACCGAGGCGAGTGAACCGCCCCCGAACGGGGCACATCCGGTGACCGCGGGACGTTGACACCAGGGCGGACGGACCACCGTGCCAGGACGGGCGGCGGACCGCACGCCGGATCCGAGAGACAGAGGAGACCGCGATGGGCGGAGTGGCCCAGATCCTGGACCTGGCCTATCTGAACCCGATCTGGTGGCTGTCCGTCGCCATCCTGGGTTTCAAGCTGTTCGCCCTGCTCGACGGCGCCTCCCGCCGTGAGGACGCCTACCGGGCGGCGGACAAGAAGACCAAGCCGTTCTGGCTGACGATCCTGGGTGTCGCGTTCGGCTGGGACCTGCTGTTCGGGGTGAACTTCTTCACCGGCATCGGGACGCTCGCCGGACTGGTCGCCGCGATCGTCTACATGGTGGACGTGCGCCCGGCGATCCGTGAGCTGACCAACCGCGGTGGCCGGGGCGGCGGCCGGAGCAACACGGGGCCGTACGGGCCCTGGTAGGCCGCGCGAGCCGGCCGAGCCGAGAACGGCGGCGCCCGGGCAGGTGGACCACCTGCCCGGGCGCCGCCGTTTCCGTGTGCCCGTGCCTCACCCGAGGACCAGGTGCACCGGGTTCCGCTCCAGCAGCAGCACCGCGACGTCGTCCGTCAGCGCGCCGCCGTTCAGCTCCTCGACCTCGGCGATGGCGCTGTCGACCAGCCGGCCGCGGGTCAGCCCGGCGGACTGGTGGTCGCCGACCAGGTCCGCCAGCCCGTCCTGCCCGAGGCGGCGGGACCCGGCTCCCACCCGGCCCTCGATCAGCCCGTCGGTGTAGAGCAACAGCCGCCAGCCGGGCCGGAGTTCGACGTGGTGGGCGGGCCACGCGGCCTGCCTGTCGTGACACGGCAGGAGGCCGAGCGCGGGCCCGGCGAGGTCGGAGGGGAGCGACATCGGCTGGTGGTCCCGGCCGAGCAGAAGGGGCGCCGGGTGTCCGGCGAGGTAGAGGCGGGCGCGCTCGCAGGCACCGGGCGCGCCCGGTCCGCCGCGGCCGCCGCCGTCCGTGCCGGGTTCGATGACGAGCATGCAGAGCGTCGCGAAGATCTCGTCGCTGCGCCGCTCGTGTTCCAGCACGTGTTGAAGGGTGGTGAGCAGGGCCTCGCCGGTGAGGCCCGCGAAGACGAGGGTGCGCCACGCTATCCGGAGGGCGACGCCGAGCGCGGCCTCGTCGGGGCCGTGCCCGCAGACGTCGCCGATGACGACGTGGACGGTGCCGTCGTCGGTGCGGACGGCGTCGTAGAAGTCGCCGCCGAGGAGGGCGCGGCGGCGACCGGGGCGGTAGCGCCGGGTGAAGGAGAGGCCGGCGCCGTCGAGCAGCGGGGTGGGCAGCAGGTGGCGCTGGAGGCGGGCGTTCTCCTGGCCGCGCAGTTCGGCCTCGACCAGGCGGCGCTGTGACTCGTCGGCGCGCTTGCGTTCGACGGCGTAGCGCAGGGCCCGGGCGAGCAGCGGGCCGTCCGTCTCGTGCTTGATCAGGAAGTCCTGGGCGCCGGCGGCGACGGCGGCGGCGCCGAGTTCGGCTCCGGCCGCGTCGGTGAGGACGACGACCGCGGTGTGCGGGGCCCGGCGGAGCAGTTCGCGCAGGCCTTCCAGCCCGTCGGCGGTTCCTCCGCCGCCGGCGGCCGGGCGGGGCCCCCAGACGGGGCGTGGCAGGTCGGCCGGGGCGGCGAGGTCGAGCAGGACGCAGCTGAACTCGCTGGCGCGGGGGCGTCCGCGCCGGTTTCCGGCCGGGGTGGGGGCCAGCAGGGGGGTGGCCTGTTCGAGGCCGCGGACCCAGTGGACCTCGATGGAGGTGCCGCTGTCCGCCACCGCCGCCTTGATCAGCTGGGCGTCGGAGGCGTCGTCCTCGATCACCAGCAGTTTGAGCGGTGCGCCGCCGGGGCCGGCGGGGGCGTCGCCGGGTGCCGGAACGCTTCCGGCCTGCGACCTCGGGTGAGGTATCGGGGGAGCGTCCGTCAGCGGAACGGCCGCGGCCGGGCGGCTGACGGCATGGCGGGGGCGGGCGCCGTCGCGGGCGCCCGGCAGGTCCGCGGCACCAGGTGCCCGCCCGTCTCCCGTTGCGGGCATCGGTGGTTCCTTCCTTTCCCCGAGTGCGTAACGGCCGGCGTCCGTCCGCAGTGCCCGCCTGGCACCCTGCGTCGGGGAACGTCTCGCGACCATAACGTGATCTCCGGGGGATTGCTCTGGCCCATCGGCGCCGTTGTGGCTATTGCCAGGCCGGTGACGGTGTGGTGATCGGACTCGGACGACGGCTCGGGCCCGTTCCCCAGCGGGTGCCGGGGCGGGCGGAGAAGGGGGTACATGATGGTGACGCGGATCACCCTGGTCGAGGGTGACATCACGGAACAGCGGGTGGACGCGGTGGTGAACGCCGCCAACTCGTCCCTGCTGGGCGGCGGCGGGGTGGACGGCGCGATCCACCGCAAGGGCGGGCCGCAGATTCTGGAGGAGTGCCGCCGGCTGCGCGCCTCGCACTGGGGCAAGGGGCTGCCCACCGGGCGGGCGGTGGCGACGACGGCCGGGCGGCTGCCCGCCCGGTGGGTGGTGCACACCGTCGGGCCGGTGTACAGGGCGGAGGAGTACGAGGAGCGGGCGGGGCTGCTGGCCTCCTGCTATCGCGAGTCGCTGCGGGCGGCGGCGGAGCTGGGTGCGCGCACGGTGGCGTTCCCGGCCGTGTCGGCCGGGATCTACGGCTGGCCGCCGGCCGACGCGGCCCGGATCGCGCTCTCCACCGTCGCCGAGGTGGTGGACGGCGGTGACGAGCACGCCGGGGCGGGGCTGGACGAGGTGCGGTTCGTGCTGTTCGGGGCGGAGATGTACGGGGTGTTCGAGCAGGCGTGGCAGGCGCTGCGGGAGCAGCGGGAGGGGGAACGGCGGGAAGGTGGCGACGGCTGAACAGGGCGAGCACCGGGCGGCGGTGCTGAACTCCGCTCGGTGCCCTCCATCGTGGCGTGACGGGGCGTCAACGCGCCAGGGGAATTCGATAACTCGTTCGAGTGAAACGTACGGGTCACTGCCGGATCCGGCGCCGCTCCTCCTACGGCGCGAGTGCCGTCCACGGCACCGTGACCTCGCCCTGCCGCCACCGGCCGCGGGCGTCCACCAGCGGCCAGTCACCCGCCAGCGCCGTGCACGCGGCCACCCAGCGCTGCCGCGCCCCGAACGCCCCGTACGGCGCCGCGGCCGCCCAGGCCCGGTCGAAGTCGCTCAGGAACCGGTGCACCGGCCGGCCGGGCACGTTGTGGTGGATCAGCGCCTTCGGCAGCCGCTCGGCCAGGTCGGAGGGCTGGCCGAGGCCGCCCAGCCGAGCCGCGAAGGTCACCGTCCGCGGCCCCTCCGGGCCGAGCGCGACCCAGACGTGCCGGCGCCCGATCTCGTCGCAGGTGCCCTCGACGAGCAGCCCGTCCGGCGCCAGCCGCGCGCAGAGCCGCTCCCACACGGCGGCCACCGCCGCCTCGTCGTACTGCCGCAGCACGTTGGCGGCCCGGATGAGCTGCGCCGGCGTGCCGCCGTCCAGCGGCACCTCGAAGCCGCCGCGCCGGAAGGTGAGCCGCGGCGGCTCGGCGTACGGCAGCGCCGCGGCGACCCGCTCCGGCTCGATCTCGATCCCGACCACCCGGACGTCCGCCCGTACCGCCCGCAGCCGCCCGGCCAGCTCGACGGCCGTCCAGGGCGCGGCGCCGTAGCCGAGGTCGACGGCCACCGGCGGACGGTCGGCGGCGCGCAGGGTGCGGCCGAGGGCGTGGGCGATCCAGCGGTCCATCCGCCGCAGCCGGTTGGTGTTGGTGGTCCCCCGGGTGACCGTCCCCACCGGGCGCCCGGCCCGCCCGCGGGCGGGCGCGGTCGCGGAGTCGAAGGAGGCAGCCATGCCCAGAAGGGTACCGAGACGCGCGACCACAGCCTCCCACCTGCGATGATCCCCGGCCCCGCGATCAGTGCGCCCGGTCGGGAATGCCGGACCTCGGCCGGGCGGTTGGCACACTGGTGGTGATGTGTGCCCGGACGGGGCAGCGCACACCGGACAGTCGGCGGGCCGAACTCGGGCCGCCGGAGACGGGCCGCACACGAGGAGGCTTCAGCCAGGTGATCCAGCACCCCGTCCGTTCGGTACGCCGTGCCCAGTCGGCCGCGCCCGCGCGCGGCCGGTTCCAGGCGCTCGTTACGGGCCGCCGCCGCCCGCGCCGGATAGCCATGCTCAGCGTCCACACCTCGCCGCTGCACCAGCCCGGCACCGGGGACGCGGGCGGGATGAACGTCTACATCGTGGAGCTGGCCAAGCGCCTCGCCGAGCTCGACGTCGAGGTCGAGGTGTTCACCCGCGCGACCTGCTCGGACGACGCCCCCACCGTCGAGCTGGCCCCGGGCGTGCTGGTGCGGCACGTCACGGCGGGGCCGTACGAGGGCCTGATCAAGGAGGACCTGCCGGCTCAGCTGTGCGCCTTCACCCACGGGGTGCTGCGCACCGAGGCGGGTCACCGCCCCGGCCACTACGACCTGGTGCACTCGCACTACTGGCTCTCCGGGCAGGTCGGCTGGCTGGCCGCGCAGCGCTGGGGGGTGCCGCTGGTGCACACCATGCACACCATGGCGAAGGTGAAGAACGCCGCGCTGGCCGAGGGCGACACGCCCGAGCCCGCGGCCCGGGTGATCGGCGAGACCCAGGTGGTGGAGGCGGCCGACCGGCTGATCGCGAACACCACCGAGGAGGCCGCCGAGCTGGCGCTGCACTACTCCGCCCGACCGGACCAGCTGGCCGTCGTTCACCCCGGCGTCAACCTGGACCTCTTCCGGCCGGACGGGCCGGACGCGCGGCCGGACGCGCGGGCGGCGGCGCGGGCCCGGCTGGGCCTGCCGCAGGACGCCGCCGTGCTGCTCTTCGCCGGCCGGATCCAGCCGCTGAAGGCGCCCGACGTGCTGCTGTGCGCGGTCGCCGAGCTGCTGGACCGCCGGCCGGACCTGCGCGAGCGGCTGGTCGTCCCGGTGGTGGGCGGCCCGTCGGGCACCGGGTTGGCCCGGCCGGAGAGCCTGCACAAGCTCGCCGCCCAGCTGGGCATCTGCGACGTGGTGCGCTTCCACCCGCCGGTCGGCCAGTCCAAGCTCGCCGAGTGGTACCGGGCGGCGACGGCCCTGGTGATGCCCTCGCACAGCGAGTCCTTCGGGCTGGTCGCCTTGGAGGCGCAGGCCTGCGGCACCCCGGTGGTGGCCGCCGCGGTCGGCGGGCTGCCGGTCGCGGTGCGGGACGGCGTGACCGGCACGCTGGTGCGCGGCCACGACCCGCGGGACTGGTCGCACGCGCTGGAGCCGTACGTCACCGACCCGGCCCTGGTCGCCCGGCGGGGGGCGGCGGCGGCCCGGCACGCGGCCGGGTTCGGTTGGGACACCGCGGCGGCGACCACCGCCGAGGTGTACGCCGGCAGCCTGGCCCGCCCGGCCGGTCGGCTGCCCGGGGCCCGGCGGCGTCTGGTCTGACACCCCGGACGGGGTGGCGGCCGCCGGGTGCGTGCCACCGGTACCGCCGAGTAACGTCACCCCCATGGCAACCCGCACCAAGGACGAGGCCCTGACCCTCCTGCGCGCCGCCCTGGACCACGCCGGGGTGGCCTGGGAGCCGGCCGCCACCGACCCGTACACGCTGGTGGCGACGCTCCCGGGCACCCGCAAGCTGAGCACCACCTGCGCCCTGCGGGTCGGCGACCACACCCTCTCGGTGAACGCCTTCGTGATCCGCCGCCCGGACGAGAACCACGAGGCCGTCTACCGCTGGCTGCTGGAGCGCAACACCCGGCTCTACGGCGTCGCCTACGCGATCGACGCGCTCGGGGACGTCTACCTGGCCGGCCGCCTGCCACTGGAGGCGCTGACCGCGGACGCGGTGGACAAGCTGCTCGGAACGGTGCTGGAGAACGCCGACGAGCCCTTCAACACGCTGCTGGAGCTGGGCTTCGCCTCGGCGATCCGGCGCGAGTGGGAGTGGCGGACCAAGCGCGGGGAGTCCACCCGCAACCTGGCCGCCTTCGCCCACCTGGCCGCCCCGGCGGCCGAGTGACCGGACCTCAGGAGCCCGCCGGAGCCTTCACGGCCTCGGCGGGCGCCGGCGTCCGCACGTCCGTCACGTCGTGGTCCCTGCCCGCCGTGCCACCCGTGCGGCGGCCCAGCAGCACGTGCCCGATCGCCGCGACCGTGCCGCAGACCGCGCACACACCCCACAGCATCACCGGGCCCGCCTGCTCCAGCAGCACACCGCCGGCCGCCGGGCCGACGAACGAGGCGAGCGACCAGGAGAGCGAGTAGACGCCCTGGTACCGCCCGCGCGCATGGGTCGGCGCCAGCTCGGCGACCAGGCTCATCATGGTCGGGGCGTTCAGGATCTCGCCGATCGTCCAGACCGCCACCGAGCCGGCGAAGATCCATGCGGACGACCCGGCCAGCGCCGCCAGCCCGAAGCCCCAGCCCGCGAACAGGCAGCTTGCGATCAGCAGCCCGGTCCGGGAGCGGCCCTCCATCCACCGGGTGAGCGGGATCTGCAGCACCACGATCAGCACCCCGTTCAGGCCGATGACCAGCCCGTACTCGGTGGACGTGATGCCCGCGTGGCCCATGCCGACGGCCAGCGTGGTGCTGCCCTGCTGGAAGACCAGGGCGAGCAGCAGGTTGAGCGCGACGACCGTCATGAACCGGCCGTCCCGGAACACCGTGCCGAGGCCGACCGCCGGCTCCTTCGCCTGTGCTGCGGGCGGCGCCGCCGGCTTGGTCTCCGGGATCCGGATGAAGATCACCACCGCGCAGACCAGCGTGCTGAGCGCGTCGAGCAGGAAGAGCGTGAGGTAGCCGTGGGTGGCGATCAGGCCGGCCGCGGCGGCGGAGAGGCCGAAGCCGATGTTGATCGCCCAGTAGTTCAGGGCGTAGGCGCGGACCCGGTCCTCGGCCGGGACGAGGTCGGCGATGATCGCCGAGACGGCCGGCCGGGAGGCGTTGCTGCAGAGGCCGACCAGGAAGGCCACCACCGCGATCGCCGTCCGGCCGTCCGCGAAGCCGAGCACGGCGGTGAACAACGCGGTGCCGAGCTGCGAGGCGACGAGAGTCGGGCGGCGCCCGATCCGGTCGGTCAGGACGCCCGCGCCGAGCGCCGAGACCGCCGAGCCGAGGCCGAACAGGGAGGCCACCAGGCCCGCGTAGGAGTCCGAGTAGCCGCGGTCGTGGGTCAGGTACAGGGAGAGGAACGTCACGACGAACGCCCCGAGCCGGTTGATCAGCGTCGAGGTCCAGAGCCACCAGAACTGCCGCGGCAGCCCGCCCATCGTCTCGTGCAGAAGTCCTCTGATCCGGCCGGGGGCGGGTCGGGCGACGGGCATGTGGGGGCTCCCGAGGGCAGGCGTCCGCCGAGCGGTACGGGCAGGTTCGCTCAGCCGACAAGTGTAAGTGGCGCTCTAGCTCGGCACACGTTACACAGGGCCAAAGGCCCCCGGCCAGGGGTTTTCCGGCTCCACTAAGCTGGACGCCATGGCCGACACGACGTACCGACTCATCCTGCTCCGCCACGGCGAGAGCCAGTGGAACCAGAAGAACCTGTTCACCGGTTGGGTCGACGTCGACCTCAACGAGAAGGGCGAGAAGGAAGCCGCTCGCGGTGGCGAGCTCCTGGCCGCCGAGGGCCTGCTGCCCGACGTGGTGCACACCTCGCTGCTGCGCCGCGCGATCCGCACCTCGCAGATCGCCCTGGACAAGGCGGATCGCCACTGGATCCCGGTCAGCCGCAGCTGGCGCCTCAACGAGCGGCACTACGGCGCGCTCCAGGGCAAGGACAAGGCACAGACCCTGGCCGAGTTCGGCGAGGAGCAGTTCCAGCTCTGGCGCCGCTCCTACGACACCCCGCCGCCGGTGCTGGCCGACGACAACGAGTACTCGCAGGCCGGCGACGCCCGCTACGCCGACATCCCGAGCGAGCTGCGTCCGCGCACCGAGTGCCTGAAGGACGTCGTCGAGCGGATGCTCCCGTACTGGTACGACGCGATCGTCCCGGACCTGGCCGCCGGCCGCACCGTCCTGGTCACCGCCCACGGCAACAGCCTGCGCGCGCTGGTCAAGCACCTCGACGGCATCTCCGACGAGGACATCGCCGGCCTGAACATCCCGACCGGCATCCCGCTGGTGTACGAGCTCGACGCCGACTTCAAGCCCGTCACCACGGGCGGCCGCTACCTCGACGCGGAGGCCGCCGCCGCCGCCATCGAGGCGGTCAGGAACCAGGGCAAGAAGTAGGCCCGAACGCGCGACGGCCCCGCCGCCCGGTTTCGCCGGGGGCGGGGCCGTGTGCTGTCCGGTCGCTGGTCAACCCGTTCGTGCGATGCGGGAGTTCTGCACCCCGGCACCGCAGACCGGGGTGCACGGCCGTCTCCCACGGCGGCACCGCACCCCGGGAGTGCCTCAGTGGCCGCCGCAGCAGCCGCCGTCCGTGCCGCCGCACTGGCAGGGGGCGCCGGACTGGCAGCCGCAGCCGCAGCCAGGACCGCAGCCGCAGCCGGCGGCGAGGACGGGCAGCAGCTTCGGGGTGGGCGGCTCGACGGTGTCGTGTGGCGGTGCCGGTCGGGTCGGGTTGGCCTTCATCGTGCTGAACCCTCCTAGTGACAGGCACACTTCGGTGCCTACGGCTTCGAGTGAAGCCGCCGGTCGGAGGGGGCGTCAACGGGCGCGCAGTGGTGGGGTGTTCGGATCGCCGTGCACCCACACCCCCCTCGCCCGAGGTTTACTCACCCTCACGGGCCCCGGGGTGAGCGCGCCGAGGTCACTGCGCCCCGCCGAGGTCACTCCGCGGCCGAGGCCTCCGAGGTGGCGATGAAGTCGGCCACGTGCTCACCGGTCACCAGGTACACGACGCGCTTGGCGACCGACACGGCGTGGTCCGCGAAGCGCTCGTAGTAGCGGCCGACCAGGGTGATGTCGACGGCGGTCTCGATGCCGTGGGCCCAGCGGTCGTCGATCAGGTGCGACAGCAGCTCACGGTGGAGCGTGTCGATGGCGTCGTCGTCCTGCTCCATCTCCAGCGCCTTGTCGACGTCCTTGGTGGCGATCACCAGGCCGGCCTTGGCCACCAGGCGCTGGGCGAGCTGGCCCATCTCCAGGACGGTGGAGTGCAGGTCGCGCGGCACCGCCGACTCGGGGTAGCGCATTCTGGCGACCTTGGCGACGTGCCGGGCGAGGTCGCCGCAGCGCTCCAGGTCGGAGCTCATCCGCAGCGAGGTGACGACGATGCGCAGGTCGGTGGCGACCGGCTGCTGGCGGGCGAGCAGGTCGATGGCGCGGTCTTCCAGATCGTGGTGGAGCTCGTTGATCTTCTCGTCGGCGGCGATCACGCTCTCCGCCAGCGCCAGGTCCGCGTCGAGGAGTGCGGTGGTCGCCCTGCCCAGGGCCGAGCCGACCAGCCGGGCCATCTCGACCAGGCCGTCGCCGATCGCATCGAGTTCCTCGTGGTACGCGTCGCGCATGCTCTCTCCTCAGTAGCTGTGTCGGTGGCGGTGCCGACCGGTCATCCCGTCCGACCGTCTCCACGGCGCACGGATGACCGCTGCTGGTGCGCGCATGGTACGCGCACCCCGGGGCGGCGGCTGCTTGGTTCGACACACCGCCCAGTCCCACACGGGCTGCGCGTCCAACCTTGCGCCGCCCGGGCGACCACGCACGACCCGAGCGGTGAATCGGCCGCTACGTGGAGGTGAATTCTCGGCAACGCGAGGCCGATGCCTTGATCTGCCTCTTGGGGAAGGCCCAGGCCATGCGCTTACGCTGGCCACATGGACGTGAACGTGGCCGCCGCCGCTGCCTGCGCCATAGCCGGGCTCGGCGTCGGCCTCACGGCCTCCATCGCCTTCCGCTGGAGCGAGCGCGAGCAGGCCAGAGGCAGGTACAGCGGCACCAACGGCAGGAACCACGGTCGGCACCAGGTGCTGGGCGCCGGCACCCAGGAGCCCCCGTTGCCTCCCGGTGTGGACACCGTGCTCTCCGTGCTGCGCTCGTGCGCGATCGTGCTCGGCGAGGCCGACGAGGTGGTCAAGGCCAGCTCTGCGGCGTACGCGATGGGCCTGGTGCGCGGCGGCGCGGTCGCCGTCGACCAGATGCTCGCGCTGGCCCGCGCCACCCGACGGGACGGCGAGATCCGCCAGGTCGAACTGGAGGTGCCGCGCCCTGGTGCCGCCCGCGCCGCCGAGCCGCTCGCGGTCTCGGTCCGGGTCGCCCCGCTGGGCTCGCGGCTGGTGCTGGTGCTGGTCGAGGACCAGACCGAGCGCCGCCGGGTGGAGGCCGTCCGCCGGGACTTCGTGGCCAACGTCAGCCACGAGCTCAAGACCCCGGTCGGCGCCCTGTCGCTGCTCTCCGAGGCGGTCGCGGACGCGGCCGACGACCCGGAGGCGGTGCAGCGCTTCGCCGGCCGGATGCAGATCGAGGCGACCCGGCTGGCCAGCCTGGTCCAGGAGATCATCGACCTCTCCCGGGTCCAGGACGACCGGCTGATGGTCGACCCGGAGCCGGTCGCGGTGGACGAGCTGATCGCCGAGGCGATCGACCGCTGCCGCCAGCAGGCCGCCGCCAAGCAGATCCTGATCGCCGCCGGCGGCATCGCCGGCCTCTACCTGCACGGCAACCGCGGCCAGCTCGCCGCCGCACTCGGCAACCTGGTCGAGAACGCCGTCAACTACAGCCCGCCCCGCACCCGGGTGGCGATCGCCACCCGCCGGATCTCCAGCGCCGCCGCGCTCGGGGAGGCGGACGGCGAGCTGATCGAGATCTCGGTCACCGACCAGGGCATCGGCATCTCCGAGAAGGACCGCGAGCGGGTCTTCGAGCGCTTCTACCGCGTCGACCCGGCCCGCTCCCGGGCCACCGGCGGGACCGGCCTCGGTCTCTCCATCGTCAAGCACGTCGCCGCCTCGCACGGCGGCACCGTCTCGGTGTGGAGCGTCGAGGGCCAGGGCTCGACCTTCACCGTCCGCCTGCCCGCCGGACAGGCACCCGGGGCCGAGGACGACGGCCCCGACGCCGCGGACGACCTCGACGCTGCCGGCTCCGCCGCCGCACCCCGGACCACCACCACAGACCGGACGGCCTCCACGGGCCGCACGGACCGTTCGCTCCCCGCCGGGGAGCGGGAAGAACAACCGCTGTCAGACACAACCCCCCAGCTTGCCCCGGAGGCCTGATCGTGACCCGAGTACTGGTGGTCGAGGACGAGGAGTCGTTCAGCGACGCCCTCTCGTACATGCTCCGCAAGGAGGGCTTCGAGGTGGCCGTCGCCGCCACCGGCCCCGACGCGCTGGAGCAGTTCGAACGGAACGGCGCCGACCTCGTGCTGCTCGACCTGATGCTGCCGGGCCTGCCGGGAACCGAGGTCTGCCGCCAGCTCCGGGTGCGTTCCAACGTCCCGGTGATCATGGTGACCGCCAAGGACAGCGAGATCGACAAGGTCGTCGGTCTGGAGATAGGCGCGGACGACTACGTCACCAAGCCCTACTCCACCCGTGAGCTGGTCGCCCGGATCCGCGCGGTGCTGCGGCGCCGCGGCGAGGACGGCGGCGCGGGCGACAACGGCGGCGGCCCGGGCGCCCTGGAGGCCGGCCCGGTCCGGATGGACGTGGACCGGCACGTGGTGACGGTGGACGGCGCCAAGGTCGACCTGCCGCTGAAGGAGTTCGACCTGCTGGAGATGCTGCTGCGCAACGCGGGCCGGGTGCTCACCCGGATGCAGCTGATCGACCGGGTCTGGGGCGCGGACTACGTCGGCGACACCAAGACCCTGGACGTCCACGTGAAGCGCCTGCGGGCGAAGATCGAGCCGGACCCGGGTGCCCCGCGCTACCTGGTCACGGTCCGCGGCCTCGGCTACAAGTTCGAGCCGTAAACCGCGAAGTCGCCCGACACGCGAAGGCCCCCTCCGATGCCGGAGGGGGCCTTCGCGTTGCGCCTGCCGGGCCAGGGGGCCGGCAGGCGCAACGCGACGCGTCAGTGGGTGCCGGCGGACGGCGTGGCCGCACCGGACGGCGTGGCGGCACCCGTGGCGCCGGCGGCGGGCGCGGCCGGGGTGGCGGTGCCCGCCGGGGTGGTGGCGCCGGCACCGGCGGCCGGGGTGGTGGCGGCCGGGGAGGCGTTCTTGGTCGGCACCGCGACCGGGGTGGTCGCGGTCGGGGTCGGGGTCGGGCCGAAGCCCTTGAACAGGGCCTTGTTCGGGCTCACGCTGGCCTGCGTGTCGACCTTCCGGCCGTCCTTGAAGGCGAAGGTGGTCGGAATCATGCCGCCGACCGTGACGCTCACGGAGGCGATCCGGGCGGACGGGTTGCCGTCACCGCCGATCAGCACGGCGCCGCCGGCCGGGACGACGATGCCGGTCAGCGGCGCGCCCGCGGGGTCGGCGAAGGTGGCGTTGGCGCCGCTGCCGACGGTGATCGACTGCAGCTCGACCGGCTCGGCCCCGGTGTTGGAGATGTTCACCGTCACGGCGGCGGGGCCGGTGTGCTGGCCCGAGGACTCGTCGCCGGTGACGACGATGATGTTGTTCAGCCGGACGTTCGTACCGAGCGTCGCCGACGCACTGTCGGGCTTGATCTGCAGGGTGTCCGGCTGGTTGCCGGCCGCGCAGGAGGACAGCGAGGCGATGGCGAGGGCGGCGAGGGCGGCGATGCTGCCGCGTCGAAGGCTGCGGCTCACGGCGGCGGCTTCTCCTATGGTCACGTGTCGGTAGGTCAGGTCTCAGATTATCGACCTCGCTTATGCGGTCCTCACGGGGTGGTCCCCGTGTCGCACTCGGAAGGGCCGCCCGGGCGTCCGTCCGGCGGCACCGTGACGTGTCCGGGTCACTCGCGGGACAAGCTTCGACCAAGATCAGATAACGATCCGGATACGCCCCGACAAACGGTGAAAACTCAAGATCCAATCACGGTTTCGGGCCTGTGGCGAGAGGTTTCGCCGAGCGCCAGAACCGCCTCCGACCTGCGGGAAGCCCCTCTCGAACACCGGTCGCAGCACGTCATGGGGGTCCTTGTCAAGCCCCGAGACCTGCCCTGACCTGCGAAAACGCCCTTCGGGTGGGCCGAGAAGCGTGTTATTCTGGAAAGCCACGGAAGGGGTCCTGTCACATGACGTTCAAGGTTGGCGACACGGTGGTCTACCCCCATCACGGGGCCGCGCTGATCGAGGCCATCGAAATTCGCCAGATCAAAGGTGTGGACAAGACCTACCTGGTGCTCAAGGTGCAGCAGGGAGACCTGACGCTCCGCGTGCCCGCCGAGAACGCGGAGTTCGTCGGCGTGCGCGATGTGGTCGGCCAGGAAGGTCTGGACCGGGTCTTCGAGGTGCTGCGCGCACCGTACACCGAAGAACCGACCAACTGGTCCCGTCGCTACAAGGCGAACCTGGAGAAGCTCGCCTCGGGTGACGTTATCAAGGTCGCCGAGGTTGTGCGCGACCTCTGGCGCCGCGAGCGCGAGCGCGGCCTCTCGGCCGGCGAGAAGCGGATGCTCGCCAAGGCGCGCCAGATCCTGGTCAGCGAGCTCGCGCTGGCCGAGAACACCAACGAGGACAAGGCGGAGACGCTGCTCGACGAGGTTCTCGCCTCGTAGTGCAGTCGGGCTGCCGCCCACCGCTCACAGCGCCCGGTGCCGGCGCGCCGCTCCCCGGATCCAGCATCCGGGAGTGGTGCAGTGGCACTTCGGGCGCTGAGGCGTGTCCGGACGCGACACCTCCTCCGCCCCGACGGTCTTCGGGCATGCCGGACCGTTCTGCGGATCTGTGGATCTGCGAAGCGCGGGCCGGGGACCGGTGGTTCGTCGGAAGGGGTCCATACGCCCGTCGTGCACGCCATGGCCATACCCACTTCGCCGAAGGAGTGAAACCTGAACGCCTCAGCAGCAGTCGCAGCAGCAGTGGTGCCCGCCGCCGGACGCGGTGAGCGGCTGGGCCCCGGCGCCCCGAAGGCCCTGCGGGAACTGGGCGGCGTGCCGCTCCTGGTGCACGCGGTCCGGGCGCTGGCCCGCAGCCGCGCGGTCGGCCTCGTCGTGGTCGCCGCGCCGGCCGACGGGGTGGCCGAGGTGGCCGCCCTGCTGGACAGCCACGGGCTGGACGGCAAGGACATCCGCGTGGTGGCCGGCGGCTCGACCCGCCAGGAGTCGGTCCGGCTCGGCCTGGCCGCGATCCCGGCCGACGTGGAGATCGTCCTGGTGCACGACGCGGCCCGCCCGCTCGTCCCGGTCGAGGTGGTGGACGCGGTCGCGGCCGCCGTCCGGGCCGGAGCCGAGGCGGTGGTGCCCGCGGTGCCGCTGGCCGACACCGTGAAGCGGGTCGAGCCGAACCCGGGCCACCCCGAGCCCGTCCTCGACACGCCCGACCGGTCCACCCTGCGCGCGGTGCAGACCCCGCAGGGCTTCCGCCGGGCGACCCTGGCCGAGGTGCACGCCAAGGCGCTGGCCGAGGAGTCCGCGGGCGGCACCGGCGCGCCGCCGGTCACCGACGACGCCGGCCTGGTGGAGCGCTTCGGCGGCCAGGTCGTCGTGGTGCCCGGCCACGAGGAGGCGTTCAAGGTCACCCGTCCGCTGGACCTCGTGCTCGCCGAGGCCGTACTCGCCCGCAGGAGGGCCGCCGATGCCTACTGATCCGCAGGTTCCCCTGATCCCCCGCGTCGGGGTGGGCACCGACGTGCACGCCTTCGAGGCAGGGCGCCCGCTCTGGGTGGCCGGACTGGAGTGGCCGGACGCCGAGTTCGGGCTCTCCGGGCACTCGGACGCGGACGTCGCCGCGCACGCCGCCTGCGACGCGCTGTTCTCGGCCGCCGGAATCGGCGACCTGGGCGCGCACTTCGGCACCGACCGCCCGGAGTGGGCCGGCGCGTCCGGGGTGAAGCTGCTCGGCGAGGCCGCCCGGCTGGTGCGCGAGGCCGGCTTCGAGATCGGCAACATCGCGGTCCAGGTGATCGGCGTGCGCCCGAAGATCGGCAAGCGCCGGGCCGAGGCGCAGGCCGCGCTGTCCGAGGCGGCCGGCGCGCCGGTGTCGGTCTCCGGCACCACCACCGACGGGCTGGGCCTCACGGGCCGGGCCGAAGGGCTGGCCGCGATCGCCACCGCCCTGGTGTACGAACGGCGTTGACGCCGGACGGATCCTACGAGCCGGGAATGCTTCGCGGCTGACGAGTGTTCAACGACCGTTGCGGGGGCCCGAGTCGATAGTGTGCGACGCGGGCCCGCGCAGACCGTTCCACCGGGTCCGTACCGCCGACGACGAGAAGAGGTTCCCGATGAGCGCCCAACTCTCCGACCGTGCCAAGGCCCTGATCGACGGCAAGAGCTTCGCGGTGGTCTCCACCGTCCAGCCCGACGGCAGCCCCCAGTCCTCCGTGGTCTGGGTCGCCCGGGACGGCGAGGACATCGTGTTCTCCACCGTCGAGGGCCGCCGCAAGCACCTCAACCTGGTCAAGGACCCGCGCATCTCGCTGGTGGTCAACCCGCCGGAGAGCCCGTACGAGTACTTCGAGGTGCGCGGTTCGGTCACCCTGACCACCGAGGGCGGCCGGGAGCTGATCGACCGGCTGGCCGCCAAGTACCGTGGCGAGGACGTCTACCGCTTCGACGGGCCGGACGACGTCCGGGTGGTGGTGCGGCTCACCCCGCGCAAGGTGGTCGGCAACATCTGACTGCCACCCTGACCGCCGGCCGACTGCCTCCGGGCTGCCGTTCCCCCGGGAATGTGGCGGGGCACCCCTCGGTGCCCACTACGCTTGACGCTGTGAGCATTCGCCTGTACGACACCAGCACCCGCCAGGTACGCGACTTCGTCCCGCTTGTACCGGGTTGTGTCTCGATCTACCTGTGCGGCGCTACCGTCCAGTCGGCGCCACACATCGGGCACATCCGGTCCGGCCTCAACTTCGACATCATGCAGCGGTGGTTCGCCTACCGCGGCTACCGGGTGACCTTCGCCCGGAACGTCACCGACATCGACGACAAGGTGATCGCCAAGGAGCGCGAGCTCGGCACGCCGTGGTGGCAGATCGCCTACGCGAACGAGCGCGCCTTCGACGACGGCTACACCGTCCTCGGCTGCCTGCCGCCGACCGTCGAGCCGCGGGCCACCGGGCACATCCCCGAGATGATCGAGATGATGCAGGGGCTCATCGCCCGGGGCCACGCCTACGCCGCCGACGGCAACGTCTACTTCGACGTGAAGTCGTACCCCGACTACCTCGCGCTCTCCAACCAGAAGCTGGCCGACCTGCGCCAGCCCGAGGGCGAGGGCGAGACCGGCAAGCGGGACCCGCGCGACTTCGCGATGTGGAAGGCCGCCAAGCCGGGCGAGCCGAGCTGGGACACCCCGTGGGGCCGCGGCCGCCCGGGCTGGCACCTGGAGTGCTCGGCGATGGCCCACAAGTACCTGGGCTCGGCCTTCGACATCCACGGCGGCGGGCTCGACCTGATCTTCCCGCACCACGAGAACGAGATCGCCCAGTCCAAGGCCTTCGGTGACGACTTCGCCAACTTCTGGGTGCACAACGCCTGGGTCACCATGGCCGGCGAGAAGATGAGCAAGTCGCTCGGCAACTCGGTGCTGGTCTCCGAGATGGTCCGGCGCTGGCGGCCGATCGTGCTGCGCTACTACCTGGCCGCCCCGCACTACCGCTCGATGATCGAGTACAGCGAGGAGTCGCTGCGCGAGGCCGAGGCCGGGTTCGGCCGGATCGAGGGCTTCATCCAGCGCGCCGTCGAGCGCTGCGGCCAGGTCGACGCGGCGCCCGAGGTGCCGCCGGCCTTCGCCGAGGCGATGGACGACGACCTGGGCGTGCCGCAGGCCCTGGCCGTGCTGCACACCGCCGTCCGCCAGGGCAACAGCGCCCTGACCGCGGACGACAAGGAGAACGTGGTGGCGCGGCTGGCCGAGGTCCGTGCGATGCTCGGAGTGCTGGGTCTCGACCCGCTCGACCCGCACTGGGCCGGGGCCGAGCGCGGCGACGACCTGCACGGCGTGGTCGACTCGCTGGTCCGCCTGGTCCTGGACCAGCGGCAGGCCGCTCGCGAGCGCAAGGACTTCGCCACCGCGGATGCCATCCGCGACCAGCTCGGCCTGGCCGGGCTGGCGATCGAGGACACCCCGTCCGGCCCGCGCTGGACGATCAACAGCCAGTAACCCCATCTGACGATCGGGGTGAGGGTGGGCCGCACCGGACCGGTGCGGCCCTCCCGCATGACGTAGCGCATGCCGTCGGCCGCCGCCGCACCGAGCGGGACGGTCGGGCATGCCGGACAGACAGGAAGTACAGCCATGGCCGGCAACAGCCAGCGCAGGAACCGCCGCAACCCCGGATCGAAGAAGGGCGCGTCTGTCGGTACCGGCGGGCACAGCCGGAAGGCGCTCCAGGGCAAGGGCCCGACCCCGCCCGGTGAGGCGCGCAAGGGCCACCCCAAGCAGCGCGCCGCCAACGCCGCGCTCAAGCGCGAGCGGGACGCCAAGGCCCGCGCCGGCATGCGCCGCGCCGGGGCCGGCCGGGGCGGCCGCGGCGGCGCGGGCAGCGCCGAGCTGGTCTTCGGCCGCAACTCGGTGGTCGAGGCCCTGCAGGGCGACGTGCCGGCCAACGCGCTATACGTCCAGCAGTTCATCGACACCGACGACCGGGTCCGCGAGGCCTTCCAGGCCGCCAACGACCGCGGCATCCCGCTGATGGAGGCCCCGCGCCCGCAGCTGGACCAGATGACCGGCGGGCTCAACCACCAGGGCCTGGTGCTCCAGGTGCCGCCGTACGAGTACGCGCACCCCGAGGACCTCCTGGAGGAGGCCGCCGACGCCGGCCAGGACGCGCTGATCATCGCGCTGGACGGCGTCACCGACTCGCGCAACCTCGGCGCCGTGGTCCGCTCCGCCGCCGCCTTCGGCGCGCACGGCGTGGTCATCCCCGAGCGCCGCGCGGCCGGCATGACCGCCGGTGCCTGGAAGACCTCCTCCGGTGCCGCGGCCCGGCTGCCCGTCGCCCGCGCCACCAACCTGACCCGCACCCTGGAGGCCTACCAGAAGGCCGGCCTGATGGTCGTCGGCCTGGCCGCCGACGGCGAGGCCGAGCTGGGCGACCTGGACGTGCTGACCGGCCCGGTGGTGGTCGTCGCGGGCAGCGAGGGCAAGGGCCTGTCCCGGCTGGTCTCGGAGACCTGCGACATCCGGGTGCGGATCCCGATGTCGGGTCTGACCGAGTCGCTGAACGCCGGTGTCGCGGCGGGCATCGTGCTGTACGAGGCCGCCCGGCTGCGCGCCAAGCGCTGAGCACGTCCGCTGAGCACGTCGCGGGACTGCCCAGCACATCCCGGGGTCGTCGTGCAGGAGATCTTCTGAACTCCCCGTAGTCCGGGTGGAAAGCGATCGGGTCCGACCGGGCCCGATCGCTTTTCTCATGATCACTTCAAGCGGTCGCCGGATATCCACCCGGGAGAGTGTCCTAAGCGGCCGTCACCCGGTTAGACGGGCGTGGACACCAGAACACCTCGGCGCCCCCTGTTCGGCGGCGGCAGCACCGGGATAGACGCGGGCCCCGGCCTCGACACCGTCAAGGTGCCGTCGGACCCCGCGCGTCTCAGCAGCACCCAGGCGAGCTTCCGGCTCCGGCTCGGCGCCCCGGTGGCGCCGCTGATCGAGGCGCCGGCCGGACTGCTGTCCACCGGTGCCGCGTTCGGCGACCCGTACGCGGGCCAGGGCCTGATCCGCCGTCCGCTGGTCGCCCCGCAGATGGTGATGCCCGCCGCCGTCCCGGTGCTGGCCGGGGCCGGTGCGCCGCGCCGCAAGGGCCGGGTCACCGCCGTCACCTGGACCGGCCAGGCGCCCCCCGGGGACCTCGCTGCCACCCGGCTCCTGGAGGCCGTCCGGCTCAGCGGTTCCCCTTCGGGGGGCGGCGGCGTGGGCCTGGCCGAGGCGGACACCCAGGTGATCCCGTCCCTCGCGGGCGCCCGGACCGTCCCGCGCCAGCCGCGCGAGGGCGCCGGCACCGCGAGCGACGCGGGCGTCGGCCCGGTCGGCGCGCCGCAGGGCTGGGCGCCGAGCGGAGAACTGCCCGAGGTCTGCGCCGCCGACGCCGAGGGCAAGCAGCCCTGGTACCCCGGCCGCCGGGTCGACCTCGGTCTGGTGCTGCTGCCGCTGCGCGCCCTCCTCGGCTCGCTGACCGTCTACGCCGGGTTCAGCAAGCTCTGCGACCCGGTCTACTTCGACGGCGGCGAGCGCGGCTCGATGATGCGCTGGCTGGCCTCGCTGCACCCCTGGAAGGTCGCCGAGCCGCTGCTGGCCTTCGCCATGGCGCACCCGGTCGGCGCCGGGTTGATGGTGTCGTTCACCGAGATCGTGGTCGGCGTGCTGACCGTCCTCGGCCTCTGGCAGCGGCTCGCGGCCGGCGCGGCGATGCTGCTCTCCGCCGTCCTGCTGTTCACCGTCAGCTGGCGGGCCGTGCCGGCCTACGACACCCCCGACCTGATCTTCCTGGCCGCGTGGAGCCCGCTGCTGATCGCCGGGGCGCCGTTCGCCTCGCTGGACGGGCGGCTCAACCTGGAGGCCTGGCGCCGCTACCCCGCGGGCGCGCCCGCGGCCCTGCGCAGCCGGGTGCTGCGCCGGGGCACCCTGCTCGCCACGGTCGTCGTCGGCCTGACGCTCCTGCTCGGCTCGATGCTCGGCGCGGCGGTGCGCACCACGGCCCGCCCGCACCAGGGCCCGGCCCGGCCGGCCACCGACTACGGCACGCCGGTCTGGCCGAGCGGTTCCCCGTCCGGCGCCGCGGGAGGCCAGGGCACGTCCACCACGCCCTCGCCCGCCGCCTCCCGTCCGGCCACGCCGACGCCGAGCCCGACCGCGCCGCAGTCCTCCGCCCCGTCCTCCCGCCCCGCCTCGCCGACGCCGAGCGGCAAGCACTCCGGCAGGGCGGACAACGGCGCGGGTGCGGCCCAGGCCTCCTCGGCCGCCACGCCGGCCGGCTCCGCACCCGTCCAGCGCTCCACCCCGGTCCCCGGCGGCTCGGGGACCGGGGCCCGGCCGAGCCCGAGTTCGGGCCCCGGCCTGCTGGGCGGAGTGCTCGGCAGCGGGCCGCTGGCCGATCTGTCCGGCGGTGACTGGTCCAGCCGTCCGGGGACCCCGACGGCGACCTGACGGGGTCTTCCGTCGGGTCTTCGCCGGCGGGGAACGCATCGGCCGGGTGCTCCAGGGGGAGCACCCGGCCGAACTGCTGTGTCGCTACTGGCTGTGCCGCTACTGGGGGGTGCGGCCGGCCCCGGCGGCGAGCTCCTTGGCCGCCTCCGTGAGGTCCTTCGCGGTGTCGATCGCTCGCCAGTACACGCCCTGCGGCAGCTGGTATCCCGCGAGCCGCTTGCTGCGGGCGAGTTGGGGGAAGGTGGTGCGCTCGTGGTCGCCCACGTCGGGCAGCAGCTCGGTGAACTGCGGGCTGAACACGTACAGCCCCGCGTTGATGAGGAACGGCGACGGCGGCGCCTCGATGAAGTCCAGCACGTTGCCGAACTGGTCGGTCTCCACCGCGCCCCACGGGATCCGCGGCCGGGCCAGCGCGAGCGTCGCGACGGCGTCCCGCTCGTGGTGGAAGGCGGCCATGTCGCGCAGGCTGAAACGGGTCCAGATGTCGCCGTTGGTGGCGTACCAGGGCTCGTTCGGGCGGGGCAGCGCCTTGGCCGCGTGCTTGAGCCCGCCGCCGCGCCCGAGCGGCTCGTCCTCGACCACCGTGCGGACGCGCACCGGCAGGTCCGCCTTGTCCAGCCACTCCTGCAGCACGTCGGCGAGGTGCCCGCAGGAGACCACCACGTCGGTGACGCCCTCGGAGGCGAGCCAGGCCAGCTGGTGGCCGAGGATCGGCACGCCCGTCCCCGGGATCTCGACCAGCGGCTTGGGGCGGTCGTCCGTGTAGGGCCGCAGCCGGGAGCCCTGGCCGCCGGCCAGGATGACGGCCTGTGTGACGGGCGTCGTGGTCGGCCGGGGCGGGCGGGGCTGCTGCGGGGACGTGAGGTCGGCGCTGGGGCCGGGATCAGCGGTCATGGCTGAACAATAGGCGCGTGGCGGGGTGCTGCGGAGGACGTGGCCGGGGCTGCGCGGGCGCCGGACCTCCGGCCGGGCCGTCAAGCCGGCGACCGGGCCCTCGGCCTGCGACCGGAGGCGTCAGCCGGCGACGCCTGCCGCGAACGAGCCGTCGCAGACCGGGCGGGCGAACGAGCGGGCCCGCTGCACGTCGCCCTGGTACTTCTTCACCGTCGCCTTGCCCAGCTCGGTGGCGAGTGAGGTGCAGTACGGCGTCAGCGACGGCTGCTCGCGCATCGAGCGCTCCAGCAGGTCCAGCGCCGCGGCCGGGCTGTGTGCGCGCAACTCGTCCAGCAGCGCGACCCGCAGCGCCTCCTGCGGCGCCAGGCCGTCCGCTGCCTTGCCGGCGGCGGTGGCGGTCCGGCCGATGCCCGCGCCGTCGCCGCTGGAGGCCGCCACGACCTGCTGGTCGAGTCCGGTCGGCGGGGCCCAGGGCACCCGGGTCACGGCGAGGGTGCCGGTGGTCACCAGGACGACGGGCAGGGTGAGGGCGACGGTCTGGCCGATACGGCGAACTAGCTGCTTCACGCTCAGGAGCGTAGCGGTGGGTGCGGGCCGGATCGCCCTCCGTTACACCATCGAGTGACGCCGTGTCCGGGTTCGTCCCTGCACCGTGTTGACGCGGGGGTGTACGGACGGAGCCCGCCGGACCGGGGAAGGTCCGACGGGCTCCGTGTGGCGGCCTGCTCGGCCGCCGATCGGCTGCCGGTCAGTTGCCGAGGCGGGCGCCGGTGCTGGTGGAGAACACGTGGCTCTCGTTCGCGATCGGCACGACGTGGATCGTCTCGCCGCGGGCCGGGATCTGGCGGCCGTGCACGCGGACCACCAGGTCCTTGTCCTCGCCGCCGATCTTGGTGGTGCCGTAGACGAAGCCGTCCGAGCCGAGCTCCTCGACCACGTTGACGGTCACCGCGACGCCCTCGATGCCGCCCGCCGGGACGACCTCGAAGTGCTCAGGGCGGATGCCGACCGTCACCGACTTGTCGCTGCCGGCGCCGGCCAGGTCCTCGCGGGAGATGTTGACGACCGAGCCGCCGAACTTCACGCCGCCGTCCACCAGCGGCACCTCGACCAGGTTCATCGCCGGCGAGCCGATGAAGCCGGCCACGAACAGGTTCGCGGGCCTGTCGTACATGTTGCGCGGGGTGTCGACCTGCTGGAGCACGCCGCCCTTCAGCACCGCCACCCGGTCGCCCATGGTGAGCGCCTCGGTCTGGTCGTGGGTCACGTACACCGTCGTGATGCCCAGGCGGCGCTGCAGACCGGCGATCTGGGTCCGGGTCGAGACGCGGAGCTTGGCGTCCAGGTTCGACAGCGGCTCGTCCATCAGGAAGACCTGCGGCTGGCGCACGATCGCGCGGCCCATCGCGACCCGCTGGCGCTGACCGCCGGAGAGCGCCTTCGGCTTGCGGTCCAGGTACTCCGTCAGGTCGAGGATCTTCGCGGCCTCCTCGACCTTCGTCCGGATCTCCGCCTTGTTCACGCCGGCGATCTTGAGCGCGAAGCCCATGTTCTCGGCGACGGTCATGTGCGGGTACAGCGCGTAGTTCTGGAACACCATCGCGATGTCCCGGTCCTTCGGCGGCAGGTGCGTGACGTCCCGGTCGCCGATCCGGATCGCGCCGCTGTTGACGTCCTCCAGGCCGGCCAGCATGCGCAGGCTGGTCGACTTGCCGCAGCCCGAGGGGCCGACCAGCACGAGGAACTCGCCGTCCGCGATCTCCAGGTCCAGCGCGTCCACCGAGGGCTTGTCCGCCCCGGGGTAGACGCGGGTCGCCTGGTCGTACGTGACAGAAGCCATGGTTGTTGCTCTCCTTCACCGGCAGGAACGTGCCGGACGATCCGAGTAAAGGGGTTCGTGTGTCTCCGCCGGCCCGCCCAGTGGTCTGAACCACTGCGCGAAACCGACTCCCGGCGACGCTACCTGCGCTTCCGCCGCTTGTCAGCCCCCTCCCGTCCGATTTCCGCATCGGTTCCATCTCGCCCGTCCCGGCCACCAACCGCCGGATATCCCCCCACCCCGCCACCCCGGCCCGGTAGACTGCCCCCGGTGCCGCCGTGATCCCTCGCGGACGGCCACCGTGCCTCCTTAGCTCAGCTGGCCAGAGCACCGCTCTTGTAAAGCGGGGGTCGTCGGTTCGAACCCGACAGGGGGCTCTCGTTTTCCACCCTGGATGAGCTGCAGTTCTGGCCTTCCGGGAGCTTCATCGCCGGCCTCGGACGACTCGTCCGAGGCCGTTTGCGTGAGCGGCTGGGCCTGGTCGGCCGGGTGGCTGCGGTGGACTGGGCGTCCTTGCGCGGTCGGCCGTAGACGGCGGCTTGCCCGGCGCTCCCCTCGTAGCGCCGGGCCTGCCGCCGTGTCGCCGCCGCTGTGAGCGGCGGGGGGCGGGCATGCGGTGCCTGATCGGGCCCGGTTCAGCGCGCGGAAGCCGCGTTCTTGGCCAGGGTCTTGGTCAGGTCCACGCCGGCGGTTCCGGTGTTGCGCTGGTCGTTGTCGTAGGTCGTCACCACGATGCTGCCGACTCGGGCGGCGACCAGCGTGCTGCCCCCGGTCCAGTCCGGTGAGGTGATGACCGCCTGGAGCGCGTCGTCCCCGACGCCGGGCAGGCTCTGCATGGTGACGGTCGCGGTGTAGTTCTGGCCGTTCTGGGTGACGGTGTAGGTGTGGCACGCGGTGAGAGCCGCCTTCAGGTTGGCCATGACCGTTTGCGCGTCGTTGCCCCGGTAGCCGTCCAGCTCCTGGGCGAACATGTCCTGCGAGTCGTCCATGTAGTCGTTCTGGGCGAAGGACGCCGCGTTGATCCCCGCCGCGTTGATCCATCCCGTCCCGTTGAGCATGTCGCACGCCTTGGAGGCGGGGACGGCGGACGGCGAAATCGGCGGGTTGAAGCCGTCACCGGTGCTCTTGGTGCCGCTGGGGTCGAGCTTGAGCTTCGGCGGGAGCGCGGTGGCCGGCAGGAGCATGGCGTTCAGCTTGGTCCCGTTGGGGAGGCCGTCGGTGCCCGCGGCGGGGCCGGGGATCGCGTCCGGGCCGCAGGCGGCGAGGCCGAGAACCGCGGTGGCGCTGCAGGCGATCAGGGTGGCCCGGCGGAGTTGCTGAGACATGGAGGGGTGTCCACCTTTCGGGTGGGGATCTGTGTGAGCGGCGGGACAATCAGATCATCGCCTGTGAACCGCGTCAACATGTGAACTCCCCGTGAGGCAGGTTGTAGGATCGTGCTCAGTCGTAGCGTCTCGGGGAGGGGTCCACTCGGTGCCGGAGAACAGGACAGACGTCACTGCCGCCGGGATCGCGCGGTTGGCCGGTGTCGGCCGCGCCGCGGTCAGCAACTGGCGGCGCAGGCACGCGGACTTCCCCCAGCCCGTCGGCGGCACCGACACCAGCCCGGTCTTCGACCTGGCCGACGTCGAGCGGTGGCTGCGCGACCAGGGCAAGCTCGTCCAGGTGCCCCTGCGGGAACGGGTCTGGCAGCAGATCGAACGGGATCCTGACGGGGCGGCGACCGCGCTGCGACTGGTCGGTGCCGTGTTCCTGCTGCGCGACCAGCCCACCCGATGGCAGGAGCTGGTCGCCGCCGACGATCGCCGTCTGACCCGCGAGCTGCCCGAAGCGCTCGCCGGGGCACTCCGCGCCCGCCTGGGCGAGGACCACCCGGTACCCGTGCCGAGCGGGCCCGAGCTGACCGAGCGTCTGGTGCTGCTGCGCGGTGGCGCGGAGCTCGCGAACGAACTCGGTGCCCGCCAGGCGTACGAGTTCCTGATGGGACGCCACCTGGAGGCCGGGCCCCGCCAGTACACGCTCACCCCCGCACCGCTGTCGGAGCTGATGGCCGAACTCGCCGGCCCGGCCGAGCTGGTGCTGGACCCCGCCTGCGGCTTCGGCGGCCTGCTCTGCGCTGCCGGTCCCACGACCACGGTGACCGGTCAGGAAGTCGATCCGGACCTCGCCGCGCTGACCGCGCTGCGCCTCGCCCTGCACACGGACCGGGGGGTGCGAATCCGGGTGGGCGACAGCCTGCGCGCCGACGCTCACACCGCCGTGCGCGCGGACGCCGTGCTGTGCCATCCGCCGTTCAACGAACGCTCGTGGGGGCACGAGGAGCTCGCCTACGACACCCGCTGGGAGTACGGGCTGCCGCCGCGGACCGAGTCCGAGCTGGCCTGGGTGCAGCACGCCCTCGCCCATGTGCGCGAGAACGGCTGCGCCGTGCTGCTGATGCCTCCCGCCGCGGCGTCCCGCCGGTCGGGTCGGCGGATCCGGGCGGACCTGCTGCGGCGCGGCGCGCTCCGGGCGGTCGTCGCGCTGCCCGCGGGCGTGGCCCCGCCGTACGGGATCCCCCTGCACCTGTGGGTGCTGCGCCGCCCCGCGGCGGACGCGCCGCAACCGCAGCGACTGCTGCTGGTGAACGCCGCCGAGCGGCCGGACGGCGGGGAGAAGCTGCCCTGGCAGGAGCTGCGCAGCACGGTGCTGGAGGACTGGTACGCCTTCGACCGCGACGGTGCGGCACCGGAGCGGTCCGGCGTCAGCCGCGTCGTCCCGTTGGTCGACCTGCTGGACGACGACGTGGACGTGACCCCGGCCCGGCACCTGCCGATCCGGGCGGCGGGCGCCGGAGAGGCGGGGCTGAGCGAGGCCCGCGACCGCCTGACCGGTGCCCTGCAGCGCACCGTGGAACTGACACCGGTGGTGGGCGTCCAGGGCGCGCCCGCGCACTGGCCGATGACCAGCATCGGAGAACTCGCAAGGACGGGAGCCCTGTTGATGCGGACGGGCGGTGCCGGAGCCGGCACCGGCGGCCCGCCGGTCCTGACCGAGCACGACATCGTGTCGGGCGGCGCCCCCTCCGGCGTGCTGCCCGAGGGCGAGGACGAGGAGCCGGTGCTCACCCGGGTCGGGGACGTGGTGATCCCCGTGCTCGGCCGGGGCACCACGACCCGCGTGATCGACGAAGCCGTCGCCGGTGCCGCTTTGGGCCGCAACGTCCACCTGCTGCGACCCGACCCGGCCACCCTGGACCCGTGGTTCCTCGCCGGCTTCCTGCGCAGCAGTGCGAACAACCGGCAGGCCAGCAGCTTCACCACGTCCGCGACCCGGCTCGACGTGCGCCGGCTCCAGGTGCCGCGGCTGCCGCTGGCCGACCAGCGGCGGTACGGGGAGCGGTTCCGCGCGGTGGCCGCCTTCGAGGAGGCGACACGCCTGGCCGCCAGGCTGGGCGAACTGCTCGTCCAGGGCCTGTACGACGGGCTGACGGACGGGAGCATCAGCCCGTCCTGACGGGCGACGGCCGCGCGGCGGAGGGGTCGGTAGGCTGACCCCGGCAATCACCGATCAACCTCCGCCGAGCAGGAGCTGGCCCATGTACGGCCCCGTCCCCACAGCGCCGCCGCCCCGACGTGGCGCGCGTGTGTGGAGGGTGGTTCTCCGGGTGGTTCTCACCGCCGTTCCGGTGCTGACCATCGGCATGCTGGGCTGGATGTCGATGCTGTACCTCGCGCTCGTGCACCGCCGCAGGCGCGACTGGCTGGTGCTGGTTTCGGTGGCGGCGGCGTCCGTCGGCGGGTTGGTGCTGATCGGGCCGTCCGAGCAGAAGAGCTGGCAGGCCACCACCGGGGTGGTGCTGCTGCTCGGGACCATGGTCTTCGCCCCGGCGTACTTCCTCGCCGTCGACCTGCGGCCGCAGCCTTCGGACGGGGTGGTTCCCGGCCCGGGAACCCTCGTGCCACTGCCGCCGGTGCAGCCGGGCTATCCACCCCCGGGTCTGCCGCGCCAGGACCGCATCGGGCAGGTCAGGGCCGGGCTCGACGAACTGAGCGCCTACCTCGACCAGCAGGAGCGCGCATGAAGGGTCGGCTCGTCGCCGGACGGTACGAGCTGGCGACGCTCATCGGACAGGGCGGAATGGGCCAGGTGTGGACGGCGCACGACCACACCCTGGACCGGTGGGTGGCGATCAAGCTGCTCCGGCCCGACCGGACGCCCGAAGCGGAGGAGCTCGACGGAGTCCGGCGGCGCTTCGCCCGGGAGTGCCGGGTCACCGCCCAGGTCGATCACCCCGGACTGGTCACCGTGCACGACGCCGCCGACGACGGCGACGACCTCTACCTGGCCATGCAGTACGTCCAGGGCGCGGACCTGGCCGACCACTTGGCCGAGCACGATCCCTACCCCTGGCCGTGGGCGGTCGCCGTGGCAGCGCAGCTCTGCCCGGTGCTGGGCGCCGTGCACGCGGTGCGGGCCGTGCACCGCGACCTCAAGCCGCGCAACGTCATGGTCCGTCCCGACGGCACCGTCGTCGTGCTCGACCTCGGTGTCGCCGCCGTCCTCGACTCCGACACCACGCGGCTCACCCTCACCGGCTCTCCCATCGGCAGCCCCGCGTACATGGCGCCCGAGCAGGCCATGGGAGGAGAGGTCGGCCCGAGCGCCGACCTCTACTCGCTCGGCGTGATCCTGCACGAACTGCTCAGCGGCACGGTCCCCTTCGCCGGTTCCTCCGCGCTGGGCGTGCTGCACCGGCACCTCCACGAGCCGCCGCTGCCACTGCGCCGGCTCCGGCCGGAGGTGCCGGAACCACTGGAGAGCCTGGTCCTGTGGCTGCTCGCCAAGGACCCGCGGGACCGTCCGGCCGATGCGGCGGAGGTCTACGGCGCGCTGGCGCCCCTGCTGCCCGGGCCCGCCTCGAATCGCCCCGACGGTCCCGGGGTACCGATGGACCCGACCCGGCCGTTCCGGCAGCCCTGCGCGCCCTGGCACAGCGGGCAGCTGCCGCGCCGGTCACCGCACTCGCCGACCGTGCCGACCGTGCCCGCCGCGGATCCGCACCCGGGCCCTCCCGCATCCGTCGGCGGGAAGGCCGACATCGCCGCCGCCGTCGAGGAGGCCAAGGGATTGCTGGACGCGGGTCGGATCACCCAGGCCGTGAGCGTGCTCGGCGGAGCGCTGTCCGCCGCCGCGGAGGCCCACGGCCGGAACTCTCCCGTCGTCCACATGCTGCGGAAGCAGTACGCCGCGACTCTGCTGGAGGACGGTCAGTTCCACGCCGCGCTGCCGGAGTTCCGGCTGCTGATCGAGCAGCGTTCCGCCGAGGCCGGCCCGACCGACCCGCAGGCCCTCCGCTTCCGCGTCGAGGCGGCGCAGTGCCTGGAACACCTCGGCGACCACGTCTCGGCACTCGCCGAGTACCGGTCCCTGCTTCCCCAGCTGGACCGGCTCGCCGACCACGATCCGGCGTTCGCGCTGGAGGTCCGCAGCCGCACGGCACACCTGCTCTTCGCGACCGGTGACCGCACCGGTGCCCGTACGGCCCAGCTCCGACTGCTCCTCGACACCGAGCGGCTCTACGGCCCGCACCACCCGCTCGCCGCCGAAACCCGGCGCACCCTCGACGAATGGGACCTGCGGGACGACGAGAGGGGCCGCCGTCCGTAGCCACCGACGTGGCGAGAGGCTCCGGACCGGTGTGGTCCGGGGCCCCTCGGCGTTTTCGGGGGCGTCCGGGCGTTTCGGGGACGTGAGGCCCGAGAGCCCGGACCGGGCGGCAGGAAACCGGCGGCGGGGGTGAACCGGAACGGGCGGGGGTGCGTATTTCCTGGTAGGGGGGATGGAAGAGAAAGGTGGCAGCAATGAGCATGCTGGCCAACCTGGTGCCGGCCATGAGGCATCCGCGCAAGCGGACAACGACCTCCAAGCCGACCAGGACCTCGAAGACGCAGCACGGTCGTCGCCGCCGGCGGACCAGCCACTCGCGGCACTGACGGCTTAGCCGTCCTGTCAGGGCCGGGCCATCGGCCCGGCCACGTTTCCAGGGCTGGACTCGTACCGTGTGGTCGCTGCGGCGGCTGATGACCGTCGACGTGGATGACGGCGACGACCAGGTGGAACCGGTCGTCGAGATGGCCCCGGCTGTGCCGTTGCGGCGGACGTTCGGGCGGTTGTGGCCCTACACCCGCGGCGGGCGGAGCTGGCTGGCCGTGCTGCTGGTCTTCGTCCTGGCCGGCCCGCTCGTCGACGCCGCCGCGATCTGGCTGTTCAAGGTCGTCGTCGACGACGTGCTGGTGCCGCACAGACTCGGGCTGTTCCTGCCGATCATGCTCGCCTACGCCGGGCTGACGGTCGTGGCGGGGGGTCTGCGCTTCGCCGACCAGATGACCTCGACGTGGGTGAGCGAGCGCTTTCTGCTGGCTCTGCGAACGGATCTGTTCAAACACCTGCAGGGCCTGTCGCTCGGTTTCTTCGAACGCCGGCGGCTCGGCGACGTGCTGGCGCGGCTGACCGGCGACGTCGAGGCGGTCGAGACCTTCCTGCTCTCGGGCATCGTCGACGCCGTCGCGTACGCCGCCGAACTCGCCGTGTTCCTCGCCGTGCTGTTCTACCTGCGCTGGGATCTGGCGCTCGTCGCGCTCGTCGTGGCGCCGCTGTTCTGGTACACGGCGCGGCGGTTCTCGGCGCTGGTGAAGGCCGCGTCGCGGGAGCGGCGGCGGCGCAGCGGCTCGGTGAGCGCGCTCAGTGAGGAGACGCTCGGCAACATTGCGCTGGTGCAGGCCTGCAACCGGCAGGACTGGGAGCAGGAGCGGTTCCTGCGGGAGAGCCTGGCACGGTTCCGGGCGACCATGGAGGCCACCCGGCTGCGGGCGCTGTTCGCGCCGATCGTGGACGTCCTGGAGCTGGCCGGTGCGCTGATCGTCCTGGGGCTGGGCGCCTGGGAGCTCGCGCGCGGGCGGCTGACGCTGGGCGAACTGCTGGTGTTCGTCACGCTGCTGAGCCGGCTGTACGGCCCGATCCGGGGGATCTCGCGGCTGAGCAACGGCTTCTACTCGGCCTCGGCCGCCGCCGAGCGGATCATCGAACTCCTCGACCAGAAACCGCAGGTGAGCGATCCGCCGGCGCCGCTGCGGCCCGCCCGGGTGCGCGGCGAGGTGACCTTCGACGGGGTGTGGTTCCGCTACCCGGGCACCACCCGGGTGGCGCTGTTCGACGTGTCGTTCCATGCCGATCCGGGGGAGACGGTGGCGCTCGTCGGGCCGAGCGGCGCGGGCAAGTCGACCGTCGCCAAGCTTCTGCTGCGCTTCTACGACCCGGAGCGCGGCGCCGTCCGGCTGGACGGCATCGACCTGCGCGAACTGGCGCTGGCCGACCTGCGGGAACACATCGCCGTCCTCCTCCAGGAGACCCTGGTGATCCACGGCACCGTGCGCCAGAACATCGCCTACGGGCGGCCGGGTGCGACGGACGCGGAGATCGTCGCGGCCGCCCGGGCCGCCGACCTGCACGAGTTCGTCAGCCGGCTGCCGGACGGCTACGACACGCTGGTCGGCCAGCACGGCCGGCTGCTGTCCGGCGGGCAGTGCCGGCGGCTGGCGATCGCCCGCGCGATGATCCGGGACGCTCCCGTGCTGATCCTCGACGAGCCGACGACCGGGCTGGACGCCGAGTCCGCGCGGCGGATCCTGCAGCCGCTCGGACGGCTCATGCGGGGCCGGACGACGATCATCATCTCGCACGATCTGCTGACCGTCCGGGGCGCGGACCGGATCGTGCTGCTCCGCAGCGGCTGCGTCGCGGACACCGGCAGGCACGAGGAACTGCTGGCCCGCAACGACGGTTACGCGCACCTCGACCGGCTGCACCGGCGCCCGCTGCAAGGCGTGCCGTGACGAGCGGGGTGTCGTGATGACGGGGAACCGTGATGAGCGGAGTGCCGTGATGACGGGGAACCGGGATGGTGTCGCCGTGAACGCCCAACAGCCCATCGCCGCCGGGACGTTCGTCGCCCCCGGCTACCAGGTCCTGGCGCACCTGTGCCGCACCGGCTGGCTCGACCTCTACGACGCCTGGAGCGAGGAACGGGACTGCCGCTGCGTCGTGAAGGTGATCCGGCCCGACCGGCTCCGCGACCGGCGGCTGCGCGAACGCCTCCTCCGGGAAGGTCGCTGGTTGACCGAGTTCACCCACCCGCACCTGGTCCGCGGCTACGGGACGGGCGAGCGCCCGCAGCCGTACGCCGTCCTGGAGACCCTCACCGGCGAGACCCTCGCCCACCTCATCGACCGCCGCGCCCGCCGCCCGGCCGCCACCGACGTGGCCCTGCTCGGACTCCACCTGTGCTCGGCCGTGCACTACCTGCACGGGCGCGGTCTGCTGCACCTCGACATGAAGCCGTCCAACGTCGTGATCGACTGCCGCCGCGCCAAGGTGCTCGACCTCAGCATCGCCCGGCCGCCCGGGCCGGCGAAGCCGGGCATCGGCACGGACGGCTACCTCGCCCCGGAACAGGCCCACGGCGGCCCGCTCACCGAGGCCGCCGATGTGTGGGGCATCGGCATCACCCTGTACGAGGCGGCCACCGGCGACGTCCCCTACGACGGCCCGTCCCCCGACGGCCCGGCACCCCCGGTCACCCGGCGCCGCCGCCTCCCGCAGCCCCTCGCCGCCGCGATCGACGCCTGCCTGCGCACCGCCCCGGACACCCGCCCCAGCGTGCCCGAACTGGCCGAACGGCTGGACGCGTTGCTCCCCCAGGGCCGCCGCGCCGTCCCGCCGCCCGAGAAGTGACCTCGGGCCTCGCCGCCTCACGGCGGTGAGGCGCCTCGGGCGGGGCGGTCGTACCGTGGAGGGTGCGGGGGACGGAGGAGGTTGGTCATGCCTGGTTCGCTCACCATCAGCCACCACGAGGCGGCGGTGACCCTCGACCACACGGACGCCGCGCGGCTCGCCACCGTGCTCGAAGAACTGGCCTATCTGCTGGAGATCCCGGGACCGAACCGGATCAACGACGCGCAGCTCACCGTGCTGTGCGAGGGGCGGAAGCCGGACCGCGCCGAGCTGTCGCGCTGGTCGCGGGCGCTCGTGGCCGAGCTGAAGGGGCGGCTCTAGCGGCGACCGGCGCCGGGAGCCCGCCGTACGATGGCGCGCGGGGCGGGACGCGGGTGCCGCGCGCCTCAGGGCTGCCGGGATGGCCGGTGGCCGGCCCGGTGGAGGGTGGGGGCCCGAGCGTGCCGCAGTCCTGGTCGATGTCCTGGCTGACCGTGCCGACGCCGCTGCCGAGCGGTCCGATGCACATCGCGGTGACGCCGCTGGGCGTGGCGGCGGCCGGCTACGGCGGGCGGGGCGACGAGACGCCGCCGTGCACGGACGGCGCGAAGGTTGCCGCCGTCACCGACCGGATCGGCGCCTATCTGTCGGGCCGCAGCCGGAAGTTGGGCCTGCCGATCGACTGGAGCCTGAGCAGCGGCCCGCACCGCGCCGTCCTGCAGGCGCTGTTGCGCGAGGTGCCGTACGGCCGAACCATCACCTATGGCGAACTGGCCGCCCGCAGTGGGGTGTTCGAGGACGTGGCCGAGCCCGGCCTGGCGGCCCGCACGGTCGGGCAGATGATGGCCGCCAACCCCGTCGCGCTGCTGGTGCCGTGCCACCGGGTGGTGGCGGCGGACGGGATCGGCGGCTTCGGCGGCGGACGGGTCGGGATCGAGGTGAAGCGCTGGCTGCTCACCCTGGAGGGGGTCCTGGAGCCGACGCTCGACTGGAACGGGCCGCTGTAGCCGGCTTGCCGCTCCGCCGGTTGCCGTTTCGCGCACGCGAGCCGCCCGGGTGCGGCAAGATGGCGGGTCCGTATTCCGATGAGTTCGAATTGCCTATCGAACGCATATCGATCAGGCGATCCAGTCGTACTATTTGTTCGGTTATTCCGATCCACTCGAAAGAGTGATTGCGGGCTACCTCCGAATGGGCCCACCATGAAGTCGCACCATGAATATGCAAGGCGACACTTCATCGGGTATGCGAAGGGCTCCCTATGTCGACCGAAACCAATGCCGGTATTCCCGCGCCCGCCGGGCAGCCGGACATCCGGCAGCAGCAGAGTCTGAGCACGGCGGGGGCGCGGAACCTCGCCACGACCACCAAGTCCGCGCCGCAGATGCAGGGCATCAGCCCGCGCTGGCTGCTCAGGATGCTGCCGTGGGTCCAGGTGTCCGCCGGTACCTACCGGGTGAACCGTCGCCTGCGCTACTCGGTCGGTCGCGGCCGGGTGAGTTTCGTCAAGACCGGTGCCGAGGTGCGGATCGTCCCGCCGAGCCTCGCCGAGGTGCCGGTGCTGCGCGGCTTCGAGGACGAGGCCGTCCTGGAGGAGCTGGCCGGGCGCTTCGTGCAGCGTGAGTTCTCCGCCGGTGACGTGCTGGTCTCGGCCGGGACGGCGATCGACGAGGTCTTCGTCATCGCGCACGGCAAGCTCGACCGGATCGGCACCGGCAAGTACGGCGAGCAGACGGTGGTCGGCACCCTCGCCGACGGCGACCACCTCGGTGACGAGGCGCTCCAGGCGGAGGACAACACCTGGCCGTACACGGTGAAGGCGGCCACCGCCGGCACCGTGATGGTGCTCGCCTGGTCCGCCTTCCAGGAGCTCCATGACCGCTCCGAGGCGCTCCAGCTGCAGATCATGGAGTACCTGAACGGCTTCCAGCAGGCGCAGAACAAGCACGGCGAGGCCGCGATCGGCCTCTCGGCCGGCCACGAGGGTGAGTTCGAACTGCCCGGCGCCTTCGTCGACTACGAGCTGAAGCCCCGCGAGTACGAGCTGAGCGTCGCCCAGACCATCCTCAAGGTGCACAGCAGGGTCGCCGACCTCTACAACCAGCCGATGAACCAGACCGAGCACCAGCTGCGGCTGACCATCGAGGCGCTGCGCGAGCGCCAGGAGCACGAGCTCGTCAACAACCCCGAGTTCGGCCTGCTGCAGAACGCCGACTATGACCAGCGGATCCAGACCCACTCCGGCCCGCCCACGCCGGACGACATGGACGACCTGCTCAGCCGCCGCCGCAGCACCAGGATGTTCCTCGCCCACCCCAGGGCGATCGCCGCCTTCGGCCGCGAGTGCAACCGCCGCGGCCTCTACCCGGGCACCGTCGAGGTCGAGGGCAAACACATCACGTCCTGGCGCGGCGTGCCGATCTTCCCGTGCAACAAGATCCCGATCGTCGACGGCCACACCAGCTCGATCATCGCGATGCGTGTCGGCGAGGACAACCAGGGCGTCATCGGGCTGCACCAGACCGGAATTCCGGACGAATACCAGCCGAGCCTTTCGGTGCGGTTCATGGGAATCGACGAGAAGGCCATCATCTCCTACCTGGTGAGCGCCTACTATTCGGCCGCGATCCTGGTGCCGGACGCGATCGGCGTCCTGGAGAACGTGGACGTCGCACAGCGCCACGACTGATCGGGGCCGCCCCTTGCAGCGCGCCGCCCGGCCTGGGCCACCCGGTCGGGCGGCGCTCCCGCGCGCGTCCAGCGCGCCACTGGTCGGGCCCCCGGCGACAGGCGGCAGCCGGCCATTCACCACAGGTCATCAGGGGGAGGAACCCATGACGAGCCCCACGCTGGAACGGGATCACAGGGAGGGGCACGAGGCGGCGGACGTCCTCGCCCGGGCCCGCGGCCTGGTCGACCCGGTCCTGCGGGCCGCCGTCGACTCGCTGCCGGGCGCGATGCGCAAGGTCGCCGGCTACCACTTCGGCTGGTGGGAGGCGGACGGCTCGCCCGCCGCCGCGCCCTCCGGCAAGGCGATCCGGCCGGCCATGGTCCTCGCCGCCACCCAGGCCCTCGGCGGCAGCCCGGCCACGGCCACCGCCGCCGCGGCGGCCGTCGAGCTGGTGCACAACTTCACGCTGCTGCACGACGACGTCATCGACCGGGACGAGACGCGCCGTCACCGTCCCACCGCATGGCGGGTGTTCGGCACCACCGAGGCGATCCTGGCCGGGGACGCCATGCACTCGCTGGCGCTGCGCCTGCTGGCCGAGGACGACCACGCAGCCGCCCGGCCCGCCGTCCGCCGGCTCACCGAGTGCGTGGTCGAGCTCTGCGAGGGCCAGCAGATCGACTGCGCCTTCGAGAAGCGCAGCGACGTCTCGCTCGCCGAGTGCCTGGCGATGGCGGAGGCGAAGACGGGCGCCCTGCTCGGCGCCGCGTGCGCGATGGGCGCGCAGTACGGGGGCGGGTCCGAGGAGGCCGCGCAGGCGATGGACGGCTTCGGCCGGCAGATCGGCCTGGCGTTCCAGCTGATCGACGACCTGATCGGCATCTGGGGGGATCCGGCGGTCACCGGCAAGCCGGTCGGCGCCGACCTGGTGGCGCGGAAGAAGTCGCTGCCGGTGGTCGCGGCGCTGGGTTCGGGCACCGCCGAGGGCGCCCGGCTCGCCGAACTGTACGCGCTGGAACGCCCGCTGAGCCCGCAGGAGCTGACGCTCTGCGCGGCGGCCGTCGAGGGCGCGGGCGGGCGCGGCTGGGCGCAGGGCGAGTCATGCGAGCGGATGGCCGCGGCGATGGCCCAGCTGGCGGTGGCCGTCCCCGAGCCGGCGGCGGCGGACGAGCTGCTGGCCCTGGCCGAGCTGGTGACCCGCCGGACGCACTGAGCACCCACAAGGGGCTGAGTGCCCACAAGGGACTGAGCACCCACAAGGGGCTGAGTGCCCACAAGGGACTGAGCACCCACAAGGGGCTGAGTGCCCACAAGGAGATGAGGGCGCACACGGAGTGGGAAGTCGGCCGGGCCGACTTCCCACTCCCGCCAGTCACCCGTGTGTGGCCAACAGCCGCTGTTCCTTGGCCGGTTCGATGCCCTGCAGCACCCGGGCGCCCGGCCGCCCCTTGCGCCCCTCGGCGTCGGTGTCCTCGGCCGGCCCGCGGGTCCGCAGCCAGTCCCAGGTGTCCCGCGCGGTCTCGGGGAACGGACGGCAGCGCAGCCCGGCGGCCTCCGCCCGCGTGGTGTCGGCGAGCCAGACGCCCGCCATCTCGGGCAGATCCGGGGCCCAGAGCGGGAGTTCGCTCCACGGCTCGACCTTGTCCGGCCCCTCCGCGAGCAGCGACGCGTCGTCGACCTGGACCAGCTCGGTGTCCGGGGCGCCCGCGACCTGTCGGCAGGTCTCCAGCCACTCCCCGAAGGTCAGCCGGCCGGGCGGCGCCGTGGTGACGTACCGGCCCGCAGCCCCGGCCGTCAGCAGGTCGAGCCCGAACGCGGCGAAGTCCCGGACGTCGATCACCTGCATCGTCCGCTTCGGATCGCCCGGGGCCAGCACCCGCCCGCCGCGCGCCATCCGTTCCAGCCACCACGGCAGCCGGCCGCCGTTCTCGTACGGTCCGATCAGCAGCCCGCTGTTGAGGATCATCGTGCGCCCCGCGCCGAACGTCTCCAGCACGGCCCGCTCGCAGCCGGCCTTGAGCGCGGCGCTGAACGGCTGGTCGGGCGGGGTGTCGGCGGGGCAGGGGTGCGTCGGCGAGTCCTCGGTGACCACCTGGGCGGGCCAGTCGGCGAAGGCGTGCACCGACGAGACGAAGGTGTAGTGGCCGGCCCGCTCGCGCAGCAGCCGGGCGGAGAGCGCGACCTGGGCGGGCTGCTGGGCGGAGGTGTCGACGACGGCGTCCCAGCTGCGGCCGTCGGCCAGTCGCGCCAGGTCGTCGGCGCGGTCGCGGTCGCCCCGGACGGCCTCGACGCCCTCCGGGTCGGCGGCGGAGACGCCGCGGTTGAAGGTGGTCACCTCGTGGCCGCGGTCGAGGGCTTGCGAGGCGAAGGCCCGTCCGAGGAAGGACGAGCCCCCGAGCAGGAGGATCTTCATACCGGACACCCTCTCCGTACCGGCTCCCTCGTACGCGTGGGTTCGCGCTGAGCGGAGGTGCTGACCCGCCCCAGCCCACATAGCATCCGAAATGTAGGCAAATGCCCGAATCTCGGTTGGGGAGAGCGACAGCATGGTCAACCCGGCACTCGTCGACCCGGCCACCATCCGCGCGACCGCCGCCGAGGCGTGGGTCCGCGGCTATCCGATCCTGCGGAACTACCGCACGCTGTACGCGCAGGCGCTGGACGACGCGGACCCGAGGTACGTCGGCGGCTTCGGTGTCTTCCGCCACCACCCGCAGCCGCTCACCCCCGCGGACACCGACATCGCCGCCCCCGACAACGACACCCGCCCCTCCTGGGCCTGGCTCGACCTGCGCACCGAGCCGTGGGTGATCTCCGTCCCCGCCGAGGACCGCTACTACGTTCTCGCGCTGCATGAACTCGACACCGTCCACGCCGGGTTCGTCGGCTCCCGCGCCACCGGCCGGCAGGCCGGCGACCACCTGGTGGTCGGCCCCGCCTGGCAGGGCGACGTCCCGCCCGGCATCACCAGCGTGATCCGCACCGCCACTCAACTGATCGGCGTCGTCGGCCATACCCACCTCGTCGGAAACGCGCCCGCCGACGTCGCCGACCTGAGGGCGGTCCAGGATCGGTACCGGCTGCGCCCGCTGCACGAGTACGCGGGCACCCCGGCGCCCACCCCCGCCCCGGACCCGGTCTGGCCGGTGTGGCGTGACGAGGTCATGGACACCATCGAGTTCTTCGCCTTCCTCGACTTCCTGCTCGGCTTCTTCCCGCTCCCGCCCCACCCCGCAGTCCCGGCGTCGCCCCTGCTTGCCGCCGTCCCGCTCCCGCCCTCCGAAACGGACCTGCGCGGCCGCCTCACCGACCTCGGCATCGACGGCCGCGGCGAGTTCGAGCCCGCCGCCCTGCCGCTGGAGGTGCGCGCCGAGATCGAGCGCGGCATCGCCGACGGTCGGGCCCGGCTGGAGCGCGCCACCGCCGAAGCCGCCGAAGCCGCCGAACTCGCCACCTCCGCCGGAGCGTTCGGCACCCGCGAGCAGATCGGCGCCGACCACCTCGGCCAGGCGGTCGGCGCGAACCTCGGGCTGTACGGGCTGCCCGCCGAGGAGGTCTGGCGCGGTGCCTGGACCGCCGACAGTGCGGGCCACCGGCCGCCGAGCGCCAGCGACCGCGACTACACCATCCGCTTCGGCCCCGACGGACTGCCGCCCGCCCGCTTCTTCTGGTCGGCCACCCTGTACGCGCTCCCGGACCGCCTGCTGGTCGACAACATCCTCGACCGCTACTCGATCGTCGACCGCACCCCCGGCCTGGTCCGCGACCCGGACGGCGGCCTCACCCTCTACGTGCAGCACAAGCGCCCCGCCGACGCCCAGCACTCCGCCAACTGGCTGCCCGCGCCGGACGGCCCGTTCTCGGTCGTCCTGCGGCTCTACGGGCCGGACCGGGCGGTGCTCGACGGCCGCTGGCAGCTCCCGCCGCTCACCCCGCGCTGAGCCGCCGGCGCCATCCCCCGCTCGGCGCCCGCCCGACCGTTCCGCGCCCGCCCGACGAAGGACACCCGATGAACCACGCCGAGCTGGAGGCCCTGGCCGCCGACGCCTACGTCTACGGCTACCCGCTCGTCGCCGGCCTCACCATGGTCGAGCGCTTCACCCGGGGCGGCATGGGCACCCTCCCGGCGGCGCCGTTCAACCACTTCAGCCACGCCACCCGGCTGGCCGCGCCCGGGGACGACTTCGTCTCGGTCAACAACGACACCGTCTACTCGATCGCCCAGCTCGACCTCTCCGAGGGCCCGCAGGTGCTGCACGTCCCGGACACCGCCGGCGCGTACTACGTGCTGCAGTTCGTCGGGGCCTGGACCGACAACTTCGCCTACCTCGGCAGCCGCGCCACCGGCACCGGCGCGCAGACCTGGCTGATCGTCCCGCCCGACTGGCACGGCACCCCGTCCGACCCGGCGAGGGTGATCGAGGCGCCGACCAGGGTGGCCACCGTCGTCGGGCGCTTCGCCTGCGCCGGTCCGGACGACCTCCCCCGGGTCAGGGCGCTCCAGGACGGGCTCACCGTCACCGCGCTGGAGCCCGGCGGCCTGGTCGCCGGGCTGCCCGAACCGGACCCGGACGTGCCCGAGCGGCTCGCCTTCTTCGAGCGCCTGCGGGTCTGGATGCAGGCCTTCCCGCCCGCCGGGCCCGACGTGGAGTACGAGCAGCGCTTCGCCCCGCTCGGCCTGCTGGACGAGGACATCTCGCCGTACCGCGCCGCGGTGCCGGACTGGACGCTCACCCTGCTCAAGGGCCTGGCCGCCGGGCGCGAACGGGTCGAGGACGCCACCCGCCCACCCGAGGACCACCCGGCCGGGGAGTGGCGCTCGGCGCTGCACCTGTTCGACTACAACGTCGACCACCTCGGCCCCGGCACCCTCGACGACCCCGAGTGGCGCATCCCCGACCGGCGCGCCGGCTACCTCAGCCGGGCCGCCGCCGCCCGGGCCGGCCTCTGGGGCAACCACGCCTACGAGGCTTCGTACGCGATGACGTACGACGACTCCGACGGCCGCCCGCTCAGCGGTGCGCACCGCTACACGCTCCGGTTCGACCAGCCGCCGCCGGCCGAGGCCTTCTGGTCGGTCACGATGTACTCGGTCCCGGACTACCACCTGGTGGCGAACCCGATCGAGCGGTACTCGATCGGCGACCGCACCCCCGGCCTGGTGTACGGCGCGGACGGCTCGCTCACCCTGACGCTCCAGCACGAGGAGCCCACGGAGTCGGCGGAGGCCGCGAACTGGCTGCCCACCCCGGAGGGCGAGTTCCGGCCGATCATCCGGCTCTACCAGCCGAAGCCGTCGGTCCTGGACGGCACGTACCAGGTGCCGCCGATCCACCGGCGCTGACCTCAGTGCGGTGAGGCCGACGGCGTGGCCGTCGGGTGGGGCGAGGCCGTCCTGCCGGGGGACTCCGTGGCGGTCGGCGTGGCCGTCGGCGCGGCGGTCGGCGTGTGGGTCGGCGAAGCCGTCGGCGAGGACGGGGACGACGGCGCGGGCGAGGACGGCGTCGCGGTCGCCGTCGCGGTTGCTGTCGGGGTCGTCGTCGGCGTCGTCGGTGCTGTCGTCGGCGCGGCCGTCGGAGATCCGGTCGGCGAGGCTGTGGCGCCCGGTTCGGCCGGCGCGGAGGCCGAGCCGCCCCGGTTGTGCGGGCCGCCCTCCAGAGTGACCACGGCCTCCGAGGGCGGCAGCGCGATCCGGGCGGTCCAGGGCGCGGCGGGGGCGAGGTCGTCGTCCATGGTGACGATCACCGTGATGCGCCGGCCCGGTTCGAGCGTCCCGGAGTCCCGGCTCAGCCGAAGCCAGGCCGCGTCCACGACGGCGTGCCAACGGACGTCGGTGGCGCCGGAGTTGGTGAGCGTGATGATCGTCCGGCTGCCGTACTCGCCCGCCTCGACGGTGAGCAGCCCGGCCGGCGCGGTCCGCTCCGCCGCCCCGCCGGAACCGGCGGCCATCGGGGCGACCGCGGGAGCGGGCGCGGCGACCAGTGTCGGGCTGCCCAGCGGGGTCGCGCCGAGGCCGGGCACCGGGACGGCGGGACCCTGAAGCGCCAGCCCGTGGAACCCCGGGAACAACGTTTCTGCAGTCGTCGCTCCGGCCCCCGCCAGCTCCATCCCGGGCACCCCCGGCGCCGCCGGACCGCCGGGCCCGGGCTCCGGCGCCCGCTGCCCGGTCCCGTCCACCCGCACCGAGGAGACCGCGGCCGAGGCCCCCGGCCCGCCGCCGCCCCGGTGCCCGGCCCACAGCGCGACCACCGGCGCCGCCAGCACGGCCGCGAGCACCCCGGTGGTCACCACCCGTCGACGGACCGCCAGACCCCGGCCCGCGTCCGGAGCCCGGTGACGCGGAAACCCGCTCGGGTCGAACCGCAGCCCCGGCTCGCCGGCCGGCCCCGCACCCGCTTCCGTGGCCCGCCGCGCCGAACCGGAAGCGTGCGGCAGGCGCGTCACCGCCCCGACGCGCCCCGGCCCGTCCACCGCCGCCGCGGGCGCGATCAGCAGCGGCAGACCCGAGAGCCCCGCCGCGCCGTCCGCCGCCTCGCCCGCCACCCGTTCCGCCGTCCCGCGGCAGGTCGGGCAGTCCACCACGTGCTGCACCAGCTCGCGCCGCAGCGCCGGGCCGAGCACCCAGTCCCGCCGGCTCTCCGCCCCGACCCCGCCGAGCCGGTCCAGCTCCGGGCAGCTGCCGGTCCCGAGCACCAGCAGCGCCGACCGGGTCCGCGCCACCTCCGCCTCCGCCGCGCCGAGCAGCGCCCGGGTGGCCTCGAACGGCAGCCCCAGCACCGCCGCCACTTCGAGCGGGGTCAGCCGGTGCCGGACGGAGAGCTCCAGCGCCTCCCGCTGCTCCGGGTCGGTGCCGGCTGCCTCCGGCCAGGCGAGCGAGGCCAGCTCCCGCCGCCGCCGGGCCGCCTCGGCCTCCGGAAGCTCCGCGTCGGCCTCCCGCCCCGTCCCGTCCGCGAGCCGCCGCAGGCAGCAGTACCGGGCCAGCGAGAACAGCCAGGCCCGGACCAGCCCGGGCTCGGCCAGCCGCGCGCCGTGCCGCTGCGCCAGCTCGCGGACCTCGTCCAGGGCGTCGGCGGCGGCGTCGTGCTCGCACAGCACCGAGAGACAGTAGGTGAACAGGCCGTCCACCTGCCGGCCGTACGCCGTGAGCACGGCGGTACGCGGCCCTTCGGCGCGCGGCGGCCCATCAGTACGCGTTGTCACCCGTCCGACGGTAGAGACGGCGAGCGGCGTGCCCCGGCGTTTCGCGGCGTATGTACTTCTTTCGGGTAACGACATCGCCCGTATGTGTGGATGTGGCGGCACACCGAGGGCGTCCGCCGTTGTCGGACCCAGGCGCTACGGTGGGCCGCATGGCCGCCCGTAGCAAGACCACCGCCAAGCCGCGCCCGGCGTACCGCTGCACCGAGTGCGGCAACCAGCTGCCCAAGTGGGTCGGCCGCTGCCCGGAGTGCAACGCCTGGGGCACGGTCGAGGAGTACGGCGCGGTGCCGATCCGGACCACCGCGGCCGGCCCGGTCAGCGCGCCCGCCCGCCCGATCGCCCAGGTGGACGGCCAGGTCGCGACGGCCCGCTCGACGGGCGTCCCGGAGCTGGACCGGGTGCTCGGCGGCGGCCTGGTCCCCGGCGCCGTGGTCCTGCTGGCCGGCGAGCCCGGCGTGGGCAAGTCCACCCTGCTGCTGGACGTCGCCGCCAAGGCGGCCACCGAGCGGCACCGCACGCTCTACGTCACCGGGGAGGAGTCGGCCGGCCAGGTCCGGCTGCGTGCCGACCGGATCAACGCCCTCTCCGAGCACCTCTACCTCGCCGCCGAGTCCGACCTCGGCGCCGTGCTCGGGCACATCGAGGCGGTCAACCCCGGCCTGCTGATCCTCGACTCGGTGCAGACCATCGCCTCCGCCGAGCTGGACGGCGCCCCCGGCGGCCCGGCCCAGGTCCGCGAGGTGGCGAACGCCCTGATCCGGGCGTCCAAGGAGCGCGGCATGGCCACCCTGCTGGTCGGCCACGTCACCAAGGACGGGCAGATCGCCGGCCCGCGCCTGCTGGAGCACCTGGTGGACGTGGTGCTGAGCTTCGAGGGCGACCGGCACGCCCGGCTGCGGCTCATCCGCGGGGTCAAGAACCGCTACGGCGCCACCGACGAGGTGGGCTGCTTCGAGCTGCACGACGAGGGCATCGCGGGCCTGGCCGATCCGTCCGGCCTCTTCCTGACCAGGCGTGACAAGCCCGTCCCGGGCACCTGCCTCACCGTCACCCTGGAGGGCAAGCGGCCGCTGGTGGCCGAGGTGCAGGCGCTGATGGTGGATTCGCAGATCCCGTCGCCGCGCCGCACGACCTCGGGCCTGGAGTCGCCGCGGATCGCGATGATCCTGGCCGTCGTCGAGCGGCACGGCGGGGTGAAGCTGGGCAAACAGGACATCTACACCGCGACGGTCGGCGGGGTGAAGCTCAGTGAGCCGTCCGCGGACCTCGCGGTCGCGCTCGCGGTTGCCAGTTCCTCCTCCGACACCCCGCTGCCGAGCAACCTGGTGGCGATCGGCGAGGTCGGCCTGGCCGGTGAGGTGCGGCGGGTGACGGGTGTGCAGCGGCGGCTCGCCGAGGCGCACCGGCTGGGCTTCACGCACGCCCTCGTCCCGCCGGACCCGGGCAAGGTGCCGCCGGGCATGAAGGTGGTCGAGGTGGCCGACATCGGCGAGGCGCTGCGGGCCATCCCGGGCCGCCGCCGGGCCGCCGCCAAGCCGCGTGGTGAGGCACCGTCGGCGCCCCCGGCCCCGCGCGAGGCCCGGGTCCCCGCCTACCCGGAGGAGCTGATGGACGGCTGGGAGCCGCTCGACTCCGACGAACTGCGCTGACCCAAGCCCTGTCTGCGCCGCACGCAGTTAGACTTCCCCTGTCTCATTGGCGATAAGGCGAGTACCGAGCGGTACTGAGCGACAGAGCAACAGACCGTAGGCCGGCGCACGGCGCGAGGCGCGCGGTACGGGGTCGACCGGAGGAGTCACGTGGCAGCCAGCGACCGGGGGGCGGACAAGTCCTCCCGTGAGGAGGCCCTGCTGCGGGCCTCCCTCAGCGCCATCGCGCCCGGCACGGGGCTGCGTGACGGCCTGGAGCGGGTCCTGCGGGCCAACACCGGCGGTCTGATCGTGCTCGGCTTCGACAAGACCGTCGAGTCGATCTGCACCGGCGGCTTCGTCCTGGACGTCGAGTTCACCGCGACCCGGCTGCGCGAGCTGTGCAAGCTGGACGGCGCTGTGGTGCTGGACAAGGACATCACCAAGATCGTCCGGGCCGGCGTGCACCTGATGCCGGACTCCACCATCCCCACCGACGAGACCGGCACCCGCCACCGCACCGCGGAGCGGGTCAACCGGCAGACCGGCTACCCGGTGGTCGCGGTCTCGCACTCGATGCGGCTGATCGCGATGTACGTCAACGGCACCCGCCGGGTGCTGGAGGACTCCACCACCGTCCTCTCCCGCGCCAACCAGGCGCTGGCGACCCTGGAGCGCTACAAGCTCCGCCTGGACGAGGTGGCCGGCACGCTGTCCGCGCTGGAGATCGAGGACCTGGTGACGGTCCGGGACGTCACCGCCGTCGCCCAGCGGCTGGAGATGGTCCGGCTGATCGCCACCGAGATCGCCGGCTACGTGCTGGAGCTCGGCATCGACGGCCGCCTGCTCTCGCTCCAGCTGGACGAGCTGATCGCGGGCGTGGAGCCGGAGCGCGAGCTGGTCGCCCGGGACTACTTCCCGGAGCGGGCCGCCAAGAAGGGCCGGACGGTCACCGAGGTGCTGGCCGACCTGGAGGCGCTCACCCACGCCGAGCTGCTGGACCTGCAGACGGTCGCCAAGGCGCTCGGCTACTCGGGCTCGCCGGAGTCCCTGGACTCCGCGGTCTCGCCGCGCGGCTACCGGCTGCTGGCGAAGATCCCGCGGCTGCCCAACACGGTGATAGAGCGCCTGGTCGAGCACTTCGGCGGCCTGCAGAAGTTGCTCGCGGCGAGCATCGACGACCTGCAGACGGTCGAGGGCGTCGGGGAGACCCGGGCCCGCTCGGTCCGCGAGGGCCTGTCCCGCCTTGCCGAATCGTCCATCCTGGAGCGCTACGTCTGACGCCGTACGGCGCCACGACACCGAGGCCCCGACCGCAGCGATGCGGTCGGGGCCTCGGTGTCGTGTACGGGGTGACGCGCGGTCAGCTGTCCAGGCGGATCGAGGTGCGTGCCGAGACCTTGTCGCCGGACAGGCCGGTGAGTTCGGCCAGCACCACGTAGGTGCCGGGCGCCGGGGGCGTCGGGTCGGCGGTGGCGCACTGCGGCTTGCTGCGGCTGCGGTCCCAGGTGAAGGTCTCGATCTGGCTGCCGTTCGCCGGGATCTGCACCCAGGTGCCGCCCTTGTCGGCCGGGCAGTCGCCGGAGGACCAGACGCGCTCGCCGTTGCTGGCGTTCACGGTGATGGCGGAGGCCGTCCGGCCCAGGTCCACCCGGCAGTTGGCGCCCGAGGAGTTCTTCACCGTCAGGGCGAGCCGCGGCTTGTCCTTGGGCTGGTACGAGTTCTGCGCGCTGGCCAGCTCCAGGGCCACCTGAGAGGCGGCGCAGACCGGCAGCGCCATCACCTCGGGCGTGTTCACCACGGGGGTCCCGCCGGTGCCGCCCGAACCACCGGAGCCACCGGTGCCGCCGCCGGCCGTCGCACCCGCGGCCGTACCGCCGGTGGCGGGGGCCGGGTTGGGCGCACCGCCGCTGCCGCCGGTGCTGAGGCTGACCTCGCCGCCGCCGCCGGAGACCGGGCCGCCGGTCGTGGCACCGCTCGCGGTGCCACCGGAGCCGCCGCCGGGGCGCGCCGCGGGGCCGCTCGGCGAGGTGCCCGGCGTGATGGCCTGTGCGGGGGTCTGGGACTGGGACGGCGCGGCCTGCGCGGCCTTGCTCTGTGATCCGTCGTCACCGCCGCCGCCCTGATCGGACATCAGCCAGGCGATCAGGGCGATGACCGCGGCGATGGCGGCGAGCACGACGACGCGCCGACGCCAGTAGATCGAGGCCGGCAGCGGTCCCACGGGTTGACGGAGAGAGGGCACGCCCAAACTCTACGAGACAGTGTGTGTCGCTTGACGCACCAACACCGCACAGTCGCCCCTTCCTTCACATGATCCGCCATTTGAGCCGTTCGAGGGAGCCGTGCTGCCGGGTTTTCCGGGCAGTTTCCGGATGTCCGGAAAGTCGTCCTCCACTTCGGCCGGGTGCGCGAGCGTGCGAGGATCGAAGGGCCATGACTGACATCACCGCCCCCCGGCTGCCGCTGCCCCTGCCGCTGTTCCACGCGACCGTCCTCGACTGGTACGAGGCCAGCAAGCGCGACCTCCCCTGGCGGACGCCCGACGCGTCGCCGTGGGCGGTCATGGTGAGCGAGTTCATGCTCCAGCAGACCCCGGTGAAGCGCGTGCTGCCCGCCTGGGAGGCCTGGCTGGAGCGCTGGCCCACCCCGGCCGGCCTCGCTGCCGAGGCCCCCGGCGAGGCGGTCCGGATGTGGGGCCGGCTCGGCTACCCGAGGCGCGCGCTGCGGCTGCACGCGGCGGCGGTGGCGATCACCGAGGAGCACGGCGGCGAGGTGCCGGACGACCACGCCACACTGCTGTCGCTGCCCGGGGTGGGGGAGTACACGGCCGCCGCCGTCGCCTCCTTCGCCTTCCGCCAGCGGCACGTGGTGCTGGACACCAACGTCCGCAGGGTGTTCGCCCGCGCGGTGTCCGGCGTCGAGTACCCGGCCCAGGCGACCACGGCCGCCGAGCGCCGGACGGCCACGGCGCTGCTGCCCGACGACGCCGGGACGGCGGCCACCTGGGCGGTCGGCGTGATGGAGCTGGGCGCGCTGGTGTGCACCGCCCGCGGCCCGGAGTGCGGTGACTGCCCGCTGTTCGCGCACTGCGCCTGGCAGCGGGCCGGCCGCCCGCCGTACGAGGGCCCGGCCCGGCGCGGCCAGTCCTACGAGGGGACGGACCGGCAGGTGCGCGGCAAGCTGCTCGCGGTGCTGCGCGAGGCGCACGGCTCGGTGGAGCAGGCCCGGCTGGACGCGGTCTGGCCGGACGCGGTGCAGCGGGCCAGGGCCCTGGACGGCCTGGTGGCGGACGGCCTGGTCGAGCCCGTCGAACAGGGCGTCTACCGCTTGCCGCAGTAGCAGCGACTGCCGCAGTACCGGAATGCCGCGGTGACGACGACTGCCGCAGGGACGACGACGCCCCCGGAAGAAGCCTTCCGGGGGCGTCGAATGCCGTGGGCCGTCAGATGGCCGCCGCCTCCAGGGAGCCCTCGGCCGGCGTGTCCTGCTTGCCGGTGCCACGCAGCGGTACCTCGCGCATGAACACCGCCGCGGCGATGGCGATCACGGCCACCGCCGCGCCCCACAGGAAGACGGTGTGCATGCCGTTGGCCACCGCGTGGTGGTAGGCGTCCTGGACGGGGGCGGGCAGCTGCTTCAGCGCCGCCGGGCTCATCTGCCCCGGGTCCTTCATGGCGCCGCCCGCCGCCGGGTGGTCGCCCGCCCGCTCCTTCATGGTCTCGGTGACCCGGTTGTTGAACAGCGCGCCGAACAGCGCCACACCGAAGGAACCGCCGATGGTGCGGAACAGGGTCGCGGTGGAGCTGGCCACGCCCATGTCCTTGAGCTCGACGCTGTTCTGCGCGACCAGCATGGTGATCTGCATCAGGAAGCCCATGCCGGCGCCCAGCACGATCATCCAGCAGGCGGAGGTCAGGCTGGAGGTCTCGGTGTCCATGGTGGAGAGCAGCAGCATGCCGGCGCCCATCACGACGGTGCCGATGATCGGGAAGATCCGGTACTTGCCGGTCTTGGTGACCACCTGGCCGACCACCAGCGAGACGACCAGCATGCCGAACATCATCGGCATCAGCAGCAGGCCGGAGTTGGTGGCCGAGGCGCCCTGCACGATCTGCTGGTACAGCGGCAGGAAGACGGTCGAGCCGAACATCACGAAGCCGACGATGAAGCCGATGACCGAGACCAGGGTGAAGTTCAGGTTCCTGAACAGGCTGAGCGGCAGCATCGGCTCCTCGACCCGCTGCTCGACGTAGCAGAAGGCGATCAGCGAGGCGGCGGCGAGCGCGGCCAGGCCGAGGATCTGCTTGGAGCCCCAGGCGTACTGCTGGCCGCCCCAGGTGGTGATCAGGACCAGCGAGGTGATGCCGGCGGTGAGCAGGACCGCGCCCAGGTAGTCGATCCGGGCGTTGTTGCGGACCTTCGGCAGCTTCAGGGTGACGACGACCACGGCGAGCGCGACCACGCCGAGCGGCAGGTTGATGTAGAAGGTCCAGTGCCAGCTCAGGTGGTCGGTGATGAAGCCGCCGACCAGCGGGCCGCCGATGGTGGCGAGCGCCATCACCGCGGCGAACATGCCCTGGTACTTGCCGCGGTCCCGGGGCGGGACCAGCGCGCCCATGATCGACATGACGCCGACCATCAGACCGCCGGCGCCCAGGCCCTGGAGGGCGCGGAAGCCGATCAGCTCGTTCATGTTCTGCGAGAGGCCGGACAGCGCCGAGCCCACCAGGAAGATCACGATCGAGGTGAGGAAGGTGCCCTTGCGGCCGTAGAGGTCGCCGAGCTTGCCCCAGATCGGGGTGGAGGCGGCGGTGGCGAGGGTGTACGCCGTGACCACCCAGGACAGGTGCTCGGCCCCGCCGAGGTCGCCGACGATGGTCGGCATCGCGGTGCCGACGATCAGGTTGTCGAGCATGGCGAGCAGCATGGTGACGACCAGGCCGATCATCACGAGGCGGATCTCGCGGGGTGACCGCTGCTCCTGCTCCTTCTCGGCCTTCGTGTCCTCCGGTACCGGGCCGGCGGTCTTGGACTGTGACATGGGGTGGTGTCTCCCGGGACTGGATTTCGGACGATCGTCGGCCTTGAGCGACTACTTACTTGTCGCCCGGCTAGTTTATGAAACCGTCGGCACGGTAAGTTGTCTCCTAGCCGGTCGTCAAGCCAGTTTCCCGACCGGCCGCCCGGGCAGGGAGAATGAGCCCGGGGCGGACACCGCCGGGGTCCGCAGCAGTCACCGACGCAGTCATGAGGCAGGCCATGGGTACGACGCACACCTCCCGCAGCGGCACCCGGGCTCGCATCATCGAGGTCTCCCTGGAGCTCTTCTCCGAGCAGGGTTACGAGCAGACCTCGCTGCGCGAGATCGCCGACCGCCTGGGCGTCACCAAGGCCGCGCTCTACTACCACTTCAAGACCAAGGACGACATCGTCCACGGCATCGTCGAGACCATGGCCGCGCCGATCGACGACACCATCGAGTGGGGCCGGCAGCAGACCTGGTCCCCGGAGCTGCGCGACGAGCTGATCCGCCGGTTCGCGGCCGGGATGTCCGAGCGGGCGCCGCTGCTGCGCTTCTTCCACGAGAACCAGCCCGCGCTGCGCGAGTCCCCGGCCGGGCTGGAGTTCAAGGAGCGCATGATCGCGATGGTCCGGCTGGTGCACGGGCCGGACGCGAGCTTCCAGGACCGGCTGCGCGCCGCGATGTCGCTGTTCACCATCAACTCGGCGCTGTTCCTGCTCAAGCAGGACGAGTCCGGCGGCGAGCACGTCGACCACGTGTGGTGCGAGTCCCCGCGGGCGGCCACCGTGGAGGAGGCCATGGCGGCGGCCCAGGAGGTCGCGCTGGAGATCGGCGCCCTGATCAGCCACCCGGTCCCGACCGCCCGGGCCTGAACGCCGGGAATCCGAACGCCGGGAATCCTGAACACCCGCAACGGGCGACCCGACCGGACCGTCCCTCGGCCTTCCGCGCTCAGAGGCCGGTGACGCCGTGCGCCGACAGGTACGCGATCGGGTTGATCACCGCGCCGTAGCGGTTGCTGGTGCGGATCTCGAAGTGCAGGTGCGGCCCGGTCGAGTGGCCGGTGCTCCCGGACCGTCCGATCTCCTCGGCGGCCGAGACCTGCGCACCCCGCCGCACCGACACCGAGGACAGGTGCGCGTACTGCGCGAAGCGCCCGTCCGCCAGCCGCAGCACGATCTCCCTGCCGTACGCGCCGTCCCAGCCGGCCGACACCACCGTCGCGTTCCCGACCGCGAGCACCGCCGTGCCCGGATCGATCGCGAAGTCCACCCCGGTGTGGTAGCCCGCCGCGTACTCGGAGTTGGCCACCCCGTACGGGTTGCTGGTCGGCGCGCCCGGCACCGGGGCGGACCACTCCGGCGGCGGGGCGGGCTCGGGCTCGGGGGCGGGCTCCGGTGCCGGTGGCGGGGCCGGGACGGCCGGCGGCTCGACGGGCAGCAGGTTGGTCGCCATCGCCACGTACGCCTGTGCCGGCTCGTCGCCGTCCGGCAGCCGGTACGGGCTCGGCCGGGCCACCTGGATCAGGCCGGGGACGGGTACGGCGGCCTGCCGGGCGGTGAAGGCCGAGCTGCCGGGGGTGGTGGGGACGATCGTCTGCGCCGAGGCGCTGCCGGGCGCGGCCACCAGCAGCGCGCCGGCCAGGAGCACCACGGTGCCCCCGGCGGCGACGACGGCACGTTCGCGGTCGGCCCAGGCGGCGGCGCCCTGCAAGGCGTGCCGGGGTTCAGCAAGCGTGCGCGGCGGCTCGACGCGGGTGCGGACAGCCTGGCCGAGCCGGGGCTGCCAGGCCGCCGCCTGGGCCGCCGTACGGGCGGCGAGCCGGCGCAGGGCCGGCCCCACGGGCGGGACAGAGGACATCGCTAGCCCAATCACGGTCGTACGGGGCAGCACGAAGGGGCCCGTTCGGGCGCGTGCTGAGTGGGGGACCACTCAGGTGTAACCGTCACCGAGCCGGGTCCCAAACGGTGTGACGTACTACGGCGTGTAGTCAGCGTTGCGCCGGAGATTCAAGCTGACGGAGTAACAATCATGTGATCCGATCGTCCTCCCAAGGTCTGCGCCACCCGGGTGGCCGCCTGCGGGACCATCGAGGCATGTATGCCAACAGCAGCGAAGACCCGGCCGGCACCGACCGCCCGAGCCTCCCGGACCGCCGCTTCGCCGCCCAGCGCGGCTGCGAGCGACTGCTCTCCGGCAACCGGCCGCAGAGCCTGCGCGAACGCCTCGCCACCCTGGCCCTGGCCGGCGAGCACGTCTACGACCTGGACCGCCGCCCGGACCAGTACGGCGACGGCGTGGTCCGCACCCTGGAGCGCCGGGTCGCCGACCTGCTCGGTACCGAGGACGCCGCCTTCTTCCCCACCGGCACGATGGCCCAGCAGGTCGCGCTGCGGATCCACGCCGAGGCAGCCGGCCTGCGCACCGTCGCCACCCACCCGCTCGGCCACACCGACCAGCACGAGCGGCACGCGCTCGGCGCGCTGACCGGCCTGCGCAGCGTCTGGCCGACCATCGCCCCGCGCCTGCCCACCGTCGACGAGCTGCGCTCCTTCGACGAGCCGTACGCCGCGATGATCCTGGAACTGCCGCTGCGCGAGGCCGGGTTCGTGCTGCCCGAGTGGGCGGACCTGGCGGCCGTCGCCGCGGTGGTCCGGGAGGAGCACGGCGCCGCGCTGCACCTGGACGGCGCCCGGCTCTGGGAGTCGGTGTTCCACCTCGGCCGCTCGCTGCCGGAGGTCGCCGCGCTGGCCGACTCGGTGTACGTCTCCTTCTACAAGACCCTCGGCGGGATCAGCGGCGCGGCGCTGGCAGGCCCGGCGGCCTTCGTCCGGACCGCCAAGGCCTGGCGGCACCGGTACGGCGGCCAGTTGTTCCAGCAGTGGCCGTTCGCGCTGGCCGCGCTGACCGGGCTGGACCGTGAACTCCCTTACCTGGAGCGGTACGTGAAGCATGCCCGGACGGTCTCGGAGGCCCTGGCCGCGGCCGTCTCCGGGGTGCCCGGCGCCCGGGTCCACCCCGCCCCGCCGCACACCCACCAGTTCCAGCTCTGGCTGCCGTACGCGCCCGCGGAGCTGGAGGAGGCCGGGCTGGGCCTGGCCGAGGACACCAAGGTGGGCCTGTTCGGCAGCTGGCGCGAGCACGGCCTGCCGGGCCTGGCGATGACGGAGGTCACGGTGGCGGCCGAGGCGCTGGACTGGACCCCGGCGGAGATCGGGGAGTCGGTCGCCGCCTTCCTCGACCGCCTGCCGCGGCAGCGGGCCTGACGAAACGTCCGGCCCGCCCCCGCGCGTTGCGGGGACGGGCCGGACGGATTGCGTGTCAGAGCTGCCTGGTCACAGGCCGATCGCTACCCGAGGTGCGATCAGTTGTCGACCGGGCGGACCCGGATCCAGGTCTCCAGGTAGTTCGAGGACTCGTTCTCGACCTCGATGCTGGTGCCCGTCTTCGGGACGATGACGCTGCTGTACGGGTTGTCCTTGGTCCAGTACTCCTTCAGGTCGGAGAACTCGTCGACACCCTTGGACTTCGGGATGACCGTCTCGACGCCGTTCTTGTGCAGCGTGAGCGGGCCGACCCGGCGCGAGCCGAAGGGCGAGTCGTAGCCCTGCATGCGCGGACGCATCAGCGTGCCGTCCGACCACTTGAGCGGGCTCGGGTGCGAGTCGATCGGCAGGATCAGGCCCGAACCCGGGTGGGCGCTCACGTTGTTGTCGGTCTGCGACTCGTCCCAGTACCAGAGCAGCAGACCGGGCTGGTACGCGTAGTGCTCGACCCAGTTGGCCTTGGAGTTGCCCCAGCCGAAGTTGTACGGGCCGGACTGCAGGGTCTGGTCGAACGAGACGTACTGGCGGTTCTCCGCGATGTAGTACTGCGCGTAGTCCTTGGAGTACGTGCCGGTGAAGCGGGTGAAGCCGCTGGCCACCCAGCCGTTGTCGCCGTTCTCGACGTCGTCGCTGAAGACGGTGCTGCCGTCGGCGGTCACCGAGATGTCGTCGAGCGCGAGGCCGCGGTAGTGCAGGCCCGGGTCCGTGGTGTTGTGGAAGCGGACCTTGACGGCCTTGCCGGCGTAGGCGTCGAGCGGGTACTCCAGGTCGCCCCAGGTGGCGGTGAGGCCGGTCAGGGCGGCGCGGCCGCTGGCGTCCTTGGCGATCGGCTTGCCGTTCCAGGTGCCGTCCAGGACGGTCCAGTTCTTGCCGCCGTCGGTGGAGACCTCGGCCCAGGCGTAGTCGAAGTCCTGCTCCAGCTCGTACCAGGCCTTGGCCTTGAGGCTGGCGGCCTTCTTGCCGGTCAGGTCGAGGTCACGGGTGAGCGTGACGTTCAGGTTGTCGCCGCTGCCGCTCCACCACTCGTACTTGCCCGAGGCGGGCTTGTTGATCTCGGTGGTGATGGTCTTCTTCGGCAGGTCGACGACCAGGGCCTGCGGGAGCTTGCTGTTGTACTCCGCCGGGCCGATGTGGTGGGTCGACTCGGTGCCGGCCTTGGCCTTGTCGAACTTCAGCCAGCCGAGCTTGAGCTTGCTCCAGGCGTCGAAGTCGTCCGGCATGTCGCCGATGCTGTCCTTGCCCTCGCCGAGCCAGGAGCCGGAGGACATGATCGACCAGAAGCCGACGGAGTTGTCGATGCCCTTGCCGGCGGTGTCGTAGAGGTCCGGCAGACCGAGGTCGTGGCCGTACTCGTGGGCGAAGACGCCGAGGCCGCCGTTCTCCGGCTGCATGGTGTAGTCGCCGATCCAGAAGCCGGTGTTGCCGACCTGGACGCCGCCGAGCTTGTTGCCGTCCGGGCCGGCCTGGCCGTTCAGGTTGCCGTAGACGTACGAACGGTGGGCCCACAGAGCCTTGTTGCCCTGCTTGCCGCCACCGGCCGACTTGTCCTCACCGGCGTGCACGATCTGGAAGTGGTCGATGTACCCGTCGGGCTGGTTGAAGTTCCCGTCGTGGTGCGAACCGTAGCGGTCCCACTTGTCGTACTGGGCCAGCGTGGCCTTGATCTGCTCCGTGGTCTGACCCTTGGCCAGCTGGTCCTTGTACCAGATGTCCACGGCGTCGCGGATCAGGTCCTGGGCGCTGGAGCAGACGTTGGAGCCGCAGTAGTCGGAGCCGTACCGGGCCTCGTTCCACGGCACCCGCACCCAGTCGGAGACGACGCCGTCGACCGAGTAGCGGCCCGAGGACTGCTTCTCGTAATAGGTCTTCAGCGAGGGCTTGTCCTTGCTGAAGTACAGGTCCTGGTAGTGCTGCTGGTTGTAGTCGGCCTGCCAGGCGGTCGAGTTGTTGGTGGCGCGGTCCGGCTTCTCGATCTCGTTGTGCTTCGGGCCGGCCTCACCGCCGTACTTGACCTTGCCGTCGGGCGTCTTGGTGGTGTTGTCCACCTGGTCGCCGAAGTCGACCAGGATGGTGAAGATCTTGTCCGTGCGCTCGCGGGCGAGCTCCACGTACTTGTCCTTGCCCAGCTTGATGCTGGTGCTGCCGTTGTGCTCCTCGACCTGAGCGGTACCGGCGAGCAGCTGCTCGGTGGCGGCCTTCTGCTCCGCCTCCACCTTCTCGGTCAGCGGGCCCGGCAGGTTGTGCTCAAGATTGACGGACTGAACGGCGTCGGCCGGGTCCTTCGGCGTGGGCGCCGGGTCGGCAACGGCGGTGCTCGGGAACAATCCCGCGCCGAGCGTGACAATGACCGCCGCGGCCGTGGCAGCCGCAGCGGTTCTCTTGGTCGTCTTCAACGGTGTGACGTCCTCCCCGACCGGGCCAGCTCTTGGCCAAGGCCCGGCAAACCAAAATGAAAGACAGGTGGACGTCATTTGATCCAAGTGTGGACGGAAAAGATAGACCTTGACCGTGACATGGTCACGGCGCTATGCTCCGCGACTCCCCATCAGCTGACCATCTGTCAACCGTATGGACGTTAAAGCTTACTGAGAAATCGAACGTACCCGCACCGACCGCTGCCCGGGCCGCTCCGGCTGACGGATCGCCGACCTCCGGTCCGCCTCGCGCGGGCATGCGGAAAGGGCTGAGCCCCCGGCGTAAACGCCGGGGGCTCAGCCCGATTGCTGTTATCTGTTAAATGTTGCTACTTCGTCAGGTCCGGACCCGACGAGGCAACGGCGGCCGGAGTGTCCGCAACGGCGGACTTCTCCTCGCCCCGGAAGGTGAACTTGGCGTCCTTGCCCTCACCCTCGACACCCACGACCACGATGTGACCGGCCCGCAGCTCGCCGAAGAGGATCTTCTCGGAGAGGTGGTCCTCGATCTCGCGCTGGATGGTGCGGCGCAGCGGACGGGCACCCAGGATCGGGTCGTAGCCGCGCTTGGCCAGCAGCTTCTTGGCCTCGACGCTGAGCTCCAGGCCCATGTCGCGGTCCTTGAGGCGGGCGTCCACCTTGTCGATCATCAGGTCGACGATCTGGATGATGTCGTCCTCGGACAGCTGGTGGAACACCACGATGTCGTCGACACGGTTCAGGAACTCGGGGCGGAAGTGCTGCTTGAGCTCCTCGCCGACCTTCGCCTTCATCCGCTCGTACCCGGTCTGGGTGTCACCCGTGGCCGCGAAGCCCAGGTTGAAGCCCTTGGAGATGTCCCGGGTGCCGAGGTTGGTCGTCATGATGATGACGGTGTTCTTGAAGTCGACCACGCGGCCCTGGGAGTCGGTCAGGCGACCGTCCTCCAGGATCTGCAGCAGCGAGTTGAAGATGTCCGGGTGGGCCTTCTCGACCTCGTCGAAGAGGACGACCGAGAACGGCTTGCGGCGCACCTTCTCGGTGAGCTGACCGCCCTCCTCGTAGCCCACGTATCCGGGCGGGGAGCCGAACAGCCGGGAGACGGTGTGCTTCTCCGAGAACTCGGACATGTCGAGCGAGATCAGCGCGTCCTCGTCGCCGAAGAGGAACTCGGCGAGCGTCTTGGACAGCTCCGTCTTACCGACGCCGGACGGACCGGCGAAGATGAACGAGCCGCCGGGGCGCTTCGGGTCCTTGAGGCCCGCACGGGTGCGCCGGATGGCCTGGGAGAGCGCCTTGATGGCGTCCTTCTGGCCGATGACGCGCTTGTGCAGCTCGTCCTCCATGCGCAGCAGGCGGGAGGACTCCTCCTCGGTCAGCTTGAAGACCGGGATGCCGGTGGCGGTCGCCAGGACCTCGGCGATGAGCTCCTCGTCCACCTCGGCGACGAGGTCCATGTCGCCGGCCTTCCACTCCTTCTCGCGCTTGGCCTTGGCCTGCAGGAGCTGCTTCTCGTCGTCGCGCAGGGACGCGGCCTTCTCGAAGTCCTGCGCGTCGATCGCGCTCTCCTTCTCGCGGCGCACGTCGGCGATCTTCTCGTCGAACTCGCGCAGGTCCGGCGGCGCGGTCATCCGGCGGATGCGCATCCGGGAGCCGGCCTCGTCGATCAGGTCGATCGCCTTGTCCGGCAGGAAGCGGTCGGAGATGTAGCGGTCGGCCAGGGTGGCGGCGGCCACCAGCGCGGCGTCCGTGATGGAGACCCGGTGGTGGGCCTCGTAGCGGTCGCGCAGACCCTTGAGGATCTCGATGGTGTGCGGCAGCGACGGCTCGGCGACCTGGATCGGCTGGAAGCGGCGCTCCAGCGCGGCGTCCTTCTCCAGGTGCTTGCGGTACTCGTCCAGGGTGGTGGCACCGATGGTCTGCAGCTCGCCGCGGGCCAGCATCGGCTTGAGGATGCTGGCGGCGTCGATGGCGCCCTCGGCGGCGCCCGCGCCGACCAGGGTGTGCAGCTCGTCGATGAACAGGATGATGTCGCCGCGGGTGCGGATCTCCTTGAGCACCTTCTTCAGGCGCTCCTCGAAGTCACCGCGGTAGCGCGAGCCGGCCACCAGGGCGCCCAGGTCCAGCGTGTAGAGCTGCTTGTCCTTGAGCGTCTCCGGGACCTCGCCCTTGACGATCGCCTGCGCCAGGCCCTCGACCACGGCGGTCTTGCCGACGCCGGGCTCACCGATCAGGACCGGGTTGTTCTTGGTGCGGCGGGACAGCACCTGCATGACCCGCTCGATCTCCTTCTCGCGCCCGATGACCGGGTCGAGCTTGGCCTCGCGGGCGGCCTGGGTGAGGTTGCGCCCGAACTGGTCGAGGACCAGCGAGGTCGACGGGGTGCCCTCGGCGGGCCCGCCGGCCGTGGCCGACTCCTTGCCGCCACCGGTCTGGTAGCCGGACAGGAGCTGGATGACCTGCTGGCGCACCCGGTTCAGGTCGGCACCCAGCTTCACCAGGACCTGGGCGGCGACGCCCTCGCCCTCGCGGATCAGGCCGAGCAGGATGTGCTCGGTGCCGATGTAGTTGTGGCCGAGCTGCAGGGCCTCCCGGAGCGACAGCTCCAGGACCTTCTTCGCCCGGGGGGTGAAGGGAATGTGACCGGACGGGGCCTGCTGGCCCTGGCCGATGATCTCCTCGACCTGCTGGCGTACGGCCTCAAGAGAAATCCCGAGGCTCTCCAGGGCCTTAGCGGCGACGCCCTCGCCCTCGTGGATCAGACCCAGGAGGATGTGCTCGGTGCCGATGTAGTTGTGGTTGAGCATCCGGGCTTCTTCCTGAGCCAGGACGACAACCCGCCGCGCGCGGTCGGTGAACCTCTCGAACATCGTTTATCGCTCCTCAGAGCGGTCGGGCAGTTCGGGGTCGGTCCCCGCCCTGTCCTTCCGCATGCTAGTCCCGCTCAGCGGCGCGGCCTACGGATTCACTCCCCGGTACGGGAGCGAGATGCTGCGCGACCAGCCGACACCATTCCCAACCTGGTGCTGGGAATCGGTGTTCCCACAGGCGGGCCGGATGCACCGGATACCGCTACGCCATCGGCGAACAAGAGCCGCCGCGGCGGAGCCGGACCGTCTCCGGCCGGTCACACATACTGCCCCTGGACGGGTCGAGAACCCGTCCACCTGCATTCATACCCGGTATCGGGACGGTTCTCGCGCAGTTTCCGCGGTGACGGTGTTCGCCTGGCGAGAAGTCGGGCTGCGGTGACGGTGGTTCAGCGGTCGCCGCCGCGGCCACCGCGGCCGATACGCCGTCCCGGTGGTGTCCGCGTTACCGCTTCGCCCCTACAGCGTTGCACAGCTTGTGATTGTTCCGCCGCCCGAGGCCGAGCCCCGGTCGGCGGACCCGTCCCGGCCCGGGCGCCCCGTGCGGGCGTTCCCTTGCCCGGCCGGGTGCGCGCCGCGGGGCGCGGAGGAGCCTCCTCCGCGCCCCGCGCGTGTGGCGTCGATGCCGGGGGTCAGGACGCGTTGGCCTTGTCGTAGGCCTCGCGGACGGTGCTGGGCACCCGGCCGCGGTCGTTGACCTCCAGGCCCTGCTCCTTGGCCCACGCGCGGATCTTGGCGGTGTCCGGGGCGCTGCCGGACGGGCGCGGCGCAGCGCCGCGGCCCGGGCGCCGGGCGCCGGCGAGCCGGCCGCTCTGCTTGCGGCCCTTCTCCACGTACGGCGCCAGCAGACCGCGCAGCTTGTCCGCGTTGGCGCTCTTCAGGTCGATCTCGTAGGCAACGCCGTCGAGCGCGAACGTCACCGTCTCGTCCGCCGAACCGCCGTCGAGATCGTCTTCAAGAATGACCTGCACCCTCTGTGCCACGGGCTTCCCTTTCCGCTAAACGACCCATTGCCTAAGGAAAGGAAAGCGCCTTTCTCCGGAAAACACAAACCCCTGACCGACGCGGAGCCGCTCAGAGGTGCAGCAGCATGCGCGAGTTGCCCAGTGTGTTGGGCTTCACCCGCTCCAGGTCCAGGAACTCCGCGACACCTTCATCGTACGAGCGGAGAAGTTCTTCATAGACATCCGTAGCGATCGCCGCCGGGTCTGTCGTACCATCATCGGTTTCCTGGAGCTCGCCGATCTCGACGAAACCGTGTTTCGCGAAGAACGGCACCTCGAACGTCAAGCAGAAAATCCGACGGACACCGAGCCAGCGGGCCGTCTGCAGCAGCTTCTCCAGCAGCAGATGTCCGACCCCGAAGCCGCGGCAGGACGGATCCACCGCGAGTGTGCGGACCTCGGCGAGGTCCTCCCACATCACGTGCAGTGCGCCGCAGGCCACCACCGCGCCGTTGTCGTCGCGTTCCGCGACCCAGAACTCCTGCACGGATTCGAACAGCGTGACGGTGGGCTTGTCGAGCAGAATGCCGTCGCGCGAGTAGGTGTCGATGAGCCTGCGTACTGCCCGCACGTCCGTGGTCCGTGCGCGGCGGATGGTGACCTCCATGGCGGGACGTTATCGTGCCTCGCCCGGCGGGGTCTCCCCGGTATCCGCCCGCGCGGTATCCGCCGCGCCCTCCGCGGAATCCGGTTCGGCCGGATCGGGCGGGAACAGAGCGGCCACCCGCAGGGCGTCCCGGAGGGCGTCGCGTTGCTCGGGTGACATCAGGCCGAAGAAGTGCACCAGTGCCGCGGCGGGATTGTCGCTGGTGGCCCACGCGTCGTTCATCAGAGCCGCGGTGTACGCCTCGCGGGACGAGACCGGTTCATATCGATAGGCGCGGCCGGCGCGCTCCCGCCGCAGCCAGCCCTTTCTGTGGAGCTTGTCCAGGACGGTCATCACCGTGGTGTACGCGATATCGCGTTCCGACTGCAGATCCTGGAGAACCTCGCGAACCGTCACCGGTCGGTTCCACCGCCACACCCGGGTCATGATGGCGTTCTCAAGTTCGCCGAGTTGCCGGACCATAGTGCGGCCAGGATAGGGAGTGAATGGGGCAAATCTTGTGAAGTGCGCCAAACCGGCGCGCCGCCACCCCCGGAATCGGGAATGGCGGCGCGCCGGTGCTTCGAGCGGCTGACGGCGTCGGTCGCGGGTCAGTCCAGGTCTTCCTTGGCCTTCTGGGCCCCGCCCTGGCTGCGGACGATGGCCCGCACCAGGAAACCGAAACCGATCGCCATGACCAGCGGCGGGACGATCGCGCTGACGTAGTCCATCAGGTCACTCCTCCTCGGTCTTCTCCGCCGCCGCGGTCGCGGAGGCCTTCGGCTCCGGCTTCACCAGCGGGAAGAGCACGGTCTCCCGGATGTTCTTGCCGGTCAGCAGCATGATCAGGCGGTCCACGCCGAGGCCGAGGCCACCGGTCGGCGGCATCGCGTACTCCAGGGCCCGCAGGAAGTCCTCGTCGAGCTGCATCGCCTCGACGTCGCCGCCGGCCGCGAGGAGCGACTGCGCGGTGAAGCGGGCGCGCTGCTCGACCGGGTCGATCAGCTCGGAGTAGGCGGTGCCGATCTCGGTGCCGAAGATCACCAGGTCCCACTTCTCGGCCACGCCCGGCACCGAGCGGTGCTGGCGGGTCAGCGGGGAGACCTCGGTCGGGTAGTCCTTGATGAAGGTCGGCCGGACGGCGTTCTCCTCCAGCAGCCGCTCGACCATCTCCAGCACGATCTGGCCGTGGCCCCAGTTCTTCTCGAACGGGATGTCGTGGTCGGTGGCCAGCTTGCGCAGCTCCTCGACGCCGGTCTCGGGGGTGACCTCGACGCCCAGGCGGGCGGAGATGCCCGGGTAGACGCTGACCTCCTCCCACGGCTCGGCCAGGTCGATCTCGTGCTCCACGCCGTGGGCGTCCACGCCCTTGATCACCGTGGTGCCCAGGGCGTCCCGGGCGGCGTTGATGATCGTCTCGCGGATCAGCTCGGCCTGGGTGTTGTAGTCGCCGTAGGCCTCGTACGACTCCAGCGAGGTGAACTCGGGGTTGTGGGTGGCGTCCGCGCCCTCGTTGCGGAAGTTGCGGTTGATCTCGAAGACCTTCTCCGCGCCGCCGACCACCAGCCGCTTGAGGTACAGCTCGGGGGCGATCCGCATGTAGAGGTCGATGTCGTACGCGTTGATGTGCGTCTTGAACGGACGGGCGTTGGCGCCGCCGTGCACCGGCTGCAGCATCGGGGTCTCGACCTCGATGAAGCCGCGGTCCTCGTAGGTGCGGCGGATCGAGCGGACGACCTTGCTGCGCAGGTGCAGGATCTCGCGGGCCTCGGGGTTGACGATCAGGTCGACGTAGCGCTGGCGGACCCGGGCCTCCGGGTCGGTCAGGCCCTTGTGCTTGTCCGGCAGCGGCCGCAGGCACTTGGCGGTGAGCTCCCAGCGGTCCACCATCACCGACAGCTCGCCGCGCTTGGAGGTGATCACCTCGCCCTCGACGCCGACCTGGTCGCCGAGGTCGATGTCCGACTTCCAGGCCGCCAGCCGCTCGGCGCCCAGCTTGTCCAGGGAGAACATCACCTGGAGGTCGCCGGTGCCGTCGCGCAGGGTGGCGAAGCAGAGCTTGCCGCCGGTGCGGGAGAGGATCACCCGGCCGGTGATTCCGGCCCGCTCACCGGTCGCGGTGTCGGGTTCGAGGTCCGGGTGCTTGGCGCGGAGGTCCGCGATGGTGGTGGTGCGGGGGAAGCCGACCGGGTACGGGTCGACACCGGCCGCCCGGAGCCGGTCCAGCTTCTCGCGCCGGACGCGCATCTGCTCGGGAAGGTCGTCGGTCGCGGGAAAGAGGCTCTGATCGCTCACCCCATAAGGGTAGCCAGCCACACACCGTGCTCCGCCACGGGATATCCGTCGCCACGCGCGGGAGGGCGGGCCGCGCCGCCCTCCCACGCTCAAGCGCGGTCAGCCGTTGCGGCGGGCCCGGAGCCGGCGCGCGGTGAGCAGGCTGGCGGCGCCGAGCACCAGAGCTGCGGCGCCCGCCCCGGTCATCGGCAGGACGGCGGAGCTGCCGGTGCCGGCCAGGCTTCCGCCGGCCGCCGCGCTGACGGTGGTGTCGCCGCTCGTCCGGGCGTTCACGGCGGGGCTCGGGGAGCCGGCGCCGGGGAGGCCGGCCGGGGCGACGGTGGCGGACGGAGTGGCGGTGGGGGCCGTCGTGGGCGTCGCGGTGGCCGTCGCGGCGGCCGTCGCCGTGCCGGTCGGCGCGGGCGTGTTCGTGCCGCCGCCGGTGCTCGGTGTGCCAGGCCGCAGCGCGACCTTCACCAGGTCGTTGGCCGGGTTGCGGTCCCACTCCATGACGGCGGTGGGGTGGCCGTCCCCGAACTCGCTCCCGGAGTTCTGCAGCGAGACCGTCGCCGCCAGTTCGCCGGTGCCCTCGGGGAGCTTCAGGCCGAACTTGTGCGACGTGGTGGCGCCGTCGGCCATGAAGAAGTCGCTCAGCCCGTTGCAGGCGAACTTGTTCAGCGGCTTGTCGGACTTGCGGCCATGGACGTAGTCGTCCGCGCGGCAGGTGGAGGGCAGGCCGGTGACGGTGACGCCCTCGGGGAACTGCACGGTGATGTGGGGCGCGCCCTCGCCGCCGCTGCGGTCCATGATCGAGGCCGGACCGTCGTTCTTCATCCCGACGGCGAGGTCGCCCGTCGAGCCCGAGGCGTCCGGCGCCCAGGTGTGTCGACACATGGACAGGGAGGCCGCCCGTTGCGGGCGGCCTCCCTGCCTGAGCGGGTCCGGGGGTGTCCGGCTCAGCCGGTGCCGGTGGCGAGCTCGATCTCCTCGGGCGCCGGGTCGTCCGGCGCCGCGGGACGGGCGGGGGGCTTGGGGCGGCGGCCGAAGAGTTCGGCCGGGGTCGGCATCCGGTGCGGGCGGGGCGGGGTCCGGGGGGCGGCGGCGGGCTGCTCGTCGGGGGAGTCGGTGCTGCTCATCGGGATCCGTCCTCCAAGTGGGGTGGGGAGACTGCGCGGGGGTGCGGCGGGGCTCGGGACGGCCACCAGGTGGCGCGGCTGCCCGGTGGTGAGGGCCAGCCGCTCGCGGACGGCGGCCTCGGCGAGCGCGTGGCAGCGGCCGGCCAGCCGGGAGCGGCGGGAGCGCTCCTGCTGCCCGCAGGGCTGCCGGGTGAGCGCGCGCAGCGCGGTGAGGTCCTCGGGCCCGGGCAGGTAGCCGTCGGTCACGGCCTCCTCCAGGCGCTCCAGGTAGCCGCCGGCGCTGCCGGGCAGTGCGTCCCGGTACCGTCCGAGGTCGGCGAGCAGGAAGGCGCGCAGCCGGCCGCCCTCCCGGACGGCCTCGTCGATCGCCTCGGTCAGGCGCAGTGCCTCCTGGACGTCCTCCGCCCACAGCTCGGCCGCCGGACCGGCGATGGCCGGCCGGTCGGGCCCGTGGAGATGGACGGGGACGGCGGGGTGCAGGGCTTGGGCGAGGGCGCGGCGCAGCACGCGGACTTCGTCGGCGCTGAAGGCCATGCCGCCGCGCGATCCGTGTGGCGTAGGCATGGGCTGACACTACGTGAGGAATATCCGATTTGTCGGTAACGTCGCGCCGACAGTGCCCCGCGTTCGGCCCGATGGGCGGTCAGCTCGGGCGGTTGCGTTCGTAGACGAGGCGCAGCCCGATGAGGGTGAGCCAGGGCTCGTGGACGTCGATGGTGGTGGCCTCGCCGAGGACGAGGGAGGCGAGGCCGCCGGTGGCGATCACCTGGACGTCGTCGGGGTCCTTGGCGAGTTCGCGGGCCATCCGGTCGACCAGGCCGTCGACCTGGCCGGCGAAGCCGTACAGGATGCCCGACTGCATGCCCTCGACGGTGTTCTTGCCGATCACGTTGCGCGGGCGGGCCAGCTCGATCTTGCGCAGCTGGGCGCCGCGGACGCCGAGCGCCTCGACCGAGATCTCGATGCCGGGGGCGATCGCGCCGCCGACGTAGTCGCCGCGGGCGTTGACGGCGTCGAACGTGGTGGCGGTGCCGAAGTCGACCACGATGCACGGACCGCCGTAGAGGTGGTTGGCGGCCAGCGCGTTGACGATCCGGTCGGCGCCGACCTCCTTGGGGTTGTCCATCAGGACGTGCACCCCGGTCTTCACGCCGGGCTCCACGATCACCGCGGGGACGTCGCCGTAGTAACGGCGGGTCACCTCGCGGAGCTCGTGGAGCACGGCGGGAACGGACGAGCAGATCGCCAGGCCCTCCACCGCGGACTCGCTCACCGCGGTGTGGTTGCCCATCAACCCCTGCAGCAGCACCGCCAGTTCATCGGCCGTGCGGCGCGGATCGGTGGAGATCCGCCAGTGTTCCACCACGTCCTCGCCGTCGAACAGGCCGAGCGTGGTCTGGGTGTTGCCGACGTCGATGGTGAGGAGCATGGGGCGCTTTCTGCGGGTCGGGGCGAGGGTCAGGCGCGGAGGTCCAGGCCGATGTCCAGGATCGGCGAGGAGTGCGTCAGCGCCCCCACGGCCAGGAAGTCGACACCAGTCTGGGCGACCTCGCGCGCGCTGGCCAGGGTCAGACCGCCGGAGGCCTCCAGACGGGCCCGGCCGGCCACCAGCGCGACGGCCTCCTTCAGCTGCTCGACGGTGAAGTTGTCCAGCAGGATCAGGTCCGCCCCGGCCTCCAGCACCGGCGGGATCTGCTCCAGGGCGTCCACCTCGACCTCGACCGGCAGGTCGGGGTAGGCGGCCCGGACGGCCCGGAAGGCCTCGGCCACGCCGCCGGCGGCGACCACGTGGTTGTCCTTGACCAGGGCGGCGTCGGACAGCGCCATCCGGTGGTTGGCGCCGCCGCCGCAGCGCACCGCGAACTTCTCCATCGCGCGCAGGCCCGGGGTGGTCTTGCGGGTGTCCCGGACGACGGCGCCGGTGCCCTCCAGGGCGTCCGCCCAGGCGCGGGTGGCGGTGGCGATGCCGGACAGGTGGCAGAGCAGGTTGAGCGCGCTGCGCTCGGCGGTCAGCAGGTCGCGGGTGCGGGAGCGGACGGAGAGCAGCACCTGGCCGGCCTCGACCCGGTCGCCGTCCTGGACGTGCCGCTCGACCTCGAACTCCTCCTCGCAGACCAGCGAGACGACCGCCTCGGCGATCCGCAGGCCGGCCACCACGCCGGCCTCGCGGGCGATGAAGTCCGCGGTGGCGACGGCGTCGGCGGGCACGGTGGCGACCGAGGTGACGTCCTCGCCGCCGGCCAGGTCCTCGGCCAGCGCCAGGGTGGCGACGTCCTCGACCTCGATCGGGTCCAGCCCGGCCTCCTCCAGCAGCTCGGCCAGCTGCGGGTCGAGGCCGGTCTCGTAGCCCTCGCCGTCCCCGCAGGCGCAGCCGTCGCCGCAGCCGCCGGCCATCGGGAGTTCCTCGTGGGAGTGGGTCATCGTTCTACTGCTCCTCAGGGGTGCTGACAGGGTCGCCGGAGGCGGTGAGGGTGGTGATCAGGTGGCGCCGCCAGCGGGCGTCGTCACGCTCGGGGAAGTCCTCGCGCCAGTGGCAGCCGCGGGTCTCCTCGCGCTGCGCGGCGGCGGCGACCAGGGCGGTGGCGACCAGCAGGAGGTTGGCCGCCTCCCAGGTCTCCACCCGCGGGTCGGCCGGCTTCTCCTCGGCGACGTGCGCGTAGGCCTGCTCGGCGATGAGCGTGAGCCCGGCCGCGGTGTCGGCCATCGACGCGGCCGAGCGCAGCACGCCCGCGCCGCGCGACATCAGCCGCTGGATCTCGGCCCGCGCCTCGGACGGGGGCAGCGGCACCGGCTGGGCGGCGCGGGCGGCGGCGACGTCCACGGAGCGCTCGGGCAGTTCGCCGGCCCGGTGGCGGTCGGTCAGGTCGGCGGCGATCTGCTCGGCGAAGACCAGGCCTTCCAGCAGCGAGTTGGACGCGAGCCGGTTGGCGCCGTGCACCCCGGTGCAGGCGACCTCGCCGCACGCGTAGAGGCCGGGGACGGTGGTGCGGCCGTGCCGGTCGGTGCGGATGCCGCCGGAGGCGTAGTGCGCGGCCGGGGCGACCGGGATCGGCTCGGTGACCGGGTCGATGCCGTTGGCGCGGCAGGAGGCGAGGATGGTCGGGAAACGGTGCTCCCACATCTCGGCGCCGAAGTGCCGGCCGTCCAGGTACATGTGCTCGGCGCCCTGGGCCTGCATCCGCCGGGTGATGGCCTTGGCGACGATGTCGCGCGGGGCCAGTTCGGCCAGTTCGTGCTGCCCGAGCATGAACCGGACGCCGTCCGCGTCCACCAGGTGGGCGCCCTCGCCGCGGACCGCCTCGGAGACCAGCGGCTGCTGCCCCTCGGCCTCGGGGCCGAGCCAGAGCACGGTGGGGTGGAACTGGACGAACTCCAGGTCGGTGACGGCGGCGCCGGCCCGCAGCGCGAGCGCCACGCCGTCGCCGGTGGAGACGGCCGGGTTGGTGGTGGCGGAGAAGACCTGGCCCATGCCGCCGGTGGCGAGCACCACGGCGCGGGCCCGGATGGCGCCGACGCCGTCGCGCTGGCCCTCGCCCATGACGTGCAGGGTGAGGCCGGCGGCGTGTCCGTCGGCGTCGGTGAGCAGGTCGAGGACGAGCGCGTGCTCGATCAGTTCGAGGTCCGGGTCGGAGCGGACGGCGGCGACCAGGGCGCGCGATATCTCGGCGCCGGTGGCGTCCCCGCCGGCGTGCACGATGCGGCGGCGGTGGTGGCCGCCCTCGCGGGTGAGCAGGATCTCGCCGTCGTCGCCGCGGTCGAACGCGGCGCCGGTGGCGATCAGCCGCCGGACGGCGTCCGGACCCTCGGTGACCAGGGTGCTGACGGCCTCCTCGTCGCAGAGTCCGGCGCCGGCCACGAGGGTGTCGTCGAGGTGCTGCTCGGGGGTGTCGCCCTCGCCCAGGGCGGCGGCGATGCCGCCCTGGGCCCAGCGGGTCGAGCCGTCGTCCAGCATCGCCTTGGTGACCACCACAGCCCGCAGGCCGGCCTTGCGGACGTTGAGGGCGACGGTGAGACCGGCCACTCCGGAGCCGACGACGACCACGTCGGTGGTGGTCGTCCAGCCGGGTGCGGGGGCGGTGAGGCGATGCGTGGCGGACATGGCGTCAAAGACTCCTTCAGCGCGAGGCGGCGGTGGCCGCGCCGTTGTCGCCACCGTACGCGCCCCCAGCCTGGCGGCTGGGAGGTGCCCCCAGGTCGCCGCGGAGCAGTCCGGTGCCCTCCTGGGCCTCCGCGGGGTCGCCGCCCAGGCCGGTGATCCGGTTCCGCTCGTCGACGAAGACGATCTTCGGCTCGCAGCCCTTGGCCTCGGCCGTGTCCATCTGCCCGTAGGCGATGAGTATGACCAGGTCGCCGGGGTGGACCAGACGGGCGGCGGCGCCGTTGATGCCGATCACGCCGGAGCCGCGCGGGCCGGCGATGGTGTAGGTCTCCAGCCGGGCGCCGTTGTTGATGTCGACGATGTGGACCAGCTCGCCGGGGAGCAGGTCGGCGGCGTCGAGCAGGTCCTCGTCCACCGTGACGGAACCGACGTAGTGCAGGTCGGCCTGGGTCACGGTGGCCCGGTGGATCTTGGACTTGAGCATGGTGCGGAGCATGGGGTCACGCCTCCAGTGAGTGCATGCCTGAGGGGTTGCCTGCCGAACGGGTGTTGCTTATCGAACGATGATGCGGACGTTGTCGATCAGGCGGGTGGTGCCCACCTTCGCGGCCACGGCCAGCACCGCCTCGCCCTGGAAGTCGTCCGCCGCCTCGCTGAAGTCGTGCGGGTCGATCAGGGCGAGGTAGTCAAGGGTGACACCTTCGGCGCCGTCCAGGACGGCCGCGGCTGCCTCGCGCACGGCCTTCGGGCCCTGCGCGGCGACGTCCCGGCCCGCGAACAGGGCCCTGGACAGGGCGAGGGCCCGCGAGCGGTCCTCCTCGGAGAGGTACCGGTTGCGCGAGGACAGCGCCAGGCCGTCCTCCTCGCGGACGGTCGGCACGCCGATGATCTCGACGTCGAAGTCCAGGTCGGCGGCCATCCGGCGGATGATCGCCAGCTGCTGGGCGTCCTTCTCGCCGAAGAAGGCGAAGTCCGGGTCGGTGATGTGCAGCAGCTTGGCGACCACGGTGAGCACGCCGTCGAAGTGGCCGGGCCGGCTGGCGCCCTCGAAGCGCTCGCCCATCGGGCCGGCCGCCAGGCGCACCTGGGGCTCGCCGTTCGGGTAGACCTCGTCGACGGACGGCGCGAACACCACGTCGGCGCCGTTCTCCTCGGCCAGCCGGACGTCCGCGTCGAGGGCGCGCGGGTAGCGCTCCAGGTCCTCGCTCGGGCCGAACTGCAGCGGGTTGACGAAGACCGTCACCGCGACCCGGCCCTCCTGCCCGACCTGCCGGCGGGCGGCCCGGATCAGCGCGGCGTGGCCCTCGTGCAGGGCGCCCATGGTCATCACGACGGCGTTGTCGACCGGCCGCTCGTCGGGCCAGAACGCGGCCTCGAAGTCGTCCACGGTGCGGGTGACGACGGCCCGGTGGACCTTCGGTGTCCGCTGGGGCTTGCCGGGCTGCTTGCCGCGTGCCATCAGTGAGTCTCCTCGTTCAGTACGTCCAGCAGCGCCGTCGCCGACGCTTCGTCGATCGTCCCGTTGGCGAGCGCCCGCTGCGCGGTGGCGCGGGCCATCGCCCGGTAGGCCGCCGGGATGTCCGGGGACACCGTACTGAGCTGCGCCAGGTGGCGTCGTACGGTGCCCGCGTCGCCCCGGGCGACCGGGCCGGTGAGGGCCGCGTCGCCGGAGCGCAGGCTGTTGTCCAGGGCGGCGCCGAGCAGCGGGCCGAGCATCCGGCCGGGTTCGGCGACGCCGGCCGTGCGCAGCAGGTCCATCGCCTGCGCGACCAGCGTGACCAGGTGGTTCGCGCCGTGCGCGAGGGCGGTGTGGTAGAGCGGGCGGACGTCCTCGGGCACCCACTCGGGCTCGCCGCCCATCTCCACCACCAGCGCCTCGGCGACCGGCCGCAGCTCCTCGGGCGCGGTCACGCCGAACGGGCAGCCGGCCAGCCGGTCCAGGTCGACGGAGGTGCCGGTGAAGGTCATCGCGGGGTGCAGGGCCAGCGGCAGTGCCCCGGCCCGGGTGGCGGGCTCCAGGATGCCGACGCCGTGCGCGCCGGAGGTGTGCACGACCAGCTGGCCGGGGCGGACGGCGCCGGTCGCGGCGAGGCCGGCCACCAGGTCGGCCAGGGCGTCGTCGGGCACGGTGAGCAGCACGAGGTCGGCGGCGGCCAGCACCTGCGGCGGGGTGACGATCCGTACGCCCGGCAGCAGGGACTCGGCGCGGCGGCGGGAGGTGGCGGAGACCCCGGAGGCGGCGACCACGGTGTGGCCGGCGAGCTGCAGGGCGGCGCCGAGTGCGGGGCCCACCCGGCCGGTGCCGACCACGCCGACGGCGAGCCGGGCCGGGCGGTTGCCGGGGTCGGTCGGGTCGCCGAAGCCGTCGGCGAGCGGGGCGAACTCGCCGTACTCGCCGTAACCGGCGAAGTCGGCGCTGTCGGACGTGTTCACGGACCGGCCTTCGTCCTCGACTCCTCGTTCCGGTCCACCTCGGGTACCGGACGTACCGGCCCAGTCTACGGGGCTGTCAGTCCGCCGCCCCGGCCCGGATCAGGCCGCCCTCGTAGGCGAGCACCACGGCCTGGACCCGGTCGCGCAGGCCGAGCTTGGCCAGGATCCGGCCGACGTGCGTCTTCACGGTGGCCTCGGAGAGCACCAGCCGGGCGGCGATCTCACCGTTCGACAGCCCCTGGGCGACGAGCAGGAACACCTCCCGCTCGCGGTCGGTGAGCGGGCCGAGGACGTCCGGGCCGGGGGCGCTCTGCGGGGTGGGCAGCACCTCGGCGAAGCGGTCGATCATGCGGCGGGTGGTGGTCGGCGCGACCACCGCGTCCCCGCCGTGCACCGCGCGGATCGCGGCCACCAGCTCGGTCGGCGGCACGTCCTTGAGCAGGAAGCCGCTGGCGCCGGCCTTGAGCGCGGCGAAGGCGTACTCGTCGAGGTCGAAGGTGGTGAGGATGAGCACGTGCGGGGCGCTCGGCAGCGGGCTGCCGTCCGCGGCGAGGCAGATCCGGCGGGTGGTCTCCACCCCGTCCAGCCGCGGCATCCGGACGTCCATGAGGATCACGTCGACCGGGGTGTGCCGCAGCAGCTCCAGGGCCTGGGCGCCGTCGCCGGCCTCGGCGGCGATCTCGATGTCGCCCTGCGACTGCAGGATCATCCGGAAGCCGGTGCGCAGCAGTTCCTGGTCGTCGACGAGCATCACGCGGATGGTCAAGGGGGCTCCTTCGGGGTGAACGGCGGAGAAGGCTAGTGGGCCGCCTTGAGCGGGAGGACGGCGCGGATCCGGAAGCCGCCGCCGGGGCGGGGGCCGACGTCGAGGCTGCCGCTGACCATGCCGACCCGCTCGCGCATGCCGATCAGGCCGTGGCCGAGGCCGTCCGCGCCGCCGCCGGCGAGCTGTTCGTCGGTGCTGCCGCGGCCGTCGTCCTCGACCAGGACGGCGAGTTCGCGCTCGCCGAAGTCGACCGCGACCCGGGCGTGCACGTCGGGGCCGCCGTGCTTGCGGACGTTGGTGAGCGCCTCCTGGACGATCCGGTAGACCGTCAGCTCGACGCCGCGCGGCAGCTCGCGCGGGTGCCCGGAGGTCGCGTAGTCCACCTTGAGGCCGGCGGTGCGGACCTGCTCCAGCAGTTCGGGCAGCTCCTCGACGCCCGGCTGCGGCACGTACTCCTCGGCGGTGTCGGAGGTGCGCAGCACGCCCAGCAGCCGGCGCATCTCGACCAGGGCCTGCCGGCCCGTGGAGGCGATCGTGCCGAGCGCCTCCTTCGCCTGCTGGGGCGAGTTGTCGAGGACGTACGCGGCGCCGTCGGCCTGGACGATCATGACCGAGACGTTGTGGGCGACCACGTCGTGCAGCTCGCGGGCGATCCGGGCGCGCTCGGCGGCGACCGCCACCTTGGCCTGGGCGTCGCGCTCGCGCTCCAGCCGGGCGGCGCGGTCCTCCAGCTCGGTCAGGTAGGCGCGGCGCACCCTGGTCAGCCGGCCCCAGGCCCAGCAGAGGATGAACGGCGTGCTCATCAGCAGCATGATGAGCGCCGCCTCGCCCGCGGTGTACGGGTTCGAGACGGCGGTGACGCCGTCGTCCGCGATGTGCGTCTTGACGGGGTGTATCCGCCAGAAGGCCAGCGGTCCGGCGACCAGGCCGGCCGCCAGCGCGAGCCGGGACGTCCAGGTCCGGCCGAACGCGGCGCCGGTGTAGGCGAACACCAGGTAGGCGATGGAGGAGGACGCCGGGTCGACGTCGGCGGCGACCTGGCCGAGGCCGATCGCCACGGCCGCGGTCACGGTGACGTCGGGGAAGCGCCGGCGGAAGACCATCAGCGCGGGCAGCAGCACCGCGATCGAGATCTGCGCCTCGAGCTTCCAGCCCGAGACGAAGTTGTCGCTCCCCACCAGCCCGAAGAACAGCACGATCGCCGCCCAGGCGGCGTCGACCACCATGGGGTGACGGCGGAGCCAGGCGTTGAGTCGATGCACGTCTCAAGCGTAGGCAGTCGTACGACGTGTCCAGGTCCGCCGGTAGGGCGATCCGTCCTACTCCGTAGGTCGGAGAACCCCCGGCACCGACTGGGACGTCGCGCCCGGGGGCGGGTAGCGTCGCGCGACATGAGTTGGATGCGGTGGGCGGCCGCCATGAACCAGGCCCTGTACGACCCGGACGGCGGGTTCTACCGCAGGCCGGAGGGCCCGGCGGGGCACTTTCGCACCTCGGTGCACGCCTCTCCGAGATTCGCCCGCGCGGTGGCCCGCCTGCTGCTCGAGGTTGACGCCGCCCTCGGCCGTCCGGAGGAGCTGGCCTTCGTCGACGTCGGGGCCGGCCGCGGCGAACTGCTCACCGGGGTGCTCGCCGCCGTGCCCGAGGACGTGCGCGCACGGCTGCGCCCGTACGGCGTGGAGATCGCGGACCGCCCGGCCGGCCTGCCGTCCACAGCCCTGTGGACGGACGAGGTGCCGCGGGGCGTCACCGGGCTGCTGTTCGCCAACGAGTGGCTGGACAACGTGCCGCTGGACGCCGGCGAGGCGGACGAGAACGGCGTGCTGCGCTATGTCGAGGTGGACACCGCCACCGGCTGCCAGCGGCTCGGCGAGCCGGTCTCCGAGGCCGACGCCGCCTGGGCCGCCCGCTGGTGGCCGGCCGGGCGCCCCGGGGACCTGGTGGAGTTCGGCGGCACGCGGGACGCCGCCTGGGCGCACGCCGTCGCCGGGCTGGAGCGCGGTCTGGCCGTCGCCGTCGACTACGGGCACACCGCCGACCGGCGCCCGCCGCTCGGCACCTTCACCGGCTTCCGGGACGGCCGCGAGGTGAACCCGGTGCCGGACGGCTCCTGCGACGTCACCGCGCACGTGGCGCTGGACTCCGTCGCCGTCCCCGGTCTCCACAGCCTGTGGACGACGCAGCGGGCAGCCCTGCACGCCCTCGGCGTGAGCGGCGCCCGCCCGCCGCTCTCCCTCGCCTCCACCGACCCGACGGCCTACCTGCGGGCGCTCGGCGGCGCCGGCGAGGGCGCCGAGCTCACCGACCCGGCCGGGCTCGGCGCCTTCGGCTGGCTCGTCCAGGCCGTCCGCATGCCGGTACCGGGAAGCTTGGAATCCCTGGTGGGATGGCAGACTCTGGGTCCATGAGGGAGACCACGGTCGGCATCGGGGCGGGAGCCGAGAACTTCACGGGCGAGGGGGGCACCACCGACATGGTGCTCAACATCGGCCCGCAGCACCCCGCGACGCACGGCGTGCTGCGCCTGAAGCTGGTGCTCGACGGCGAGCGGATCGTCACCGCCGAGCCGGTCATCGGGTACATGCACCGGGGCGCGGAGAAGCTGTTCGAGGCCCGCGACTACCGGCAGATCATCATGCTGGCCAACCGGCACGACTGGCTCTCCGCCTTCGCCAACGAGCTCGGCGTGGTGCTCGGCGTCGAGCGGATGCTCGGCATGGAGGTCCCCGAGCGGGCGGTGTGGATCCGCACCCTGCTCGCCGAGCTCAACCGGGTGCTCAACCACCTGATGTTCCTCGGCTCCTACCCGCTGGAGCTCGGCGGCATCACCCCGATCTTCCACGCGTTCACCGGCCGCGAGGACCTCCAGCACGTCCTGGAGGAGGCCTCCGGCGGCCGGATGCACTACATGTTCAACCGGGTCGGCGGCCTCAAGGAGGACCTGCCGGCCGGCTGGCTCGGCCGGGTCCGCACCGCCGTCGCCACCGTCCGCTCCCAGCTGCCGGTCTTCGAGGAGCTCGTCCTCGGCAACGAGATCTTCCGCGCCCGCACGGCCGGTGTCGGCGTCCTCACCAGGGCGCAGGCCGAGGCGTACGGCGTCAGCGGCCCGATCGCCCGCGCCAGCGGGCTCGACTTCGACCTGCGCCGCGACGAGCCCTACCTCGCGTACGGCTCCGAGGAGCTGCGGCAGGTGCTCACCGTGGTCACCCGCGAGGAGGGCGACTGCCTGGCCCGCTTCGAGTGCCTGCTGGAGCAGACGACCAACTCGCTGGACCTGGCCGACGCCTGCCTGGACAAGCTCGCCACGCTCGCGCCCGGCCCGGTCAACCTGCGGCTGCCCAAGGTGCTCAAGGCCCCCGAGGGCAGCACCTACGCCTGGACGGAGAACCCGCTCGGGATCAACGGCTACTACCTGGTCTCGCGCGGCGACAAGACGCCGTGGCGGCTCAAGCTGCGCTCGGCGTCCTTCAACAACATCCAGGCGCTGACCGAGCTGCTGCCGGGCACGCTGGTCGCCGACATGGTGGCGATCCTGGGGTCGATGTTCTTCGTCGTCGGCGACATCGACAAGTAGCGACAAGTAACGGCAGGTAACGACGGGCGGCGACGAGCGCCCCGGTTCAGCCCTTCTTGGGCTTGTGGACCGGGTCGGCCGGGTGCGGGGCCACCTTGCGGTCGCCCTTGGTCGCGATCCGCTCCTCGCACAGGCCGGCCAGCACGTCGTACGCGGCCTTGCCCATCAGCTCGGTGAGCTCGGGGCGGTAGCTGACGTACACCGGGTCCGGGCCGTCGTGCGCCTCCGGGCTGCCGGTGCACCACCAGTGCAGGTCGTGCCCGCCCGGGCCCCAGCCGCGACGGTCGTACTCGCCGATGGTGACCTGGAGGTAGCGGGTGTCGTCCGGCCGGTCGATCCAGTCGTAGGTACGGCGGATCGGCAGCTGCCAGCAGACGTCCGGCTTGGTCTCCAGCGGCTCCCGGCCCTCCTTGAGTGCCAGCGCGTGCAGCGCGCAGCCGGCGCCGCCCGCGAAGCCGGGGCTGTTCACGAAGATGCAGGCGCCGCCGACCCGCCGGGTCTGGCGGTCGCCGTCCTCGTCGAGCATGGTGATGCCGCCGTCGGTCCTGATCCGGCCCTTGGCGTCGGTGCCGTGGGCGAAGTTCTCCCAGAGCTCGGGCGTCAGCCGGGCCGCGTGCCCGACGACGCGCTTCTCGTCGTCCTCGTCCGAGTAGTGCGCGCCCAGCGTGCAGCAGCCGTCCGACTGGCCCCGGCCCTCGCGGATGCCGTGGCAGCCCCGGCCGAAGATGCACGACCAGCGGGACGTCAGCCAGGTGAGGTCGCAGCGGAACACCTGCTCCTCGTCGTCGGGGTCGTTGAACTCGACCCAGGCGCGCGGGAAGTCCAGCGGGACCTCGGCGCGCAGGGTCGGCATGGCCAGATCGACCGGGGCCGACGCGGCCGGGGCCTTCGCCTTGGACTTCTTCTTGGACGTTTCTGCTGCTGCCACCCGGCAAGGGTAGAGCCTTCGAGGGAACCGACGGAGGTGTCGCGCAGTCAGACCAGTTTGATGTTTCCTACCGACCCGTATTGGATTCCCGAGCGCGCGCACTCCGCGGCGCCCGACCAGAGCTGGAGCCCCGAGCCGTGACCGCCTCGCCCCGCGCCGCCCGGACCGCCGTCCTCGCCGCCCTCGCGGTCCTGGCCGCCGGATGTGCCGCCGCCGAGCCCGGCCTGCGGGCCCGGGCGGAGACCGCGCCGCCGCTGTGCGGGTCGCCGATGGTGATCGGCCACCGGGGCTCCCCGCAGAACGCCCCCGAGAACACCATGGCCTCCTTCGAGACCGCGCTCCGGCAGGGCGCGGACTGGCTGGAGACCGACGTGCAGACCACCCGCGACGGCGTCCCGGTGCTGATGCACGACGCCACCGTGGACCGCACCACCAACGGCAAGGGCGCGATCGGTGACCTGACCGCTGCTCAGATCGCCGCCCTCCGGGTGACGATCGGCCCGGGCCCCGCCGAGCCCGTGCCCACCCTGGCGCAGCTGCTCAAGCGGGTGGCCGGCAGCAACGCCACCCTGCTGATGGAGATCAAGTGGCAGCGCCGGCCCGAGGACGTCACCCGGATCGCCAGGCTCGCGGCCGCCAGCGGTGCCCGGATCGTCCTCTACTCGTTCTCCGCCGACCACCTGCGCCTGGCCCACGCGGCCGCGCCCGCGCTGCCCGTCGTCCTCATCCAGGGCTCGGGGCTGGCCGAGAACCCCGGCGACCTGCCGCTGCACGGCATCGCCCTGGAGGCCTCCCTGGCCAGCGCCTCCCGGATCGCCGCGGAGCGCAAGGCCGGGCGCGAGGTGTACGTGTGGACCCTCGACGACGAGGAGTCCTGGCAGCGGATGACCGCCCGCGACGCCGACGGCCTGATCACCGACACCCCGGGCCCGGCCCGCCGCTGGGTGGACGCCAACTGCCGCACCGCCCGCCCGGTGGGCCCGCGCGGGAACTGACGGACCACCCGCCGGTCCGTACCGACCCGCCGGGACCGGCAGGATCACCGCCGCAGCCGATCGTCGGCGCGGCCGGATCGCGTAGCGTGGAGAGTTATGCGACTCGGTGTGCTCGACGTAGGTTCCAACACGGTCCACTTCCTCGTGGTGGACGCCCATCCGGGTGCCGCCCCGCTGCCCGCGTACTCGCACAAGGCCGAACTGCGGCTCGCCGAGCTGCTCGACGACGAGGGGGCGATAAGCGAGGCCGGGATCGAGCGGCTGGTCGGCCACGTGGCCTCCTCGCTGCGGGTCGCCGAGGACAAGGGCGTCGTCGACATCCTGCCGTTCGCCACCTCCGCCGTCCGGGAGGCCGCCAACGGCGAGGAGGTGCTGCGCCGGGTCGCCGCCGAGACCGGCGTCGAGCTGCGGGTGCTGTCCGGGCAGGACGAGGCCCGGCTCACCTTCCTCGCGGTGCGCCGCTGGTTCGGCTGGTCCTCCGGCCGGCTGCTCAACCTGGACATCGGCGGCGGCTCGCTGGAGATCGCCTGCGGCCCGGACGAGCAGCCGGACGTCGCCTGCTCGCTGCCGCTCGGCGCCGGCCGGCTGACCGCCCGCTGGCTGCCCGGCGACGTCGCCGACCCGGACGGGCTGCGCGAGCTGAGACGCCACGTCCGGGCCGAGATGGCCACCGTGGTCGGCGAGATCTCCCGGCTCGGAGCCCCGCAGCACGCGGTCGCCACCTCCAAGACCTTCAAGCAACTGGCCCGGATGACCGGCGCCGCCCCCGCCGACGCCGGCCCGTACGCCGACCGCCGGCTCACCCGCAGCGGCCTGTCCGCGTGGCTGCCCCGGCTGTCCGCCATGACGGTCGCCGAGCGGGCGCAGATCCCCGGCGTCTCCGAGGGCCGGGCCAAGCAGCTGCTGGCCGGCGCCCTGGTCGCCGACGCCGCGATGGACCTCTTCGGGCTGGAGGAACTGGACATCTGCCCGTGGGCGCTGCGCGAGGGCATCATCCTGCGTCGCCTGGACCACATGGACACCCCCGCCGACCGCCTCGGCCCGGTGCTCACCTCCTGATGGCCCGGCGTCCGGTCCCGTTCGGAGCGCGGTCCGCTTACGCTTGCTCCCGTGGTGCAACCAGCGGGTGAGGACGGGACGCAGGAGGGCCGCGCCCCCGGCGAGGGGCAGCCGCGGCCGGACGACCCGCGCCGGGCGCTCGGGAAGGCGGTCAAGGGCGCCACCGCGTCGCAGGCCGCCAAGGCCGCCAAGGCCGCCAAGGCCGTCAAGGCCGTCAAGGCGGCCCATCGGACCGCGCAGAAGGCCACCGCGAAGAAGGCCGCGAGCAGGACCGCCAAGAAGGCCGCCGCGAAGAAGGCCACCCCGAAGGCCACCGCCGAGTCCCCACGGCAGACCCGCACCGCCCGGGCCGCCGGCGCCGCCAAGGCCGCCGTCCAGTCCGTGAAGTCGGTGAAGGCTGCCCGGCGCGAAGCCGGCCGCCCGCCGCTGCTGCGCACCACCGACCGGCTGGTGCTGCCGCCGCACCCGGCCCTGCACATCCCCGACACCAAGGTCGCCCTCTCCACCGCCTCGGTGTACCCGGCGAGCACCGCCGTCGCCTTCGAACTGGCCGCCAAGCTCGGCTACGACGGGGTCGAGGTGATGGTCTGGAACGACCCGGTCAGCCAGGACATCGACGCCCTGCGCCGCCTCTCCGACCACCACCGGCTGCCGATCCTGGCCGTGCACGCCCCCTGCCTGCTGATCACCCAGCGGGTCTGGACCACCGACCCGTGGACCAAGCTGGTCCGGGCCCGGGCGGCGGCCGAGAAGCTCGGCGCGAGCGCCGTCGTCGTGCACCCGCCGTTCCGCTGGCAGCGCCAGTACGCCCGCGAGTTCGTCGAGGGCATCAACCGGATGGCGGGCGAGACCGACGTCCGGTTCGCGGTCGAGAACATGTACCCGTGGCGCTACCGGGACCGCGAGATGCTCGCCTACGCCCCCGGCTGGGACGTCACCGAGGAGGAGTACCGGCACTTCACCATCGACCTCTCGCACGCCGCGACCTCCCGGATCGACGCGCTGGAGATGGTCGAGCGGATGGGCGACCGGCTCGCCCACATCCACCTCGCCGACGGCAGCGGCTCCGGCAAGGACGAGCACCTGATCCCCGGCCGGGGCAAGCAGCCGTGCGCCGAACTGCTGGAGCACCTGGCCCGCACCGGCTTCGACGGCCACGTGGTGCTGGAGGTCAACACCCGTCGCTCCGCGTCCCCCGCCGAACGCGAGGCCGATCTCGCCGAGGCGCTCGCCTTCACGCGCTTGCACCTGGCCACCCCCTCGCGCGTACGCTGAACCGCCGCGCCCGCCCGGGCGCCAACGGCCGTACGGAGGGGGATACATGACGGAGGAACGGGACTTCCGCGAGGTCGCCGAGAGCTTCGGCACGGTGGCCGCGGAGTACGACCGGGGCCGCCCGAGCTACCCGGACGAGCTGTTCGACGCGCTGGAGCGGCTGTCCGGCCGGAGCCTCAAGGGCGCCCGGGTCCTGGACGTCGGCGCCGGCACCGGCATCGCCACCCGGCTGCTCGCCGCCCGCGGCGCCGACGTCGTCGCGGTCGAGCCCAACGCGGGCATGGCCGCCCAGTTCCTCGCCTCCTCGCCCGGCCTGCCGCTGGTCAAGGCCACCGGCGACGACCTGCCCTTCCACGACGACTCCGCCGACCTGATCACCTACGCCCAGGCGTTCCACTGGATCCACCCCGAACGGGCCATCCCCGAGGCGATCCGGGTGCTCCGGCCCGGCGGCGCCCTCGCGACCTGGTGGAACGTGCACGACGAGACCGTGCCGTGGGTCCGGGCCCGGGACGAGCGGATGGCCGCCGCGCTGCCCGGCCGGTACCACGGCTACGGCCGGATCAGCGAGTTCATCGGTCACTTCGCCCCGGCCGGCCTGGCCGTCGAGCGCGCGGTGCTGCGCTGGGAGCGGCGGATCACCGTCGACCATGTGATCACCGACCTCACCTCCCGCTCCTACCTGGCCTCCATGGACCCGGCGGAGCGCGCGCCGGTCCTGGCCGCCGAGCGTGCGGCGATGGCCGCCGAGTTCCCCGACGGCTGGGTGGTCGAGCCGTACGTGCTGGAGCTCGCGGTCGCGATCACGCCCGCCTGACGCCCGCCGAGCGCCGCCCCGCCCGCCTGACCGCATCGCGGACGGACCGTCCGCGGCCCGGACGGCGGGCGTAGGCTCGGTAGCCACAGCGGCGCCCGCACCCTCCCACCCGCGGGACCGCGCGCCAGCCCCGAAGGAGTGGAGCACAGTGCCCGAGCTGAGGTCCCGTACGGTCACCCACGGTCGCAACATGGCAGGCGCCCGGGCGCTTCTCCGGGCCGCCGGCGTAGCCCGCGAGGACTTCGGAAAGCCGATCATCGCGGTCGCCAACTCCTTCACCGAGTTCGTCCCCGGCCACACCCACCTCCAGCCGGTGGGCCGGATCGTCTCCGAGGCGATCAAGCAGGCCGGCGGCATCCCGCGCGAGTTCAACACCATCGCCGTCGACGACGGCATCGCGATGGGCCACGGCGGCATGCTCTACTCGCTGCCCTCGCGCGACCTGATCGCCGACTCGGTCGAGTACATGGTCAACGCGCACTGCGCCGACGCGCTGATCTGCATCTCCAACTGCGACAAGATCACCCCGGGCATGCTGATGGCCGCGCTGCGCCTCAACATCCCGACCGTCTTCGTCTCCGGCGGCCCGATGGAGGCCGGCAAGGCCACCCTGGTCGACGGCACCGTGCGCAAGCTCGACCTGGTCGACGCGATCTCCCAGGCGGTCAACGAGAACGTCTCCGACGAGGACATCGCGATCATCGAGGAGAACGCCTGCCCCACCTGCGGCTCGTGCTCCGGCATGTTCACCGCCAACTCGATGAACTGCCTCTCCGAGGCGATCGGCCTCTCGCTGCCCGGCAACGGTTCGGTGCTCGCCACGCACACCGCCCGCAGGGCCCTGTACGAGAAGGCCGGGCGGACCGTCGTCGAGATCACGGGCCGCTACTACGGCGGGGACGACGCCTCCGTGCTGCCCCGCTCGATCGCCACCCGCGCCGCGTTCGAGAACGCCATGGCCCTCGACATCGCCATGGGCGGCTCGACCAACACCATCCTGCACCTGCTCGCCGCCGCCCAGGAGGCCGAGCTGGACTTCGACATGCGGGCCATCGACGCCGTCTCCCGCAAGGTGCCCTGCCTCTCCAAGGTCGCGCCCAACGGCTCGTACTACATGGAGGACGTGCACCGGGCCGGCGGCATCCCCGCCATCCTCGGCGAGCTGTACCGGGCCGGCCTGCTCAACGAGGACGTCCACACCGTCCACGCCGACTCGCTCGCCGAGTGGCTCAAGACCTGGGACGTGCGCGGCGGTTCGCCCTCCGCCGAGGCCGTCGACCTGTGGCACGCCGCCCCCGGCTGCGTCCGCTCCGCGGAGGCCTTCTCGCAGTCCGAGCGCTGGGAGTCGCTGGACACCGACGCCGCCAAGGGCTGCATCCGCAGCGTCGAGCACGCCTACTCCGTCGAGGGCGGCCTCGCCGTGCTGTACGGCAACCTCGCCGAGGACGGCTGCATCGTGAAGACCGCCGGCGTCGACGAGTCGATCTGGACGTTCAGCGGCCCGGCCGTCGTCGTCGAGTCCCAGGAGGACGCCGTCGAGGCGATCCTCGCCAAGCGGGTCAAGGAGGGCGACGTCGTCGTCATCCGCTACGAGGGCCCCAAGGGCGGCCCCGGCATGCAGGAGATGCTCTACCCGACCTCCTTCCTCAAGGGCCGCGGCCTCGGCAAGGCCTGCGCCCTGGTCACCGACGGCCGCTTCTCCGGCGGCACCTCGGGCCTGTCCATCGGCCACGCCTCCCCGGAGGCCGCCTCCGGCGGCACCATCGCCCTGGTCGAGGACGGCGACACCATCGCCATCGACATCCCCGGCCGGAGGATCTCCCTGGAGGTCCCCGCCGAGGTGCTGGACGAGCGCCGCCGCGCGCTGGAGGCCGCGGGCGGCTACCGGCCGAAGAACCGCGACCGCCAGGTCAGCCAGGCGCTGCGCGCCTACGCCGCGATGGCCACCTCCGCCGACAAGGGCGCCGTCCGCGACGTCACCAAGCTCGGCTGAGTCGCGTGTGGAGGAGCCGTCCCGGCTTGCGGGGCGGCTCCTCCGTCGTCGGTGGGGCCGGGTGATAATCGGTCCCGTGAGCGAGCAGCCCCGCACCCCCGAGCCCGTCGGCGCCCCCGAGCCCGAGCCGATCCGCTGGTTCGGCACCACCTGGCTGCACCGCGACCGCGGCTACTGGCTGCGCCGGGTCGCCGTGCCGGCCGGGGCCCTGCTCACCGCGGCGGCCGCCGCGTTCGTCCTGCGCCTCGGGGTCGAGGGCGTCGCGCTCTCCGCCGAGGGCGGCTTCCTCGACGGGCTGCTGGTCGGCGCCGTCGCGATCTGCTCGCTGATGGCCGCGCTGCGCACGTGGAAGCTGTTCGCCGAGGGCAGGGACCGGCTGACCGGCTGGATGGCCGAGGACAGGTCGCTCGGCGCGGTCTGGATGATCGGCGGGGTCGGCGCGCTGCTCGCCTACTTCGTCCGCAGCCTCACCGAAGCCCCGGGCGAGGCCGTCCGGCGGGCCGCCCACGAGCGGGCCGTCGCCCGGTACGAGCAGCGCCGGGCCGGCCGCGGGCGCCGACCCGGCGCGAAGCGCGGGCGCTGACTCAGGACCTGCTGGTCTGGTGGCACCCGTGGCCGGTCTCCAGCTCCTGGCTGTGGTCGTACGGGTCGACCTTCGGCCCGGTCACCTCCGGGTGCGGACGGGCGAACTGCCGGAACTGCGGGTGGAAGTAGCCGTCCGTGGTGTCGCAGGAGCTGTTCCCGAAGTTGCTCTTGGTCATGCTGATGTTGATCTTCTGCGGGTTGGCGCGGTACTTGCCGGGGTCGTAGAACCGGAAGTCGGTCGCCCGCCGCACGATGGTGCGGGCCGTCCAGGTGTCGCCCGCGACGTCGTCGGCCGGACTGAGCGTCCAGCTCACCGGCTTCGCCGTGCCGTCGGAAGGGGCGTCCGGAGCAGACGGCCGTGCGGTCGGTGAGGCCGCCGCGCGCTGCTCGGCCTCCGGGCCGGGGCGGACCGCGTAGACGAAGGTGTAGTCGGTGTGCACCAGCAGCCCGCGGTCGCCGTCGCTCTCGAACTTCATCCAGCCCTGGACCTTCACCGTGTCGCCGACCGGGATCGCCTCCCGGGGGTCGAAGCGGGGGAACCAGGAGGTCGGGTCGTGCTCGGCGTCCGGGCTGGCGAGGGCGCGGGAGGGCTTCTCCTGGGCCGCGCGGTCCATCATGGCCAGGGCGCCGTCGGGCTTGCCGCCGGCGATCACCTGGGGGTCGAGGTTCGCGGCCACCAGGAAGTCCTTCACCAGCTTCAACTGGGCGGTGACCTGGTCCTCGTCGAAGACCCCGACGGCCTGGGCGGCGGGAATCTCGATGCCCGCGGCGCCGGTCGGCCAGGTCTCGGCGGGGGAGCCCGCCCAGGGGCGCGTGACCGTGGGCTGCTTCGGGTCGACGGACGGCGGGGCGGCCGTCGGCTTGGCCGTCTCCGGGGCGACGGTGGGTGCCGGGGTGGTGGCCGCCGAGGGCGCGGTGCCGGAGCTCTCGCCGTAGTGATCCGCGTACCAGTTGCGCAGCCCGTCGACGTTGAGCGCCGCGAGCAGCACCGCGATGGTCAGGACGATGAACAGCGGCGTGCGCCACTCCAGTCGGCGGCGCTTGGGCGGGCGCGGGTTGCCCCAGGGATCGACCACCTGGAGCTTGGGCCTGCGGCCGAACCGGCGCTTCGTCGCCGCGGGGCCCTCGTTTACCGAGCGGCGGCCGCCCGGGTCGACCGGCGGGGTGTGCTTCCACCGGGCGGCGAGCACCCGGGTACGGCCGGACTGCTCCTTGACGGCGGCACTCCTGACGAACTCCTCGTCCAGGACGAGGCCTGCGAACGGGTCCTTCCCGCCCGCCTCGGACGGGTCGGACCCGCCCGGCTCACGGCCCTCGGCAGGGCGCGGTTCTGGATCTTCGGCTATCGGCATCGCGCCAGTATGCCGACGGGGTGTGACGGTTTCTCCGTCGGGTCCACACCCTGTGGCGAACTCGTGCGCGGCGTAGGCATTTTCGCCCTATGTGTCCCGCTCGCTCATGTCCCGCTCGCTCATGTCCCGCTCGCTCATGTCCCGCTCGCGCATGCCCGTCTCGCGCACCGGGCGGAGCGGGGCTCAGCCCTTGCCGCGGGCCTGCTTCACCGACCCCACCACCCCGGCGATCGCCAGCAGGACGCCGGCCGGGATGAGCGACTCGAAGAACGCGCCGAACAGGCCCGCGTCACCGAGGACCATCTGCGCCAGCATGTTCAGCACCAGCAGCCCGCCGGCCGCCGGGAGCGCCGCCTTCCACGGGTGCTCGTCGGCCCAGCGCCGCAGCCGCCGGTCGCCGGTGTCGCGGCGCAGCTGCCCGCCCACCGTGCCGACGAGGAAGAAGAAGAACAGCCCCCAGCCGGCCGGTCCGGCCAGCATGCTCAGCGACCAGTTCCCGGAGATCGCGTTGATCCCCAGGGCCGTCGCCCCCACCACCGCACCCACTCCCGCGGCCGTCCGCCACGGGCCGACCGTCGCCGAGGCGGCGGCGAGCTGCCGGTTCTCACGTCGGGACATCTCGTCGTGTGTCATCTCTCTTCCTTTCGTGATCGACGCTGCGGAGCGGCGTAGATCAGTGACCTGTCATCGGGCAGCGGTCACGGCTTGGCCGTCATGAGCCTCCAATCGGGCCAAGTGAGAAGCCTCTCCGTCGGCGGAGAGGAGGAGTCACAGCTCCACGGTGCTCCTGCACCCACGTTGGAGGCCATAGGGGAGAACCCCGAGTTCTCCCCTTAGGGCCTCGACCACGGGCTGGACGGTCCCGCCCGGCGCGGCCGCACGGTGCGAGGATGGCCGCAGTACCGAGGTTAGGAGCGGCCATGGGCGGCAGCGCAGCACACGGACAGAAGATCGCCTTCCTGGGCACCGGCAAGATCGGCGAGGCCCTGCTCTCCGGCCTGCTGCGGGCCGGCAAGGACCCGGCGGACGTCCTGGTGACAGCCCGCCGCCCCGAGCGCGCCGTCGAACTCGCCGCCCGCTACGGCGTCGTGGCCGTCTCCAACGCCGAGGCCGCGAAGCTCGCCGACACCCTGATCCTCGCGGTCAAGCCGCAGGACATGGGCGCCCTGCTGGAGGAGCTGGCGCCGCACGTCAGCCCCGGCCGGCTGGTGATCTCCGCCGCGGCCGGCATCCCCACCGCGTGGTTCGAGCAGCGGCTGGCGGCCGGCACCCCGGTGGTCCGGGTGATGCCCAACACGCCCGTCCTGGTGGACGAGGGGATGAGCGTCATCTCCGGCGGCTCGCACGCCACCGAGGAGCACCTGGCGCGGGCCGAGGAGATCTTCAGCTCGGTCGGCAAGGCGCTGCGGCTGCCCGAGGCCCAGCAGGACGCGGCCACCGCGCTCTCCGGCTCGGGCCCGGCCTACTTCTACTTCCTGGTCGAGGCGATGACGGACGCCGGCATCCTGCTCGGCCTGCCCCGACAGGTGGCACACGACCTGATCGTCCAGTCGGCGATCGGCGCCTCGGTGATGCTGCGCGACTCCGGCGAGCACCCGGTGAAGCTGCGCGAGGCCGTCACGTCCCCGGCCGGCACCACCATCGCGGCCATCCGCGAGCTGGAGAACCACGGCGTGCGGGCCGCGCTGCTGGGCGCCCTGGAGGCGGCCCGGGACCGCTCGCGGGAGCTGGCCTCCGGGGGGAAGTAGCCGCCTGGGTACGCTCGGCGGCATGCCCTACGACCTGGTGATCTTCGACAACGACGGCGTCCTCGTGGACAGCGAGCCGCTCTCCAACCGCGTGCTGGCCGAGTACCTGACGGAGCTCGGCTACCCGACGACGATCGAGGACTCCTACCGCGACTTCATGGGCAGCGCCGCCCACCGGATCCACGACGTGATCGCCGAGCGGTACGACGGCGCGAAGCTGCCCGAGGGCTTCGACGGGCTGTTCCACGGACGGGTCTTCGACGCGTTCGGCGCCGAACTCACCGCCGTCCGGGGCGCGGAGCAGCTGCTGAAGGAACTCCGGCAGCGCTCCGTGCCCTACTGCCTGGCCTCCTCGGCGCACCACGCGTGGATCCGCACCGCGCTCGACGTCGCCGGCCTGCGCGGGAACTTCGCCGAGGAGCGAATATTCAGCGCCCAGGACGTCGGCGTCGGCAAGCCCGCGCCCGACCTCTTCCTGCACGCCGCCCGCACCCTCGGCGTCGAGCCGTCCCGCTGCCTGGTGCTGGAGGACAGCCCCAACGGCGTGCTGGCCGCCCGCGCCGCCGGCATGGACGTCTACGGCTACACCGCGCTCACCGCCCCCGCGAAGCTGACCGCCGCCGGGGCCATCGGGCTGATAGCCGATCTCGCCGAGGTGCCGGCGCTGCTCTGATGCTCCGGACGCCAGGAGTCCTTGCGCGACCCCTCCCGCAATCGCGGCGCACCGCCTACGCTCTCGCCGACATCGTCCTACCAGCCGGTAGCGAGACGTCTCCGGAGGTCCGCATTGAGGTCTGCATGGAGGTCCGTATGAGCGCCGCGACTCCCGTGATCCCGCCCGGACTGCGCGCGGGCCGGACCGCGCTCGCCGTCGCCTTCATGCTTCAGGGCACCACCTTCGCGCTGCTGGTCACCTGCATCCCCGAGATCCAGCACCGGTACGGGCTCGGCGACGGGCTGCTGCCGGTCTTCCTGGCCGCCGTGCCGGTCCTCGCCGGCGTCGGCTCGATCACCTCCGAGCAACTGGTGAGACGGACCAGCGCGCGGGCCGTCCTCCGGGTCGTCCAGCCGGCCGTCTGCCTCAGCCTCGCGGGCGTCGGCCTCGGTGACACCCTCTGGCAACTCGCCCTGGCCCTCGGGGCGTTCGGGCTGCTGGTGGGTGCGCTGGACGCCAGTATGAACATGCTCGGGGTGGGCCTCCAGCACCGCTACGGCCGTTCGATCATGATCGGCTTCCATGCCGCGTTCAGTCTGGGCGGCATCCTCGGCGCGGCCGTCGCGGGCCTCGGCTCGCACGACGGCGTCGGCCTGCCGGTGCTGTTCGGAACGGCGGCCGCGGTGATCGCCCCGCTCGCCGTGCTGACCGGCACCCTCTTCGCCGGGCCGGCCGAACTCGGCGACGCCGTACGGGAGGCCGCCGAGGCCGCCGCCAGGTCCGTCCCGTGGAGGCCGCTGCTGCCGCTCTGCCTGGCGATGGCCTTCGCGTACATCGCGGACGCCTCGGTCTCCAACTACAGCGTCAAGTACCTGACGGACGGCCTGGGAAGCCCCGAGGACGTCGCCAAGCTCTCCTACCTCGGCTACATGGTGGCGATGCTGTTCGGCCGCGCCCTCGGCGACCGCGCGGTGCAGCGCTTCGGCGCCGTCCCGGTGGCCCGCGGCGGTGCCGGGCTGGCCGCGCTCGGCTTCGCGGTGGCCGCCGCCGCACCCGCCGCCTGGGCGGGCATCGCCGGGTTCACCCTGCTCGGCTTCGGCATCTGTGCGATCATCCCGCAGGTGTTCGCGGCCGGCGGGCGGCTCTTCCCGGCCGACTCGGACGCCGCCGTGGCCCGGCTCAACCTCTTCAACTACGTGGGTTTCCTGGTCGGTTCGCCGCTGGTCGGGGCGATCGCGGACGGCAGCTCGTACCGCTGGGCGCTGCTCGCCCCGATGCTGCTGGTGCTCGCCGTCCTGCCCCTGGCCGACCGCTTCGCCCCCGCTCCCGCACTCGCCGCCCCCGCCGAGGCCTAGCCGCAGCAGGGCCCGTCTTCAAACTCCCGTCTGCGGGGCGACGCCGGGCTACGCCTCGTCCGTGCGGATCTCGCGGGCACCCCGACTGCCTCGGCTGCCGGCTCGCCGGCCGGCGCCCCGCTCGCGCCGCCGCCACCGCTCGCGCCGCCGCCACCGGTCACGCCCCCTCGTCCGACCGGACCGAGGCGCCCGCCGAGGCCTGAGACTCGCCCCGGCCCGGGAGCGGCCCGCGCACCGCCACCCACTACGGTGGAGGCCATGCCCGAAGCCGAGCGCGACCTCCCCTGCGGCCTGCACCTCTACTGGGACGAGGCCGTCACCGCCTACGACTTCGGCCCCGGCCACCCGATGGACCCGACCCGGCTGGCCCTCACCATGCGCCTCGTCGAGGACCTCGGGCTGACCACCGGACCGGGCGTGACCGTCAAGGCCGCACCGCCCGCCGGCGAGTCCACCCTGCACCTGGTGCACACCCGCGAGTACGTCGAGGCGGTCAAGCACGCCGCCGCCCACCCCGAGCAGCACGACCCCCGGCACGGGCTCGGCACCGACGACAACTGGGCCTTCCCGGCCGTCCATTCGGCCTCCGCGCTGATCGCCGGTCAGTCCGTGGCCGCCGCCGAGGCCGTCTGGCGCGGCGAGACCCCGCACGCCGTCAACTTCGCCGGCGGGCTGCACCACGCCATGCCCGGCAAGGCCTCCGGCTTCTGCATCTATAACGACCCCGCGCTCGCCATCGCCCGCCTGCTCGAACTCGGCGCCGAGCGGGTCGCCTACGTCGACGTGGACGTCCACCACGGCGACGGCGTCCAGCAGGCCTTCTGGAACGACCCCCGGGTCCTCACGATCTCCCTCCACGAGCACCCCGCGACGCTCTTCCCGCAGACCGGCTGGTCCACCGAGACCGGCGGCCCGGACGCCCCCGGCAGCGCCGCCAACCTGCCGCTCCCGGCCGGCACCGGTGACGCGGGCTGGCTGCGCGCCTTCCACGCCCTGGTGCCCCAACTCCTCGCCGCCTTCCGCCCGCAGGTCCTGGTCACCCAGCACGGCGCGGACACCCACCTGGAGGACCCGCTCGCCCACCTCGCCGTCACCGTGGACGCCCAGCGGCTGATCGCCGAGGAACTGCACGAGCTGGCCCACCGGCACGCGGGCGGCCGCTGGGTCGCCACCGGCGGGGGCGGCTACGCCGTCGTGGACGTCGTCCCGCGCACCTGGACCCATCTGGTCGCCACCGCCGCCGGACGGCCCGTCGATCCGGCCACTGAGACCCCCGAGTCCTGGCGCGCGGAGGTCTTCCGCCGCACCCGCCGCCCCGCCCCGCTGCGGATGACCGACGGCGCGCGGCCGTCATGGCGCGACTTCGAGGCGGGCTACGATCCCGCCGACCGGCTGGATCAGGCCATCCTCGCCAGCCGCCGCGAGGTCTTCCCCCACCACGGCCTGCTGGCCTGAAACCGACCCCCGCGGCGCTGACCTGGGCGGCCGTGCGCACGCCGCTTACTACGAACCGCCGAGTGACTACGTACTGCAACAGTCCTATCTCCCACCGTACGAGGACTGCGCTTCCCCCTCTTCCCACTGGTACCACCCATAACTACTCTGGGGATACACGTGTGCCGGTGGAGTCACCGGAGGGGAAGCCGGTGCCTTGCACACGGGTTAAGGGTCGGGTGATGGTCATGAGTTCCGGCGAACGCCCCCTGCAGGACGTCGTCTTCCTGACCGTGGCGGAGGTCGCCGCGGTCATGCGGGTGTCGAAGATGACGGTGTACCGCCTGGTGCACAGCGGAGAGCTGCCGGCCATCCGGGTCGGACGGTCCTTCCGGGTGCCGCAGCAGGCGGTGCACGAGTACCTCAAGGAGTCCTACGTGCGGCTCGAGAGCGCGTAGCACCGGGCGGCGGGTGCCGGGTCCGCGGCTGTGGACCCGGCACCCGTTTGCCGCAGATTTCCCGCGAGTTTCCCGGTCCCGGGGAGCACGATTACGGCCCCGGCGTCGTGGACGGTAGGCTAGGCCCTCCGTCAGTCGTATGGACTCCGTCTCTCACGGGCGAGAGTCTCAGTGAGCGAGGGTTGTTCCGTGGGCTCTGTCATCAAGAAGCGTCGCAAGCGTATGGCCAAGAAGAAGCACCGCAAGCTTCTGAAGCGCACGCGCGTCCAGCGTCGCAACAAGAAGTAAGCGCCCCCGGCCGCGCCCAGCGCGCCGCGCGCTTCCACCGCCCGCCCGGGCCCTCGTAGCCCGGGCGGGCGGTGTCGTTTCACGGCCCGGCGGGGCGGCGCGGTACGGTGCAGGCGGGGATGGCCGGCCAGGGAAACACTGCGGAACGGAGTGCGCTTTGGGCGTCGTGGTGCTCGTCACCGGCGTGGCACGGCATCTCGGTGCCCGCTTCGTCGCCGAGATCCGCCGCCGGCCGGGCGTGGACCTGGTCGTGGGCGTGGACGTGCAGCCGCCCCGGCACCCGGTCGAGGAGCCCGACGGCCCGGCCGCCCCGTACCGCTTCCACCAGCTCGACCTGCGCCGCCCGGCCGTCTCCCGGGTGATCGCCGAGCACCGGGTGGACACCGTCGTGCACCTCAGCGTCAGCGCCACCGGGCTGGGCTCCACCAACCGCTCGTCGGTGAAGGAGTCCAACGTCATCGGCACCATGCAGCTGCTCGGCGCCTGCCAGAAGGCGCCCGGGGTGCGGCGCCTGGTGGTGAAGTCGACCACCGGCGTCTACGGCTCGGCGCCGCGCGATCCGGCCGTTTTCACCGAACGGATCCAGCCCAAGAACCCGCCCGGCGGCGGCTTCGCCAAGGACGCGGCGGAGGTCGAGGGCTACGTCCGCGGCTTCGCCCGTCGCCGCCCGGACGTCGCGGTGACGGTCCTGCGCTTCGCCAACATCGTCGGCCCCGGCGCGGACACCCCGCTCAGCGAGTACTTCGCGCTGCCGGTGCTGCCGACCGTCCTCGGGTACGACCCGCGGCTGCAGTTCGTGCACGAGGACGACGCCGTCGCCGTGCTCGCCCGGGCCGCCGACGAGCCCGAGCCGGGCACCGTCAACACCGGGACCTTCAACGTGGCCGGAGAGGGCGTCCTGCTGCTCTCCCAGTGCGCCCGCCGGCTCGGACGGCCCACCGTGCCGCTGCTGCTGCCCGCGATCAGCTGGATGGCCGGACTGGCCCGGCAGACCCGGCTGGTGGACTTCTCGTCCGAGCAGCTGCGGCTGCTCACCCACGGCCGGGTCGTGGACACCACCCGGCTGCGGGAGACCTTCGGCTACCGCCCGGCGTACACCACCCCGGAGGCCTTCGCCGACTTCGCCGCCGCCCTGGGCCCCGGCCTGCTGCCGCCCGAGCGCCTCGCCGCCGTGACCGACCGGCTGGCCGGCCTGCTCGGCCCGGAGGGCGCCCTGCCGCGCGGCGGCCACCCCCGTACCGAACGCCCCAGCCGACCGAGGAGCTGACAACCCGCGATGAGTGCCGCTGCCGAGAACGCGCCGCCGGGCGAGGCCAAGGTCATCCCGATCGAGTCCGCCCCCAGCTGGACCTCGCCGGACCGCCCCGGGCTGGCCGACCGGCTCGCGCAGGCCGTCGGCGGGGCACTGTCCGGGCAGCTCGGCCCGGCCGCGACCCGGCTGTTCGGCAAGGGCTGGGAGGGCCGGGCCACCGAGGGCCTGGCGTTCCTGCGCCGCCGGATCACCGGCGAATACGAGGTGGACGAGTTCGGCTTCGACCAGGAGCTCACCGAGGAGGTGCTGCTCTCGCTGCTGCGCCCGCTGGCCGAGAAGTACTTCCGGATCGAGGTGCGCGGCGTCGAGCACATCCCGGCCGAGGGCGGCGCGCTGATCGTCGCCAACCACTCCGGGACGATCCCGCTGGACGCCCTGATGACCCAGGTGGCCATCCACGACCACCACCCGCGGAACCGGCACCTGCGGATGCTCGCCGCGGACCTGGTGTTCGTCCTCCCGGGGATCAACGAGCTGGCCCGCAAGGCCGGCCACACGCTGGCCTGCAACGAGGACGCCCAGGCGCTGCTGGAGCGCGGCGAGGTGGTCGGGGTCTGGCCGGAGGGCTTCAAGGGCATCGGCAAGCCGTTCGCGGAGCGGTACAAGCTCCAGCGGTTCGGGCGCGGCGGGTTCGTCGCCTCGGCGCTGCGGGCGGGGGTGCCGATCGTGCCGTGCTCGATCGTCGGGGCCGAGGAGACCTATCCGATGATCGGCAACTTCAAGACGCTGGCCCGGCTGCTGGGCCTGCCGTACGTGCCGATCACGCCGACCTTCCCGTGGCTGGGCCCGCTCGGCGCGGTGCCGCTGCCGACCAAGTGGACGATCCAGTTCGGCGAGCCGATCGCCACCGACGGGTACCCGGCGGAGGCGGCGGACGATCCGATGCTGGTCTTCGACCTGGCGGACGAGGTGCGGGAGACCATCCAGCACACGCTCTACAAGCTGCTGGTGCAGCGGCGTTCGGTGTTCTTCTGACATCTGTCCGGTCATCCGTGCGGCCCGAGCGAGGGCCCGGCGGGGAGATCCGCCGGGCCCTCGCTCGTGTCCCCGTCCGTGCCTCCGTCAGCCGCCTAGGACCCGCAGCCCGGGCAGCAGGCCCGGGACCAGCGGGGCCACGTCCACGCCCGGCTGCTGGCCGCCGGAGGCGGGGCTGGGCGAGACGGACGGCTGCGGCGCCTGCCCGGGCGCCGGGTCGGCGCTCGGCGAGGGCTGCTTGGCGCCCGGGAGCCCGTTGGTGAGGTTGCCCACCAGCCCGTTGACCGCGCCGGGGGCGTTCCCGGGCAGGGTGCTCGGCAGGCCGCCGGTGTTGGCGCCGCTGCCGCCCGGCGTGATCGCCCCGGAGCCGGCCGGTACGCGCTCGGTGCCGCCGGGGCGGCTGCCGCCCGTGGCGCCCGTGCCGCCGCCCTGCGCCGGTAGGGTGCCCGGCGCGGCGCTCCCCGCCGGGCTGTCGGCGGGGGTGCCGCCGCCAGCCCGGCCGGGCGTGTCGCCGTTCGTCCCGGTGCCGGCCGGTCCACCGCTGACAGCGGGGGCCTGGACCAGGCGCAGGGGCGCGACGTCCTCGCTTATGTCGTCGAAGAGCTGGTTCACCAGGTGGGCCTGCTGGGTGAGCTGGACCGGCAGCCTGTCCTGCAGCTCGGTCCAGCGGCCGTCCTGGTCCTGCGCGAAGCCGGCCAGGGTGCGCATCGGGTCGAGCGAGCCGTTGCTGCGGTAGACCGAGCGCAGCAGCTCGCGGCCCTTGATGGCATCGGCGTGCATGTCGTCCAGCGCGCGACGGACCTGCTCGACGGTTCCCGGGCTGAGCGCGCCGCCACCGTCGGTGCGGCCGACCAGGGTCCTCGCCTCGCCGAGCCGGGTGGAGGCGTTGTCGAGCAGCAGCTCACCGCGCTCGGAGTCCGAGCCCGCGAGGTCGATCCGGAGCCCTTCGAGGCCGCGCTTCATGCCGTACAGCGTGTCCCCGGGAAGGGCGTGGGTGCTGGCGGTCGCGGCGCCCGCGAGACTGCCGACGGCGAGCCCGGCGACCAGTCCGCCGATCGCGAAGCGGCGGCTCCAGCGGCCGCGCGGCGCGGTCCGGATCGCCCGGTGCCGGCGCTGGCGGGGCACCGTGGCACCCGGTCCGCCGGCGAAGGCCTGCTCGAACGCGGCCATCAGCTGGGCGCGTTGGACGGTCCGGACCTCCCGGTCCAGCGCCGGGCCGGGCAGTGCGCCCAGCGCGCCCGCCAGGCCGACCAGTTCGGCCATCGCGGCCGAACCCTGGCCAGTGGCAGCGGTGTTGGCCGTGCCGCCTTGCTCTGTCCGGTGGGCCTCCAGCACCTCGGCGAAGGCCTTCGCCCGCCGGTGCTCCAGCACGTTTGCCGTCACGGGCCACACCTCCCTTCGTCGTTGTCGACACCCCGGCCTGCCGGACGGTTGCCTCGGCGGGCCAAAGCCACTCCATCGGGTGACAGGTCGCAATTCGGCTTGACCGTACGCCTGATGGCGGCTTGCACGCTGGCCAACGAGCGGTGCGGGCGGTCGGTTACGCACGGCCGATCACCGGACCGGCCGTTCACCCGGACGTGTCGGCCCGCCGCCGACGGTGACGGGCGGTCGGCTCCGGCCCGGCCGGGTATCTCCGGGTCGGAGCCCCGGGAGCCCTCGCTCACGCCGCCCTCATCGCGCGTCGGGCGGCAGCAGCCGGGCCAGGGTGCGGACCGCGCGGTACTGCAGCGTCTTGATGGCGCCCTCGTTCTTGCCCATGATCCGCGCGGTCTCGGCCACCGAGAGCCCCTGCAGGAAGCGGAGGGTGACGCACTCCTGCTGCTGCGGGTTGAGCCGTTGCACCGCGTCCAGCAGAGCCGCGTTGGAGAGCGACTCCAGCACCGACTCCTCCGGGCTGCGCTCGCACTCGTTGGAGTCGAGCATCTCGCCGGTGGTGACCTCCAGCCGGAAGCGGCTGGACTTGAAGTGGTCGGCGACCAGGTTGCGGGCGATGGTCACCAGCCAGGCGCCGAAGTCCCGGCCCTGCCAGGTGAAGGTGCCGATCCGGCGCAGTGCGCGCAGGAACGTCTCGCTGGTGAGGTCCTCGGCGGTGGCCCGGCTGCCGACCCGGTAGTAGATGTACCGGTAGACGGTGTCCGCGTAGTGGTCGTAGAGCCGGCCGAAGGCCTCGCTCTCGCCGGCCTGGGCCTGCTCGACCAGCTCCATGATCGGGTTGTGCTCGGTCTCGTAGCCGGGGCTGGGCGCGGTGCGGGCCCGGCTGCGTCCGACGCCGGTGGTACCGGTGCGGCTGCGGGAGCCCGTGCTCGTGCCGGTGCCGGCCGAGCCGGCCGCGGTGGTGCGCAGCGCGAGTCCGGGGGCCGGTACGTGCCCGAACGACGCGCCGGCCGGGACGAGTTGGGGCGAGGCGGCGAGCTGGCTGCGGAGCAGGCTGCGCAACAGGTCCAGGCCGGTGGAGATCTGCCGGGCGGTGACCGGCCGACCGCGCAGGCCGGTGCGGGAGCGCAGGGGCGCGGACGACGGGCGGGAGGGTGCAGGCACGTCGTTCCGGACGGGTGGGTACACGGGACTCCCAGAGGCAGAACTGTGGACGGATCACCTCCGCCTGCGCGGAGAGCACGCCTCCGCTGCCCGTTCGAGAAAGGCGTGCGGGCGACGTGCATCCAGGAGAGAATAACGCTTTGTGCAATGACAGCTACACCGTGTGGTCGAAGTGGTCGGTTGGGATCCATTTCGCGCGCATATTCGGCCGAGACTGACTGATCGTGTCATCGTTCATCCGGCCCAACGTGATCGAACAGGCGCGCAGGGTGACCAATTCGGCGGTCCGGCGGGCGGTTTCCCAGTCATGGTGCTCGGTAATCGCCGACTTTCCCGGCCTGGCGAACGATCGGAACCGGTCACCGGGTGGCAGTTTCGTGCAGCGGGGCCGGACGGCCGTACGGCGAGAGGCAGTTCGCCCGTACGAGCGGCCAGGTCAGAGGCCGTGTTGACGGCTGGTCACTCGTGAAGGGGAGTGCCGCGCGCGGGGGTTCGGCGCGCGAGAGCCGCGGCGTCAGGCGCAGCGGCGGCGCCGGTTCAGGGCGACGCCGGCCGCCGTCGCGCCGGCGAGCACACCGAGCGCCGCCGCGGCCGGCAGCCCGACCCGGGCCGCCTTCCGACCGGTCCGGAAGTCCCGCACCCGCCAGCCCTGCGCGCGGGCGTGCCGGCGCAGCGCGCCGTCCGGGTTCACCACGTACGGGTGGCCGACCAGCGAGAGCATCGGGATGTCGTTGGCCGAGTCGCTGTAGGCGGCGCAGCGGTCGAGGTCCAGCCGTTCCCGCCGGGCCAGCGCCCGCACCGCCGCCGCCTTGGCGGGGCCGTGCAGCAGCTCGCCGACGAGCCGTCCGGTGTAGTGCCCGTCCTGTGCCTCGGCGACGGTGCCGAGCGCGCCGGTCATGCCGAGCGCCCGGGCGATCACCCGGGCCACCTCCAGCGGGGCGGCGGTGACCAGCCAGACCCGCTGGCCGGCGTCCAGGTGCATCTGGACGAGGGCGCGGGTGCCGGGCCAGATCTTGTCGGCGACGACGTCCTCGAAGACCTCCTCGCAGAGCGCCTCCAGGTCGGCGGTCCGCTTGCCGGCGACCAGGCCGAGCGCGGTGTGCTGGGCGTCCGAGATGTGGTCCGGGTCCTCGGCGCCGTGCAGCCGGAACCACGTCTGCTGCCAGGCGAAGCGGGCGATGTCGCGGCGGGTGAGGAAGCCGTGCCGGTAGAGGCCGACGCCGAGGTAGAAGATCGCGGCGCCTCGCAGGATGGTGTTGTCGCAGTCGAAGAAGGCGGCGGCGTGCTGGTCGCCCGGTTCGGGGGTGTGGTTCCCGGCGGGCGCCTTGGGAGCCTTGCCGGGTTTGCCGGGCGGGGGTGCCGGGGCCTCCGCGGGGGCGGTGTCCGGGCCGGGCTCGGCGCGCAGCGCGGCCTCCGCCGCCTCGGCCGCGGCCTCGCCGGCCAGGGCGGTCCGCTCGGTGGTGGGTCGCCTTGCCTGGGTGAGCCTTCGGAGCACGGCCATGCCACCGAGCATATCCAGCCGGGCGCGGAGCGCCCGTGACGACGGCGTGCCCGCGCGGTGAACACCGGACGGATCCGGGGCTGCGGCGGGACGGGTGTGAAAGGGGCGCACAATGGCCGGGTGAGCCCACTGCTGCGACGTGACAAGAGCCCGAAGCCCGCGCCGGCGGACCGCACCGTGACCCTGGTCGGCAAGCCGGGCTGCCACCTGTGCGACGACGCCCGCGAGGTGATCGTCCGGGTGACCGGCGAGCTGGGCGCGACCTTCGAGGAGAAGGACATCACCCGGGACGAGGAGCTGTACCGCCGCTACTGGGAGCAGATCCCGGTGACCCTGATCGACGGCCGCCAGCACGACTTCTGGCGGGTCGACGAGGGTCGCCTGCGCGCCGCGCTGGGCGCCTGAGCCCCCGGTCGACCCCCGCCGACCGGCGGGGGCGGTACGCCGAATCGTTGCGAAAGACACTCCGGTTCGGCGTGGGAACGGGCGTGTCCGGCGGCTTACCATCGAACCCGTTTGCGCCCATGGGGGGCTGAGCACGCGAGGAGTGCCGCATGCTTCCCGGCCCCACCCCTGGGACGCCCCCAGCCCCCGAGGGGTCCCGGGGCTTCGCCGTGGTGGACGTGGAGGCGACCGGCCGCAGCCCCTGGCGGCACCGGGTGGTCGAGATCGCCGTGGTGCAGCTGGACGAGGAACTGCGCCCGGAGGCGGAGTTCGCGACCCTGCTCGACCCGCTGGGCCCGGTCGGGCCGACGCACGTCCACCGGATAAGCCAGGCGGACGTCGAGGGCGCCCCGCGCTTCCGGGAGATCGCGCCGCGGCTGCTGGAGCTGCTGACCGGCCGGGTGCTGGTGGGGCACCACGTCAGCTGCGACCACGCGTTCCTGGAGCGCGAGTTCGCCCGGATCGGGGTGCCGCTGCCGCCCGTCCCGGTGCTGTGCACGATGCGGCTGGCCCGCGAGCACCTGCCGCAGGCCCGCAGCCACGGCCTGGCGGCCTGCGTGGAGGCGGCCGGGCTCGGCTGGTACCCGGCGCACACCGCGCTGGGCGACGCCCGGGTGACCGCCGAGCTGCTGCGCCACTGTCTGAGCGCCCCGTCCTGCCCGCCGGACGACTGGGCGGTCCTGCTGCGCGACGCGGCCCGGGTGCCGTGGCCGCGGCTGGGCCGGGCCCGCTCCCGGCCGTCCGGGGCGCCCGTCCCGCTGCTGCGCCGGGAGACGCCGCACGGCCCCTGGCTGCCGGGGGTTCCCGCCCCGGCCTTTGTGCTGACGGAGCGCGGTGCTATGGGGTCGACGGCGTGATGCGTATCACTGTGCGGGGACAAATCGGACACCATCTTTGTGCACACGTTCACAAACGCATAGCCTGGCTGCCAAAGCCCAGCTTCACCCACAGGAGCACCGTGGCAATCGGCCGATCACCACAGAGCAGTTCGCAGACGCCCGACCAGGGCGCCGCGCGCCGACCCTCGCGTGCCCGGGGCATCCCGGAGGCGACCGTCGCGCGCCTGCCCCTCTACCTGCGGGCCCTCACCGCGCTCTCCGAGCGCTCGGTGCCGACCGTCTCCTCCGAGGAACTGGCCGCCGCGGCCGGCGTGAACTCGGCCAAGCTGCGCAAGGACTTCTCCTACCTCGGCTCCTACGGCACCCGCGGTGTCGGCTACGACGTCGAGTACCTCGTCTACCAGATCTCCCGCGAACTCGGCCTGACCCAGGACTGGCCGGTCGTCATCGTCGGCATCGGCAACCTCGGCCACGCCCTCGCCAACTACGGCGGCTTCGCCTCCCGCGGCTTCCGGGTGGCCGCCCTGCTGGACGCCGACCCGAACGTCGTCGGCACCAGCGCGGCCGGCCTGCCCGTGCGTCACATGGACGAGCTGGAGTCGATCGTCGAGAGCCAGCACGTGTCGATCGGCGTCATCACCACCCCGCCCGGCGCCGCCCAGCAGGTCTGCGACCGGCTGGTCGAGGCCGGCGTCACCAGCATCCTCAACTTCGCCCCGACCGTCCTGACCGTCCCGGACGGCGTGGACGTGCGCAAGGTGGACCTCTCCATCGAGCTGCAGATCCTCGCCTTCCACGAGCAGCGCAAGGCCGGCGAGGAGCCCGACCACACCGAGTCGGTGCTCGACCGCGCCCCGGGCCCGGTCCGGGCGGCAGCCGCCAAGCTGCGCCGCGCGGCCGGCGGCAGCGGCAAGGCCCGCGCCGCCGAGGCCGCGGCCAAGGACCAGGCCGAGCAGGCCAAGGGCAAGACCGCCAAGGGCGGCGAGGGCGATCTCTCCGCGGTGATGCCCGCATGAAGACCGAGAATCGTGGCACTTGGGGGCGGGCGTGAGTCTTCTCGTCGTAGGACTGAGCCATCGCACGGCCCCGGTCGGCGTGCTGGAGCGCGCCGCGCTGACCGGTGACGTCCCGACCCGGCTGCTGCACGACGCGGCGGCCGCCGCGACCGTCGCCGAGGCCGCGCTGCTCAACACCTGCAACCGGATCGAGCTGTACGCGGACGTCGACAAGTTCCACGCCGGCGTCGCCGAGCTGTCGCTGCTGCTGGCCCACCACAGCGGGGTGGACCTGGAGGAGCTGACCTCCCACCTGTACGTCCACTACGAGGACCGCGCCGTCCACCACCTCTTCTCGGTGGCCTGCGGCCTGGACTCGATGGTGGTCGGCGAGGGCCAGATCCTCGGCCAGCTGCGCGACGCGCTGGCCAAGGCCCAGGAGGAGCACACCGCCGGGCGCGGCCTGAACGAGCTGTTCCAGCAGGCGCTGCGGGTCGGCAAGCGGGCGCACAGCGAGACCGGCATCGACAAGGCCGGCCAGTCGCTGGTGACCTTCGGCCTGGAGCAGGTCGCGGCCGGGGCCGGCGACATCGCGGGCAAGCGGGCCCTGGTGGTCGGCGCCGGCTCGATGAGCTCGCTGGCCGCCGCCACCCTGATCCGCTCCGGCGTCACCGACCTGATGGTCGCCAATCGGACTCCCGCGCGCGCCGAGCGTCTGGTCGAGATCCTCGGACCCGACGTGGCCCGCACCCTCGACCTGGCCAAGGTGCCGGAGGCGCTGGCCGACGTCGACCTGGTGATCTCCTGCACCGGCGCGGCCGGCGTGGTGATCCGGGCCGAGGACGTGGCCGCCGCCGTCGCCTCCCGCAGCGAGGCTCAGCGGCTCCGCCGCGGGGCTCCCCAGCCGCTCGCGCTGCTCGACCTCGCCATGCCGCGCGACGTCGACCACACCGTGCACGAGCTGCCCGGCGCCCTGCTGGTCGACCTGGAGAGCCTCTCCCACGCGCACGCCGCCACCCCCGGGGCCGGGGACGTGGACGCGGTCACCCGGATCGTCGCCGACGAGGTCAGCGCCTTCGGCGCCGCCCAGCGGGCCGCCCGGATCGCGCCGACCGTCGTCGCGCTGCGGGCGATGGCCTCCGACGTGGTCGCCGCCGAACTCGGCCGGCTGGACTCCCGGCTGCCCGACCTCGACGAGCGCTCCCGCGCCGAGATCACCCAGACCGTCCGCCGCGTCGTCGACAAGCTGCTGCACGCGCCGACCGTGCGGGTGAAGCAGCTCGCCGCCGAGCCCGGCGGCGCCTCCTACGCGGACGCGCTGCGCGAGCTGTTCGACCTCGACCCGGCGGCCGTGCACGCCGTGTCGGGCACGCCCGTCGGCGGCCCGCCCCAGCCCTCGGGCGGGGGCACCAGATGAACCGTCAGCCATCCCACGAGTACCACCGGGACGATCACCCCATGAATGGTCAACCGATCACGGAGCAGGCTCCGGCCGCCGCCCCCGCCCTGCGGCTCGGCACCCGGCGCAGCGCGCTCGCCATGGCCCAGTCGGGCATGGTCGCCCGAGAGGTGACCAGGCTCACCGGGCGCGCCGTCGAGCTGGTCGAGATCACCACCTACGGCGACACCTCCCGCGAGGCGCTGGCCCAGATCGGCGGCACCGGCGTGTTCGTCTCCGCGTTGCGGGACGCGCTGCTGGAGGGCCGGATCGACTTCGCCGTGCACTCGCTGAAGGACCTGCCGACCGCCGCCCCCGAGGGCCTGGTGCTGGCCGCCATCCCCCAGCGCGAGGACGTCCGGGACGCCCTGGTCGCCCGCGAGGGCCTGAACCTGGACGAGCTGGTGGAGAAGCTGGCCGGCGCCGGGCGCACCGCCCGCGTCGGCACCGGCTCGCCGCGCCGGATGGCCCAGCTGAACGCCTGGGCCCTCGCCCGCGGCGCCGCCCTGGAGACCGTCGCGATCCGCGGCAACGTGGACACCCGGATCGGCTACGTGACCGGCGGCGAGCTGGACGCCGTCGTGCTGGCCACGGCCGGCCTGAACCGGCTCGGCCGCAGCACCGAGATCTCCCAGCACCTCGACCCCGAGCTGATGATCCCGGCCCCCGGCCAGGGCGCACTCGCGATCGAGTGCACCGCCGGCAACACGGAGCTCACCGCCGCACTCGCCGCCCTCGACCACGCCCCCACAAGGGTCGCCGTGGCCGCGGAGCGCGCGCTGCTGGCCGCCCTGGAGGCCGGCTGCTCGGCGCCGGTGGCCGGCCTGGCCACCTGGGGCGACCCGTCCCAACTGCGGCTGGAGGGCGTGGTCGGTACCCCCGACGGCGCCACCCTGCTGAAGATGTCCGCCAACGGTCCGATCGTCCTCGACGAGACCGCCGAGCAGCAGGCGACGGCCCTCGGCCGCGCGCTGGCCGCCCGGCTGCTCGACGCGGGCGCGGCCGCCCTGATGGGGGAGCGAGCCCGATGAGCCCCACCGCCGCCACCGACACCCCGTTCCCGGGCGACAGCCCCTTCCCGGGCGGGCCGGCCGCCGCCGGCCGGTGCACCTTCCTGGGCGCGGGCCCCGGGGACCCGGGGCTGCTGACCCTGCGCGCGGTCGAGGTGCTGTCCTCGGCCGACGTCCTGGTCGCCGACCCGCTGACCGCCGCCGCCGTGCGCAGCCACTGTCCGGCCGGCGTGCAGGTGCACTCCCCGGCCGCCGAGGGCACCGACTTCGACCTGGCCAAGCTGGTCGCCGAGGCGGTGCGGGCCGGCAAGCACGTGGTCCGGACCGTCGACGGCGACCCGGGCCTGGACGGCTGCGCCGCCGAGGAGATGCTCCGCTGCGCGGGCGGCGGGATCCCCTTCGAGGTGATCCCGGGCGTCGCGCAGTCGGTCGGCGTGCCGGCGTACGCGGGCGTCCCGCTGCGCGGCGCGGCCGGTACCGACGTGCGCTTCGTCGACGGCGCCGCGCTGCTGGCCGGCAGCCCGGTCGACCTGGGCGCGCCGGAGACCACCCTGGTGGTCCGCACGACCCTGGGCCAGCTGCCGGCCACCGCCAACGCGCTGGTGTCGGGCGGCCGCAAGCCGGAGTCGGCGCTGAGCGCGACGCTCTCCGGCACCACCACCCGCCAGCGCACCTTCACCGCCACCCTGGCCACCATCGCGGCCGACCTGAAGGCGGCCCGGGTGCTGCCCTCGCCGGTCTCCGCCCCGGTGGACCCGGCCACCTCGGTGATAGCCGTGGTGGGCGAGCAGGTCGTCCACCGCTCCTCGCACTCGTGGTTCGAGACCAAGCCGCTGTTCGGCTGGAACGTGCTGGTCCCGCGGACCAAGGAGCAGGCCACCGGCCTGTCCGAGCAGCTGCGCTCGTACGGCGCGGTGCCGCAGGAGGTGCCGACCATCGCGGTCGAGCCGCCGCGCACCCCGCAGCAGATGGAACGCGCCATCAAGGGCCTGGTCACCGGCCGCTACGAGTGGATCGCCTTCACCTCGGTGAACGCCGTCCGCGCCGTCCGGGAGAAGTTCGAGGAGTACGGCCTGGACGCCCGCGCGTTCGCCGGGATCAAGGTCGCGGCGGTCGGCGAGACCACCGCGCAGGCCCTGGTGGACTTCGGCGTGAAGCCGGACCTGGTGCCCTCCGGCGAGCAGTCCGCGGCCGGGCTGCTGGAGGACTGGCCGCCGTACGACCCGGTGTTCGACCCGATCGACCGGGTGCTGCTGCCGCGCGCCGACATCGCCACCGAGACCCTGGTGGCCGGCCTGGTCGAGCTGGGCTGGGAGGTCGACGACGTGACGGCGTACCGGACGGTGCGCGCCTCGCCGCCGCCGGCCGAGACCCGCGAGGCGATCAAGGGCGGCGGCTTCGACGCGGTGCTCTTCACCTCGTCCTCGACCGTGCGCAACCTGGTCGGCATCGCCGGCAAGCCGCACAACGTCACGGTCATCGCCTGCATCGGCCCGGCCACCGCCAAGACCGCCGAGGAGCACGGCCTGCGGGTCGACGTGATGGCCCCGGCCCCGTCGGCGGCGGCGCTGGCCCAGGCGCTGGCAGACTTCGGGGCCAAGCGCCGTGACGCCGCGACGGCCGCCGGTGAGCCGGTCTACCGGCCCAGCGAGCGCCGTCCGGGCTCGCGCCGCAAGGCCCGCTGAGGCCCACCCGAGAACCGGGGGCGGCGATCAGTCGCCCCCGGCGCTGGACAACCGTTCGGAGAGAGAAGCCGTGTCCGCTGAATTCCCGTACGTCCGCCCCCGCCGGCTGCGCCAGAGTCCGGCGATGCGCCGCCTGGTCGCCGAGACCCGGCTGCACCCGGCGGAGCTGATCCTGCCGCTGTTCGTCCGCGAGGGCGTCAGCGAGCCGGTTCCGGTGACCTCGATGCCGGGCGTGGTCCAGCACACCCGGGACACCCTCCGTAAGGCCGTGGTGGAGGCGGCCGAGGCGGGCCTGGGCGGGGTCATGCTGTTCGGCGTGCCGGCGAAGCAGGACGCCGTCGGCAGCGAGGGCACCAACCCGGACGGCATCCTCCAGCAGGCGATCCGGGACGTCGTCGCCGAGGTCGGCGACGCGCTGGTGGTCATGTCGGACCTCTGCCTGGACGAGTACACCGACCACGGCCACTGCGGCGTGCTGGCCGCGGACGGCAGCGTGGACAACGACGCCACCCTGGAGCGGTACGCCGAGATGGCCCGGGTGCAGGCGGACGCCGGCGTCCACCTGGTCGGCCCGTCCGGGATGATGGACGGCCAGATCGCGGTGATCCGCCGGGCGCTGGACGAGGCCGGGCACCAGGACGTGGGCATCCTCGCCTACACCGCCAAGTACGCCTCGGCGTTCTACGGCCCGTTCCGCGAGGCGGTCGGCTCCTCGCTGAAGGGCGACCGCAAGACCTACCAGCAGGACCCGGCGAACGCCCGCGAGTCGCTGCGCGAGCTCCAGCAGGACGTGGCCGAGGGCGCGGACCTGGTGATGGTGAAGCCGGCCATGGCGTACCTGGACGTCCTGCGCCAGGTCGCCGACGCCTCGCCGGTGCCGGTCGCCGCGTACCAGGTGTCCGGGGAGTACGCGATGGTCGAGGCCGCGGCGGCGAACGGCTGGATCGACCGGGAGCGGATGATCATGGAGACGCTCACCTCGATCCGCCGGGCCGGGGCCGAGCAGATCCTCACCTACTGGGCGGCCGAGGCCGCCGCGCTGCTCAAGTAGCGGCACGCGTACGTGAGGCCGGGTTCCCGCGCGGGAACCCGGCCTCACGTGTTCGGCCGGCGTCAGCCGGCGCCGGTCCGGCCGCTCACGACCTGAAGGCGGTCAGTCCGTTGGGGGTGCCCAGGCCGGTCGGTCCGTCGTAGCCGGAGCGGGCCATGCACAGGTAGAACGGCCAGCAGAGGCCGTCGGCTCCGCTGGTGACGTCGTACAGGGCACCGGTGTGCTGGTACGGGTACTTCGCCGGGTAGTCGCCCGCGCCCGGGGTGCCGGCGACGGCGTAGACGGAGGCGATGATCGGCGACGAGACGCTGGTGCCGCCGTAGACGACCCAGCCGTTGCCGCCGTAGGTCTGGTAGACGGCGACACCGGTGTTCGGGTCGGCGACCGCCGCGACGTCGGCGATGGTGCGCTTGGAGCAGCCGGTGTCGGTCTGCCAGCTGGGCTTGGCGTCGTAGGCGGAGCAGCCGGAGCCGGTGCCGGAGACGCCGATGAAGGATCCCCAGACGGTCTCGCCCCAGCCGCGGGCGCTGGAGTTGCGGGTCAGCGTGGTGCCGCCGACGGAGGTGATGTACTGGGAGCCCGCCGGGTACTGGGCGCCGTAGCCGGAGTCTCCCGAGGAGGCGGTGATCGCCACGCCGGGGTGGTTGAAGTAGAGGTTGTCCGAGGTGGAGTCGGAGGGGTCCTCGGGGCCGCCGTAGCTGTTGGAGATGTACTTCGCGCCCTGGGCGACGGCCTGGTTGACCGCGGCGCCCAGGTCCTCCATGGTCGCCGAGTTGGCCTCGACCAGCAGGATGTGGGCGTTCGGGGCGATGGCGGAGACCATGTCGACGTCGAGGGAGATCTCGCCCGCCCAGCCGGCGTCGGGGGTCGGGTAGCTGGTGCCGCCGTTCTGGTCGATCTTCCGGAAGCAGCCGTTGGCGGTGGTGCACGCGGGCAGGCCGAACTGCGCCCGGTAGACGGCCAGGTCGGCCTCGGCATTGGGGTCGTCGAAGGCGTCGATGACGGCGATGGTCTGCCCGGCGCCGCCGCCCGCCGGCAGGTTGTAGGCGCTGCGGAGGTCGTTCGGCCCGTAGCCGGAGGGGTTCGCGTTCGGTGAGACCGGGTTGAGGGAGAACACGGACGGCTGGGTCACGTCGGTGCGCATCAGGGCGTAGCAGGCCAGCTGGTGACGGGTGGTCGGCTTCGTGCAGACCTGCTTGACGGCCGCGCCGTCCCTGGTGGTCGTGGCGCTGGCGTGGGCCGGTGCCGCGGTGGCGAGGCCGGCGGCCACCACGGCGCCGACCGCGAACGCCGCGGTCGTGGAGCGGAGTCTGCGACGCCGCAGTGCGGAGCGGATGGGGGTATGCAACTGACGGCCTCCCAGGCGAGGGTCGGGGTCCTGGCACGCGGGCAGGCCTGCACGGGCTGCCCGTTGACGTACCGGCCCGCGGAGTTGGAGGGGAACGCGCGCGTGCGGACGGAGGCGCGGCGAAGCCTCAGATTATCAGCACTCTTAGTAATGACTCATCAACCGAACGTAGCGAGTCGCGCCCGCGGGGCATCACGTGCGTCGACCGTGCGTCAGGAGGCGCGCGTCAGTTGCGTGACGGCACGCCGAACTGCCCCCGACCGACTGGACGGGGGCAGTTCGACCGGAACGCGTTGCGGATCGGGGATCAGCAGTTCGCCGAGGGGGCGTCCATGGTGGCGCAGCCGAACATCGGGTTCAGGGCGCCGATGGCGTTGACGGAGTTGCCGCACAGGGTGACCGGGACGTTGAGCGGCGCCTGGACCTGGTTGCCGGCGAGCGCGCCGGTGGAGTTGGTGGTGATGGCGTCGGCACCCGAGGTGTTCGCGACGGTGGAGTTCGCCGAGCTCGGGCAGGCGTTGCCGGCCGGGGTCAGGGCGCCGATCACGTTGACGAAGTTGCCGCACAGCAGGACCGGGACGTTGAGCGGCGCCTGGACCTGGTTGCCGGCGAGCGCACCGCTGGCGCCGCTGGAGAGGGCGTTGGCACCCGAGGCGGCGGTGGCGGAGCCGGCCGCGCCGACGACCAGGCCGGCGGCGACCACGGACAGGGCGGCGGCCTTCTTGAAGTTGCGCATGTCTTTCCTCTGTTTTCTGCCCGACGGAAGGGAATTGTCGGGGAGCCGGGCGAGGACGAATTCTCACCCGGGGGCTTCTGGGGATGCCGTGATTGTCACTCCGGCGGAGCACACCGACGTGTCACGCCCATGGCTCGGGCGTTTCCGCGGCCGCCGCGTTTCCAGCGCCTCGCGAACAATTCCCGCACGGTCGGAAAGGGTTCGGTCGAAGGCGTGACCGGGAGGAATTCCGGAGCTCCTGCGCTCGCTGACGGAACGCGGGCGGCACCCGGAATCGCGGATCTCCCGGAAGTTCGTCGGGCCGTCGGCGCTGGGCCGCGCGGCCGTTGTGGACAGGTCCGGCGTTCGGACGGTGGTGACCGAACGCCGGGGTTCAGCAGATCGAGGCCGGGTTCAGCAGGCCGACGGCGTTCACGGTGCTGTCGCAGACGACGGTCGGCGCGTGCCCCGGGACCTGCGCCGACGCGCCCGAGCCGACTCCGGACGAGTCGACGCCGAGGCCGTCGGCGGACGTGCTGTGCAGGTGGTTGGCGGACGCGACGCCGGCGCCGGCGGCCAGCAGAGCGGCGGTGGCCGCGGTGCCGAGGACGCCGTGGGCGAGCTTGCGCATGTGCGGTACTCGATTCGTGAGGTTGGATCGTGTTCCGTCAGAGAGAACGAGGCAGGGCCCCGGGGGAAACGGTCGGCTTCGGTGATCACTCGAATGCCTGTCACCGAACCATTGCGCCAGTCGGGTGACAGCGGGAGTGCCGTCGCAACCTCGCCGGAAGGGCTTCGTTGGAGATGTCGCACTCCCCGTGCAGCTCTGTCGAATAGTCAGTCGAATAGTGCAGGAGGCTCCAGGAAATGAGCATCAAGAAGTCGGCCGCCGTCGGTGTCGCCGTGGTGGGCATGGTGGCCGCCGCTACCGGTACCGCGATGGCCACCGCTGGTGCCGAGGCCGTCAACGGGGCCGCGTCGGGCGCCGTCGCCGGCAACCAGGTCCAGATTCCGGTGGACGCGCCGGCCCTCGTCTGCGGCAACACCGTGAACGTCATCGGCATGCTGACCCCGGCGTCGCTCTGCTGAATTAGGCGTTCGGCAGCCACTGTCTCGACGCGGGCTGAGCCCGCGCCCGGTTCGGCCGGTGCGAGCCGCCGCCCCGCGCTTCCCTCCTGGAGCGCGGGGCGGCGGCTGTCGTGTGTCGGGCGCTGCTGTCCAGCGTGCTGCCGGACGTCAACTTCCGGTGTTGTCACGGGCCTTGTTGCACTACTTGTCAGTACCTAGAATGTGAGACCTGCTCACCTTTCTTGCTCCGCGCCGCTCGGCGCTCCCGGCCGGGCGGCCCCCACCCCCCGCAAGGAGTCGCGTGTGATCAGGTCACGACTGTCAGCGGTGCGGCGATCCCGGACGGTGGCGCGCCGCTCTCCGCTCGGCGCGCTGCTCGCCACCGGCGCCCTCGTCGCCACCCTCGGCCTGGCCGGTGCCCCCGCAGCCCTCGCCGACACCGGCCCCGCAGCCGGCGGCGCCCGCCCGGCCGCGATCGTCGCCCTCGGCGACAGCGCCATCTCCGGCGAGGGCGCCGGCACCGACACCGGCGACGGCTACTTCCCGGAGACCGACAGCCCCACCAACTACTGCCACCGGCACCCGAAGTCGGAGATCTTCGTCACCGACATCCCCGGGGTCACCCCGATCGACCTCGCCTGCTCCGGCGCCCAGACCGGCGACCTGGTCAGCGACCCGGAGCTCGCCAGGATCACCGGCTCCGGCAGCGGCGACTACGGCGAGCCCAAGCAGGACGTCAAACTCGCCGACGTGGCGAGCAGGTACGACGTCAAGCTGGTCGTCGTCACGATCGGCGCCAACGACGACTTCGACTTCAGCGGGATCATGATGCACTGCCTCGGGCAGTACTTCCCGATCCCGAAGAGCCAGGGCTGCCGGGACACCATCGGCAGCGCCGACATCGCCCAGCGCGCCAAGCGCGTCCAGCCCAAGGTCGTCGCCGCGCTGCAGAACGTCCGGCAGACCATGCGCAAAGCCGGGTACGCGGACTCCTCGTACCAGCTGGTCTACCAGTCGTACTTCAACCCGATCACCCCGGACATCCGGCGCAACGACTACTTCGGCAAGATCGCCGACGGCTGCCCGGCCTTCCCCGAGGACCTCGCCTGGGGCCACAACTGGGTGGTGCCGACGTTCAGTGACGCGCTGCGTGCCGCGGCCGAGAAGGTGCCGGGCGTCCGGTACCTGGACCAGCGGCGGGTCTCCTTCGGGCACGAGGTCTGCGCCGAGTGGACCAGCTCCCCGTACGAGTACAGCAACGGAGACGTCATCAACCTCTCCGAGTGGGTGCGCAACGGCTGCGACTCGCAGATCGGCATCCCCGGCCTGTGCATGAACATGGTCCGCCAGTCGTACCACCTGCGGGTGGCCGGCTACCGCGGTGAGGGCGTCTGCCTCGGCCAGTTCTTCGCCCGGCCCGACCAGCAGCAGGCCTACTGCACCCTCAACCAGCAGAACACCACGTCTATCCAGCCGCTCACCCCCGGGCAGCCGTTCAACGACCTTCCGGAGGACGGCGCCTGGTACCAGCTCACCAACGCGGCCACCGGCAACGCGCTCGACCTCGCCGGCGGCGGCACCTACGGCGACTCCACCAACGGACGGGCCGCCGTCGGCTATCCGGCCACCGGCGGGCTCAACCAGTCGTTCGTCCTGGAGGCCAAGGCGGGCGGCAGCTACGAGCTCGACTTCAGCGGCAACCGGAACATGTGCCTGGACGCCAACGCCGCCTCCACCGCCTCCGGCACCCGGATCCAGCAGTGGGGCTGCAACGGCGGCGGCAACCAGCACTGGGTGTTCAAGCCGGCCGGCGGCGGCCGCTACACGGTGGCCGACTCGCAGGACCCGAGCAAGGTGCTCACCGCCGGCGGCAGCCTCGACGCGCAGGGCAACCCGCTCGTCGTGCTCGCCACCGACTCCGGCGCCGCCAACCAGCTCTGGCAGCTGACCAAGCTCGGCATCGTCTACCTCCACGGCTGAGCCCGTCCGTGCGGCCGGTCCGCCGTCGCCCCGCGCGGCCGGCGGCGGACCCTGCCGTCGTGGTGCGCGCCCGAGGGTTGCGACCCCGCCGCCCGGGCTCGCGTGGGTCGGTGTCGTAGGCTCACACGATGCCGCCGCGTTCGCCGGCGCGCGGACCACGAGGCGGGCGGGGAGAGCCAGAGCAGATGAGCACGGCATCGAGTACCGAGTCGTCCAACGCCGAACCCGGCGCTCCGGCGCCGGCCGGCCGCCGACCCGCGGGGGAGCGCGCCGGGGCGGAGCGGACCACGGCCCCGGGCCGGTTCGGCGCCCTGGTGGACCGCTTCGCGCCCGCGCTCGGAGCGTACGCGGTGGTCAAGGCCACCGGTCTGACCGTCTTCATGATGCTGCTGACGCACACCGGGGACTACCTGAGGAAGGACCCGGGCCGCGGCGGCGGCGCCCAGCCGTGGGACGTGCTCGGCACCTGGGACGGCATCTGGTACCAGCGGATCGCCGAGAACGGCTACGACCCGCAGCTGATCCCGCTTCACGGCTTCCCGCTGGCCAGCTACTACGAGAACTCGGCCGCCTTCTTCCCGCTCTACCCCTGGCTGATGCGACTGGTCGGCACGGTCACCGGACTCGGACCGTACGGCTCCGGCATCGTGGTGTCGGTGCTCGCCTCGTTCGTCGCGGCGGCCGGCATCTTCGCGGTCGCCGAGCGGCTCGGCGGCTGGCGGGCGGGCGTGGTCGCCGCGGTGATCTGGGGCCTGTTCCCGGGCTCCGGCGTCGAGTGGGCGGTCTACTCGGACTCCCTGTTCGTCGCGCTGTCCGCGTGGGCCTGCTACTGCGTGATGACCCGCCGTTGGGTGGTGGCGGGGCTGCTGACCCTGGCTGCCGGGCTCAACCGCCCGACCGCCGCCGCCCTGATCGCCGCCGTCTCGCTCGCGGCGCTGGTGGCGCTCATCCGGCGCACCGACGGCGTCGTCCGCCCGCTGACCGCGATGCTGATCACGCCGTGGGGCCTGATCTGGTACGTCGCCTGGGTCGGCTACCGGATGGGGGACTGGGGCGGCTACTTCAAGCTCCAGCGCGGCGCCTGGAACCGCTACTTCGACGGGGGCGCCTCGACCTTCCGCACGATCCTGGACGTGGTCACCGGCCACTGGAACTTCTGGCAGTCCAACCCGGCCCCCGACCTGATCGCGATCGCGCTGCTGATCGCCCTGCCCGGCCTGCTGGTGCTGCTGCTGCGGCTGCGGCCGCCGCTGGTCCTGGTGATCTACACGCTGCTGACCATCTTCACCGCGCTGAGCAGCAACCAGATCTTCGACAACATCTCGCGCTACCTGCTGCCGGCCTTCCCGCTCTGCATCGGCCTGGCGGTCGTGCTGCGCCGGGTGCGGTTCTCCTCGCTGGTCGGGCTGTTCGCGATGCCGGCCGTCGCGGCGGGCTGGTACGCCGGGTACGCGCTGTTCGAGCTGGGTATCCCGTAGACCCGGAGACCCGGTGTTGGTTGGCAACGGGATCATCCCGCACGAGACGGGCCGTTGCTAACCTCGGACGTATGACGACGACCCGGCCCGTGCGCCAGATCCGCGACATCTCCGGCCTGCTGGACCACGCGAGCCACGTGCTGGCGACCCGGATGGCGGCGGCCTTCGCCGAGCTCGCGATCACGCCCCGCGCGTACTGCGTGCTGTACCACGCGCAGGAGGCCGAACGCACCCAGATCCAGCTGGCCGAGCTGGCCGACCTGGACAAGACGACCATGGTGGTCACCGTCGACGAGCTGGAGAAGGCAGGCCTGGCCGAGCGCCGCCCGTCCGCCACCGACCGCCGGGCCCGGATCATCTCGGTCACCGAGGCCGGCGGACGCGTCGTCGAGCAGGGCACCGAGATCGCCGACCGGGTGCACCGCGAGGTGCTGGAGGCGCTGCCGGAGCCGGAGCGCGCGGTGTTCCTGTCCGCGCTGGCGCGGCTGGTGGAGGGTCATCTGGCGGAGCCGGTCGAGAGCGAGCGGACGGTCCGGCGCGCGCGCCGCGCCCGCGGATGAACCCCCGAACCGGCGGCTCTCCCCGCTACGGCCAGACCAGGCAGTACAGCTGGTGCCCCGCCTCGTGCAGCCGGTTGGCGAAGTCCTGCCACTCGTGGAGCATGCTGTAGATCACGAAGGCGTCGCGCGGACCACGGCGGTCGGGGACGGTGGACCAGATGAAGGCGGCCGCGCCGAGCTCGGTCTCGTCGGCCTTGCGCAGCGGTTCGACCACGTTCTGCGGGAGCTGGACGACGGCGTAGTCGGGGTGCAGCACGACGAGTTCCAGCGGCGGGACCTGGTGCAGCGGGACGCCCTGGATGCCGGTGAGGACCATGGCGCTCATGGTCTCCGGCTTGATCTTGGTGGAGAGGTGGCCGTTGGGGGAGCCGCTGGTCTCCATCAGGTCGCCGAGGCGCCCCAGCGAGCCGAGCTCGCCGGCGTCCAGGCCGAGTCCGCCGGGTCCGAGGGCGGTGGGGACTCTGGCGGCGGTCGCGCGGTCCGGTGCACCGAAGTACTTGTACGTCACCCCCACGTGTCCCTCACCCCGCCTCTCGCCGCCGCGGCGACCACGACCCGTCCCCGCTCCCGTACCCCCGCGTGCGGCCTCGGCGGGCCTGCGGGAGCCCCCCGCGGCCTCGTCGTAGCCGTCCTGCGCCTCGGACACTCGGACCATCCTCACCGGAATTCGCCGGAATCGACAGACCCCCGCACGCCCGGCGTCCGTCCGGACGTGCTCCTTACCCGTCATGCGCCGCCCTACCCACTCGCGGGCCCTACCCACTCGCGGAAGACAGCAGTCCTCTCCACACCCCTGCACACATCCGGAGCGCCTGCGCACTCTGGGTGCACAGTCTGACTGGTCCGTGCTCGGGAGCAGTCAGCGGCCCCTTCTGCACGGACAACCGTACAGACAACGGCACCCGGATCATCGTTCCAGATGATCGGGTCCGACATGCAGAGGTCAAGGACACGATTTGAGACCATGTCTCCCGTGAGCTATCCCTACGAAGCCCCCCAGTCCCAGTCGCTGTTCGACCGCGCCTCGGTCGTGACGCCCGGCGGCGTGAACTCCCCGGTGCGCGCCTTCCGCGCGGTCGGCGGCACGCCGCGCTTCATGGTGTCCGGCGCCGGTCCCTACCTCACCGACGCCGACGGCCGCGAGTACGTCGACCTGGTGTGCTCGTGGGGTCCGATGATCCTCGGCCACGCGCACCCCGCGGTGATCGACGCCGTGCAGCAGGCGGTCGCCCGCGGCACGTCCTTCGGCACGCCCGGCCAGGGTGAGGTCGAGCTGGCCGAGGAGATCGTCGGCCGGGTCGCCCCGGTCGAGCAGGTCCGCCTGGTCTCCTCCGGCACCGAGGCCACCATGTCGGCGATCCGGCTGGCCCGCGGCTTCACCGGCCGGGCGAAGGTCGTGAAGTTCGCCGGCTGCTACCACGGTCATGTGGACGCTCTGCTGGCCGCCGCCGGTTCCGGTGTGGCGACCTTCGGTCTGCCGGACACCCCGGGCGTCACCGGCGCCCAGGCCGGCGACACCATCGTGCTGCCGTACAACGACCTCGCCGCGGTCGAGCAGGCCTTCGCCGCGCACCCGGGCGAGATCGCCTGCGTGATCACCGAGGCCTCGCCCGGCAACATGGGCGTCGTCCCGCCGCTGCCCGGCTTCAACGGCGGCCTGGCCCGGCTCTGCCGCGAGAACGGCGCGCTGTTCATCTCGGACGAGGTGATGACCGGCTTCCGCGTCTCCAAGGCCGGCTGGTACGGCCTGGAGGCGGCCCACGAGGGCTGGGCGCCGGACCTGCTGACCTTCGGCAAGGTCATGGGCGGCGGCTTCCCGGCCGCGGCCTTCGGCGGCCGCGCCGACGTGATGGCGCACCTGGCCCCGGCCGGCCCGGTGTACCAGGCGGGCACCCTGTCCGGGAACCCGATCGCCACCGCGGCGGGCCTGGCCCAGCTGCGCGGCTGCACCGACGAGGCGTACGCGACGGTGGACCGGGTCGCCGCGGAGGTCTCCGGCCTGGTGTCGCAGGCGCTCACCAAGGAGGGCGTGGCGCACCGGCTGCAGACCGCCGGGAACATGTTCTCGGTGTTCTTCACCGAGGCCGCGGTCACCAACTACGACGAGGCGAGGACCCAGGAGGCGTACCGTTTCACCGCCTTCTTCCACGCGATGCTGGCCGAGGGCGTCTACCTGCCGCCGTCCGCCTTCGAGTCCTGGTTCGTCTCGGCGGCCCACGACGAGCGGGCGATCGAGCGGATTGCGGCCGCCCTGCCGGGCGCCGCGCGAGCGGCCGCCGCGGCCACGGCCTAGTCCACCCATCCCAGCCCCAGGAGTAACCGAGAAGTGAGCACCAAGGAGATCACCGTCGTCCACCTGATGCGGCACGGTGAGGTGCACAACCCGGACGGCGTCCTGTACGGCCGCCTGCCGGGCTACCGCCTGTCCGAGCTCGGCCGGCAGATGGCCGAGCGGGTCGCCGAGGACCTGGCCGGCCGGGACATCACCCACGTGGTGGCGTCCCCGCTGGAGCGGGCCCAGGAGACCGCCGAGCCGATCGCCGAGGCGCACGGCCTGGACGTCGCGGTGGACGGGCGGCTGATCGAGGCGGACAACATCTTCCAGGGCAAGACCTTCGGCGTCGGCGACGGCTCGCTGAAGAACCCGGGCTACTGGAAGTACCTCACCAACCCGTTCAAGCCGTCCTGGGGCGAGCCCTACCTCGACCAGGTGGTGCGGATGATGGGCGCGCTCGGCGCCGCCCGCGACGCCGCGCGCGGGCACGAGGCGGTCTGCGTCAGCCACCAGCTGCCGATCTGGATCGTCCGCTCGTTCGTCGAGCGCCGCCGGCTCTGGCACGACCCGCGCCGCCGGCAGTGCTCGCTGGCCTCGCTGACCAGCTTCACCTTCGAGGGAGACAAGATCGTCTCGGTCGGCTACCGCGAGCCGGCCCGCGACCTGCTGCCCGCGCACCTCGTCGGCAAGGGCGGCAAGGACAAGCCGGTGGGGAAGAGCTTCGGCGCGTAACGCCGCTAAGCGGTGCGTAAGTATGGGGCCGGACGGCCCGGTGAACGCCGGGCCGTCCGGCCCCGTCGCAGGTCAGAGGGGGTGCGACGCGCAATGCCGGACCCCCCCGAACCTGCCCGGAACTCCATGCGAAACTTTTCACATGTCTGCCATGGCGCGCCCCCGTCCCCGTGTCGCCGCAGCCGCCGCCACCGCCGCCGCCGCTGCGATCGTCCTCACCGGCTGTTCGTCGTCGGGCTCGTCGGGCAGCGGTGACGGCCAGCTCGGATTCGTCGCCGTCAAGAACACCAACATGTCGACGGCGGAGCTCGGCAAGCGCCAGGACGCCCCGGACATCTCCGGGGAGACCCTGGAGGGCAGCCAGGTGAAGCTCTCGGACTACCGGGGCAAGGTCGTCGTGCTGAACGTCTGGGGCTCCTGGTGCGGGCCGTGCCGGGGCGAGGCGAAGGACCTGCAGGCCGTCTCGGAGAAGTACAGGGACCAGGGGGTCCAGTTCCTCGGCGTCAACACCAGGGACACCGAGAAGGCCAACGCCGTCCGCTTCGAGCAGGAGAAGGGCGTCACCTTCCCGAGCATCTTCGACCCGGCCGGGACCCAGCTGCTCAAGTTCCCCAAGGGCAGCCTGAACCCGCAGTCGATCCCGACCACCCTGATCATCGACCGGGACGGGAAGATCGCCGCCCGCGCCGTCGGCGGCACGGTCGAGGACGCCCTGGAGTCGATCCTCCAGCCGGTGGTCGCGGAGCCGAAGCAGTGAGTCTGCCCCTGCAACTCGCCGACACCACCTCGACCGTGCAGAGCGGCGCGCTGCTGGTCGCCGCGCCGGTCGCGCTCGCGGCCGGGCTCGCGTCGTTCTTCTCGCCGTGCGTGCTGCCGCTGGTGCCGGGTTACCTGTCCTACGTGACGGGCTTCTCCGCCGCCGACCTCGCCGACGCCCGCGGCTCGCGGCGCGGCCGGATGCTGCTCGGGGTGCTGCTGTTCGTCCTCGGCTTCACCGCGGTCTTCGTCTCCACCGGCGCGCTGTTCGGCTACTTCGGCCAGGAGTTGCAGGGCTACAAGCGGACCATCGACATCGTGCTGGGCGGGCTCACCATCGTCATGGGCCTGGCCTTCATGGGCCTCGTCCCGGGGCTGAGCATGCGCGAGGTCCGCTCCCACCGCCGCCCGGCCGTCGGCCTGCTGGGCGCGCCGGTGCTGGGCGTCGTGTTCGGCGTCGGCTGGACGCCCTGCATGGGCCCGACCCTGACCGCCGTGCAGAACCTCGCCCTCAACCAGGCCGACGCCCAGCGTGGCGCGCTGCTGACCACCTTCTACTGCCTGGGCCTCGGCGTACCGTTCATCCTGGCCGCCGTCGCCTTCCGCCGCGCGCTCGGCGCCTTCGGGTGGGTCAAGCGGCACTACCCGCTCGTCATGCGGATCGGCGGCGGCATGCTCGTCGCGGTCGGTCTGCTGCTCGTCACCGGAGTCTGGGACTCGATGATGAGCCAGCTGCAGTTCTGGACCGCCGACTTCCGGATCGGAATCTGACCGTGAGCAACACCACGACCGAGACCGAGGCGCCCCCGGTGCCGTCCGACGCGGAGGCCGAGCGGCTCAGCACCGCGCCGGTGGAGTCCGACGGGCCCGCCGCGATGGGGGTGCTCGGCTGGCTGCGCTGGACGTGGCGCCAGCTGACCTCGATGCGGGTCGCGCTGATCCTGCTCTTCCTGCTCTCGGTGGCCGCCATCCCGGGCTCGCTGATCCCGCAGAACGGCCAGAACCAGTTCAAGGTCGAGACGTGGAAGACGCAGCACACCACGGTCGCGCCGATCTACGAGAAGCTCCAGCTGTTCGACGTCTACAGCTCGATCTGGTTCTCCGCGATCTACATCCTGCTGTTCGTCTCGCTGGCCGGCTGCATCATCCCGCGCACCTGGCAGTTCGTCGGCGTGCTGCGGGCCCAGCCGCCGGCGGCTCCGCGCAACCTGGTCCGGATGCCGGTCTACGCGGCCTGGCGCACCGAGGCCGACGCGGCCGCGGTGAACGCCGCCGCCCACCGGCTGCTCGGCAGGCGCCGCTTCCGCGTCAACCTGGCCGACGGCGCGGTGGCCGCCGAGAAGGGCTACCTGCGCGAGGTCGGCAACCTGCTGTTCCACCTGTCGCTGTTCGCGCTGCTCGGTGGCTTCGGGTGGGCGAGCCTGGCCAGCGGCACGGGCGGCAAGCTGATGGTGGCGGGCGAGGGCTACTCCAACACCATCACGCAGCTCGACGACTTCACCGGCTCGTCCTTCTACACCAGCGACGACCTGGACCCCTTCTTCCTCAAGCTGAAGGGCTTCACCGCCAAGTTCCAGGACCGGGGCGACCAGATCGGCGCCGCCCGGCAGTTCACCGCGAACGTCGAGTACTACGCCGGGAACGACGCCTCGAAGCTGAAGCAGGGCACGATCGAGGTCAACCACCCGCTGGAGATCGGCGACAGCAAGGTCTACCTGATCGGCCACGGCTACGCCCCGGTCATCACTGTCCGCAACGCCAACGGCGACGTCGTCTACACGGGCGCGACGGCGTTCCTGCCGCAGGACGGCAACCTGACCTCCACGGGCGTCGTGAAGGTCTCCGACTACGGCACGGGGCCCAAGGGCACCAAGACCCAGCTGGGCTTCTCGGGCTTCTTCCTGCCGACCGCCCCGGTGAGCTTCGAGGGCACCGGCCCGATCTCGCTGTTCCCGGGCGACGCCGCCCCGGAGCTGGTGCTGAACGCCTTCGAGGGCGACCTGGGCACCGACTCCGGCCTGCCGCAGAACGTCTACCAGCTCAACACGAAGAACATGCACCAGCTGACCCAGGACGACCAGCCGGCCAAGGCCCGGCTCAAGCCCGGTCAGGGCTGGACCCTGCCGGACGGGTACGGCAGCGTCACGTTCGAGGGCTACAAGCAGTGGGCGAGCTTCAACGTCTCGCACCGCCCGGGCAACGAGATCGCCCTGACCGGCGCCGTGCTGGCGATCGTCGGTCTGATCGGCTCGCTGTTCGTGCAGCGCCGCCGGATCTGGGTGCGGGCGGTCGCCCTGCCGGAGGGCGGCACCCTGGTCGAGCTGGCCGGGCTGGCCCGCAGCGAGTCGGCGAAGATCGCCGAGGAGCTGGCCGAACTCGCCGTGGACCTCCAGGACGACGCCCCGGCGACGGAGGACGAGCCCGACGCCGAGGCCCCCGACGCCGAGGCCCCCGACACCGAGGACCTCGAACCCGCGGCCGCCGAGGCCCCGGAAGCGCCTTCAGACCCCACAGTCCCTGCCGACCAGAACTCCAAGGAGTAGACGGTGCATCTCGCCTCGGGGGTCGACCCACAGCTGGCCGACCTCTCCAACAAGCTGATCTATTCGGCGATGGCGGTCTACACGATCGCCATGTTCGCCCACATGTTCGAGTGGACGTTCGGCAGCAAGGGCGCCGTCGCCGTCCGCTCGAAGGAGCAGTCGGGCAGCCTGGCCGAGACCGTCGCCGCGGCCGGGACGAAGGCCGTGGCCAAGAAGGTCACCGTCACCGTGGCGGGCGCGGGCGGCGGCACCACGACGCTCACCCGTACCGCCCTGGCGGGCGAGGGCGCGACGGTGGTCACCAGCGGCCGCGGCGAGGACGAGGTGGACGGCCCGGGCGCGGCCGGCAGCAGCGAGAAGGCCGACCTGGCCGGCCGGATCGCGGTCTCGCTCACCGTGCTGGCGGCCCTGCTGCACGTCGGCGGGGTGATCACCCGCGGCCTCTCGGTCTCCCGCTGGCCGTGGGGCAACATGTACGAGTTCTCCTGCGCCTTCGCGCTGGCCATGACGGCGGCGTACCTGGTGCTGCTGGCCGCGAGGAAGAACGTCCGCTGGCTCGGCCTGCCGGTCACCGTCGCGGTGCTGCTGACCCTCGGCATCGCCACCACGGTGCTCTACACCGACTCCGAGCAGCTCGTCCCCGCGCTGCACTCGTACTGGCTGGCGATCCACGTCTCCACCGCGATCTTCTGCGGCGGCGCCTTCTACGCGGCGTTCATCGCCACGCTGCTGTACCTGTTCCAGGACTCGTACCACAAGCGGGTCGAGGCCGGCGCGTACGAGTACCTGAAGCCGGGTGCCGCCCGCGGGGCCGGGCAGCGGCACGGCGGCTTCCGGACCGGCCTGGCCCGCGTCCGGGTGTCCGTCAGCAACCGCCTGCCCGCCGCGTCGACGCTCGACAAGCTGTCGTACCGGATCAACGCCCTGGTCTTCCCGCTCTGGACCTTCACCATCATCGCGGGCGCGATCTGGGCCGAGGCGGCCTGGGGCAAGTACTGGGAGTGGGACCCGAAGGAGACCTGGTCGTTCATCACCTGGGTCGCCTACGCCTGCTACCTGCACGCCCGCGCGACGGCCGGCTGGAAGGGCCGCAAGGCGGCCTACCTGGCGCTGGCGGCCTTCGCCTGCTGGCTCTTCAACTACTACGGCGTGAACATCTTCGTCACCGGCAAGCACTCGTACGCGGGTATCTGACCGGGGCGGACCACACCCACCGGCCCGGCACTCCACCAGAAGGCAGCCGGGCCGAGGTGCGACAGGGGTAGTCCGTGCCGGCCGCCGATGCCGGCACGGGGAGGAACTGAGGAGGAAATCGCGCAATGGAGTGCGACGAGGTCATGCTGACCGTCCGAATCACCGCCGCCGAGCGCACGTTGCTCCGCCGGCTCGCCCAGGGACACCGCAGTGACGTGTCCGAGGTGGTGGCCGACGGGCTGCTGGACATCATCCCCACGCTCAGCTCGCGGGCGGACGCCTACCGCGTGCTGGGCGCCCTCACGGCGCCCGCGCCGTGCGCGCTGACCGTGTGGCTGCCGACCCCGCTGGCCGACCTGCTGGTGCCCGGCGCGGCCCGGATCGCCCAGGTGACCGAGGTCCGGATCGGGTCGGCCAGCGCCATGCTGGGCGCCGCGCTGCGGCTCTGGCTGGCCCAGGACCCGGTCCGGCTGGCCGCCAACCTCAGCGTGATGCACGCCGGGCGGCCGTCCGCGCTGGTCGCGGCGTAGGCCGTGGCCTGACGCGAGGGGCGTCAGGAGGCCAGCGGCAGCCCGGTGCCGCCGAGGCCCGGCGCTGCGGGGCGGCCGTCGAAGGCGTCCCGGGGCGCCGGGACGGACGGGCCGCCGGCCGGGCCGCTCAGCGGGCCGCCCATCGGTCCGCCGAGCGGCTCGGTCAGCAGCCGGCAGTCGGCCGCCGTGCGCCCGTCCTGGATCAGCAGCACCCGGACCGGCACTCTGCGGCCGTCCGGCGCCTCCTCGCGGACGGCCCGGACCAGGCAGGGTCGGTCCAGCTCGATGTAGCGGTCGAAGGAGGAGACGAGTTCGACCGGTGCCACCGGTTCTGGGTGCCGCAGCCGCTGGGCGGCCTGCCGGGCGGCTTCCAGGACGAGCATTCCGGGCACGTGGTCGAGCTTCTGGTCGAACAGCACCGGGTGCCGGGCGTCCGTCCGCAGCACCCAGCTGTCGGGCAGCAGGGTCGGGCTGAGCACCACGTCGGCCGGGTGCGCCCGGCCGACCAGTTCGGGTGCGGCGGCAGGACCGGGCCGGACCGGGACGGCGGTGCGCCGCCCGGGCCCGCGCAGCCGGGCGTACGAGGCGGGGGAGATGACCCGCAGCTGCCCGGAGCCGCGGCCGACCGGGCGGCCGTCCCGGGAGACCTCGGCGTGCAGCCGCAGCGAGGCCAGCCGGCCGCCGCGCATCCGGACGTCCTCGCAGACGACGTCGAGCATCAGGGAGGCCGGTTCGGCGGTGACGGCGAGGCCGGCCAGCCCGGCCGGGCCGAGCGTGTAGCCGAGGTCGTCCAGCGCGAAGTGGTGGCCGTTGGGCACCCCGAACCCGGCGTGGCCGACGAGCAGGCCGGCCTGCCGGAGGGTCTCGGCCATCAGCACCGGGTCGTGGTGCCGGTCCCCGGGCAGCCGGTAGAAGCCGTGCATCCGGGGCCACTGGGCACCGAGCCGGAACTCGTACGGGCCGGTGGCCTGCCAGCCGGTGAGGAACACCTCGGACACCGAGGTGCGGTGCACGAGGTGGCGGGAGACCGTCCGTTCGTGAAAGTCGTAACCGGTCCCGGGGTGGGCGTAGGGGTCGAGGGCATCCGGCTCTACGATCAGTGGCATGACGGGCCCCCACTCCAGGGTGTCGGTCGAGCGGCCGGTGCGGACGCCTGTATGGAAAACATACAGACCACCCGGTTTGTGTCGCGTGCTCGGGGTGGTCCCCGCGAAGCGGCCGGGCAGGACCACGCTACCTGGCCTCTGGGCTGCGGGAATGCCGTTGGGTGGGTAGTCCTGACCTTGGGCGGGGGTGGGTCCCCGCTGGACGGCGGGGTTGGCGCAGGCGGTAGATTAGATACCAACCATGCGGTTTCGGCCGGTGCCGTACGCATGCGAGGCGTCGCACCCCACGTCGGCGGCGCCCTGACAGCAGCCGGGGCGGCGGGGGCCGCGGCCGGCCGAGTCCGGAGGGGCCCAGTGGTCAAGCAGGAACGCGCGGAGCGGACCAGGCGGGCCGTGCTGCTCGCCGCGGCGGGCACGTTCGCGGACACGGGTTTCGAGTCGGCCAGCCTGGTGGACATCAGCCGCCGGGCCGGCGTCAGCAAGGGCGCGCTCTACTTCCACTTCGTCTCCAAGCAGGCCCTCGCCGACGGCGTCCGCGCGGCCGCCGGACGCGAGATCGGCTCGGCCGCGCTGCGCGCCCTGCGCGCCGGCGGCCCCGCCCTCCAGGACCTGATCGACTTCACGCACGAACTCGCCCGCCTGCTGCGCGAGGACGTCGTGGTCCGGGCCGGCGTCCAGCTCGGCCGCCTCGGGCACGGCCCGCGCCGCACCGGCCCGGCGGACCTCCCGGACGCCGACGCCACCTGGCGCAGCCTCACCGCCGTCGTCCGCCGCCTGCTCGGCCGGGCCGCCGAGGCGGGCGAGCTGCGGCCCGGCACCGACCGGCGGGCCGCCGCCGAACTGCTCACCACGGTCGCGGCCGGCCAGGTGCTGCTCGCCGCCGAGGACGTCGGCCGGCTCCGGCCGGAGGCCGTCCGCGGGATCTGGACGGCCGTGCTGCCGGCCCTCGTGCCGGACGGGCGCTGCGCCGCCTACCGGATCTGACCGCCGTCAGGCCTGACGGCCGCGCCGAATCGTGCTCGGCCGAATCGTGCTCAGAGGCCGGCGGGGACGTGCTCGGCGACGCTCAGCCGGGTCAGCGCGTGCGGCCGGACCAGGCCGGGCAGCAGCAGCGTCCACAGGTGGGCCATCCGCTGGACCAGGTCCTGGCGGGCCGTCAGCACCTGGGAGCTGAGCTGGATGCCGGTGACGGCCCCCGTGATCACCTCGGCCGCCGCCGTCAGATCGATCCCGGGGTGCAGCTCGCCGGCCCCCTCGGCGCGCTCCAGAAGCTCGCGCACCACGTCCGCCCAGCCCTGGTAGGCCGAGATCTGGGGCTGGGTGAAGCTGCCGTGCTCGATGGTCAGCCGGATGCTGCCGCGGACCAGCGGGTCGTCCAGGAGGGCGTGGGCGAAGGCGTAGCCGAGGTCGATCATGGTCTGCATCGCGCTCTCGGAGGACGGCTCCCAGGTGGCCAGCCAGGCGCCCTGCCCCTCGTTGATGACGGCGAGCGCCAGCTCCTCCTTGGAGCGGAAGTGGAAGTACAGCGCGCCCTTGGTGACGCCGGCCCGGTCCAGGATCTCGGCCATCGTGGCGGCCGCGTAGCCGCGCTCGTCGAACACCTCGGCCGCCGCGAGGAGTACCGCCTGGCGGGTCGCCAGTGCACGTGCCTGCCTGGCCATCGCAGCCTCCCTGGATAGTTCTGGTCCCTCGGCAGCGGCCGATCCTATGGGGGCCGACGGGCGGGCGGGCCGCATACCGTCCAGTAGGTATTCTACCGAGCCGCCCTGGGCCGGGTCCGGGCCGAAGCCGGGCCCGTACGGCAGGGCGGGCCCGCACCACGGGTCGGGAGCCGCGAGGTCGGCGCAAACCGGACGGCCGGCCACCCGGGTGGGGTGACCGGCCGTCGAAGGACGCTCGGGCCGTCAGGCGGCCTGCTGCCAGCTGACCGGCGAGAAGTAGGCCGGGCGGCGCTCCAGGCGGTGCCAGTTGGCGATCGGCTCGACCGGCGCGACGGCGGCGGCCTGCTGAGCGGCGGCGGCGCGCGCCATCAGCACGGCGGTGAGGGCGGCCAGCTCCTCGTCGGTGAGGGAGCCGCGGACGATGCGGACGAGGGGTTCGGCGGAAGCGGTCATTGTCTGGTTTCTCCCCCGGGCTGTGGTGTGTGGTCTCGCGGGGTACCGCGCGCTGTGGGTTCGCGCGGTACCGGCTGCTGCGGCGACGCCGGCTGCCGCGGGTCGTTACATCGGCGGGTTGCCGTGCTTGCGGCTCGGCAGGTCGGCGTGCTTGGTGCGGAGCATGGCGAGTGCCGAGGCGAGCACCTCGCGGGTCTCGGCGGGGTCGATGACGTCGTCCACGAGGCCGCGCTCGGCCGCGTAGTACGGGTGCATCAGCTCGTTCTTGTATTCCTTGATCTTCTGGGCGCGCATGGCGTCCGGGTCCTCGGCGCCGTTGATGTCGCGGCGGAAGATCACGTTGGCGGCGCCCTCGGCGCCCATGACGGCGATCTCGTTGGTCGGCCAGGCGTAGGTGAGGTCGGCGCCGATGGACTGGGAGTCCATGACGATGTAGGCGCCGCCGTAGGCCTTGCGCAGGATCAGCGAGATCCGCGGGACGGTGGCGTTGCAGTACGCGTACAGCAGCTTGGCGCCGTGGCGGATGATGCCGCCGTGCTCCTGGTCGACGCCGGGCAGGAAGCCGGGCACGTCCAGCAGGGTGACCAGCGGGATGTTGAACGCGTCGCACATCTGGACGAAGCGCGCGGCCTTCTCGCTGGCGTTGATGTCGAGGACGCCGGCCAGCGACTGCGGCTGGTTGGCGATGATGCCGACGACGTGGCCGTCGATCCGGGCCAGCACGCACAGCACGTTGGTCGCCCAGCGCTCGTGGACCTCCAGGTACTCGCCGTGGTCGACGATCTCCTCGATCACCTTGCGCATGTCGTACGGCCGGTTGCCGTCCACGGGCACGAGGTCGAGCAGGCTGTCGTTGCGGCGCTGGACCGGGTCGTCGCTGAGGACGGTCGGCGGCATCTCGCGGTTGTTCTGCGGCAGGAGCGACAGGAGGTAGCGGACCTCCTCGATGCAGGACTGCTCGTCGTCGTAGACGAAGTGCGAGACGCCGGAGACGCCCGCGTGGACGTCCGCGCCGCCGAGGCCGTTCTGGCTGATCTTCTCGCCGGTCACGGCCTGGACCACGTCGGGGCCGGTGATGAACATCTGCGAGGTCTCGCGGACCATGAAGACGAAGTCCGTCAGCGCGGGGGAGTAGGCGGCGCCGCCGGCGCAGGGGCCGAGCATGACGGAGATCTGCGGGATGACGCCCGAGGCCTTGGTGTTGCGCTGGAAGATGCCCCCGTAGCCGGCGAGGGCGGTGACGCCCTCCTGGATGCGGGCGCCGGCGCCGTCGTTCAGGGAGACCAGGGGCGCACCGGCCGCGATGGCCATGTCCATGATCTTGTGGATCTTCTGCGCGTGGGCCTCGCCCAGGGCGCCGCCGAAGATCCGGAAGTCGTGCGCGTAGGTGAAGACGGTCCGGCCGTGCACGGTGCCCCAGCCGACGATGACACCGTCGGTGTGCGGCTTCTTGGCCTCCAGGCCGAAGCCGGTGGCGCGGTGCCGGCGCAGCGGCTCGACCTCGCGGAAGGAGCCCTCGTCCAGCAGCAGCTCGATGCGCTCGCGGGCGGTCAGCTTGCCCTTCGCGTGCTGCGCCTCGGTGGCCTTCTCGCTGGGGCCGCGCCGAACCTTCTCGCGCAGTTCGTGCAGCTCGGCGACCCGCCCGCGGGCATCGGCCGGGATCTCGGGGACCTCGCCGCCGACCGGCGCCTCATGCACAACCGTCATCTCGAACCACTCCAAGCGTGAGGGAACTGTCCGACAGCCAACGTCTGCTGTGCCCCCGGCTGCGAATCACTTTCTTCACTTATGACTGTACGAGGGGCCGTGCGCTGGTTTCGGCGTCGATTCCGTACAAGGTCGGCTTCGTTTAGCTGTCAGGCCTGCACAGAAGCGACGGGGTCGAATCCGCTGCGCTCGGTGTCCGTTCGAATACCGGGGGTTGTCGGGCAGATGATGGTCCGATGATCTGAGCGTTAAGAAAAACGCAGGTCAGGGCCGTCGAACACGACGGTACGCCCGGCCGCTAGGGCCGTGCTTAAGTTCCGTTCAAGCCCCGCACAGTAGCGATGGAGAGTCAGGCCTAAGACCTCGCAGTCGTAGGGAAGCGCCAAAAACACCGAGGCCCACCCGGGGCCTGCCGGGTGGGCTGTCCGGGGGAGCCGTGGAACGGCGCGGGTCAGCTCTTGCGGCCGTCCTCCGGCTCGTCCTTGCCGCGCAGCTCCTGCTCGCGGCGGCGCAGATCCGCCTCCCACTGCTTGAGCATGTCCTCGTGGTCCTTGTTGTTCTTCTTCAACGAGTTCAACGAGGCGAGGAACTCCGGGTCGTCGTCCGGTGCGAGCGGGCGGCCGCCGCGCGGGCGCTCGTGCTCCGGACGGCCGGGCGTCCGGGCCCCCGTCGACGCGGCCCGCGGCACGCCGCGCTGCTTGCCGGCCACCAGCCAGGCGATCGAGCCCACCAGCGGGAACAGCAGCACGATGATCACCCACACCACCTTGGGCAGGTGCTTCACCTCGTCCTCGGGCGTGGTCAGGCAGTCGATGAAGGCCCACACCCACAGGGCGAGCGGGATGACGAAGGTCAGAATCCTCAGCACGGCGGCGGTCTCCCCCGGGCGACGGCGGTTGGGACGGGCTACGTTCCCCGGGCTGCTTTCCCCGGGCCCTTGACGGAGCCAGGCTATCGGGTGGCGGATACTGACAGGCATGGCATACGACGATCTCCGCTCGTTTCTCCGGGCCCTCGACCGCGAGGGCGACCTCAAGCGCATCAAGGCGGAGGTGGACCCGCACCTGGAGATCGGCGAGATCGTCGACCGCGTGCAGAAGGCCAAGGGCCCCGCGCTGCTCTTCGAGAACGTCAAGGGCTCGTCGATGCCGCTCGCGATGAACGTCTTCGGCACCGAGCGGCGCCTCGCCAAGGCGCTCGGACTCAAGGGCCCCGACGACATCTCGGAGAAGATCGCCGGCCTGCTCAAGCCCGAACTGCCGCACGGCTTCACCGGGTTCCGCGACGCCTTCGGCAAGCTCGCCTCGATGGCGCACGTCCCGCCGCGGCACGTGAAGGACGCTCCGGTCCAGGAGGTCGTGCTCACCGGCGACGACGTCAACCTGGACGAGCTGCCCGCCCTCTTCACCTGGCCGCTCGACGGCGGCTCCTTCTTCAACCTGGGCCTCACCCACACCAAGGACCCGGACACCGGCATCCGCAACCTCGGCCTCTACCGGCTCCAGCGGCACGACCGCCGGACCATCGGCATGCACTGGCAGATCCACAAGGACAGCCGCAACCACTACGCGGTGGCCGCCCGCCGGGGCGAGCGGCTGCCCGTCGCGATCGCCTTCGGCTGCCCGCCGGCCGTCACGTACGCGGCCACCGCACCGCTGCCCGGGGACATCGACGAGTACCTGTTCGCCGGCTTCGTCGCCGGGGAGCGGGTGCGGATGGTCGACTGCAAGACGGTGCCGCTCCAGGTGCCGGCCGACGCCGAGGTGGTGCTCGAAGGCTGGCTGGAGCCCGGCGAGATGCTCCCCGAGGGCCCGTTCGGCGACCACACCGGCTTCTACACCCCGCAGGAGCCGTTCCCGGCCCTGAAGATCGACTGCGTCACGATGCGCCGCCGCCCGATCCTGCAGTCCATCGTGGTCGGCCGCCCGCCGACCGAGGACGGCCCGCTGGGCAAGTTCACCGAGCGGTTCTTCCTGCCGCTCCTGAAGATCATCATCCCGGACATCGTCGACTACGACCTGCCCGAGGCCGGCGGCTTCCACAACTGCGTCATCGTCTCGATCGACAAGAAGTACCCCAAGCACGCCCAGAAGACGATGCACGCGATCTGGGGCGCGCACATGATGTCGCTGACCAAGCTGATCATCGTGGTGGACGCGGACTGCGACGTGCACGACTACCGGGAAGTGGCGTGGCGGGCCTTCGGGAACGTCGACTACAGCCGCGACCTGACGGTCGTGGAGGGCCCGGTGGACCACCTCGACCACGCCTCGTACCAGCAGTTCTGGGGCGGCAAGGCGGGCATCGACGCGACGCGCAAGCTCCCGGAGGAGGGGTACACCCGGGACGGCGGCTGGCCGGAGATGGTGTCCTCGGACCCTGCCACCGCCGCACTGGTGTCGCGTCGCTGGAAGGAATACGGGCTGTGAGCACGGCTGCCGTCGAGACCCCGGGCCGTACGAAGGCCTTCCTGCGCCTGGTGATGATCGAGCACTCGATCTTCGCCCTGCCCTTTGCGTACATCGCCGCGCTGACGGCCATGTTCCTCGCCGACCGGCGGGTGCACTGGGGCCAGCTCTTCATCGTCACCGTGTGCATGGTCGGGCTCCGCACCTTCGCGATGGCCGCCAACCGGATCATCGACCGCGAGATCGACGCCCGGAACCCGCGTACGGCGGGGCGTGAACTCGTCACCGGGGCAGTCTCGTTGAAGACCGCGTACGTCGGCTCCGCGGTCGCGCTGGTGGTGTTCCTCGGCGCGGCCGCGCTGCTGAACCCGCTGTGCCTGGTGCTCGCGCCGGTGGCCGTGGTGCCGATGGTGGTCTACCCCTACGGCAAGCGGTTCACGGACTTCCCGCAGGCGATCCTCGGGCTGGCTCAGGCCATGGGCCCGGTGGGCGCCTGGCTCGCGGTGACCGGGAGCTGGTCGTGGGAGGCCGTCGTGCTCGGCGCCGCGGTGGGCATCTGGATCGGCGGCTTCGACCTCATCTACGCCTGCCAGGACGTGGAGTCCGACCGGCACGGCGGCGTGCGGTCGGTGCCGGCGCGGTTCGGCGTTCCGGCCGCCATCCGGGGCTCGCGGGTCTGCCACGTCGTGACGACGCTGCTGCTCGGGTGGTACGCGGTCCTCACGGGCGCCGGTGCGGCGTTCTGGGTGGGGCTGGTCGTCGTCGCGGGCGCGTTCGTCTACGAGCACACGATCGTGAAGCCGAACGATCTGTCGAAGCTGAACCGGGCGTTCTTCCAGACGAACGGTTTCGTGGGGATCTCGCTGTTCTTCTTCGCGCTCGTGGACCTGATCATCCGCGGGCTCGGAATCTGACGGTGACGACGACGGACTGGAAGGCCGACCGCGTCGGCAGTGCGCTGCGCGGTGCGAACCCGACCGTCCTGCGGCGGCTGGACGCCGGGTTCGCCGTCATCGGGGACATCCAGTTCCTGCCCGGCTACTCGGTCCTGCTGACCGACGAGCCGGGCGTCGAGCGCCTCTCCGACCTGCCCCGCCCGCGCCGCCTCGCGTACCTCGCCGACCTCGACCGGCTCGGCGAGGCGGTCGAACGCGCTTGCCGCGCCGCCGACCCGGACTTCCGCCGGGTCAACCTGGAGATCCTCGGCAACAAGGACCCGTTCCTGCACGCCCACATCTGGCCCCGCTACGACTGGGAGCCCGAGCACCTCATGCAGAAGCCCGTCTGGCTCTACCCCCCGGACCGCTGGTACGACCCCCGGCACGCCCTCACCCCGTCGCACGACCGGCTTCGCGCGGCGATCACGAGCGAGCTCGACGCGCTGAGCTGAGCGGGTTCGCTTCTCAGCTCCGGCTCACCCGTTCACCGCCGAGAAGGCGGACCGGTAGAGCGCGGCGCCCTCGGTGGCTTGCCGCGGCACTTGGCGAGGTAGTTCGCCCGTTGGTGGGCCCTGGCCGGGACTCGTTCGATCAGTGTGCCCCCGGAGCCGTCGAAAGCTGTCGTCCTCGCGGATTCATCGTGCCCGGTGCGTCGAACTGCCGTTCCCTTCACAGAAGTTCACTGACTCCACTCGGCGGGGATCTCGGTTCCCCCGTCGTCGATCTGTGAGAGCGTGGGGGCCGAGCAGGAACGAGGGGGAGTTGTGCGCAGGAGCAGGAAGGCCCGGCGTCTCGTCGTCGGCGACGAGACGTACCTCTGGACCGTTCGGCACGCCCATGACGTCGAGGACGGGTACCACTACCGGGACTGCCGCGAGATCCTCACACTCCGCCGCCACGGCGCACACGGGCGGCTCCTGCTCGTCTTCCTGGGCGGCGAAGGCCGGCTGGTGCCGGACGGCTACGGCCCGTCCGGGGTCGTCGGCACGGGCGGCCACTGGCTGAACCTGAACGAGCCCGGCACCGCCCGGGCCCTGCTCGACGAGGCGGTCGCCCGCGGTTGGGATGCCGCTGGCCCGGCGGCAGTGGAGGTGGACGGCTGGGCCTACTTCACCCCGGTGGCGGCCCGCCGGGAGCCACGCGACGGCTGCGTGCCTCCTTCGGCGCCGGACGAGTCCACCGAGCGGTTCGGGGAGGCATCCGTCGGCGCGGTCGTCCTGCCCTAACGCAGCCCGAAAGATTTTTCGCGGGAGCTGTCACACGTAGGCGGTGGGCCGGGTCAGTGAAGTGACCGAGCAACGCCGCGCATGAGGGAGCCTCACATGTCCGTCGCCCACACCATCGTCACCGTCCTCGGCGCCCTCATGGCGGGCTTCTCCGCCGGTGCCGTCTTCTTCAAGGCCGAGTTCGTCGTCGGCCCGCTGGCCGAGTACGGCGTGCCGCGCGCCTGGTGGACCTGGCTGGGCGTGGCGAAGGCAGCCGGTGCGATCGGCCTGCTGGTCGGGTTCGTCGTTCCGGTGATCGGCGAACTGGCAGCGATCGGGCTGGTGCTGTACTTCACCGGCGCCGTCATCACCGTGCTGCGGGCCCGCGCGTACGCGCACGTCCCGTTCCCGATCATCTATGCCGTCCCGGCTGCCGCCTCCCTCGTGCTCGGGCTGGCCGCCTGAACCTCCGTACCACCGGCGAGAATCGGGCTCAGCAGAAGGACTCGCCGAAGGAGAAGACCGTGATCGGCAGACTGCAGTGCCTCGTGCTCGACTGCCCGGAACCGGCCGCGCTGGCCCGCTTCTACGCGGGGCTGCTGGGCGGCGAGATCGACCGGCCGGACCCGCGCTGGTCGCTCGGAGATGCGTGGTCCACCCTGCACCTCGACGGCGGCATGGTGCTCTGCTTCCAGGGCGTCGCCGACCACCGACCACCACGCTGGCCGGATGCGGAGCACCCCCAGCAGGCGCACCTGGACGTCGACGTCGAGAACCTGGACGACGTCGAACGCGAGGTGCTCGCACTCGGCGCCGTCCGGCTGCGCGACGCCGGCCGCTGGCGGATCTTCGCCGACCCGGCCGGTCACCCGTTCTGCCTGATCCGCGCCTGATATCTCGCACCCCGTTGCCGCTTCGGCTCCGCCCGAAGCGGCAACGATTGTTTCCCTACCCCCTGCGCAGGAAGTCGGCGATGTCGACTTCCTGCGCAGGGGTTGGAGGGCCGAATGGTGCGGAGTGTTCTGGGGGAAGCCGGGCCTGCGCTCTCCGCGCAGGCCCGGCTTGGCAATGTCACCTGGCGCACGATTCCGTCGCGCGACGGCGGCGAGGGCCTCAACGCCGCCTGGCCCGAGGTCCTTATCTGGTGAGGGTCAGGCGGTGAGGTGGTCGAACTCGCCGGCCTTGGCACCGCGCAGCCACGCGTGGAGCTTGGCGCGGGTGGTGGTGACGATGGTGGTGGGGTCGTCGGATTCGCGGATGTAGATGTGGTCGCCGTCTATCGCGATCTCGACGCAGTTGGCGTTGGTGCCGCTGAAGCTCGATTTCTGCCAGGAGTACTGGCTCATGGCTACCTACCTTGGATCGTGTATCGGATGTGCTGGATCAAACCCGACGAGTCGCGAAAGGCCGGCGACGGCGCGGGGTTGGCGGCGTCCAGCGGAGGTAGCGCCAGGCTTCTGAGCTGCTCGAACTTCCGCCGGAACACAGCCACTCCTTCAGGATCGCCCATGAAGAACGAACCGTGCGGGTGTTCCAGCAGGACGGTGTCCAGTCGGGGATGTTGGCCTGCGACCAGCATGAACGGCGTATCGGTGTCCGCATACACGGTGCAGTCGAATGGAAGGACCTGGAGCGTCACGTGGGGCAGGTGTCCGACCTCGACGAGGTGGTTCAGCTGGTTCCTCATCACTCTCGGCCCGCCGTAGTTCGTTCGCAGCGCTGCTTCGTGGATCACGACCCGGAGCGGTGGCCCGTTCTCAAGGTCCAGGACCTGCTGGCGCTTGCGGCGGAACTCGACCTTCTTCTCGGCGTATTCGAGGATGACCTCGCTGTAGGCCTTGGTCTGGAGCAGGCCCGGGATCAGGAAGGTCTCGTAGTTGTCCAGTGCCGTGGCACTCGCCTCGGCTTCGGCGAGGTCGATGGCGGTGGGCCTCACGAGACCTCTGTAGCTCGTCCACCAGCCCTTGCCCGTGCTCTCGCTCATGGCGATCAGAGCAGCACGGTAGTCAGGGTCCGTGACTCGGCAGGCTTCGAGCCAGATATGCAGGCGGTCAAGGTTGATACTCAACCTTCCAGCCTCGGTGTGGCTGACAGCAGGCCCCTTCATGCCCATCATCGCGCCCATCTCCGGCGCCGACACGCCTGCGGCATCGCGTAGACGTCGCAACTCCTCGCCGAAGCGGCGCTGTCGTTCGCTGACCTCGGTCCTGAGTCCCACGTACGTACCTCCTCGCGCGGGCTGCCGCATCCCTACCCGCAGTGTAAGGGCGATTACATGGTGTGTTGCATCGTTGGAACTCTTCCCTTACAGTCGCTGTGGCATCGCGCACCGGATGGGCAGTCAGTAACGTCCGCACGCATGGCAGTTGGTACCGGCTGCCCCGGCGGGCTCCGCAGAGCACTCGCATCGCGAACTGGCTCACGGCGACGTACCCGACAGGTGCTCCCCTCCACTGCACCGCTGGGAGATCCCCCGTGTGTAACCCCATGCTCAACTCCCCCTCCCTGACCGTGACCCGCGAAGCGTTGCGCGACCTGATGACCCGCGCCGGCTACGACTCCTCCGCCATCGCCGACGCCGAACTCGCGCTCGTCGAGCTGATCGTCAACGCGTGGCGGCACGGTGGCACCGCCGCGCCCGTCGTCCTCGTCGACATGCTCGACAGCACGCTCCGCGTGACCGTCGCCGACCGGAGCTCCGACCTCCCCGAGCGGCGGAAGCCCGGTGGGCTCGCCGAATCGGGGAGAGGGCTCCAGCTCGTCGCGGGTCTCACGCACCGCTGGGGCGTGGAGCCGCAGAAGCTCGGCAAGCGGGTCTGGTTCGAGCTGGACGGCGTCGCGTGAACGCCCTCCACCCGATCCAGCCGGCCGATCCGGCCGTCCGGCACCTCACCGGGCGGCAGATCGCCGAGTTGATCGTCGAACTCCGAGCCGAAGGCCGCGAGTTCGGGCTCCTCTGGCCCTCCGCCCAGCCCGGCGAGACCGTCCTCAACGGCCGAGTCCTCGTCTCCCTCGGCAACGTCCCGGCGAGCACGCTGATCAACCTCCTCGCGCTCCTGCGCGAGTACAGGCGCCACCGGAGCCGACCGTGATCGGCATGCTCCTCCTCATCCTCCTGGCCGCCGTCGTCGGCGGGGCCGGTGAGGCCTGCTCGCGGCGGTTCCGGCGGCTCCAGGAGATCCGCGACCGGGGGTAGGTGTCACAGATGGTGCATGGGCCCGGCCGCCGCCCCGGTCGGGCCCGCCCTGTCGGGCCCGCCGCGTAGGATCCGCACAGGTGATTGCCGTACGAAGGGTTCATCGTGATCGTCAAGCGGGCTGCCGTGGTCGGCGGGGTCGTTCTTGCCCTGGCCGCCGTCGCCGGGTGCGGGGGAGATGCCAGGACGGGGAACGGGAACGCGGCGAGCCCGAGCGCCACCAGCGAGCGGCTGGAATCGGCCACCGGCGGGACGATCCTTTCGGCGGGGCACAAGGAGTTCGCGCAGGCCAAGTCCGTGAAGATCACCGGGAGTGAGGTCGAAGGCGGCCAGAAGACGACCTTCACGATCTCGGCCGCCGCCAACGGCGACTGCGCGGGGTCGTTCGACTTCGGAACGGGTCAGGGCCGGGCCGAGCTGCTGCGCGCGGCCGGGCAGACGCTGGTCAAGGAGGATGCCCAACTCCTCGCCAAGCAGGGCGGGGCGAAGGCCGTGGAGCTGGGGAAGGACCGCTGGATCCGGATCAAGCCGGGTGACGACCTGGCCTCGATCACCACGTTCTGCGAGCTCAAGGGCATTCCGGTGTTCGGCGACGGTGACTGGTACAAGCAGGTCTTTTCCGACGGCACCACGACGGTGAACGGGCAGAAGGCGGTGACCGTCGTCTCGTCCACCCAGAAGGACGGCGCGTTCAACGGGTACGTCGCCGTGGACGGCCCCGCGCGCCCGGTCCGGGTCGAGTCGTCGCACGTGGAGGGGAGCACGGACGGCACGACGATGGACTTCTCCGACTACGACGCCCAGGTCACCGTCAGCCTCCCGCCCGCCGATCAGATCATCGACCTGACGTCCATCAAGCAGTCGGCCACCGGTAGCTGACCAGCACGTCGTTTCGGTCATGTCAATTCGTGCGAGTCGTTGTGCTATTCCATTGGGGCGTCAGTCGTTCCTACACTGAAGCCCCGCGCACGGGGGCTGCGGGAACCAGGTTGCCGACGGGCCCGGGGGAGGCGCGTGTGAACGACCGTGGCTGGGACGAGGACGACACCCGGCCGTACTTCTTCCTCTCCTACGCCCACACCCCGAAGGCCGGCGCACGCGGAGCCGGCGATCCCAACCACTGGGTGCGGCAGCTGTACCGGGACCTCTGCGAGGCGGTCCTGCAGCTGACCACGGTGCCCGCCGGGGCACCGGTGGGGTTCATGGACGAGTCCATGCACCAGGGCGAGTTGTGGGCGGAGCGGCTGTCGCAGGAGCTGGCGACCTGCCGGGTGTTCGTGCCGCTGTACTCGCCTCGGTACTTCAACAGCGTCCCGTGCGGACAGGAGTGGTACGCCTTCACCCGGCGCCCGGTGTACCCGGCGAACATCGACTCGGAGCGCACCAGCGGGATCGTGCCGGTGCTGTGGGCGCCGATGAGTCGCTACCGGCTGCCCAAGGTGGCCAGTGAACTCCAGTTCAACCACGCCGGGTTCGGCCCCGACTACGCCACCGAGGGCCTGTACGCGCTGATGAAGCTCACCTACTTCCGGTCCGCGTACGAGCTGGCGGTGCACCGGCTGGCGGCGCGGATCGTGCAGGTCGCGGAGGAGACGGTGATCCCGGTCGGTCGCCCGATGGACTTCAACTCCCTGCCGAGCGCGTTCAACGTGTCCGCACCCACCAAGCAGCTGCGGATCTCCGTACTCTCCTACCATCAGGGCGAACTGCCGGAGGACCGCAGCTCCGACTACTACGGCGCCAAGCGCACAGACTGGCACCCCTACCGCCCGTCCGGCTCCCCGATCGCGCAGCACGCGGTGCGGCTGGCCCGGCAGTTGGGATTCCAGCCGACGGTGCACGAGTTCGACGACGAGGCGGAGGCGATCATCGGCGGCGAGGCCACCGCACCCGGCCTGCTGCTGCTGGACCGGTGGGCGCTGCGCGACGAGCGGCGCCGCGAGCTGGTACGGCGCTTCGACCGCTCGGACGCCACCTGGGTGAGCGTCCTGGAGCCGTGGAACCTGGACGACCCGGAGTGCGAGGAACGGGAACGCGAGCTCGGCGAGTTGAGCGACCGGATCCTGCGGATCACCCGCCGCGCCAGCCGGCCGAGCTTCCTCGGCGCGACCGGCGGCCCGCCCGGGCTGACCACCCTGGACGAGTTCGACGACGCGCTGCCCCGGGCCGCGATGAAGGCCAAGTACGCCTTCGAGGGCCGCACCCGGGCCGAGCCGGACGACCCGCCGCCGCCGCGGCCCAGCCTGCGGGACGCGTTCCGGCGCGACGCGGGCCCGGGCCCCTTCGGCCAGGACGACCACCCAGACCGTGACGACGGCGACGAACCCGGCGACGGGATGGCGCCCGTGGGAGGACCTCACCGATGACTGAGAACCGCACCAGGAACCTCCGCGTCGGGGGGCTCTCCGCCGCCGAAGTGGCCGCCCAGCGCGACGCCTGGCGCGAGGCCCGGCGTCAGGCGGAGGAGCAGGACCGCAACGGCCGGATCATCACCTTCTACTCCTACAAGGGCGGCACCGGGCGCACCATGGCGCTCGCCAACACCGCCTGGATCCTGGCGGCCAACGGCTTCCGCGTGCTCACCGTGGACTGGGACCTGGAGGCGCCCGGCCTGGCCAAGTTCTTCCACCCGTTCCTGGACCCGGCCTCGCTCGCCGGCACCACCGGGATGATGGACCTGATCGCCGAGTACCGCGAGGAGGCGCTGCGGCCCGTCGAGCACGCCGAGGGCTGGCACCTCGACTTCGCCCGGGTGCACCCGCACGCGCTGTCGCTGTCCTGGCCGCTGTTCCCGGACGGCGGCAGCCTGGACTTCCTCTCCGCGGGCCAGTTCAACCGCGACTACTCCGAGGCCGTCACCCACCTGGACTGGGACATCTTCTACGACCGGTTCGACGGCGGGCAGTTCTTCGACGCGCTCAAGGCCGACATGGCCAAGCGGTACGACTACGTGCTGATCGACTCCCGCACCGGCCTGTCCGACATCGCCGAGATCTGCACCGTCCAGATGCCCGACGACCTGGTGGTCTGCTTCACCCTCAGCGACCAGTCCATCGACGGCGCCTCGCGCATAGCCCAGCACATCCACGACCGCTACCGCGAGCGCGGCATCCGCATCCTGCCCGTGCCGATGCGCATCGACGAGGGCGAGAAGGAGAAGGCCGACGCCGGGCGGGCGCTCGCCCGGGTCCGCTTCGACGGCCTGCCGGCCGGCCTGGGCGGCGAGGAACTCAACCAGTACTGGGGCTCGGTGGAGATCCCGTACCGGCCGTTCTACGCCTACGAGGAGATCCTCGCCACCTTCGGCGACCAGACCGGCACCCCCACCTCGATGCTCGCCGCCTGCGAGCGGCTCACCTCGGTGATCACCGAGGGCAGGGTCACCGGGCTGCCGGCGGTGGACGAGGAGGTGCGGCTGCGCTACGTGGACGCCTTCACCCGCCGCCGCCCGTCCGTGCCCGCCGACCTCTACCTGTCCTACGTGCCCGAGGACCGGATGTGGGCGGACTGGATCGAGTCCGTGCTCACCCGGGCCGGCTTCCGGGTGCTGCCCCGGGACCTCAGCGCCGGCACCGACCCGCGCGAGGAGACCGAACGCGGCATCGACGCCGCCTACCGGACGGTCGCCGTGCTCTCGCCCGCCTACCAGCGCTCCCCGCAGGCCCGGGCGCTGTGGGAGTCCGTGGTCAGCTCCGACCCGTCCGGCACCCGCCGCCAGCTCGTCCCCGTCCGGGTCGGCGACGTGCGGCTCACCGCGCCGTTCAGCAACCGCAACCCGGTCGACCTGGTCGGCCGCGACGAGGCGCAGTCCGTGCAGACCCTGCTGCGCGCGCTCGGCCGCGGCGACGTCGCGCTCGCCGACGACGCCGGCGGCGGGCCGCGCTACCCCGGCAGCAAGCCATCCGTGTGGGACGTGCCGCCGCGCAACCCCTCCTTCACCGGCCGCGCCGCCGTCCTGGAGCAGCTGCGCAACCAGCTGCGCGGCGGCATGGCGGCCGTCCTGCCCACCCCGCAGACGCTGTACGGGCTCGGCGGCGTCGGCAAGACGCAGGTCGCGCTGGAGTACGCGCACCGCTTCATGTCCGACTACGACCTCGTGTGGTGGATCGACGCCGAGCAGACCGAACTCGTCGCCCCGTCCCTCGCCGAGCTGGCCCGGCGCCTCGGCCTGCGCGTCGGCGACTCCGTCACCGAGGCCGCCGAGGCCGCCCGCGAGGCGCTGCGCCGCGGCGTGCCCACCCCGCGCTGGCTGCTGATCTTCGACAACGCCGACGAGCCGGCCGAGATCCGCCGGTTCTTCCCCGGCGGCTCCGGCCACATCCTGGTCACCTCGCGCAACCAGGCCTGGAGCGGGCACGCCGAGGCGCTGGAGGTCGACGTCTTCACCCGTGGCGAGAGCGTCGAGCACCTGTGCCGGCGCGCCCGCGGCCTGTCCCGCCCGGACGCCGACCGGGTCGCGGAGGCGGTCGGCGACCTGCCGCTCGCCGTCGAGGTCGCAGCCGCGTGGCTGGACACCACCGGCACCCCGGTCGAGACGTACGTCACCCAGCTGCACGCCGAGGCGGCCCGCGCACTGGCCGTCGCCCGCCCGGCCGACTACCCGACGCCGGTCGGCGCCACCTGGAACGTGTCGATCGGCCGGCTGCGCCAGCAGTCCCCGGCCGCCGTCCGGCTGCTCCAGCTGTGCGCGTTCTTCGCGCCCGAGCCGATCTCGATGAACCTCTTCTACAGCGACCAGATGATCCGGGCGCTGGTGAAGTACGACGCCGACCTCAGCGACAAGTTCATGCTGGGCAAGGTGATCCAGGCGATCGGCCGGTACGCGCTGGCCAAGGTCGACGCCGGCAGCAACAGCTTCCAGGTGCACCGGCTGGTGCAGGCGGTGATCCGCGCCGAGATGAGCGACGAGGAGCAGGAGGTCGCCGTCCACGAGGTGCACCGCATCCTCACCGGCGCCCGGCCCGTCCTCGGCGACACCGACGACCCGGCCAACTGGCCCGCCTTCGACGAGATCTGGCCGCACCTGTCGCCGTCCAAGGCGCACAACTGCGACGAGGCGGACACCCGTCAGCTGCTCATCGACCGCGTCCGCTACCTGTGGAAGCGCGGCGAACTCGACCGCGCCCGCGACCTCGGCCACGCCCTCGACACCGAGTGGACCCGCAAGCTCGGCGAGGGCGACCGGCAGACCCTGCTGCTGCGCTTCCAACTCGCCAACGTGCTGCGCTCGCAGGGCAACTACGCCGAGGCGCTGGCCCTGGACGAGGACACCCTGGAGCGCCAGCGGGCCCTGCTCGGCGAGCACCACGCGTACACCCTGATGACCGCCGGCTCCCTCGGCGCCGACCGCCGGGCGCTCGGCCGGTTCCAGGCCGCCCTCGAACTCGACCGCGAGATCCTCTCCCAGTTCCGCGAGCTGTTCGGCGACGACCACCCGCGCACCCTCGCCATGGCCAACAACCTGGCGATCGACTACCGGCTGGTCGGCGAGAGCGAACTCGCCCGCGAACTCGACCAGGAGACCCTGGACCGGCGCACCGCCGTCCTCGGCCCCAAGCACCCCTACACCCTCTCCACCAAGTCCAACCTCGCCCGCGACCTGCGCGAACTCGGCGACTACCAGGGCTCGGTGGAACTCCTCCAGGAGGTCACCGCCGACCTCGGCGACGTGCTCGACCCCGACCTGCCGGAGAACCTGCGCAACGCCAAGTCGCTCGCCGTCTCGCTGCGCCGGATCGGCCAGCTCGCCGAGGCCCGCCGGATCACCAAGGAGACCTACGAGCGCTACCTGGAGCGCTACGGCGCCGACGCGCCCGACGCGCTGGCCTGCGCGCTCAACCTGGCCGCCGACCACAGCGCCTCCGGCGACAAGGAGACCGCCCGCGACCTGTGCGCCACCGTCTACGAGGGCCACCGGCGGCTGTTCGGCGACGAGCACCCGTTCACCCTGGCCTGCGCCAACAACCTCGGCATCTACCTGCGCGGCAGCGGCGACGTCCGGGGCGCCATCGAGCGCGGCCTGGCCACCGTCGACGGGCTGACCCGCTCGGTCGGGCCGGACCACCCGTACACCCTCAACGCGATGATCAACCTGGCCAGCGCCTACGGGGAGGACGGCCAGATCGAGCGCGCCGAGGAACTGGGCCGCGCCGCCTACGAGGGCCTCTGCGCCCGCTACACGCCCCGGCACCCGGACGCCGTCGCCTGCGAGGCCAACCTGGCGATCACCCTGCGGGCGGCCGGCCGGCACACCCAGGCCGCCGAACTGCGGGCCCGCTCGATCGCCGAGCTGATCCGGCAGTTCGGCGAGGAGCATCCCAACACGGTGTCGGCGCGCGGCTGGAAGCGGATCAACCGCGACCTCGAACCGCAGCCGGTCTGATCGCGGGGGCGGGTACGCTGCGGGCCCATGAGCATGCAGTCCCCGCCCCTGCCTCCGGTCCTGGTCACCCGCCGCCTCGCGCCCGGCGTGATCGGACGGCTCACCGGGCACCACGCCGTCACCTGCCACGACTCCGACCTGGCGATGCCCAGGCCGGAGCTGCTGGCCGCCGTGCGCGGCCGGCGGGCCGTCCTCACCACCCTGGACGACCGGGTGGACGCGGAGTTCCTCGACGCGGCCGGCCCTGGGCTGCGGATCGTCGCCAACCACGCCGTCGGCCACCACAACATCGACCTCGCCGCCTGCGCCGAACGCGGCGTGCTGGTCAGCAACACCCCCGGCGTGCTCACCGACGCCACCGCCGACATGGCCTGGGCGCTGCTGCTCGCCGCCACGCGCCGGCTCGGCGAGGGCGAACGCCTGCTGCGCTCCGGCCGCCCCTGGGTGTGGGCGCCGAACTTCCTGCTCGGCATGGAACTGGCCGGCACCCCGCTCGGCATCCTCGGCATGGGCCGGATCGGGCAGGCGGTCGCCCGCCGGGCCCGGGCCTTCGACATGCCGGTCGCCTACCACAACCGCGGCGAACTGCCGCCCGAGCAGGCCGAGGGCGCCGCCTGGAAGTCCCTGGACGACCTGCTCGCCACCTCGACCGTGCTGGTCGTCACCTGCCCGCTCAGCGCAGCCACCCGGCACCTGCTGGACGCCCGGAGGCTGGCGCAACTGCCGCACGGGGCCGTGGTGGTCAGCATGACCGCCGGCGTGGTGGACGAGGAGGCGCTGGCGGCGGCGCTGGAGTCCGGCGCGCTGTTCGCCGCGGCCGTCGACAACTTCGAGCAGGAGCCGGCCGTACCGTCCGCCCTGCTCGCCCAGGAGCGCGCCGTGCTGGCCCCGCACCTCGGCAGCGCCACCGTCCGCACCCGGCAGGCGATGGGTGGCCTCGCGGTGGACAACATCCTCGCGGTGCTCGCCGGGGGCGAGCCCGTGACGCCCGTGAAGCCCCAGTCCGTGAAGCCCTAGCCCCGTGAAGCTCCAGCCCGTGAAGCCCTAGGGGCGCGTGAAGCTCTGGCCCGCCGCCCAGGCCAGGGTGGTGGTCAGCACCCGGAAGGCGCCGAAGTGCGCGGCGCCGGGCTCCAGGAACAGCTCGGCGCCCGGGATGTGATCGGCCAGCCAGCGGGAGTGCCCGACCGGGGAGAACTGGTCGTCCGCGCCGTGCCACAGCCAGGTCGGCACCGCGACGTCCTCGACCTTGAACCCCCAGTCGGCGGTGAACGCCAGCACGTCGTCGATCCAGCCGTCCGCGCCGTGCCGGAACGCCTCCCGGTAGTTGCTCTGCAGCATCCGCCGCAGCCCGGTGTCGGCCACCACCTCCCGGTCGGCGGGCGACAGTTCGGGTCGTAACCCCTTCAGCAGCCGGACCGGGTCGTCCTTGATCTGCCGGGACCGGAACTCCATCGTGTCGGCGATCCGGTCATGCCCGCGCTCCGCCTCCCGGTAGGCGCGAACGTTCGACGGGGTCATCCCGGCGTACCAGTCCAGGCCGGTCGCGTTCCGCGGCGCCAGGCCCACCAGCACCGCCACCCGGCTGACCCGCTCCGGCAGCAGCGCCGCGCAGGCCAGCGCGTGCGGGCCGCCGCCGGAGCGGCCGAGCACCGCGAAGCCGTCCAGCCCGAGATCGTCCGCGATGGTCCGCACGTCCGCCGCCGCCGCGCTCACCCGGCGCCCCGGCAGCCGGGTCGAGTCGCCGTAGCCGGGCCGGTCGTAGGAGATCAGCCGCACGCCCAGCCGGTACAGCACCGTGCTGCGCGGATGCGGGCCGACCCGGCTGCCCGGCATGCCGTGCAGCAGGAACACGGGACGGCCGCGCGGGTCGCCCAGGGACTCCACGGCGAGCGCGCGGCCGTCCGCCGCCTTGACCATTCGTAACGCCACCCGCGGCCTCCTCAGTGGTCCCGGTCGGTGGTGGTGCGGATCTCCCGGCGGGCCTGCCAGGTGGTGTGCTCGCGGGAGACCGCGTCCTCGGCGTCCCGGGCCAGCCGGGCCCAGATCTCCTCGGCGTCCGCCGACTCCACGTCCAGCCTGGTGAGCTGACGCCTGATCAGCTCCAGTTCGTCGGCGGCCAGTCCGTACGCGGCCGCCAGCGGCCGGTACTGGCGCAGCTGCGCCCACGCGGTGACCGAGGCGGCCACCGCCGAGACCGTGCCCAGCGCGTCGTAGGTGAACGCGCCGAGCGCCCGCAGCACCGCCAGCACCAGCCCGAGCGCCGGGAGCACCACGCCCAGCACGCCCGCCCAGTGGCCGGCCCGGGCGCAGTGGCGGGATTTCGAGCGGTACCAGTCGTGCTGCACCTGGATCCGCTCCCGCAGGTACACCTCGCGGCGCACCGCGAGCGGCTGCTCGCGCAGGCCGCGCATCGCCTCGGTGATCTCGGCCAGCTCCACGCCGGTGTCCGGCCCGATCACCCGGCTGCCGCGGAACGCGCCCAGCACCCGGCCGAGTTGGAAGCGGTACAGGCCCTCCGCGTCCGGCAGGGTGCGCGGCGGGGGCTGGTAGGCGTCCGCCCGGACGGCGAACTTCCAGGCCAGCGTCTTGACGGACTCGGCGGCGGCCCGGCCCTCGTACCAGAGGCCCTGCGGGTTCTGCCGGCTGATCACCACCGAGAGGGCGATCGCGCCGAGGTACGCGACGGCGGCCGGCCACGCCCACGGCTCGCCGTCGGCGGAGCCGGTTGCGGCGGCGACCACCAGGAGGATCAGCTCCCACGCGGAGAGGATCACCGCGCGGTTCTGGCCCTGCAGCGAGGCCGAGTCGGCGGTCCAGAAGAGCTCGGGCATCAGATCCCGCTCCCGCACCCACCCGGTCCGCCCCGTACCAGACGCCATGTTCGGCCCCCACCCGTCGCTCCGGTCGCACCGCTCTCCTGCCCCGGCGGGCTCCCCCGTACGCCTGCGGACGGCCCGCCCGGCCCGCAATGGCCGGGAACCCCCGGGTCGTTGTCCGGCGGGCGGCCCGAACAACCGCACGGGCCCTCGCCGTCGCGTCAGTGGCCGTCAGTAGGTGTAGAAGATCCGCTCCGCGTTGTCGTTCATCTGCCGGACGTTCCACTCCGTCCCGCCCGGCACGTTCCCCGAGCGGAACAGCGGCGGGGCGTCCCCGGTGCCCGCGGCCGCCGCGTCCGCCAGGCGGCCCACGGCCGAGGCCACCACGGCCTGCATCAGCGCGCTGGTGACGACGGTGGAGACCGGGCCGAAGGTGGTCTGCGCGGCCGGGTGGGTCAGCTCGCCGTCCCCGACCGCGATCTTGCTGTCCAGCACCACGTCGCAGTGGTCCTTCAGATACGTCCCGGACGGGTGCGCCGAGGGCACCTCGCCCGGGTAGGCGAGCGAGGTGACCCCGATCACCGTCAGCCCGCGCTCCCGGGCGTGCCGGGCCAGCTCGACCGGCATGACCTGGCGGCCGGACAGCGAGATCACGAAGAGCACGTCGCCCGCCGTCGCCGGGGTGTGGTCCAGGCCGGCGGTGGCCAGGCCGGAGACCCGCTCCAGCGCACTCGCCAGCGGTGCGGGCATCACCGTCACCCCGGCCATCCCCGGGACGTTCAGCAGGTTCATCGGCACCAGCCCGCCGGCCCGGTAGACCACGTCCTGGGCGGGCAGCGAGGAATGCCCGGCGCCGAAGGTGAAGACCCGGCGGCCCTCGGTGATCGCCTCGGCGAGCAGGGCGGCGGCGGCCTCGATGGTGCCGGCCTCCTCCTCGCGGACCCGCTGGAGGTGGGAGATCGCGGCGTCGAAGTACCGGCCGACCAGGTCGTTCATCTGCTGTCTTCGCTCTCTGCCGGTGAGGGGGCCGGCCGGGCGGGGCGGCCGGGGTGGTCCGGGCCGCCAGTGGAGAAAGCTACGGCGAGCACGCTGGCGCCTGGGCGCCGCCGCTGTCAACAGGAACGAAAACCGCTGTCGGTAGCGCCTGGGCGAGCCCGGTAGTCGGTGCGGTAGGTCAGAATTGGCGGTGAGGACACCGAAGAACGGAGCCAGCGGCGATGTCTGGGCTGATCGACACCACAGAGATGTACCTTCGCACCATCCTGGAGCTGGAGGAGGAGGGCATCACCCCGATGCGCGCCCGGATCGCCGAGCGCCTGGAGCAGAGCGGTCCCACGGTCAGCCAGACGGTCGGCCGCATGGAGCGCGACGGGCTGCTCCAGGTCGCCGGGGACCGTCACCTGGAGCTCACCGAGGAGGGCCGCCGGCTCGCGGTGCGCGTCATGCGCAAGCACCGCATCGCCGAGTGCCTCCTGGTCGACGTGATCGGCCTGGAGTGGGAGCAGGTGCACGAGGAGGCCTGCCGCTGGGAGCACGTGATGAGCGAGACGGTCGAGCGCAAGGTGCTCGCCATGCTCGGCCACCCCACCCAGTCCCCGTACGGCAACCCGATCCCGGGCCTTGACGAGCTCGGCGACGCCAAGGCCGAGGGCGAGGGCTTCGACGCCGCGCTCGTCCAGCTGGACTCGGTCCAGCCGGGCGAGGAGGGCGTCAGCGTGGTGGTCCGCCGGATCGGCGAGCCGATCCAGACCGACGAGGGCCTGATGCGCACGCTGCGCCGGGCCGGCGTCCGGCCGGGCTCCACGGTCAAGGTGAGCCCCGGTGTCGGTGGCGTCCTCGTGGGCACCGGCGAGAACGCGGCGGAGCTGGGCAAGGACATCGCCCAGCACGTCTTCGTCGCCCAGGCCTGAGTCACGCACGACAGCAGAACGCACGACGGCAGCACGCACGACACCGGCACGCACGACGAGGAGGGCCCGCTGCTCTCCGCCGGCCTTCGGCCGGACGGGACCCCTGCAGCGGGCCCTCTCACCCTCCCCGTCCCCCTCTCCCCTCCTGTCCCTCCCGTCCCCTCCGCTCCCTCCCGTCCCCTCCACCGCCCCGCCCGGCTTCCCCGTCCGAGCGTCCCTTCCGGCGTCCCCTCGCACCGCAGATCATCCCCTCGGCCGATCATGGCAATCCTTGAGCGCTGTCACTCGTACGAGGGGCTTTCGCCGTTGACCAGCGGGTACACCGAAGCCTTATCCGCACATGCGTATGACGGGCCCCGTCTCCGGTGGGAGACGAGGCCCGTCACTCGCGCGCGTTGTGTCGCGCGGTGCACGCCCTCACCCGATAGGCGTAGGGCGGCCGTTCAGCGACCGTCCAGGGGGCGGTGAGTCAGCTCGGCGCGGTGCTCGGCGGAACCACTCAGCGCACCGCTGCCGCCCGCAGGACGGGCCGGGGGCGGGTCGCGGGGGCCTCGCGCCCGCACGCGTACGCCAGCGGGCTGATCAGTTCGGCGGCGTCCGGCAGCCAGCGGTTGAGCGCCGAGGGGGAGCGGGCCCACTGGGCGTACCCGGTGCCGCCGATCCGGGACGGCGGGGCGACCGTCCAGTCCCCCTCGCCGCGGGCGACCAGGTCGAGCCGGCCGGGCGGCCAGCCGAGCTTGCGGAGCATCTCCGGCAGCTTGGCCGCGACCCCGGGCAGCACCAGGAAGTGGAGCCGCCGGCCGACCCGCCCGGGCGAGGCGGGCAGGACGACGACCGGGCCGAGCTGGAGGTCCATCCGCTCCATCCGGGCCAGGGCCAGGCAGCCGGCCGTCTCCGGGACGTCCAGGACGTCGAAGGAGCGGCCAGTGGGCAGCAGGATGGAGGCCTGCGGCCGGTCGGTCCACCAGCGCCGCACCGCCCCCGGCCCGGCGCTCGCCTTGCGGGCCCAGTCCGCGTCCAGCGGGTGGGCGCCCGGTAACGGGCAGCGCGGGTCGTCGCAGGAGCAGCGGGCGGGCCCGTCGTCGTCGATCAGCCAGGCGCCCGGGGTGACCTCCCAGTGGCGGGATTCGGCGTAGCCGACGGCTTCTATGAGGAGCGGGGGCAGTTGGGCGTTCCCGCCCTGGTCGGGGGAGTCGGGGATCTCGTTCACGCGCTGCTCAACTACCGTGCGTGAGCCTGGTTACGGCCCGGTTGGGGCCGAATAGGTGCATCCTGGCGATGTCACCCGATCCGGTGACTCAACCGAATTGGAGCGGGCGGTGGCAGGCGCAGTGGGGGCGCACGGGAGCATTTCCCAGGGCGCGTGGGGGGTGCGGTTCGTCACCGTGGGTATCCCGCTGGCGTTGCTGATCGCTAACCTGGTGTCAGATTCCTTGGACGGTCGGACAGTCGGCAACAGATCAGCAGAATCGTCGCCCGCCGGCCGGGGCCGGAGGGTGTGGGGAGGCGAAGCCCAATGGCCGCGAGACCACTCGTCGCACGACAGCCCAACGAGCGTCTGCAGCAACTGATCCAGGAGGCCAGCTGCTCCAATGCCGGCCTCGCCCGCAGGGTCAACCTCTGCGGCGCCGAGCACGGGCTGGACCTGCGCTACGACAAGACCTCCGTCGCGCGCTGGCTGCGCGGACAGCAGCCGCGCGGGCAGGCGCCGGCGGTGATCGCCGAGGCCCTGGGGCGCAAGCTGGGCCGCGGCGTGTCGGTCGAGGAGATCGGCATGGCCGACGGCAAGAACCTCAGCTCCGGCATCGGGCTGCAGTTCGCGCCGACCCTGAACGCGGCGCTGGAGCAGGTCTGCGAGCTCTGGCGCAGCGACGTCGGCCGCCGGGACTTCCTGACCGGGGCGACGGTCGCGGCCTCCGCGCTGGTCGAGCCCAGCCGGGACTGGCTGATCACCCCGCCCGACCCGGTGGTGGCGCGCACCGGCGGTCCGCGGGTCGGCCCGACGGACGTGGCCGCGATCAGGGCGACCACGGCGATGCTGGTCGACCTGGACCACCGCTTCGGCAGCGGGCACGTCCGCCCGGTGGTCGTCCACTACCTCAACTCGGTGGTCTCCGGCCTGCTCGGCGGGGCGTACCGGGAGGAGACGGGGCGGCAACTCTTCGCCGCGGTGGCCCGGTTGACCGAACTGGCCGGCTACATGGCGGTGGACACCGGGCAGCCCGGGCTCGCCCAGCGCTACTACATCCAGGCGCTCCGGCTGGCCCAGGCGGCGGACGACCGCGGCTACGGCGGCTACGTGCTGGCGGCGTCGATGAGCCACCTGGCGGCGACGCTGGGCAACCCGCGGGAGATCGCCCAACTCGCCCGCGCCGCGCAGGAGGGCGCCCGGACGGTGGCCACCCCGACGGCGATGGCGATGTTCTACGCCGCCGAGGCCCGCGGCCATGCCCTGCTCGGGGACGCCCGGTCCTGCGAGACGGTGGCGGCCAGGGCGCTGGAGATGATGGAGAAGCGCCGCCCGGAGGACGACCCGGACTGGATCGTCCACTTCGACGACGCCTACCTCGCGGACGAGCTCGCGCACTGCCACCGGGACCTCGAACAGGCCGGCCAGGCCGAGCACTACGCCCGCCGGGCGCTCGACCTGCACCCGCCGACGCGGGTCCGGCGGCGCGCGGTGGACCTCGTGCTGCTGGCCACGGCGCAGTTGCAGCAGCGCGACCTGGAGCGCGCCTGCGAGACGGGCGCGCAGGCGGTCCGGCTGCTGAGCGGACTGCGGTCCAACCGCGGCGTGGAGTACCTGGACGAGTTCCGGCGCCGGCTGGAGCCGTTCCGGGAGCAGCGGGTGGTCCGCGAGTTCCACGCCCGGGCGGACGCGGAGGCCGCCTGAGCACGGTGCGGCGCGGCGCGCGGGGAGTGTGGTGGATTGTCCCGCCCACGTGGTCAGCCGGTTCGGCGAACCGGTAGCGTGGGCGCGACGTCCAAGGAACTGTGATGCTCCCAAGAACCGACGAGATGTGGTCCGCCGTCAGCGCGCGGTCGTGCACAGGTGAGGAATCGCGTTGAGTCAGCGCCGCTCGTACCCCAACTCGGGTGACTTCAACCTGGACGACCTGTTCCGCCCCGAACCCGGCCAGCAGCCGGCCCAGCAGGGCCAGCCGCAGGCCCCGTACGGCCAGCCGCAGGCACACCCGGGTCAGCCGATGCCGCCGGTGGGGCAGCCGTCCGGGCAGCCGGAGTACCTCGGCGAGGGTGTGCACGCGATGCCGACCCAGGCGATACCGGCCCAGGGCGCGCCGTGGGGCCCCGCGCCGCAGCAGGGCGCCCCCGCGCCCGGTTACGGCTACCCGCAGGGTGACCCGGCCCCGGAGACGCAGCACCTCCCGCCGTACCCGACCGGGGACCCGAACGCGGGCGCCGGCTACCCGGCCGCCCAGCCCGGCTACCCGCAGCCCGGGCCGGCCTACCCGCCGCAGCCGGACGCCGGCTACCCCGGGTACCAGGGCCATCCGCAGGCGCAGGCCCAGCCGGTTCTGGGTTGCGACCCCCGCGTCTTCGAGACGACCGCCGTGCCGTTCCCCGAGCGCCGCGGGAGCAACCGCCCGTCCAACAAGCTGATCATCGGCGGAGTCGTGGCCGGCTGCGCGGTGGCCGGCATCCTGGTCGCCGTCCTGGTGGGCGGCGACGACAGCAAGGGCGGCAGCGACAAGAAGACCACCCCGGTGGCCGCCACCAGCAGCGCCGCCCCCGGCCCGGCGACCGCGAGCGGCTCGGGCGCCGCCATCGACCCGGACGTCAAGGCCCAGGCCCAGCCGCTGTCGGACCTGCTCGGCACCGCGAGCGACAGCCGCAACGCGGTGGTCGGCGCGGTCAGCTCGGTGCAGAAGTGCGACAAGCTGCCCGAGTCGCAGCAGGCGCTGACCGGTGCGGCCGGCAAGCGGCGCGAGCTCCAGACCAAGCTCGGCCAGCTGAAGACGGACAAGCTGCCCGGCGGACAGCAGCTGGTCGAGCAGCTCAACGCGGCCTGGACCGCCTCGGCCCAGGCCGACGACGAGTACGCGGCCTGGGCCTCGGACTCGCAGGCCCCGGGCGCCTGCGGCAAGGGCGACAACCAGCACTACAAGAACGCGGTCACGGCCAGCGGCCAGGCGACCACCGCGAAGAAGCAGGCTGCCAACCTCTGGAACGCGATCGCGACCCAGAGCGGCCTGCCCTCGCGCACCGACGGGGACCTGTGACGGGGACGACGGGGCCGTAACGGCGGCAGGGCCGTCACGCCGGCGGCTTGCCCCCGGTGAGCACCCAGCGGACGTCCACGAAGCCGGGCTGCTGCAAGGTCATCCGCCCGTTCTTCACCACCTGGTAGGTGACCCAGGTGTTCACCAGCCGCGGCGACTCGGTGCTCGGCAGCATGTTGGTGGTGCCCCAGTTCAGCGGCGGCGTGAGGCCGACGTCGACGCCCTCGCCGCTGTCCAGCAGCCCGGACACCGTCTTCGCGGTGATCTGCCTGCCGGCCGCGGCCAGCTTGTCGGAGACCGCGCGGAACACCTCGTACGAGACCCAGGTGGTCTGCACGCCGGGATCGGAGACGTCGATGGTCCTGCCGCCGGTGGTGTCGGCGCGCACCACGGCGCGCAGCCCGTCCCACACCTTCGCCGACTCCGGCGGGTACCAGCTGGTGACGTAGGCGCCGGCCAGCGGGCCGCCGTCGCCGCCGGTGGAGTCGACGACCGACTGCTGCACGCTGCCGATCACCGAGGCGATCCGGGTGTTCTTCGGCCCCAGCCGCCGGTAGGAGTCCAGCATGGTGCCGGTCGGCTCGGCGGCGAGCGCGCTGGTGATGCAGTTGCCCGGGTCGTCCCTGCCGATCGCCTTGCGGACCACCGCGGAGTAGTCGCTGGACTTCTCGGGCGCCTTGACGTCGAGCAGCTTGATCCCGGCCGGCTTGAGCGCGTTGGCCAGGTAGCCGAGCAGGTTGTCGCCGGCAGGGGTGTCCGGGCGGACCAGCGCGACGCTCCGGCAGCCGGCCTCCACCAGCTGCCGGCCGCTGCCGCCGATCAGCGCCGGCATGCCGCCGTCCACCGGGTAGGACAGCGGGCTGCTGAACTCGGGCTGGGAGAGCCCGTACCCGCCGATCAAGGGGATGCCGGCGCGCTCCAGCACGGGCATGAAGTCGTCGCCGTACTGGCTGTAGGAGCCGAGCACCGCGATGGCGCCCGCGTCCGCCGCCTGCTGCGCGCAGGCCTTGGCGCCCTCGGCGGTGTTGTGCTCGTTGCAGGTGAGCACCCGCAGCCGGCGCCCGTTTAATCCGCCCTTGAGGTTGATGTCCCGGCCGATCGCCTCGGCGAGCGCGGTCATTCCGGGCCGGTCGGCCGAGCCGGTGCCGGCCGGGGCCCAGGTCATCACGGTGAGGTCGTCGGCGCCGGTGGAGGCGTCGGCCGCTCCGCCGCACGCGGAGGCCGAGAGGAGGGCGGGGAGCAGGGCCGCGGCGCAGACGGCCGCGGCGATCGGGCGGCGGCGCCGCCCGACCTGGTGCTGAGGCTGGAACGAGCCCCTTCGGCTGGTCATCGGTCCTCCCTCTCTGGGCGCCCTTCGGCGCACCGGACCCAGCCAAGCCCGGGCGCCACAAGCCGAGAGGGCCGAAATGCGAATGGTCGGGAAACGGGTGCCGAACTCCCGGTGGGTACGCGTGTAGACGGCGAGTGGAGTACGAACAGCCGGGGAACGTACGATCGTTCTCCATGTCGGCCACCACAGATTCTTCGCACCGGTCCGCCCGAACCCCTTCTCGTCCGGGCCACCGCTCCAGCACCATGGGCGGCATGCCGCTCAACGACCTGCCCTGGTGGCGCTGGCGAGCCCGACTGCGCTCGGCGCTCCACATGCTGTCCGACCCCGGCTTCCAGCAGGAGACCTGGCTCTCCGGCCGGGAGGGGTACGGAGACGTGACCGACGCCGTCTACCGGCTGGTCGAGGACACCTGGCTGGACCGCTGGTCGGCCGAGAAGTACGTGGGCACGATCTTCCGCGACTCGGCCGAGGCCGCGCTGGTGGACGTCGCCGTGCTGCGGGTGGTCAGCCTGCTGCACGAGGTCGGCGCGGACGCCCCGGCCTCCGCGTACCTCGGCCACCCCGGCTGGCCGGAGGCCGTCCGGGCCGCCCGCGAGGCCCACGTCGCGCTGGCGGTGAGCGACGGCGACGACCCGGACGCCGCGCCCAGGTCACTGGACGTGCTGCGCATCCTCACCTCCGTCTGAGCCCCGGGGCGTCCCCGTCGTGAGCGCCGCCGTCCCGCAGTGCGGGCACCGGGGCGGCGGGTGTCCAGGATGTGACACGCTGGACCATTCACGAACGCGCGATGACAGGACGGGATACCCACTCGTGGAGCAGCAGTCGGCCAGTGCCCAGTACGTTCTCACGCTGTCCTGCCCCGACAAGCAGGGCATCGTCCACGCCGTGTCCAGCTACCTCTTCATGACCGGCTGCAACATCATCGACAGCCAGCAGTTCGGGGACGCCGACAGTGGTCTGTTCTTCATGCGGGTGCACTTCTCCGCCGCCGAGCCGGTGAGCGCGGACAAGCTGCGGGCCAGCTTCGCCGCGATCGGCGCCTCGTTCGGGATGGACTGGCAGATCCACCCGACCGAGGAGAAGATGCGGATCATCCTCATGGTCAGCAAGTTCGGGCACTGCCTGAACGATCTGCTGTTCCGCAGCCGGATCGGCGCGCTGCCGGTGGAGATCGCCGCGGTGGTCTCCAACCACACCGACTTCCAGGACCTCACCGAGGGCTACGGCATCCCCTTCCACCACATCCCGGTGACCAAGGACACCAAGGCCGAGGCCGAGCGGCGGCTGCTGGACCTGGTGGCCGAGGAGAACGTCGAACTCGTCGTGCTGGCCCGCTACATGCAGGTGCTCTCGGACGACCTGTGCAAGGCGCTGTCCGGCCGGGTGATCAACATCCACCACTCCTTCCTGCCGAGCTTCAAGGGCGCCAAGCCGTACCACCAGGCGCACGCGCGCGGCGTGAAGCTGATCGGCGCCACCGCGCACTACGTCACCGCGGACCTCGACGAGGGCCCGATCATCGAGCAGGAGGTGGCCCGGGTGACCCACGACACCACCCCGGACCAGCTGGTCGCGCTCGGCCGGGACGTCGAGTGCCAGGCGCTGGCCCGCGCGGTGAAGTGGCACAGCGAGCACCGGGTGCTGCTCAACGGCAGCCGGACGGTCGTCTTCGCCTGAGGCTTCACGGCCCTGGTTCCGGGACCTCGGTTCTGCGGTCTCGGTTCTGGGGCCTCGGTTCTGCGGCCTCGGCCGTGTGGACGACGCCTTACGGCCGGGACAGCAGCGGCAGCGCGTGCAGCACCTCGCGGATCGCGGCCCGGTCGCCGTGCTCGCCGACCGGCAGCCGGTCCGGGTCGCGATGCGCTGCGGCCAGCTGGCAGAACTCCAGTCCGTCCAGCACCATCGAGGCCACCGGCTCTCCGCCCGGAGGGCCGTCGTCCTCGGGCCCGTCCAGGGGGATCAGCCACTCGCCGGCCGCCGGACCGTCGATCACCAGCCGCAGCCGCCGGCCCGGTCGCCCGTCCGCGGGCGGTGCCGCGGGCGCCCCGGTCGGCGCCGCGGCGGGACGGTCCGCCCGGGCGGACCGCCGGCCGGCCAGGATCTGCGGGAGTATCCGGACCGCCACGTCCACCATCTGCCGCAGGTGCTGGGGCGCGGGCGGGTCGTACGGGTAGGCGACAGCGCGGGCCACGTCCTCGCCGTGCACGTAGCACTCGAAGGCGCGGTCCAGGAAGGCGTCGCGCAGCGGGACGGTGGCGAAGCCGTAGTCGACCGGGGTGCTGCCCTGCGGGTCCAGCGCGGCGGCGGCCCGGACGAGCTCCTGGGTCTGCCGCCGCCAGCGGGCGCGCACCGACTGCGGTGCCCGGCCGGCCTGGTCGGCGGCGAGCCGGGCGGTGCGCCCGGCGATCCCGGCGAACCGGCCGCCCTGCCGCGGCACCGGGTCTTCCGACACCGGGCCGGTCAGGACAGGGCCGGTCAGTACCGGGCCGGTTGGCACAGGATCGGTTGGCACCGGATCGGGCAGGCCGAGGGCGAGCGCCAGATAGCCGTCCACGGCGGCGAGATGGCACAGCACCTCGGCCGGGCGCAGGTACTCGGTGCCGCCGTGCCACGGGAGTTCGGCGACCTCCTGCCACTCCTCCGGGCCGAGGTCGCACAGCAGCGCGTCGAGCTTGGCGGTCTCCGCGGTGTACGGCAAGCCCCAGGCGGGGACGGCCAGTTCGGCCGGGCGGCGGGCGAGGCACCAGTCGAGCACCTGCTGGCGCAGCGAGCCGGGCTGGTCGAGCGGTTCGTCGACGGCGAGCCAGCCGGCCGCCTCGCGCAGCCGGGCGGCCTCCTCGGCGCACGCCGGGCAGGCGCGCAGGTGCTGTTCCAGACCGTCGGCCTCGGCGCGCGGGCAGGCGCCGAGGGCCCAGGCGCCGAGCAGCGAGCGCAGGGCGTCGTGCTGCTCCTCGGTGGTCGTCACGTCCCCCCGTCCCCGTTCCGGTACTCGTCGCCCGAGTTCGTCTCGCGCTGGTGGGCCCGCTCCTCGGCCAGTTCGGTGGCGAGCAGGTCCAGGCCGAGCCGCATCCGCTGCTTCGCGGCCTGCTCGCTGATGCCGAGCCGACGGGCCGTCTCCTGGTAGGTGCGGCCGTCGTAGTACGTCACCGCGATGGTCTCGTGCAGGCTCCGGGGCAGGGAGTCGACCACGTACTGCACGCGTGCGGCGGTGGCGACGTCGCGGATCTCGTCCTCGGCGAGCGGGTCCGGCGCGTGGGGTGCGGCGGCCCGGCGCAGGCGCAGCCGGTCGACGGCGTGGCGGTGGGTGAGCGCGCCGAGCCAGGAGCGCAGCGAGCCCTGCGCGGAGTCGAAGGCCTCGGGGTGCTCCCAGACCTGGGCGAAGATCTCCCGGGTGAGCCGGGCGGCCGCGGCCTGGTCGGCGAGGATGCGCGCGGCGAGACCGTGCACCATCGGCGCGAGCTGGTCGTAGAGTTCGCCGAGCGCGCTCTCCTCGCCGCTGGCGAGGCGCAGTTGGAGCTGTTCGTCCCAGCGCGGGGTGCTCCCGGGGCTGGCCGTCGTGCCGGGGGCGGCCATCGGAAACCACCCTCCTGCCTGGGGGATCGCTGACTTACCCAACGGTATCTTGCGGTCCGTCAGCAGTGGGAGGATTCCGCGAAGAAGGGGGAGCGGAGCTTCGGTCCGTCGGCCCCGGTTCGACACATGGTGGGACGATCCGCTGGTGGGACGGTCCGTCGATGTCGTTGTTCGACGGCCGCTGGACATATGTCGCACGGGTGGTTCGCGAGTGGCGGTCCGGGTGTCCGGGGTGTGCGGCGGTAGGTTCGCCACTGCCGGTCCGGGCGGGTCGGCTGCGGGTCGGCCCCGGGCCGGACGAGTGCCGGACGAGTGCCGGTGCGAGGCTCGCCAGAGTGAGCGGGACAGTATGCACTGCCCTGTCCCCCGATCGCTGGAATATGCCCGAAGCGCTTGCTGCGGTCCGTCCGCCCACCCATCCTGAGGCGTATTCGTCGCGGCCAGCACCGGGTGGGACGTCCGAGGGCCCGCCGGCCGGCCGATCCGGCCCGATCGGGACGATGGCCGAACTGCGAGTGCGGGTGGTGGAGAGCGGTGCAGGTTCTTCAGGTACAGCTGGCGGTGCAGGCGGATCCCGCCGAGGTCGGCCGGGCCCGGCGGTGGGTGCGCTCGCGGCTGCTGAACCACGGGGTGGACCCGGACGCGCCGATGGCCGAGACGGTGGTGCTGGTGGTCTCCGAGCTGGTGACCAACGCCGTGGTGCACACCGGCTCTCCGGCCGTGCTGCGGCTCTGCCTGCCGCTGGACGGCGCCCCGGTGGGTGCGCCGGCCGGCCCGCTGCGGGTGGAGGTCGCGGACGCCAGCGAGGTGGCGCCGGCCCCGCGGCACGCCGGGGCGGACGCGGACGCCACCAACGGGCGGGGCCTGGAGCTGGTCGAGCTGCTCTGCGACCGCTGGGGCTGGTACCCGGACGGCTCGGGCAAGCGGGTCTGGTGCGAAATCGGCACGGATGCCCCGCCGGTGGACCCGCTGGAGAGCGCGGACTGGGCGGCCCTCGCGCCGTAGCTCCGCCGGTCGGGCCGCCGCTCGGCGATCATCGGGCCGAAACCTGACGCAACCATTCCGAATTTCCGACAACCCAATTGACGTGACGTATCCGGCTGATCACGCTTGGGTGCAGCTTTCCGTCGCGAGGGGACGCCGAGGGGCACCCGAACGCCGCCGCGGTGCTGCTGTCCAGGGGGATCATGCCAGCAGGGGGGCCGCGGACCGCCGGTCGTGGGCCGTTCCTCGGCGAGTGCGGAGGGCGAGCGCGGGTTCAGGGCCCGTGCGTCGCGATTGGATGGCGGCCCGCCGTGCCGCGCTCGGGATGCGTACGGCCTGCCGCCATCCAATTCGCCGTTCCGGAGGATCACTTTCCGGCCACCCGGCCGGGGCACACCCGGAAGACTTCTCAGGAAACCGCCCGGAAGGTCCGCCGGTAGGCGCTCGGTGCCACGTCGAGCCGCCCGCGCAGCTGGAGCCGGAGCGAGGCCGCGGTGCCGAACCCGGACTCCCGGGCGACCTGGTCGACGGTCAGATCGGTGCGCTCCAGCAACTGGCGGGCCCGCTCGGTGCGTTGGACGGTCAGCCACTGGCCCGGGCTGCTGCCGGTCTCCTCGCGGAACCGCCGGGTGAACGTCCGCACGCTCATCCCCGCCCGGTCGGCGAGCCGGCGCAGCGCGAGCGGCTCGTCCAGGTGCTCCAGCGCCCAGGCGCGCACCGCCGCGGTGCCGCCGCCGGTCTCCACCGGGCTCGGCGCCTCCACGTACTGCTTCTGGCCGCCCTCGCGCCACGGCGGGACGAGGCAGTTGCGGGCCACCGCGTTGGCCACCGCGCTGCCGTGGTCGCGGCGGACCACGTGCAGGCACAGGTCGACCCCGGCGGCCACGCCGCCGGAGGTGAGGACGTCGCCGTCGTCGGTGTAGAGCACGTCCGGATCGAGCAGGACCTTCGGGAACAGCTCGGCGAAGCGCTCGGTGTAGCGCCAGTGCGTGGTGGCCGGGCGGCCGTCCAGCAGGCCGGCGGCGGCCAGCAGGAACGAGCCGGTGCAGATCGACAGCAGCCGGGTGCCGGGCCGGATCCGGGCCAGCGCGGCGGCCAGTTCGGGGGTGAACGCGGCGTCGACGGCGGCCGGGCTGGAGTCCGCGGAGGCCGGGATCACCACCGTGTCGGCCCGCGCCAGGAGTTCGGGGCCGTGGTCGACGGCCACCCTGAAGTCGGCGCTGGTGGCGACCGGCCCGCCGTCCAGCGTGCAGGTGGCGACCTCGTAGAGCGGCCCGCCGTCCGGATCCTTCGCGCCGCCGAAGATGCGGGCGGGGATGCCCAGTTCGAAGGCGATCACCCCGTCCAGGGCCAGGACCGCGACCAGGTGCGTCATGCTGCTCTCCCCTCCGGTGTGCCGATCCGGGCCAGCGTACGCCCGGCCGTGGCCCGATTCTTGTGAAAGCTGGCATTCAGGCCACTCGTCGTGGCCCGGCCGGACCGCGACACTCGACCGCGTGACCGAACGCAACGTCCTCGCCCCCACGCCCGTCGATGAAGCCGCAGCTGTCGATGCGACGCCTGACGCCCGACCCGGCCGGCCCCGGGTGCACTACGCCTGGGTGGTCGCCGGCGTCTCCCTGCTGGTGCTGCTCGGCTCGGCCGGCTTCCGCTCCACGCCCAGCCTGATGATGGACGCCCTGCACAACGAGTTCGGCTGGTCGCTCGGGACGATCTCCAGCGCCACCTCCGTCAACCTCACCCTCTACGGCCTCACCGCCCCCTTCGCCGCCGCCCTGATGGACCGCTTCGGCGTCCGCCTGGTCGTGGTCTGCGCGCTGCTCACCATCTCGGTCGGCTCCGGGCTCACCATGCTGATGCGCGAGCCCTGGCAACTGGTGCTCTGCTGGGGCGTGTTGGTGGGCCTCGGGAGCGGCTCGATGGCGGGCGCCTTCGCCACCACCATCACCGGCCGCTGGTTCCGGGCCCGCCAGGGCCTGGTCACCGGCGTGCTGACGGCCGCGGGGGCGGCGGGAAACCTGATCTTCCTGCCGGTCGGCGCCTGGCTGGTCGAACAGCACGGCTGGCGCTCGGCGGTGGTCGTGGTCTCGCTCGCGGCCAGCGCGGTCGCCGTCCCGGTCCTGCTGCTGATGCGCGAGCGGCCCGCGGACATCGGCCTCCTTCCGTACGGCGCGACCGAGGAGCCTCCCTCCGTGCCCGCCGGCGGCCGGGCGGTGGCCCGCTCGCTGCGGGTGCTCCGGGACGCCGCCCGCACCCGGGCGTTCTGGCTGCTGGCTGGCTCCTTCGCGATCTGCGGTGCCACCACGGCGGGCCTGGTCGGCACCCACTTCATCCCGGCCGCCCACGACCACGGCATGCCGGTCACCACCGCGGCGAGCCTGCTCGCCCTGATCGGCGTCTTCGACGTGGCAGGCACCATCGCGAGCGGCTGGCTCACCGACCGCGTCGACTCCCGGCTCCTGCTGGTCGTCTACTACGCACTCCGCGGACTCTCCCTGGTCCTGCTGCCGCAGCTGCTCGCCGGCTCGCTGCAACCGCCGATCCTGGCCTTCGTCGTCTTCTACGGCCTGGACTGGGTGGCCACCGTGCCGCCGACCGTCGCGCTGTGCCGCCGGCACTTCGGCGAGGACGCGCCGATCGTCTTCGGCTGGACGCTGGCCGCGCACCAGATCGGCGCGGCCGCCGTGGCCGGGCTGGCCGGCCTCGCCCGGGACGCCCTCGGTGACTACGACCTCACCTGGTACGGCGCCGGCGCGCTCTGCGTGGTGGCCGTCGGCCTCTGCCTGGCACTGCGCACCGTCCGCGGGGACCGGGCGGCCGTGGCGTTGTCGTAATGGGCGACTAGGCTCTGCGCCTATGACACTCACCTTCACCCTGGACCCGAAGCCCGACCCCGACCTGCGCGGTGCGATCGTCCGCCTGTGGGCCGACGTCACCAACGCCGGCGGCGCCGTCGGCTTCGTGGCCCCGGTGACGGAGGACGAGGTCCGGGACACCGCCGACCGCCAGTTCGCCGACACGGCCCCCGCCGGCCCGGACCGGATGCTGGTCGCCCACGAGACGGAGACCGGCAGGCTGGTCGGCGTGCTGTTCTTCGAGTCGATGCGCTTCGACCTCATGGAGCACTGGCGGATGCTCAAGCGGGTCATGGTGCACCCCGACTCCCAAGGCCGCGGCTACGGCGTCCAGCTGATGGCCGAGGCGGAGCGGGTCGCCCGGGAGTGGGGGCTGCAGAGCCTGCGGCTGACCGCGCGCGGCGGCCAGGGCCTGGAGAGCTTCTACAGCCGCTGCGGCTACCGGGAGGTCGGCCGGGTGCCGGCCGCGATCCGGGTCGCCCCGGGTGACGACCGCGACGACATCACCTTCTGGCTCGACCTGCGCTGACGCGGACCGCGGAGCCGGGGGACGGTCAACCCGTTCCCCGCTCCGGCCGTCGGGCATGCTTCACTGGGAGACCGGCCCCCGCCTCCCGTGCAGTAAGGATGTGTCCCAGTGAGCAGCAACGGCACCGAGAAGTCGCACGCCACGCTCCGCTACACCTCGCTGCGGGTCAGCATCTTCCTCGGCTGCCTGCTGGCGGCGCTGCTGCTCGGCCACTTCGGGATCATCCCGGTCAGAGGCGAAGCAGGCATGATCTTCCTCTTCCTGCTGGCCGCGATCGTCTCCGCGCCGCTCAGCTACGTGCTGCTGAGCAGGCAGCGCGACGAGATGTCCGCGCAGATCTCCACCAAGGTCGCCGGCATGCGCAGCCGCACCGCCGAGCGGATCGCCGCGCAGAACGCCGAGGAGGACGCCGCCGACGAGGCCGCCCGAGCGGCCGCGGCGTCGCGGAACTGAGCCCGGCCCCGGACGCCCTCACCGCAGCCGCCGTGCCCGCCCCCTCCGACCTCCCGCAGGCCCCCGACCAGCTGACTCCCGAGCAGCCGACTCCCGACCAGCCGACTCCCGAGCGACCCGCCGCCGAGCCGTCTGCCGCTGAGTCGTCCGCCAATGAGCCGCCCGTCGAGGCCCGGCGCGCCGGTGACGCGGCCGGCACCTGGCCGGCCCCGGTGCGCCGGCCCACCGGCCGGGACGTGGCCCGGCTCGCCGGGGTCTCGCAGGCCACCGTCTCCCTGGTGTTCTCCGGCTCCGAGGCCGGCTCCCGGGTCTCCGACGCCACCCGGCAGCGGGTCCGGGAAGCCGCCCGCAGCCTCGGCTACCGCCCACAGGCGGCCGGACGTCAGCTGCGCCTGGGCCGCAGCGGGATGATCCTTCTCGCCGTGCCGAACATCCTCGGCCCCTTCTTCGGCCGGGTGCTGGAGGGCGTCCACGAGGAGGCCGGGCGACACGGCCTGGCCGTCGTGGTCAGCTCCGGCTGGGGGAGTGCCACCCTCGCCGAGGCCGCCACCACCAGCCGCTTCGACGGCCTGCTGATCTGCTCGCCGGACGACAGCCAGCTCGGCGAGCTGCCCGCCGACACCCCCGCCGTCTTCCTGGACGCCGACCCGGGCACCGACCGGGCCCGGCCGACCATCGAGCTCGACGTCGCGGGCGGAATGCGGGCCGCGGTCGAGCACCTCGCAGGCATCGGCCACCGCCGGATCGGGCGGCTGCGCTCCACCCACTCCGCCTACACCTTCCGGGTGCGGCAGGCCGCCTTCGAGCAGGCCGCCGCCGAACTCGGCCTGGATGTCATCGAGTTGGGCGTGAGCATCAACGAGGGCCAGCCCGCCGCCCGGAGCGTGGCACGCCGGCTGCTGGAGCGCCCGGACCGCCCGCGCGCGGTCATCTGCGACGACGACGTGGTGGCCTCCGGCGTCTACCAGGCCGCCGCCGAGCTGGGAGTGCGGGTGCCGGACGAGCTGTCCGTGGTCGGCATGGACAACGTGCCGGTGGCCGCGCTGCTGGCCCCGCCGCTGACCACGGTCGACCTGCCCGGCGAGGAACTGGGCCGTGCGGGTGCCGCCGCCCTGGCGGGTCTGCTGCGCGGCGACCGGGTGGCCCCGCTCTCCCCGCTGGCGACCTCCCTGGTGCTGCGCTCCTCCACCGCACCGGCGCACTGAGGCCCAGGCTCAGGCGTTCGGGACGCAAACAAACTGCGCCCGCCGGTCCAGACCACCGGCGGGCGCAGCCGTTCTCGGGGGCCGGTCAGCCCACCGCCACCGGCCGTGCGACCGGCGCGAGCGGCACCGCCCGGAACCAGCGGCGCGCGCCGAACAGCAGCACACCGCCCAGCCCGATCCCGCCCGTCGCGCAGAGCGCCACCGATTGCAGCGAGCCCTCGGCGAGGTGGCCGGACACCGCGTAGCCGAGCGAGTTGCCGGTCGCGAACAGCGTCACCAGCCAGGCGAACGCCTCGGTCACCGTCCCGGTCGGCGCCAGCTCGGCGACCAGCACGAACGCCGCGGCCAGCAGCGGCGCCAGCAGGATCCCCGACAGGAACGCCAGCGCGGCCATCGGGTACGGCCCGGGCAGTACCACCAGCGGCAGGTAGGACCCGGCCATCACGACCGCCATCACCCACGTCCGGGTCGCCGTGCTGCTGCGCCACTTCACCGCCCCGTACGCGAGCGCGCCCAGCAGCCCGCCGAGCGCGGCCATCGCCAGCAGCGTGCCGGCACCACCCGGCAGAGCGCCGGCGTGGCGCTCGGCGTAGGCGATGAACAGCACGTTCTGCGCGCCGACCGCCCAGCCGGCCCCGGCCAGCCCGATCAGCAGCAGCACCAGGCCGGGGGAGCGCAGCGGGCCGAGGAGCCCGGCGGAGTGCTCGCGCTGCGGGGCCCGCCAGGCGCGGGCCGGTGCGGCGGTGGCCACGATCAGCGCGCCCGCCAGGCCCAGTCCGGCCGCCACCCACAGCGCCGCGACCGGGCTGAAGAGGCCCGCGATCCCGGCGACGGCGAGCGGCCCTGCCACGTAGAGGATCTGCTGCGAGGCGGAGTCGAAGGCGTAGGCGGTGTCCAGCTGCTCCTCCTCGACCACGGCGGGCCAGAGCGAGCGCAGGCAGGGTTCGAGCGGGGGCATGGCCAGCCCGGCGATCGCGGCGCCGACGGGCGCGGCGAGCGCCGAGCCGGGCGCGAGGGCGAGCAGCGCGTAGCCGCCGCCCGCGACGACGGCGGAGGCGAGCAGGACGCGCGGCTGCCCGGTGCGGTCGACGATCCGGCCGAGCACCGGCCCGCCGACGGCCGCGGAGATCGCGTAGGCGGCGGTGGCCAGCCCGATCCGGCCGTACGGCGCGCCGGCCTCGCGCAGGGCGAGGGCGATCACCAGGGCGGTCATGCCGGCCGGCAGGCGGCCGAGCAGGGTGCCGAAGAGCAGGCGGCTGACGTGCGGGGCACGGAGCAGGGCGAGATAGCCCATCGGCGGGTCTCCCGTGGGGGCAGGCGCGGGCAGGGGTCGTCCACACAGGGGTTGGGGGACGCCGGCAAAGTTATACGTATAACTGGGCCTCGGTCAACGCCATCTCAAACAACTACTTTGAAGGCCTCAAACCTTTACTGCTAACGTGTCGGCCGTGACCACCTCAGACGCACTCCGGACGCACGGCCAGGGCCCCCTGCCCGCGGCCGTCCGCGCGTGCCGCCTGCCAGGTGCTGTGGACAGCCCGCGCCGTTGTCGCGCCATGAGCTGTATTCCGGCGGCACGCCCCTGACCGGGGGCCGAGCCCCTCCCGTGCGGTCCCTTGCGCCGTGCCGCCGTTCCCCGCCTCACCCCTCACCTCACCGTCAGCCTCGCTCCCCGGAGTCGCACCCCCATGTCCACAGCGCCCGAGGCGACCTCGTCGCCGTCCGTGCTCGCCCGCATCCGCAGGACCCCGTTCTGGGTGCAGATCGTCGCCGGCCTCGTGCTGGGCGTCGGCCTCGGCTACCTGGCCCGCGCCGCCGACATCTCCTGGCTGGCCACCACCCTGGAGACCATCGGCAAGACCTTCGTCCAGCTGCTCAAGCTGGCCGTCCCGCCGCTGGTGTTCACCGCGATCGTGGTGAGCGTCGCCAACCTGCGGGGCGTCACCAACGCGGCCCGCCTCGCCGGCCGCACCCTGCTCTGGTTCCTGATCACCTCGCTGATCGCGGTCGCCATCGGCCTCGGCCTCGGCCTGCTGACCGACCCCGGCCGGGGCAGCGGCCTCAGCACCGAGGGCCTCAAGGCGCCCAAGGGCGGCGGCACCTGGGTCGACTTCCTCACCGGCATCTTCCCGACCAACATCGTCACCGCGTTCACCGAGGTGAACGTGCTGCAGATCGTCTTCATGGCGGTCGTGGTCGGCGCGGCGGTCATCAAGCTCGGCAGCAAGGCCGAGCCTGTCCTCAGGTTCAGCGAGTCCGTCCTGGAGTTGACCCAGACCGCCCTGTGGTGGGTCATCCGGCTCTCCCCGCTCGGTACCCTCGGCCTGATCGGCAAGTCCGTCGCCAAGTACGGCTGGGACCTGCTCAAGCCCTTCGCCACCCTGACCGTCGACATCTACGCCGGCTGCGCGCTGGTGCTGTTCGTCGTCTACTCGCTGCTGCTGAAGTTCGCCGGCGGCCTCAACCCCCTGAACTTCTACAAGGGCGCCTGGCCCGCCATCCAGCTGGCCTTCGTCTCGCGCTCCTCGGTCGGCACCCTGCCGGTCACCCGCCGCGTCACCGAGCGCCTCGGCGTCCCGAGCGAGTACGCGTCCTTCGCCGTCCCGTTCGGCGCCACCACGAAGATGGACGGCTGCGCCGCGATCTACCCGTCAATCGCCGCGATCTTCGTCGCCCAGGTCTACAACATCGACCTCGGCATCAGGGACTACCTGCTGATCGCCTTCGTCTCGGTCATCGGCTCGGCCGCCACCGCGGGCCTCACCGGCGCGATCGTCATGCTGACCCTGACCCTCTCCACCCTGGGCCTTCCCCTGGAAGGCGTCGGCCTGCTGCTCGCCATCGACCCGATCCTCGACATGATGCGCACAGCGACGAACGTCGCCGGACAGGCGCTGGTGCCGATCATCGTGGCCGCCCGTGAGGGCATCATCGACCGCGAGGCCTACGACAACCCGACCGGCGACCTGCTGGACGGCCCGGCCGCCTTTCCGGCCCAGGCCGCCGAAGGCGCCGCTCCGGCCGCCGCCTGACACGCCCTCTCCCGAACGGGCCCTCTCCCTGACGGGGGAGGGCCCGTTGCGTGCTGTCAGGGAGTCGCGAATCCCTGGTGACCGGCGGGGCGGGCGGCGCTAGGGTGTCCGCTGCGCCCCGCCGGATGATCTTCTCCCCGGCCGGGTGCCCGGTCCGTGGACCGGTACGAGCCCCTCCTCCCGACTGGATGTCACCAGCATGGCTGTCAGAGCCCGCATAGTCGCCGGCGCCCTCGGTGCCGCTCTCCTCTTCTCGCTCGGCGCGCCCAGCGCCGGCGCGTACCAGCAGACCATCCCGACCACCGTCACCTGGGGTGTCGCGTTCGACCCCAAGTGCCTGGAGATCGCCGACTGGCGCACCGACAACGGCGCCCCGGCCCGGCAGTGGGACTGCACGGGCGGCGCCAGCCAGCAGTGGAACGTCCAGGGGGTCCGGACGTCCGGGGGGACGGGGTCGCTGGTCAACGCGTTCAGCGGCAAGTGCCTGGAGATCGCGGACTGGCGCACCGACAACGGTGCCCCCGCCCGCCAGTGGGACTGCACCGGCGGTGCCAACCAGAGCTGGATCCGGACCTGGGTCCCCGCCGTCGGCTGGCAGCTGGTCAACGCGCACAGCGGCAAGTGCCTGGAGATCGCCGACTGGCGGACCGACAACGGTGCCCCGGCCCGGCAGTGGGACTGCACCGGCGGGGACAACCAGCACTGGTTCCCGTTCGCCCCGGGTACCGTCCGCTGAGCGACGGCGACGTCGGCCGAGCGACGGTGAAGTCCGTCGAGCGGCGGTGAAAAGGCAGGGGGCCCGCCGGATGGGCGGGCCCCCTTGGGTGTTGCTCTTGTGCTCATGGTGACGGCTGTCGGGAGCCGCCGGCGGACCCGTGGGGGTCCCGAGCGATCAGAACATCAGAGGATGGTCAGATAGCGGTGACGTTCTCCGCCTGCGGGCCCTTCGGACCCTGGGTGACGTCAAAGCTGACCGCCTGGTTCTCCTCCAGCGAGCGGAAGCCGCTCGCGTTGATGGCGGAGTAGTGGACGAAGACGTCGGGGCCGCCGCCCTCCTGGGCGATGAAGCCGAAGCCCTTCTCAGCGTTGAACCACTTGACGGTTCCCGTGGCCATGCCGTTCTCCTTGCGAGGCGTGTCGGGGACCACACCGTGTGGCACCCGGTCCGCTGCGCTGATCGCCCTGCCTCCGGACGAGTCCGAAGTTTTTCGATATTGCTGAAAAACTACAAAAAGCCTGCGGTTACATGCTCCGCAGGCTTCAAGTACTGCAAGGGGAATCAAACTGCAACTGAGGGCAACGCTAGCATGCGGTCGCTGTGACGACCAGGGGTGAACTGCGGTGCGCACGGCGCGTGTCGGGAGGGTGGGTGCTCGCCCTCCGAAACCGCGGGCATACGCTGCGGGGAGGCGCACGAACAGCAAGGGAGCGGCGCAGTGGCAGAACCGGAAGCGGAAACGCGGGAGCCCCAGGAGAACACCCCGGTCAGGCCGCGGGTCGGGCATATTCAGTTCCTGAACTGCGTACCCCTCTACTGGGGTCTCGCCAGAACCGGCAATCTGCTCGATCTCGACCTCACCAAGGACACCCCCGAGAAGCTCAGCGACCAGCTGGTCGACGGCACGCTCGACATCGGGCCGATCACCTGCGTGGAGTACCTGCGCAACGCCGACGAACTGCTGGTCCTGCCCGACATCGCGGTCGGCAGTGACGGCCCGGTGATGTCCTGCGTGATCGTCAGCAAGGTCCCGCTGGGCGACCTCGACGGCCGCCGGGTCGCCCTCGGCTCCACCAGCCGCACCTCCGTCCGGCTCGCCCGCCTGCTCCTGGAGGAGCGCGAGGGCGTCCACCCGGAGTACTTCAGCTGCCCGCCCGACCTCAGCGCCATGCTCGCCGACGCGGACGCCGCCGTCCTGATCGGCGACCCCGCGTTGCGCGCCTACCTCGGGCAGGCCGCCGACCTCGGGCTGACCGTGCACGACCTCGGCGCGATGTGGAAGGAATGGACGGGCCTGCCGTTCGTCTTCGCCGTCTGGGCCGTCCGCCGTGACTTCGCCGAGCGCCGGCCCGCCCTGACCGCCGCCGTGCACCGGGCCTTCCTGGAGTCCCGCGACCTGTCGTTGGTCGAGGCCGCCAAGGTCGCCGAGCAGGCCGCCCGCTGGGAGGACTTCGACGCCGACGTGCTGGAACGGTACTTCAGCGAGGCGCTCGACTTCTCGCTCGGCGAGCGGCAGCTGGCCGGCGTCGCAGAGTTCGCCCGCCGGGTCGCGCACGACAGCGGCTTCGCGCCCGACGTCGCCGTCCGGCTGCTGGAGCCCGCGGAGATCACCGCGGAGGGTTCGGTCGCGCCGGCGGCGGAGCCCCCGGTGGATCTGGAGCCAGCGCCGGTCGGCTGAGACCGGTACGGTCTGCTCCCGGGCGCGCGCGATGCGGACGCCCGGGAGCAGTTCGGGAGGCGGGCCGCCGGCGGCGAGGGGAGCGTGGCGGGCGATGCAGTCACTGGGGCCGGACGACCCGCGCCGGATCGGCGCCTACCGGCTGCTGCGACGGCTCGGCGCGGGCGGCATGGGCCGGGTCTACCTCGGCCGGACGGCCGGCGGCCGCACCGTCGCCGTCAAGGTGGTGCGCGACGAGCTGGCCGACGACGCCGAGTTCCGTGCCCGGTTCCGGCAGGAGGTGGCCGCCGCCCGCCGGGTCGGCGGCGACTGGACCGCGCCCGTCCTGGACGCCGACACCGAGGGCGAACACCCGTGGGTGGCCACCGGCTACGTGGCCGGCCCCGCGCTCGGCACCGCCGTCCACGACTTCGGGCCGCTGCCCGAGCCGGCCGTGCGCACCCTCGGCATCGGGCTCGCCGAGGCCCTGGCCCACGTGCACGGGCTCGGGCTGGTGCACCGCGACGTCAAGCCGTCCAACGTGCTGCTCACCCTCGACGGGCCCCGGCTGATCGACTTCGGCATCGCCCGCGCCCTGGACGCCGCCAGCGGTTTCACCCAGTCGGGTTACGTGGTCGGCTCACCCGGCTTCATGTCGCCCGAACAGGCGAACGGGCAGTCCGTCGGACCGGCCGGCGACGTCTTCTCGCTCGGCGCGGTGCTCGCCTTCGCGGCCACCGGGCTGCACCCGTTCGGGGAGGGCGTCAGCGCGGCCGTACTGCTGTACCGGGTCCTGCACGAGGAGCCGGACGTCCGCGGGCTGACCGGGCAGCTGCGCGAGATCGTCCTCGACTGCCTCGCCAAGGACCCGGCGGCCCGGCCCACCCCACAACAGCTCCGTACCCGGCTGGACCCGGACGGCACGGCCTCCGCCCGGCTGCGGCACGGCGGGTGGCTGCCGTCCGCGCTGGCGGCGGCGGTGGGGCGCAGTGCGGTGGAGCTGCTGGACCTGGAGGGGGAGGCGCCCGATCCGGTGGTGTCCGATCCAGTGCCTTCTTCTTCGGTGTCTTCTGCTCCCTCGGCGTCGTCTGCTCCGGCGTCTCCGAGGGTGGAGCGGACGCCGACGGTCGTGCCTTCTGCTCCGTCGGCCTCGTCGACGACTGGCTCCCCGCGCGGACGGGCCAGGCTCGCGACGGGGGTGGTGCTCGCGCTGCTGGCGCTCGGGGGCGGCGGGTACGGGACGTACCGGTGGATGCAGCAGCCGGATCCGGTGGTCACGGCCTCCGGCAGTTCCTCGCCCACCGTGTCCGGTGGCGGGAGCGGCAGTACCGAGCCGCAGGCCCCACCGTCGTCCGGCGCTCCGTCATCCGGCGCTCCCACGTCCGGCGCTCCGATGTCCTCGGGGAGCGCGTCGCCCGCGCCGGACGAGGTGACGGGGGCGCCCAGCGGTCCGAGTGTGGTGCCGTCCGCCTTCCTGGGGGTCTGGCGCGGGGACATGGTCACCGAGAAGGGCCTGCCGGCCGGCACCACGACGCTCACCATCGGTCCGGCCGCGATCGGGCAGGAGAACACCACGAGCCGCAACGCCGTCTCCGGCCTGATCTCGCTCAGCTGCGAAGGCGCCTGGAAGCTGAGGTCGGCGTCCGCGACCAAGCTCGTGTTCGAGTCCCGGCTCGTCCGCTCCACCCTGCCCGGCGCGTGCTCCGGCGGCTCCTACACGGAGACCCTCACCCTGCAGAACGACGGCACGATCCGGTTCACCTCCGCCGACCCGGTGGCCGGCAACCCGGCCGGCACGATGCGGAAGGCGGACGGGGCAGCGGGCTGACGCGGGGGCCGGACAGGGCTGGCGTAGGCTGGTTCGGCCGTGCCCGGACGCACGTGGTCGCGGCTGCCGTACCGGCGAGAACAGCAGTACAAGAGCGAGAACAGCAGTACCCGAGGCAGTACCCGAGCGGTACCCGGAGGTACCCGAGAGAGAGAAGGCCGCCAGGTGTCCGAGCTCGCAGCGACCACCCTCGATGCGCCCAGCACCGACCTGCAGGCCGTGCTCGACCGGGCCGCCGGCGGGGGCCGGATCACCCCCGAGGAGGCGCTGGAGCTGTACCGTTCGGCGCCGCTGCACGCGCTCGGCTCGGCGGCCGACGCGGTGCGCCGCCGCCGCTACGCCGGTACCGAGCACATCGCGACGTACATCATCGAACGCAACATCAACTACACCAACGTCTGTGTGACGGCGTGCAAGTTCTGCGCCTTCTACGTGCCGCCGAAGAGCGACAAGGGCTGGTCCCGGGAGCTCGACGAGATCCTGCGCCGCTGCGCGGAGACGGTCGAGCTGGGCGGCACCCAGATCATGTTCCAGGGCGGCCACCACCCGGACTACGGCGTCGAGTACTACGAGCGCGCGTTCTCGGCGATCAAGGCCGACTTCCCGCAGCTGGTGATCCACTCGCTGGGCGCCTCCGAAGTCGAGCACATGTCCCGGATCTCGGGCGTCTCGATCGAGGAGGCCGTCACCCGGATCCACAAGGCCGGCCTGGACTCCTTCGCAGGCGCCGGCGCCGAGCTGCTGCCGGAGCGCCCCCGCAAGGCGATCGCCCCGCTCAAGGAGTCCGGCGAGCGCTGGCTGGAGATCATGGAGGTCGCGCACGGCCTCGGTGTGGAGTCCACCTCTACCATGCTGATGGGCACCGGCGAGACCAACGCCGAGCGGATCGAGCACCTGCGGATGATCCGCGACGTGCAGGACCGCACCGGCGGCTTCCGGGCCTTCATCCCCTACACCTACCAGCCGCAGAACAACCACCTGAAGGGGTCCACGCAGGCGACCGTCTTCGAGTACCTGCGGATGATCGCGATCGCCCGCCTCTTCCTCGACAACGTCGCCCACATCCAGGGCTCCTGGCTCACCACCGGCAAGGAAGCCGGCCAGCTGTCGCTGCACTACGGCGCGGACGACCTCGGCTCGGTCATGCTGGAGGAGAACGTGGTCTCGGCGGCCGGCGCCAAGCACCGCTCCAACCTCACCGAGCTGATCCACCTCATCCGGGCCGCCGACCGCGTCCCAGCGCAGCGCTCGACCACGTACGAGCACCTGCGGGTGCTGGACGACCCGGCGAACGACCCGGTCGACCCGCGCGTCGCCTCGCACATCGCCTCGACCGCGATCGAGGGCGGCACCGCGCACCCCGAACTGAAGATCCTCGACAACTGAGCCCTCCACTGCCGTGCTGACCCTGCACCGGGCGGCGTTCGTGCTGCCCGATCCCGCCGATCCCACCGCCCCGTCGCTCGAAGACGGGGCGGTGCTGGTGCGCGGTGAACTCGTCGAGGCCGTGGGATCGTTCGACGCCCTGACGGCGGAGCACCCCGGGGCCCGGGTACGGGAGTGGGGCCAGGCCGTGCTCACGCCGGGGCTGCGCAACCCGTACGGGCACTGGCTGCTGGAGCGCGCCTACCACCCGGATCCGCGGGAGGAGATCGGCGTCGAGCCGGTGCGGGACGGACTGGTCGGGGAGGTCGACGACGCGCGGTGCGGGGCGAGCGCCCGGCGGGGGCTGCAACGGATGCTGGGCTTCGGGGTGACGGCGGTGGCCGGGCCGTTCGAGCGGGCCGCGGTCCGGACGGCGGTGGCGCGTTCGGGGCTGGTCGGTTCGGCGGGCGGTCCGGTGGCCGGCGCGGGGGAGGGCGAGGCTGCTCGGGAGGCGGCGTCTGAGGGGCCGCTGGATCCGCTCGCCGTGCTGCCGCTCGCGGCTGCCGTGCACGGGCGGGTCGTGGCCGGGGGCCGGGCGGACTTCGCGGTGTTCACGGTTTCCGCGGCGCCGGCGGCGTCTGCGATCGGTGGCGAGGGCGGTGGGCGGCCGATGCCCGGGGGCTGTCTGGCGACCGTGCTCGGCGGTCGGCTGGTGTACCGGCGACGCTGAGCAAGCCGGGCTCTACCGGGGAACATCCGGACTTCCTTGCCGCATACGGGACTTCCTTCGTGTGCTGCCGAACTGAGCGGTCCGCACGGCCGGGTGATTCCCCCTTCGCCGTGACCTGAGGGCCCGCCAGCGGATACCATCCCGGACAGCTCACTCCGTACCCTCACCACACCACCGCCCGCCCCCGCGGGTGGCGGGGCCACGTCCCAGGCCCCGAAGGCAAGCCAGGACAGGAACCATGCAACCCGCGACCGTCCCCCCGCCGCGCATCCCGCGGTTGGGCCGTGGCTGGTACCTCGCCGCCGTGCTCAGCGCCGTACTGGCCGTCGGCATGTGCCTGCTCGGCTGGCGCCAGGCCGACCAGGCCGACCGGATCGCGGCCCACCCGGTGAGAGTGGAGGGCGTCGTCACCCAGCTCCCGACCGGCGGCGGCACCTACAGTGCCGTCAGCTACCGGGCGGGCGGTCAGCAGCACACCGCCGCGGCGCTGCCGCTCGCGGACGGCACCAAGGTCGGCGACGCGGTCTGCCTGGAGCACGCCGCCGACGACGCGGGCGCGGTGCGGATCTGCGGCGACACCTACCCGCAGCCGGTCGGCATCGGGCTCGCCCGGTTCAGCGTGCCGGTGGCGGTGGTCCTGTTCCTGGTCTGCGTGCTGCGGATCCGGCGGCACCGGCGGGCGATCGCCGTCCGCGGCATGCAGGGCAGGCTCGCCACCACCGTCGCGCTGGCGACCGGGGCGCTGGCCGAGGGGATGCCGGCCATCACGCACGGCAAGCGCTCGCGGAGGAAGCGGCGCGCGGGCGGGCGGCGCGCGCAGCACTGAGGTGCTGTGTGCTGCGCGCTGGTGCTCTCGCGTTGTCTTCTGGTGCCGTGTTGTGCTGCTGCGTTCTGGTGCCGCGTTCTGGTGCCGCGTTCTGGTGCGTGGAGTGCCCTGGCAGGGGCGCGTTCGGCGCCTCCGAGCCGCCCCGTTGCCTCGCGCGCCGACGTCAGGGTGAACAATGGGGCCGTGACCCGAGCCTCTCTGGACAAGCAGCCGCACGAAGTCGCCGCCATGTTCGACGACGTCGCGGCCAAGTACGACCGCACCAACGACGTGCTCTCCCTCGGCCAGGCCCGGGCCTGGCGCCGGGCGGTGGCCGAGGCGGTGGCCGCCGGACCGGGGGACCTCGTGCTCGACCTGGGGGCCGGCACCGGCACCTCCTCGCTGCCGTTCGCGGAGGCCGGCGCCAAGGTCGTCCCGTGTGACTTCTCGGTCGGCATGCTCGCCGAGGGCAAGAGCCGCCACCCCGAGCTGGCGCTCACCGCCGGGGACGCCACCCGGCTGCCGTTCGCGGACGACACCTTCGACGTCGTCACCATCTCCTTCGCGCTGCGCAACGTCCACGACACCGACGCGGCGCTGCGAGAGATGTACCGGGTCACCAAGCCCGGCGGCAAGCTGGTGCTCTGCGAGTTCTCCACCCCGACCTGGACGCCGTTCCGCACCGTCTACACCGAGTACCTGATGCGCGCCCTGCCGCCGGTCGCCACCGCCGTCAGCAGCAACCCGGACGCCTACGTCTACCTCGCCGAGTCGATCCGGGCCTGGCCGGACCAGCCCGCCATGGCCGCCAAGCTGCAGGAGGCCGGCTGGTCGAAGGTCGCCTGGCGGAACCTGACGGGCGGAATCGTCGCGCTGCACCGCGCGTACAAGGTCGCGTAGCCGATCGGGCGGTCGCCGCTCGTTGGGGCCGCCTGCCGCCGGGCCGCCGACGGCCATCGCTGCGGGGACGGGAACGGGACGGGAACTACACTGCCGGAGACGAAAGCCGCCGTCCCCCAGCCGCAGCTCCAGGAGTGTGTCCACCGTGTCCGAGACCGCAGCCGATCCGACGAAGCCGGACAGCACCGTCGAGAGCACGGCGGACGTCATCGTGGTCGGCGCGGGCCCGGCCGGCTCCACCACCGCGTACTACCTCGCCCAGGCCGGGCTGGACGTGCTGCTGCTGGAGAAGACCTCCTTCCCCCGCGAGAAGGTGTGCGGCGACGGCCTCACCCCGCGGGCCACCAAGCAGCTGGTGGACATGGGCATCGACGTCTCCACCGAGAACGGCTGGCTGCACAACAAGGGCCTGCGCATCATCGGCGGCGGCGTGCGGCTGGAACTCGACTGGCCCGAGCTCGCCGCCTTCCCCGACTACGGTCTCGTCCGCAAGCGCGCCGACTTCGACGAGCTGCTGGCCCGTCAGGCGGAGAAGGCCGGCGCACGGCTCTACGAGCGTTGCAACGTCAGCGGGCCGGTGCTGGACGACCGCACCGGCCGGATCGTCGGCGTCACCGCCAAGCTCGGTGACGAGAAGCGGCCGGTCACGTTCCGCGCCCCGCTCGTCGTCGCCGCCGACGGCAACTCCACCCGGCTCTCGCTCGCCATGGGCCTGCACCGGCGCGAGGACCGGCCGATGGGCGTCGCCTACCGGACGTACTTCACCTCCCCGCGCCACGACGACGACTACCTGGAGTCGTGGCTGGAGCTGTGGGACACCCGCGCGGACCAGCGCAAGCTGCTGCCCGGCTACGGCTGGATCTTCGGCATGGGCGACGGCACCTCCAACGTCGGCCTGGGCATCCTCAACTCCTCGCCCGCGTTCGGCGAACTCGACTGGCGCGAGGTGCTCAAGGCCTGGTGCGCGAGCATGCCGCAGGAGTGGGGCTACACCCCCGAGAACATGACCGACCCGATCCGCGGCGCCGCGCTGCCGATGGCCTTCAACCGGCAGCCGCACTACACCCGCGGCCTGCTGCTCGTCGGCGACGCGGGCGGCATGGTCAACCCGTTCAACGGCGAGGGCATCGCCTACGCGATGGAATCCGGCCAGATCGCCGCCGGCGTCATCGTCCAGGCCCACGCCCGGATCACCGAGGGCGGGCGGGAGCGCGCCCTCCAGGCCTACCCGCGCATCCTCAAGGACGTCTACGGCGGCTACTACACGCTGGGCCGCGCCTTCGTGAAGCTCATCGGCAACCCCTCGGTGATGCAGCTCGCCACCCAGCGCGGGCTCACCCACCCGATGCTGATGCGCTTCGTCCTCAAGCTGCTCGCCAACCTCACCGACCCGCAGGGCGGCGACGCCATGGACCGCATCATCAACGGCCTCGCCAAGGTCGCGCCGAACGCCTAGACCGTGTGCGGTGCTGCGCGTCGACGGTCGTCCGGGCGGCGGTCGTGCGGACGGCGGTCGTGCGGGCGGCGGTCGTGCGGACGGCGGTCGTGCTCCTGGTCGTTCTGCTGATCATCGATCGGCGGGCGGGCGGTCGTCCGGGCGGCGGGAGGCGGCGGAGCGCTGCTCGACGTAGGCGAGGCGGTCGGCGAAGACCCGGGCCGCGTCGGGGGTGAGCGTCCGGAGGGCGACCAGGGCGGAGAAGACGACGTCGCAGAGCTCGTGCTGGACGTCCTCCCAGGTGTGGGTGACGCCCTTGCGCGGGTTCTGGCCGGTGGCGCCGATCACGGCGGCGCCGACCTCGCCGATCTCCTCGGAGAGCTTGAGGAGCCGAAGCAGCCGCTCCTCCTGGGGCGACTGCGTGCTCTCCTCGTCGAGCCAGGCGACCAGGTGGTCGACGCTCTCCCAGATCCTGCTGTCCATGCGGCGCTGCTCCCGTGCGGTGTCGATGCTGCTGCCACCGTACGGGAGCGGCGCCGGCCGGCGGCCCTGGGGCCGGGGCGCTCCCGGGGGCGGAGCGTTCTCGGGCCAGGGCGTTCCCGGGGCGGGGCGTTCTCGGGCCGGGCTTCGGGTCAGTCGGTGCTGATCTTCACGTGCCGGATGTCCACCGGGAGGTTGGGGTAGCCGTCGCCCGGGCTGTTCTGGTCGTCCTCGCCGCCTGCGGCGATCTTCTGCAGGACGTCCATGCCCGCCGTGACCCGGCCGAACGGGGTGTAGGCGGGCGAGAGCTTGGTGTCCTTCCAGACGATGAAGAACTGACTGCCGTTGGTGTTCGGACCCGCGTTGGCCATGGCCACGGTGCCGGCCGGGTAGGTGGCTCCGGTCAAGTTCTCGTCCGGGAAGGAGTAGCCGGGGCCGCCGCTGCCCGTCCCGGTCGGGTCACCGCACTGGAGGACGTAGATCCGCTGGGTGGTGAGGCGGTGGCAGTGGGTGCGGTCGAAGTAGTCGTGCTCGGCGAGGAAACGGAACGAGAAGGTGGTGCAGGGCGCCTTATCGGTCAACGCCTCGAAGGTGATCCGGCCCTGACTGGTCCGCAGGGTCGCGCGGTAGGGCTCGGCGGCCTCCTCCGGTTCGAAGACCGGGATGCCCTTGAAGTTGTCGGCCGGCACGGCCGGGGTGTAGCTGCAGGCGGCGCTCGGCGCTGGCGCGGGGGTGTCCGCGACGGCGGTGCCGGTGCTCGCGGCGAGCGGGAGGACGGTGGCGACGGCGACCAGCGCCCAGTGCATGCGCTTCACGTGACGAGCCTTCCGGGGGGTGGTGGACGGCGGGATTGTCATGGAGGCATCATCCATGCCCGGGTGGGGATTCGGTAGGGGGCGGTGGGGTGGCGGGTTCCGCGTGGGCGCCCTGGGTGTGTCGGTGAGCGTGTGGGCGAGGGCGAGTCAGTTGGTCTCCGGGGTGCGGATTCTGGGGCGCGGGCCTCTGGGGCGCGGGCCTCTGGGGTGGGGGTCGCAGGGTGGGGGTCACTGGGTTGGGGTTTCCGAGGCGCGAGCTTCCGAGGAGGGGGTTTCCAGGGTGGGGGTTTCCGAGGAGGGGGTTTCCGGGGTGGGGGTTTCCGGGGTGGCAGGGGTGGACGTGAACAGCCCGGCGCGGGCGGCCAGGGCGGCGGCGTCGGCGGCGCGCTCGGCGGTGCGGGCGTCCAGCGGCTCGCCGGTGACGAAGAGACGGTAGTAGAGCGGGGCGGTGGCGGCTCGGACCACCTCGGCGCCGTCCGTGCCGGCCGGCAACTCGCCACGGGCGGCAGCCCGTTCGGCCACCGTGGCGGCCTGGCGGTGGCGGGCCGCGAAGAAGGCGCGCAGGGCGGCGGCGCCGGCGTCGGAGCGTTGGGCGGCGCCGATCAGCGCGGTGGGCGTCGGGCCCAGGTCGGGGTCGGTGAAGACGGCGAACACCTCGTGGGTGATTCGGCGGAGGTCCTCGCGGAGGTCTCCGGTGTCGGGTAGTGGCCAGGGCTGGTCGGCGGAGGCCGTCAGAGCGTCCGCGACCAGGCCGTCCACCCCGCCCCACCGCCGGTAGAGAGTCGCCTTGTGGACCCCGGAGCGGGCCGCGACCGCGTCGACGGTGAGGCCGTCGTACCCCTTCTCGGTGACCTCGGCGAGCGTGGCGGCGACCACGTCCGCCCGGACCCGGGCGCTCCGGCCGCCGGGACGGGGCGTCGGGGCGTAGGGGGTCGGGATGTCGGGGTTCTCGTTCAAAGTCGACTCCAGTCGCGTTAAGGCTTGCCGTGGCGGCGCCACCGTGCCATGCTCATCGTAATGCGACTCATGTCGCATTACGAGAGGAGCTTGCCCTTGACCGCCACTGTCATCCCCGACCCGACCGCCCTCCACCCGCTGGCCGGCCATGACCGGGTGGTCCTACTGCGCCCCCTCGTCACCGACCCGAGGATCCAGGTCGGCGAATACAGCTACTTCGACGACCCGGACGGAGCCACCCGCTTCGAGGAGCGCAACGTCCTCTATGCCTATGGGCCCGAGCGACTGGTGATCGGCAAGTACTGCGCGCTCGCCACCGGCACCCGCTTCCTGATGGCCGGCGCCGCCCACCCGACCATCGGCGTCTCCACCTTCCCGTTCACGATGTTCGGCGGCAGCTGGACCGAACAGACCCTCGACATCGTCACCGGCCTCCCCAGCAGGGGTGACACCGTGGTCGGCAACGACGTCTGGTTCGGCTTCGGCGCCACCGTCCTGCCCGGGGTCCGGATCGGTGACGGGGCGATCATCGCGGCCGGCGCCGTGGTCACCGCCGACGTCGAGCCCTACACCATCGTCGGCGGCAACCCCGCCCGCCCGATCCGGCGCCGTTTCGACGACGCCGACGTCGAGCGACTGCTGCGTGCGGCCTGGTGGGACTGGCCCGTCGAGCTCGTCACCGAGCGCGTCCGCACCATCATGTCCGGGACCCCGGCCGACATCGAGGCGATCGCCGCGGCACACGGTCTGCTCGCCGCCTGATCCGCCGCATCGCGGACAGGCCGTTGATCGCGACCGAGCCGGTGCGCAAGGATGGCGCTCCGCTCCGCACCCTGCCTCGTCCATCGCTGCGCCGTCCGCCCAGCTCCGGGGGCCGTCCGACGCCGTACGGTACTCGCACCCGCCGGTTCCGTTCGCTCGGAGGGATCTGACCCATGCGTGCCTCCTCGTCCTTGTCCTCGTCCTCGTCGGTTCTTCGTGATCTGCCGGTGCTGCTCGTGGCGGTGGTGTGGGGGTCGAGCTTCCTGGCCGTCCAGCGGGTGGCCGAGCCGGGGACGGTGGTGGCGATGCTCGTGCTGCGGTTCGGGATGGTCCTGCCGGTGCTGGGGTTGGTCGCCCGACGGGCGCTGCGCGGGCTGAGCCGCACCGAGTGGCTGGGCGGGGCCGGGCTCGGGGTGGTGCTCAGCGGGATCTTCCTGCTGGAGACGTACGGCGCGGTGCACACATCCGCCACCAACGCCGGACTGATCATCAGCCTGGCGATGGTGCTCACCCCGCTCGGCGAGAGCGCCCTCAGCCGGACGGCACCGCCGCGCGCCTTCCTGGCGGCGGCCGGCCTGGCGGTGCTCGGCGTCGCGCTGCTCACCGGGGACGGCGGGCTCCGCCCGCCCACGCTCGGCGATCTGCTGGTGCTGTGCGCCGCCCTCGTCCGGTCCGCGTACGTGCTCACCATGGCTCGTGTCCTCCGGAACACCGACATGCTGGCCGTGACCTGGGTGCAACTCGTCACCGCGACGGCCGTGTTCTGCACGGTCGCGCTGTCCGTCGGCCCGCCGCCGTGGACCCTCGCGGCCTTGTACGGGCCCGCCCAGTGGGCCTGGCTGCTGCATCTGTCCCTGTTCTGCACGCTGTTCGCCTTCTTCGTTCAGATGTGGGCAGTCCGGGCAACATCGCCGTCCCGGGTGAGCCTGCTGCTCGGCACCGAGCCGCTCTGGGCCGCCGTCTTCGGTATCGCCGTCGCCGGCAACCGGATGGGTCCGCTCGCCCTGCTCGGTGGGGCCCTGGTGCTGGTCGCGACCGAGTGGGGCCGTCGCACCGCCCCCGCCCCGCGCCAGGCGGAGGAGCCGGCGCCGGCCGCCGAGCCGGCGCCCGTGTGATCGGTCCTGGTCGTCATCGGCGCCCTATGGTGCGGCGGGCGTAGTCGAAGGTCACCGCACCGAGCAACGGGCCCCAGGCGACCAGCGGCAGGTAGCAGAGCGTCATGACCACCAGGGCGAAGCCGCGCGGGGCGCCGGGGTCACTCGCGTTGCTGCTCCAGCCGCCGAACAGTGCGGCCATGCCCAACCACGTCAGGATGCCCGCACCCAGCGCCGCCGGGACGATGGCGGCCAGCGGGCGGACGGCCCGGCCGCCGATCAGCGGGATCCAGGTCGGCGCCACCCGGCCCCAGGGCCGGACCAGCCCGACGGTGAGGAAAGCCAGCCCCTCGGCCAGAGCACTCAGCGCGATCACGTACACCGTGCCCCAACCCGGCTGATGGCGGCCGTAGTCCTCGGCCAGCTGACCGCTGAAGCCGACGGGGACACCGAACCCGAACGCGATCCGCCACAGCCCCGAGGGCAGCGTCGTCCAGACCGTGGCCTTCGCGGCGAGCTCGGCCCAGCGCGGGGCGGGCCGGACGGCGGCGATGCTTACGGTGCTCGCTCCGCGGGCCCCGATCACGATCCTGGTCATGGCTGAACTCCCCTCCTGTTCGGCCCCGGTGGCCGATCCGATGACTCAAGCCTCGCCGTCGGCCGAGGGTCTCGGCAGATGCCGATCGGGCTGTTCTCCCAGCTCAACAGGCCTGTGAAATATGCCGATCGGCACAGGTGCCCAGCGTCTGGCGCGTCGTACTGTGACTGCAGCCGAATGGAGAATGTGACGATGACTCATATGCTGGCGCTGGTAGTTCCGGTCGCTGTTCTGCCGGCGTGGGCGGCGCGCACGCGGTTCGGACTGGCGACCGTGGCAGGTGTGGCCGGAGCGGCGTCGGTGGCGGTCTCGGCCGCCGTCTGGTTCGCCGGTCGGTGGACGGAGTCGAGCCGATGGCCCGGGCTGGTCGGCCTGTTCGAGCTGGCCGCCCTCCTCCTGCTGGCGGTGCTCACACTGCGCACCGAGGAGGGCCGGCGGTGTGCGGCGGCGACCTGGACCATCGGTGGTGCGGTCGCGCTCTGGCCGTCCCGCTTCGACGGCGTCACCGGGCCGGACGACGTGTTCACCCTCTTCGGCTTCGGTGCGGTCCTCTCGCTCCCTGCTGTCCTGATCGGGCTCTACCTGCGCGGGCTCGACGAAGGGCGGCGGCGGGCGGTGGCGGAGGCCAGACGCGCCCAACGGCTCGACCTGGCCCACGACCTGCACGACTTCGTCGCCCACGACGTCAGCGGAATGGTCGCCCAGGCACAAGCCGGGGCATACCTGGCCACGATCGACCCGGCCCGGGCGGTCGCGATGTTCGAACGGATAGAGCAGGCCGGGCAGCGGGCCCTGGCGTCGCTCGACCGGACGGTTCAGTTGCTGCGCACGGAGGAGGGGACTGGGCGCAGCCCCCAACCAGGGCTGGCGGAACTCGCCGAGGTGGCCGAGCGGTTCACCGCATCGGGCGGCGCGGAGGTCCGGCTGGAGCTGCCGGACGAGCCGGTCCCGAGGGAGGTGGAGGGGACAGCCCATCGAATTGTCGTCGAGGCGCTGACCAATGTCCGGCGGCACGCCCCGGGCGCCCGGCAGGTTGATGTTCGGGCGCGCCACACCGGCGGGTGGCTGGAGTTGACCGTGACGAACGACGGCCGAGCGCCGGGTTCGGGCGGGCGACCCCGCCGCAGCGGCGGCAGCGGACTGCCGGGGCTGACAGCCCGGGTGGAGGCGCTGGGCGGCACGTTCGACGCGGGTGCGGACGAGGGGGAGGCCTGGCGCGTGACGGCGAGGTTGCCGCTGGAAGGGCAGGCGGGGTTGGAGCGGCCGGAGATCCCGGTGAGGACCAGTGCAGGGGAGAGGCGCAGATGAGCAGCGGTTCAGGGCCGATTCGCATCCTGGTGGCGGACGACCAGGCGGATGTGCGCAGTGCGTTCCGGATGATCCTGGACGCCCAGCCCGACATGGCTGTGGTGGCGGAGGCGGCGGACGGTGCCGCGGCGGTGGCGGAGGCCCGACGGCTTCGGCCGGACGTCGTGCTCGCGGACATCCGGATGCCGAAGCTCGACGGTCTGGAGGTCACGCGGCAACTGGCCGGGGAGTGCAAGGTGATCGTGGTGACCACCTTCGACCTGGACGAGTACGTGCACACGGCCCTTCGGCACGGCGCGGCGGGATTCCTGCTGAAGCGCTCGGGGCCGGTGCTGCTGATCGAGGCGGTACGGGCGGCTATGGCCGGGGACGCGTTGATCAGTCCGCAGGTCACCGTCCGGTTGTTGCGGCACATGGCGGCGCCAGCGGACGACCCGCGGGCCGGTACCGGGCCCGTGGCGACGGCGCCGCCGATAGCCGGCCCGGTCGAGGAACTGACCACGAGAGAAAGGGAGATCGCCGAACTGGTGGCAGATGGCGCGACGAACGCCGAGATCGGAGCGGGACTGTTCATCTCGCCTGGGACGGTGAAGAACCACCTCGCCAACGTCCAGCGCAAGCTCGGTGCCCGTAACCGGGTGGGCATCGCGGCCTGGGTCTGGGAGCAGGCGGCCGGTAGCCGGTAACCGGTCCCTGGGAACGGAGGGACGACCAGGACACGGGCCCGAGGCTCGGTCCGGAAAGGAGGGTTGGGCCCCGGGGTGAGACGGGCGAGAGGACGAGAGACCGAATGGTCGCGTAGAGGGAAGGGGCGCGAGGGCGCGGCGGCACCAGGGTGCGGGGCGCGAGGGCAGGGGACGACGACGGGGTAGCGGGTAGCGGGCGGAGGCCGGGGTGGGTGCCGCGCGCTGGGCCAGGCATGGCCCAGCGTGGGAGAGGGGCGGGCGGCGGGCGGCGGGCGGCGGGCGGGTGGGGGAGGGGGAAGGCCCCAAAGCGACTTCGCACCCTTGTGAACGAAGGGTCAAGCGAACGTTCGCCCCCCGCCACCCCTCCGGGTGAGCCGCTATAACACGTCAACATGGCGCCCGGAAATTTGCCATCGCCGACGCATAGTTGATATAGAAGCGCGGCCCTGACCAGCCGCTTCACAAGTAAATGCGACTGGTTGTGACCATTTGACTGCTTTGCGTTGACAACTCTGGGCGTGTTCGCATTCGCCGGCATTCCAGGGGTGGTGTAGATCACAAAGATGACGGCGAACTGCGTGTCGCAGATCACAAGCCGCCGGGCATAGGATGCGCTCGTTCCAGGCTTTGTGAACTGCCTCACATGAGGTGGATCTCGGGAACTGGAGCGCGGGTTCACCTCAGCGTGACCCGTCGGTTCCGATCTGCAGTCAAGGACGACTGGACGGAGGGAGCGGGGCTATGAATGCCTACGCGCCGATCCTCGTACTCGGTGCCATCGCGGCGGCGTTCGCGGTCGGCTCCGTCGTGATGGCCTCACTCACCGGCCCCAAGCGCTACAACCGGGCCAAGTTGGAGGCGTACGAGTGCGGCATCGAGCCGACCCCGCAGCCCGTGGGCGGCGGCCGGTTTCCGATCAAGTACTACCTGACGGCGATGCTCTTCATCGTCTTCGACATCGAGATCGTCTTTCTCTACCCGTGGGCGGTGACGTTCGACGCCCTCGGGATTTTCGGGCTGGTCGAGATGCTCCTGTTCATCGCCACCGTCTTCGTCGCCTACGCCTACGTGTGGCGGCGCGGCGGCCTGGAGTGGGACTGAGCGCGGGGTGATCGCCCAGCCGCCCGCCGGCCCTACGGACCCTTGTGAACGAGCGGACAAGCCCGAACGGGGACACCCCGAACGAGGGCAGCCCCGAACGAGGACAAGCCCGAGCGAGCGGACAAGCCAGAACCGGCCGATGAACCACAGGACTTGAGGGCATTGAGAGGGATCTGATGGGAATCGAGGAGAAGCTGCCGAGCGGCTTTCTGCTCACGACCGTGGAGACGGCCGCCGGCTGGGTGCGCAAGGCGTCACTCTTCCCGGCCACCTTCGGTCTGGCCTGCTGCGCGATCGAGATGATGACCACCGGCGCCGGCCGCTACGACCTGGCCCGGTTCGGCATGGAGGTCTTCCGGGGCTCCCCCCGGCAGGCCGATCTGATGATCGTGGCGGGCCGGGTGAGCCAGAAGATGGCCCCGGTGCTGCGCCAGGTGTACGACCAGATGGCCAACCCGAAGTGGGTCATCTCGATGGGCGTCTGCGCCTCCTCCGGCGGGATGTTCAACAACTACGCGATCGTGCAGGGCGTCGACCACATCGTCCCGGTGGACATCTACCTGCCCGGCTGTCCGCCCCGCCCGGAGATGCTGTTGGACGCCATCCTGAAGCTGCACGACAAGATCCAGCACGAGCCGCTGGGCGTGAACAGGCGCCGGGCCGAGGAGCTCGGTGAGGCGCTCGCTCTGAAGGCCGTGCCGCTCGGCGAGATGCGGGGGCAGCTGCGATGAGCGACCAGCTACCAGAGACCCGCCGCGAGCAGCCGGTCCGCGAGATCCCGGTCGAGGTGGTCGGCCGCCGCCAGGGCATGTTCGGGGCCCGGGACAGCGGCGACACCTCCGGTTTCAGCGGCCTGGCCGCGCCGATCGTGCTGCCCGGTCCGAGCGAACGGCCGTACGGCGGCTGGTTCGACGAGGTCGCCGACGAGCTGGAGGGAGCGCTGGAGGAGCAGGGCCTGGACCCGGCCGAGGTGATCGAGAAGACCGTCGTGGACCGCGGCGAGCTGACCTTCCACGTCGACCGCGGCCATCTCCTCCAGACCGTCCGCACCCTGCGCGACGACCCGGCGCTCCGCTTCGAGCTGTGCCTCGGCGTGAGCGGCGTGCACTACCCCGGCGACAAGGGCCGCGAGCTGCACGCGGTCTACCACCTGCGTTCGATCACCCACGGCCGGCTGATCCGGGTGGAGGTCACCGCGCCGGACGCCGACCCGCACATCCCGTCCGTGGTGAGCGTCTACCCGACCAACGACTGGCACGAGCGCGAGGCCTACGACTTCTTCGGCCTGGTCTTCGACGGCCACCCGGCGCTCACCCGGATCATGATGCCGGACGACTGGCTGGGCCACCCGCAGCGCAAGGACTACCCGCTCGGCGGCATCCCCGTCGAGTACAAGGGCGCCCAGATCCCGGCGCCCGACCAGCGGAGGTCGTACAGCTGATGAGCACTCAGCACTACGAAGAGGCGCCCGGAGCCAGCCCCGGGGCCGAGGAGGCCCAGGCCCGGGAGACCACCGAGGGCCGGGTCTTCACGGTCACCGGCGGCGACTGGGGCGAGGTGGTCGAGGCGGTCGGCCGGGCCGACGACGAGCGCATCATCGTCAACATGGGTCCGCAGCACCCGTCCACGCACGGTGTGCTGCGGCTGATCCTGGAGATCGACGGCGAGACGGTGAAGGAGGCCCGCTGCGGCGTCGGCTACCTCCACACCGGCATCGAGAAGAACATGGAGCTCCGCAACTGGGTCCAGGGCACCACCTTCGTGACCCGGATGGACTACCTGACCCCGCTGTTCAACGAGACCGCCTACTGCCTGGCGGTCGAGAAGCTGCTCGGCATCACCGGCGACATCCCGGACCGGGCCACCGTCATCCGCGTCATGATGATGGAGCTCAACCGGATCGCCTCGCACCTGGTCTGCCTCGCCACCGGCGGTATGGAGATCGGCTCCACGACGCTGATGATCTACGGGTTCCGGGACCGCGAGCTGATCCTGGACGTCTTCGAGCTGGTCACCGGCCTGCGGATGAACCACGCGTACGTCCGCCCCGGCGGCCTCGCCCAGGACCTGCCGCCCGGCGCCGTCGACCAGATCCGCGAGGCGATCAAGGTCCTGCGCTCCCGGATGCACGAGTACGACAAACTCGCCACCGGTAACCCGGTGTTCAAGGCCCGCCTGGTGGACGTCGGCTTCCTCGACCTGCCCGGCTGCCTGGCCCTCGGCGCGACCGGCCCGATCCTGCGGGCCACCGGCCTGCCGCACGACCTGCGCAAGACCGACCCGTACTGCGGCTACGAGAACTACGACTTCGAGGTCGCGATCGCCGACAGCGCCGACTCCTTCGGTCGCTTCCTGATCCGCCTGGAGGAGATGAAGCAGTCGCTGCGGATCGTCGAGCAGTGCCTCGACCGGCTGCGTCCCGGCCCGGTGATGGTGGCTGACAAGAAGATCGCCTGGCCCGCCCAACTCGCCGTCGGCCCCGACGGGATGGGCAACTCGCTCGACCACATCCGCAAGATCATGGGCACCTCGATGGAGGCCCTGATCCACCACTTCAAGCTGGTCACCGAGGGCTTCCGGGTCCCGGTCGGCCAGGCGTACGCGGCGGTCGAGTCGCCCAAGGGCGAGCTGGGCGTGCACGTGGTCAGCGACGGCGGGACGCGCCCGTACCGGGTCCACTTCAGGGACCCGTCGTTCACCAATCTGCAGACGATGGCGGCGATGTGCGAGGGCGGCCAGGTCGCCGACGTGATCGTCGCGGTGGCCGGGATCGACCCGGTGATGGGAGGCGTGGACCGGTGACAGACGTCCAGTTGGGGATGCCGGCGCTGCCGGCCAGGCCGTACCCCGAGGAGGTGCGCGCCCGGCTCGCCGCCGACGCCGCGGAGCTGATCGGCCGCTACCCGGTGGCCCGTTCGGCGCTGCTGCCGCTGCTGCACCTGGTGCAGGCCGAGGAGGGCTTCGTCAGCCCGACCGGCATCCGGTTCTGCGCCGAGCAGCTGGACCTCACCACCGCCGAGGTCACCGCGGTCGCCACCTTCTACACCATGTACCGGCGGCGTCCGGCCGGGAAGTACCACGTCGGCGTCTGCACCAACACCCTGTGCGCGGTGCTCGGCGGCGACCAGATCTTCGACGAGCTCCAGGAGCACCTGGGCATCCGCAACAACGAGACCACCGACGACGGCCAGATCTCGATCGAGCACATCGAGTGCAACGCGGCCTGCGACTACGCCCCCGTGGTGATGGTCAACTGGGAGTTCTTCGACGACCAGACCCCGGAGAGCGCCAAGCGGCTGGTCGACGACCTGCGCGCGGGCCGCGAGGTGCGGCCCACCCGCGGCGCCCGGCTGTGCGGCTTCAAGGAGACCGCCCGGATCCTGGCCGGCTTCCCCGACGAGCGCCCCGGCGCCAACGACGAGTCCGGCGCCGGCGGCGCGCCCTCGATGGCGGGCCTGCGCCTGGCCAAGGGCGAGGCCCTGCCCGGCACCGGCGGCACCAAGGTCGTGTCACCCCGCCACGAGGAACGGCCGGGCCAGGAAGGGACCGAAGCGTGATGACCTCCGCCGAGCCGGCCGAGAAGCTGCTCACCCCGGTCCTGTCCGCCTCCTGGGAGGACAGGCGCCCGTGGACGCTGGCCACCTACCGCCGCCACCAGGGCTACGTGGGCCTGAAGGCGGCCCTCAAGATGCCCCCGGACGACGTGATCGCGCTGGTAAAGGACGCCGGCCTGCGCGGCCGCGGCGGCGCCGGCTTCCCGACCGGCATGAAGTGGCAGTTCATCCCGCAGAACGACGGCAAGCCGCACTACCTGGTGGTCAACGCGGACGAGTCCGAGCCGGGCACCTGCAAGGACATCCCGCTGCTGTTCGCCAACCCGCACGCGCTGATCGAGGGGATGATCATCGCCTCGTACGCGATCCGCTGCGACCACGCGTTCATCTACCTGCGCGGCGAGGTCGTCCCGGTGCTGCGCCGCCTGCACGCGGCGGTCGCGGAGGCGTACGAGGCGGGGCTGCTGGGCCGGAACATCCTCCGCTCCGGCGTCGACCTCGACATCACCGTGCACGCCGGCGCCGGCGCCTACATCTGCGGCGAGGAGACGGCGCTGCTCGACTCGCTGGAGGGCCGCCGCGGCCAGCCCCGGTTGCGGCCCCCGTTCCCGGCCATCGCGGGCCTGTACGCCTGTCCGACGGTGGTCAACAACGTCGAGTCGATCGCGTCGGTGCCGCCGATCCTGGCCCGGGGCAAGGAGTGGTTCAAGAGCCTGGGCACCGAGAAGTCCCCCGGCTTCACGCTCTACTCGCTGTCCGGCCACGTCACCAACCCGGGCCAGTACGAGGCCCCGCTGGGCATCACGCTGCGCCAGCTGCTGGACATGAGCGGCGGCGTCCGCGCCGGCCACCGGCTCAAGTTCTGGACCCCGGGCGGCTCGTCCACCCCGATGTTCACCGACGAGCACCTGGACGTTCCGCTGGACTACGAGGGCGTCGGCGCGGCCGGCTCGATGCTCGGCACCAAGGCCCTGCAGATCTTCGACGAGACGACCTGCGTGGTGCGGGCCGTCACCCGCTGGACCGAGTTCTACGCCCACGAGTCCTGCGGCAAGTGCACCCCGTGCCGCGAAGGCACCTACTGGCTGGTCCAGTTGCTCAAGCGGATCGAGGCCGGTGAGGGCGTCGACGGGGATCTGGAGAAGCTCCTCGACATCGCCGACAACATCAACGGCAAGTCCTTCTGCGCGCTCGGCGACGGCGCGGCCAGCCCGATCGTCTCCTCGCTGCAGCACTTCCGGGCCGAGTACGAGCAGCACCTGGCCGAGCGCCGCTGCCCGTTCGACCCGGCCGCCTCCACCGTCTGGGCCGACGGGTCCCGCCCCGGCCACCAGTCCGCCACCGAAAGGGAGGTGCACGCGTGACGATCACAGAGCCATCCGCCGCCACGGGCGACAAGGCCCGGGTCGAGCTGGTCACGCTCACCATCGACGGCGTCGAAGTGCAGGTCCCCAAGGGGACGTTGGTGATCCGGGCCGCCGAGCGGATCGGCACCCAGATCCCGCGCTTCTGCGACCACCCGCTGCTCGACCCGGCCGGCGCCTGCCGGCAGTGCATCGTCGAGATCGAGGGCCAGCGCAAGCCCGTCGCGTCCTGCACCATCCCGGTCGCCGAGGGCATGGTGGTCCGCACCCAGCTCAGCTCGCCGGTGGCCGAGAAGGCCCAGCGCGGCGTGATGGAGCTGCTGCTGATCAACCACCCGCTGGACTGCCCGGTCTGCGACAAGGGCGGCGAGTGCCCGCTGCAGAACCAGGCGATGTCCACCGGCGACGCCGACTCCCGCTTCGAGGGGATGAAGCGCACCTACGAGAAGCCCGTCCCGATCAGCAGCCAGGTGCTGCTGGACCGGGAGCGCTGCGTGCTGTGCGCGCGCTGCACCCGCTTCTCGCAGCAGATCGCGGGGGACCCGTTCATCGACCTGGTCGAGCGCGGCGCGCTCCAGCAGGTCGGCACCGGCCAGGGCGACGACTTCGAGTCCTACTTCTCCGGCAACACCATCCAGATCTGCCCGGTCGGCGCGCTGACCTCGGCGGCCTACCGTTTCCGCTCCCGCCCGTTCGACCTGGTCTCCTCGCCGAGCGTCTGCGAGCACTGCGCCTCCGGCTGCGCCCAGCGCACCGACCACCGGCGCGGCAAGGTGCTGCGGCGCCTGGCCGGCGAGGACCCGGCGGTCAACGAGGAGTGGAACTGCGACAAGGGCCGGTTCGCCTTCCGGTACGCCCAGCAGCGCGACCGGATCACCACTCCGCTGGTCCGCGAGGACGGCGAACTCGTGCCCGCTTCCTGGCCGGAGGCGCTGGCCCGGGCAGCCGCGGGCTTGCGCGGCGCCCGCACCGGCGTGCTGGCCGGCGGCCGGGTCACCGTCGAGGACGCCTACGCGTACGCGAAGTTCGCGCGCGTGGTGCTCGGCACCAACGACGTCGACTTCCGGGCCCGCCCGCACAGCGGCGAGGAGGCGGACTTCCTGGCCGCCGCCGTCGCCGGACGCGGCGTGGACGTGGACGGTGCGGGCCTCACCTACGAGGACCTGGAGCAGGCGCCGGCCGTCCTGCTGGCGGGCTTCGAGCCCGAGGAGGAGTCGCCGATCGTCTTCCTGCGGCTGCGCAAGGCCTGCCGCAGCCGCGGCCTCAAGGTGTTCTCGGTGGCCGCGTTCGCCTCCCGGGGCCTGGCCAAGCTGCGCGGCGCGCTGCTGCCGGCCGCCCCCGGCACCGAGCCGGAGTGGTTCGCGGCCCTGGCCGCAGACGAGCCGCTGAACGACGACGCCGGGCAGGCCGCCGAACTGCTGCGCAGCCCCGGTGCGGTGATCCTCGCGGGCGAGCGGCTGGCCGCGGTCCCCGGCGCGCTGACCACGGTGCTGCGCCTCGCGCACGCCACCGGCGCCCGGCTGGCCTGGGTGCCGCGCCGGGCCGGCGAGCGGGGCGCGGTGGAGGCGGGCGCGCTGCCCGGGCTGCTGCCCGGGGGCCGTCCGGTGGCCGCCCCGGCCGCGCGGGCCGAGGCCGCCGCCGCGTGGGGGGTCCCCGACCTGCCGTCCCGGCTCGGCCGGGACACCGAGCAGATCCTCAAGGCCGCCGCGCACGGCGAGCTGGACGCGCTGCTGGTCGGCGGCGTCGACCCGGACGACCTGCCGGATCCGGCGCTCGCCGACGAGGCGCTGGCCGCGGTGCCGTTCGTGGTGTCGCTGGAGCTGCGCCCGTCGGCCGTCACCGCGCGAGCCGACGTGGTGCTGCCGGTGGCCGCGGTGGCCGAGAAGGCCGGCACCTTCCTGGACTGGGAGGGCCGGGTGCGGATGTTCGAGTCGGCGCTCAAGCCGGACCAGCAGATGGGCCGTCACCTGCATTCGGACGTCCGGGTGCTGGACATGCTGGCGGACGCGCTGGGCCACCGGCTCGGCCTGCCCGACGTCCGCGCCGCCCGGCTGGAGCTGGACCGGTTCACGCCGTGGACCGGCGAGCGGGCCGCCGACCCGGCCGCGCACCCCGGCCTGCTGCCCCGCCCGGCCGCCGGGCAGGCGGTGCTGGCCGGGTGGCGCCAGCTGCTCGACAACGGCACGCTCCAGCAGGGCGATCCGCACCTGGCCGGCACCCGGCACAGGGCGGTCGCCCGGATCTCGGCCGCCACCGCGAAGGAGCTCGGCGCGAAGGAGCTCGGCGCGGAGGTCGGGGCGGACGAGACCGCGGGTCGCGCCCTGCGGCTGACCGGCCCGGCGGGCTCGCTCACCCTGCCGCTGGAGATCACCGACTCGCTGCCCGACCGCACGGTCTGGATCCCGCTCAACTCCACGCCGGGCGGCGCCTACCGCACGCTCGGCACCACCGTCGGACACCTGGTCACGATCGCCGCCGCGGACCTCGAACCCGCCGTGCGGGACGGGGCCGACGGCGAAGAGGCCACCGAGGCCACCGAGGCCACCGAGGCCACCGAAGGGGAGGACCGATGACCCCGCAGCCGTACGAGACGCTCCAGTTCTTCGGCCACGACCCCTGGTGGCTGGTCCTGCTGAAGGCGGTCTTCTGCTTCGCCTTCCTGGTCCTGACCGTGCTGATCGCCATCGTGTGGGAGCGCAAGGTGGTGGCCTGGATGCAGCTGCGCATCGGGCCGAACCGGCACGGCCCCTGGGGAATGCTGCAGTCCCTCGCGGACGGCGTGAAGCTGGCCCTCAAGGAAGACCTGGTGGTCAAGGGCTCGGACAAGGTGGTCTACATCCTGGCCCCGATCGTCGCCGCCGTTCCGGCCTTCATGGCCTTCGCGGTGATCCCGTTCGGCCCGGCCGGCGACGAGGTGTCGATCTTCGGCACCCGCACCGCGATGCAGCTGACCGACTTCCCGGTGGCGCTGCTCTACATCCTGGCCACCGCCTCGGTCGGCATCTACGGCATCGTGCTGGCCGGCTGGTCCTCCGGTTCGACGTACCCGCTGCTGGGCGGGCTGCGCTCGTCCGCGCAGATGATCAGCTACGAGATCGCGATGGGTCTGTCCTTCGCGGCGGTGTTCATCTACTCGGGCTCGATGTCGACCTCGGAGATCGTCGCCCACCAGCAGCCGACGTGGTTCGCGGCGCTGCTGCCGGTGTCGTTCATCGTCTACATCATCTCGATGGTCGGCGAGACGAACCGGGCGCCGTTCGACCTCCCGGAGGCCGAGGGCGAGCTGGTCGGCGGTTTCAACACCGAGTACTCCTCGCTGAAGTTCGCGATGTTCATGCTGGCCGAGTACGTCAACATGGTGACCGTCTCGGCCGTCGCCGCCACCCTGTTCCTGGGCGGCTGGCGGGCCCCCTGGCCGGTGTCCACGTTCTGGGAGGGCGCCAACCACGGCTGGTGGCCACTGCTGTGGATCACGCTGAAGATCCAGCTCCTGCTGTTCTTCTTCATCTGGCTGCGCGGCACTCTTCCCCGGTTCCGCTACGACCAGTTCATGAAGCTCGGCTGGAAGGTGCTGATCCCGGTCTCGCTGGTGTGGCTGGTGCTGATCGCCAGCGTCCGGGCGCTGCGCAACGAGGGCTACGCCTTCGGCCAGGTGGTGCTGTACGTCGGCGGCCCGGTCGGGGTGATCCTGCTGATCGCTCTGCTGCGAGACTTCCTGCGCAAGGCGCCGGAGCCCCAGGCACCCCACCCGCCGGGAGAGTTCGACCCGATGGCCGGCGGCTACCCGGTGCCCCCGATGCCGGGTCAGCAGCTGCCGCCCGTGCCGCGCCGGCGCAGCCGCGCCCCGAAGCAACTCCAGGACGCCCTCAACGGGGCCGACCATTCCGAAGGGAGCTGATCCGGGATGCCGTCCGACCACACACCTGCGTCCCAAGGGCCCGAGCGGCCCGACCGGCCGTCGATCCTCGGCCCGGCCGCCGGCTTCGGCGTGACCTTCAGGGCCATGTTCAAGAAGCGGCTCACCGAGCAGTACCCGGAGCAGAAGAAGCCCACCGCCCCGCGCTTCCACGGCCGCCATCAGCTGAACCGGCACCCGGACGGCCTGGAGAAGTGCGTCGGCTGCGAGCTGTGCGCCTGGGCCTGCCCGGCGGACGCGATCTACGTCGAGGGCGCGGACAACCGGGACGAGGAGCGTTACTCGCCGGGTGAGCGCTACGGCGCGGTGTACCAGATCAACTACGCCCGCTGCATCCTGTGCGGGCTGTGCATCGAGGCCTGCCCGACCCGGGCGCTGACCATGACGAACGAGTACGAGCTCGCGGACTCCTCCCGCCGGGACCTGATCTTCACCAAGGAGCAGCTGCTGGTGGGCCTGTCCGAGGGCATGGTCGACACCCCGCACGCGATCTTCCCGGGCGCCGACGAGGGCGCGTACTACCGGGGCGAGATCACGGGGGCGGCGCCGGGGACGGTCCAGCAGGAGCGTACCGACCGGGAGAATGAGGCCCAGCAGTGATCACACGTCTCGCGGAAGCCACTGGGACGACCTCCACCGGCGAGGCCGTCCAGTTCTGGGTGCTCGCGGTGATCGCGGTCGGCGGCGCGCTCGGCATGCTGCTGATGAGGAGGGCCGTGCACAGCGCGCTCTGCCTGGCGGCCACCATGCTGGCGCTGGCGGTCTGTTACATGGCCCAGGGCGCGGTGTTCCTGGGCGTGGTGCAGATCGTCGTCTACACCGGCGCGATCATGATGCTGTTCCTGTTCGTGGTGATGCTGGTGGGTGTCACCAGTGCGGACTCGCTGAGGGAGCAGCTGAGGGGCCAGCGGTTCGCCGCGGTGCTGTGCGGGCTCGGCTTCGGCGTGCTGCTGATCGCCGGGATCGCGAACGCGAGGCTGGACCACTTCACCGGCCTGCACGAGGCGAACGCCGAGGGCAACGTGCCCGGTCTGGCCCGGCTGATCTTCACCCGGTACGTCTGGGCGTTCGAGGTCACCGGCGCGCTGCTGATCACGGCGGCGGTCGCGGCGATGGTGCTGACCCACCGGGAGCACGTGACGGCCCCGAGGACGCAGCGCGAGCTGGCCGCCCAGCGGGTCAAGGACAACATCCAGGTGCCGCCGATGCCGGCGCCGGGCGTGTACGCGCGGCACAACGCGGTGGACGTTCCGGCGTTGCTGCCGGACGGCACGGTCGCCGAGGAGTCGGTGATGGAGACGCTGCGTCAGCGCGGCCAGATCCGGGACGTCAGTCAGGCGATGCTGCAGCGGATGGCCGAGTTGGAGAACACCACGGCGGACTGGCTGGGCCGGCCGTCGTCCGAGCGGCCGCCGGTCACCGGGCCGCGCAAGTCCCTGGAGCCGGTGTCGGCCGACAACGGCGCGGGCAACGGGAAGCACCCGAAGGCCGACGAGGAGGGCGCGGAGTGAATCCGGTCAACTACCTTTATCTCTCGGCCCTGTTGTTCACCATCGGTGCGGCCGGTGTGCTGATCCGGCGGAACGCGATCGTGCTGTTCATGTGCGTCGAGCTGATGCTGAACGCCTCGAACCTGGCGCTGGTCACCTTCTCCCGGCTGCACGGCACCCTGGACGGCCAGATCATCGCGTTCTTCACCATGGTGGTCGCGGCGGCCGAGGTCGTGGTGGGCCTCGCGATCATCGTCTCCATCTTCAGGACCAGGCACTCCGCTTCGGTCGACGACAGCAACCTGATGAAGCTGTAGGCGGAGGGCCTTCGGTGAACTCTCTCATTCCGCTGCTCGTGGCGGCTCCGTTGGCCGGTGCCGCCCTGCTGCTGCTCGGTGGCCGGGCGCTGGACCGGACCGGCCACTGGCTGGCCACCGCGCTCGCGGCGCTCTCGTTCGGCTTCGGCCTCGCGCTGTTCTCGGACATGCTGGGCCGCGACACCGCGCACCGGGCGGTCACGACGCACCTGTTCAGCTGGATCCCGGTGAACGGTTTCCAGGCCGACGTGTCGTTCCTGCTCGACCAGCTGTCGATGACGTTCGTCCTGCTGATCACCGGCGTCGGCACGCTGATCCACCTCTACTCGGTCGGCTACATGGCGCACGACGAGCGCCGTCGCCAGTTCTTCGCGTACCTGAACCTGTTCCTGGCCGCCATGCTGCTGCTGGTGGTCGCGGACAACTACCTGCTGCTGTACGTCGGTTGGGAGGGCGTGGGCCTCGCCTCGTACCTGCTGATCGGGTTCTGGCAGCACAAGCCGAGCGCGGCGACGGCCGCCAAGAAGGCGTTCATCGTCAACCGCGTCGGCGACATGGGCCTGTCGATCGCGATCATGCTGATGTTCGTCGAGTTCGGCTCCTTCGCCTTCGGCCCGGTGTTCGGCGGGGCGAGCCGGGCGAGCGAGGGCACGCTGACGGCGATCGGCCTGATGCTGCTGCTGGCGGCCTGCGGCAAGTCGGCGCAGGTGCCGCTGCAGTCCTGGCTCGGGGACGCGATGGAGGGCCCGACCCCGGTCTCGGCCCTGATCCACGCGGCCACCATGGTGACCGCGGGCGTCTACCTGATCACCCGCTCCGCCGCGATCTTCAACCTGGCGCCGGACGCGCAGACCGCCGTGGTGGTGGTCGGCGCGGTCACGCTGCTGTTCGGTGCGATCGTCGGTTGCGCGAAGGACGACATCAAGAAGGCGCTGGCCGGCTCGACCATGTCGCAGATCGGCTACATGATCCTCGCGGCCGGCCTCGGCCCGATCGGCTACGCCTTCGCGATCATGCACCTGGTGACGCACGGCTTCTTCAAGGCCGGGCTGTTCCTCGGCGCCGGGTCGGTCATGCACGGCATGAACGACGAGGTGGACATGCGTCGTTACGGCGGCCTGCGCAGGTACATGCCGGTCACCTTCGTCACCTTCGGCCTCGGCTACCTGGCCATCATCGGCTTCCCGGGCCTGTCCGGCTTCTTCTCCAAGGACAAGATCATCGAGGCGGCCTTCGCCAAGGGCGGCACCGAGGGCTGGCTCCTCGGCCTGTGCGCACTCGTCGGCGCGGCCGTCACGGCGTTCTACATGACCCGGGTGATGCTGCTGACCTTCTTCGGCGAGCAGCGCTGGCGGGCGGACGCGGAGGGCAACGCCCCGCACCCGCACGAGTCGCCGAGGACGATGACGGTGCCGATGATCCTGCTGGCCGTCGGTTCGGTCTTCGCCGGCGGGCTGTTCGTGTTCAACGACTCGTTCCTGACCTGGCTGGAGCCGGTCACCGGCTACGAGGAGGGCAACTCGCCGCTCACCCCGCTGGCGGTCACCCTGCTCACCACGGCCTGCATGCTGGCCGGCGTCGGCGTCTCGTACCTGATGTACGGCCGCTCCGCCGTCCCCGTGGTGCCTCCGGTCGGCTCCCCGCTCACCCGGGCCGCCCGCCGTGACCTGCTCCAGGACGACTTCAACCGCGCCGTCCTGGTCCGTCCCGGCTCGGCGCTGACCGCGACGCTGGTCTTCTTCGACAGCCGCGGCCTGGACGGCTTCGTCAACGGCCTGGCCGCCACGATCGGTGGCCTCTCCGGGCGGCTGCGGCGGATCCAGAACGGCTTCGTCCGCTCGTACGCGCTCTCCATGTTCGGCGGCACGCTGGTGCTGGTCGCCACGACTCTCCTGATGAGGTCCGTCTGATGACTCGTCCCCCAAGCGAGGTGGGAGCATGAGCGCCCTGCTGACCGCCGCCTGCGCCGTCCCGGCGGCCGGCGCGGTGCTGACCGCCGCCCTGCCCGCCGGGTCCACCGAGGCCCGGCGGTCGACCACCAAGGCCGTCGCGCTGGGCGTCTCGGCCGTCACCCTGGCCCTGGCCGCCGCCGTGGCCGTGCGGTTCGACCCGCACGGCGCCCGCTACCAGCTGACCGAGTCGTACAGCTGGATCCGCTCCTTCGGCATCAGCTTCTCGCTGGGCGTGGACGGCATCGGCGCGGTGCTGGCCCTGCTCACCGCCGTGCTGGTGCCGGTCATCATGCTGGCCTCCTGGCACGACGCCGACCCGCCCGTCCCGGCCGCCAGCGGGGGAGCGGGGGCCGCCCCTGACGACACCTTCGAGAACAGGCGCCGCACCCAGGGATTCTTCGCCCTGATCCTCGCGGTGGAGGCGATGGTGATCGTCTCCTTCTACGCCACCGACCTCTTCGTGTTCTACGTGTTCTTCGAAGCCATGCTGATCCCGATGTACTTCCTGATCGGCGGCTTCGGCGACCGGGCCGGCGGCCCCGAGTCGGCGCGCCAGCGCTCCTACGCGGCCGTCAAGTTCCTGCTGTACAACCTGCTCGGCGGCCTGGTCATGCTGGCCGCCGTGATCGGCCTGTACGTGATCGCGCAGGACCAGGGCTTCGCGACCTTCGACCTGCCGACCCTCACCTCGGCGATCGCCGACGGGAAGCTGCAGCTCAGCGGCACCGCCTCGAAGGCGCTGTTCCTGGGATTCTTCTTCGCCTTCGCGGTGAAGGCCCCGCTGTGGCCGCTGCACACCTGGCTGCCGAACGCGATGGGCGAGGCCACCGCCGGGACGGCCGTCCTGATCACCGCGGTGGTGGACAAGGTCGGCACCTTCGCGATGCTGCGCTTCTGCCTCGGGCTGTTCCCGGACGCGTCGAAGACCTTCGCCCCGGCGATCCTGGTGCTGTCGGTGATCGGGATCATCTACGGCGCGCTGCTGGCGATCGGCCAGAAGGACATCAAGCGACTGGTGGCGTACGCCTCGATCTCGCACTTCGGGTTCATCATCATGGGCATCTTCGCGCTGACCAGCCAGGGACAGAGCGGCGCGACCCTCTACATGGTGAACCACGGCATCTCCACCGCCGCGTGGATGCTGGTGGCCGGCTTCCTGATCTCGCGTCGCGGGTCGCGGCTGATCGCCGACTACGGCGGCGTGCAGAAGGTCGCCCCGGTGCTCGCCGGGACGTTCCTGATCGGCGGCCTGGCCACCCTGTCGCTGCCGGGGCTCGCCCCGTTCGTCAGCGAGTTCCTGGTCCTGGTGGGCACGTTCACCCGCTACCCGGCGATCGGCATCATCGCGACCTTCGGCATCGTGCTGGCCGCGCTGTACGCGCTGCTGCTGTACCAGCGCACGATGACCGGCCCGGTGAAGGCCGAGGTGTCCGCGATGCCGGACCTCAAGGTCCGCGAACTGGCCGTCGTCGCCCCGCTGGTGGCGCTGACCATCCTGCTGGGCGTCTACCCGAAGCCGCTCACCGACCTCGTCAACCCGGCGGTGAACGCGACGCTCTCGCAGGTCCACCAGTCCGACCCGGCACCGACACACCCGGTCGCCGCCACCTCAGGAGGTGCGCACAAGTGAGCACCACGGGCATGCTCGCCGCCGTGAGCGGCAACACCCCCAGCATCCCGGCGCCGCACATCGAGTACGGCCAACTCTCCCCGATGCTGGTGGTGTTCGGCGCCGCCGTGGCCGGGGTCCTGGTGGAGGCCTTCGTGCCCCGCCGGTTCCGCCACTGGACGCAGGTGACGCTGGCCCTGACCGGGCTGGCCGGCGCGTTCGCCGCCGTGGTGGTCCTCGCCGCGCAGGGCCACGGCACCACCAGGATGGACCTGCTCGCCATGGAGTCGGTCGCGATGGACGGCCCGGCGCTGTTCCTGCAGGGCGTGATCCTGCTGGTCGCCGTGGTCGCCGTGCTGACGTACGCCGAGCGGCGCCTGGAGCCCAGGGCGGGCGGACAGCCGGCCGACGCGTTCGCCGCCCAGGCCGCCGCCACCCCGGGCGGCGAGCAGGAGCGGGCCGCGACCAGGGCGGGCCTCACCACCGGCGAGGTCTTCCCGCTGACGATGTTCGCGGTCGGCGGCATGCTGCTCTTCCCGGCCGCCAACGATCTGCTGACGATGTTCGTGGCGCTGGAGGTCCTCTCGCTGCCGCTGTACCTGCTGTGCGCGCTGGCCCGCCGCCGCCGGCTGCTCTCGCAGGAGGCGGCGGTCAAGTACTTCCTGCTCGGCGCCTTCGCCTCGGCGTTCTTCCTGTTCGGCACCGCGCTGCTGTACGGCTACGCGGGCAGCGTGAAGCTGGGCGACATCGCGGACGTCATCTCCGGCAAGGCGATGACCACCCCGGCGCTGCTGAGCACCACCCGCACCGACGTGCTGCTGCTGATCGGCCTGGCGATGCTGTCCGTCGGCCTGCTCTTCAAGGTCGGTGCGGTGCCCTTCCACTCCTGGACCCCGGACGTGTACCAGGGCGCGCCGACCCCGGTGACCGGCTTCATGGCGGCGGCCACGAAGGTCGCGGCCTTCGGGGCGTTCCTGCGGCTGTTCTACGTGGCGTTCCCGGGCGTGCGGCTGGACTGGCGGCCGGTGCTGTGGGGTGTGGCGATCCTGACCATGGTGGTCGGCGCGGTGCTGGCGGTGACGCAGCAGGACGTGAAGCGGCTGCTCGCCTACTCCTCGATCGCGCACGCCGGGTTCATCCTGACCGGCGTGATCGCCGTCAACAAGCAGGGGCTCAGCTCGGTGCTCTTCTACCTGCTGGCGTACTCCTTCGTGACGCTGGGCGCGTTCGCCGTGGTGACGCTGGTGCGCGACTCCAAGGGCGAGGCGACGCACCTGTCCAGCTGGGCGGGGCTCGGCCGGCGATCGCCGCTGGTGGCGGCGGTGTTCGCGCTGTTCCTGCTGGCCTTCGCGGGCATCCCGCTGACCTCCGGGTTCACCGGGAAGTTCGCGGTGTTCCAGGCGGCGGCGGCCGGCGGCGCGACGCCGCTGGTGATCGTCGGTGTGCTGAGCTCGGCGGTGGCCGCGTTCTTCTACATCCGGGTCATCGTGCTGATGTTCTTCTCGGATCCGCAGCCGGGCGGTCCGACGGTCGCGATCCCGAGCGCCTTCACGGCGACGGCGATCGGGGTCGGGGTCCTGGTCACGCTCGGGCTCGGGCTGCTGCCGCAGTACTTCCTCGACCTGGCGTCGAAGGCCGCGCTCTTCGTCCGCTGATCCCGGGTCGTCCGCCGGCCTCGACCGGCATTCCGTCTTTCCCGCCGTATCCCCGCCGCTTCCCCCGTTTCGTCCGGGCCGCGCCCTTCGGTGCGCGGCCCGGACACGCATTTGCCGCAATCTCCGGGCCTTATATTCCGGTCGAATTCTGACCCGCCGCCACGGTGCCTTCGCACCCCTCTGACCTGCGACGACGGCCCGATCACGACAGGATCCGCACGCCCGTGCAGTGATCCACTCGTGACCGGATACCCTGCCTGTATGGCCAGCGGCGGCACTCAGGGACCAGGCCGCTAGATCGACCAGGGACAGAGGAGTGGTCTTCGTGACCGTCGTGGGACCCTTCGGGCTCAGCGTGCAGGACCGCGACCTGACCCGGGACGTTCAGGCCGGACTGGACGCGGTGGAGGCGGCGCTCTCCGAGTCCGTCAAGAGTGACGTCCCCTTCATCACCGTCACCGCCAGTCACCTGATCGAGGCCGGAGGCAAGCGCTTCCGCCCGCTGCTCCTGCTCCTCGCCGCGCAGTTCGGCGACGCCGGTGCGCCGGGCGTGGTGCCGGCAGCGGTGGTCGTCGAGCTGACCCACCTCGCCACCCTGTACCACGACGACGTCATGGACGAGGCCCCGGTGCGCCGCGGCGCCCCCAGCGCCAACTCGCGCTGGGACAACTCGGTGGCCATCCTCACCGGTGACTTCCTGTTCTCCCGCGCCTCCCAGGTGCTCGCCGACCTCGGCCCGGAGGCGGTCCGGCTCCAGGCCGACGCCTTCGAGCGGCTGGTCACCGGTCAGATCCTGGAGACCCAGGGCCCCGGCCCGGGCACCGACCCGCTGCACCACTACCTCGACGTGCTGGCCGGCAAGACCGGATCGCTGATCGCCGCCTCCTGCAAGATAGGAGCGCTGATGGCCGGCGCCGACCCGCTGGTGGTGGACACCCTCAGCGAGTACGGCGAGCGGATCGGCATCGCGTTCCAGCTGGCCGACGACGTGCTCGACATCGCCAGCGACGGCCACGAGTCCGGCAAGACCCCCGGCACCGACCTGCGCGAGGGCGTGCCGACCCTGCCGACCCTGCTGCTCCAGCAGATGCCGGCCGACCCCGCCGACCCCGAGGACACCCGGCTGCGCGAGCTGCTCGCCCAGGACCTCGCCGACGACGAGCTGCACGCCGAGGCGCTGCGGCTGCTGCGCCGCCACCCCGCGCTGGAGCGGGCCCGCCGGGAGACCCTGCGGCAGGCCGAGGAGGCCCGCGCGCTGCTCGCCCCGCTGCCGGCCTGCCCGGCGAAGGAGGCCCTGGAGGCGCTCTGCGACTCGGTGGCGATCCGCACGATGTAACGGCGGCCGGTGCGGCGGCCGTTGCCCGAATCGCCCGGCGCGCCGCCGCCCGGATAGGGAAGACTGACCCCGTCAGCTCACCCTTCCGGAAGGTCGCCATGCGTCGCGTCGTCATCGCCGAGGACTCCGTACTGCTGCGGGAGGGCCTGACCCGGCTGCTCACCGACCGCGGACTGGAGGTCGTGGCGGGGGTCGGGGACGGTGACGCGCTGCTGAGGACCGTCCACGACCTGGCCGCCGCCGACGGGCTGCCGGACGTCGTGGTCTCCGACGTGCGGATGCCCCCGTCCCATACCGACGAGGGGCTGCGCGCCTGCGTCGAGCTGCGCGGCCGCTACCCGGAACTGGGTGTGCTCGTGCTGTCACAGTTCGTGGAGGAGCGCTACGCCTCCGAACTCCTGGCCGGTTCCACCCGGGGCGTCGGCTATCTGCTGAAGGACCGGGTCGCCGAGGTGCGCGAGTTCGCCGACGCGGTGGTCCGGGTCGCCGAGGGCGGCACCGCGCTGGACCCGGAGGTCGTGCAGCAGCTGCTCAGCCGCAGCCGCAAGGGCGACGTTCTGGCCAATCTGACCCCGCGCGAGCGCGAGGTGCTGGCGCTGATGGCGGAGGGCCGGACCAACGCGGCGATCGCCAGGCAGCTGGTGGTCTCGGACGGCGCGGTGGAGAAGCACGTCAGCAACATCTTCCTCAAGCTCGGCCTGGCCCAGAGCCCGGAGGACCACCGCCGGGTGCTGGCGGTGCTGACCTACATCAACTCCTAGCTCCTGGGCCGTCCGCGGAATGATCTCCGGCCGCCGAACGTTGTCGATCGTGTGCGATGAGGCGTCCGCCGGTGATTTCCCGCCGCACGCGGGAGTTCCGTCCCCGGCCGGGTAAGCGCGCATAGGATGCCAGAGGTGCACCAGGCGGACGGGGCACACGGTCACGCCCGCGGCTGGGGCGCCCACGAGGAGGTCCGCGGCAGTGACCAGTCAGGTCGATCAGTCAGAGGCAGTGGACGGCTCGGACGGCGGCGAGGTTCGCTCCGGGCCCGGTGAAGGCCGCTCTGGTCCCTCTGCGCCGACGAGTCCGCACGGACGTGCCAAGCCGATCCGTCGCCTGGACCGGGTGATCATCCGGTTCGCCGGCGACTCCGGCGACGGGATGCAGCTCACGGGTGACCGCTTCACCTCCGAGACCGCGTCCTTCGGCAACGACCTGTCCACGCTGCCGAACTTCCCGGCTGAGATCAGGGCGCCCGCCGGCACCCTGCCGGGCGTCTCGTCCTTCCAGCTGCACTTCGCCGACCACGACATCCTCACCCCCGGCGACGCCCCGAACGTCCTGGTCGCGATGAACCCGGCCGCCCTCAAGGCGAACCTGCCGGACCTGCCGCGCGGCGCCGAGATCATCGTCAACACCGACGAGTTCACCAAGCGCGCCCTCGCCAAGGTCGGCTACGCCGCCGACCCGCTCGCCGACGGCTCGCTGGAGGCCTACCACCTGCACAAGGTGCCGCTGACCACGCTGACGCTGGAGGCGCTCAAGGACAGCGGCCTGGCCCGCAAGGACGCCGAGCGGGCGAAGAACATGTTCGCCCTGGGCCTGCTGTCCTGGATGTACCACCGGCCCACCCACGGCACCGAGACGTTCCTGCGCAGCAAGTTCGCGAAGAAGCCGCAGATCGCCGAGGCCAACATCAGCGCCTTCCGGGCGGGCTGGAACTTCGGCGAGACCACCGAGTCCTTCGCGGTGTCCTACGAGGTGCCGCCGGCGAAGCTGCCGGCCGGCCGCTACCGCAACATCTCCGGCAACCTGGCGCTCTCCTACGGCCTGATCGCCGCCTCCAGGCGCTCCGGGCTGCCGCTCTACCTCGGCTCGTACCCGATCACCCCGGCCTCGGACATCCTGCACGAGCTGAGCAAGCACAAGAACTTCGGCGTGCGCACCTTCCAGGCCGAGGACGAGATCGCCGGCATCGGCGCCGCCCTGGGCGCGGCGTTCGGCGGCTCGCTCGGCGTGACGACCACCTCCGGCCCGGGCATCGCGCTCAAGAGCGAGACCATCGGCCTGGCCGTCTCGCTCGAACTCCCGCTGCTGGTCGTGGACATCCAGCGCGGCGGCCCGTCCACCGGGCTGCCGACCAAGACCGAGCAGGCCGACCTGCTGCAGGCGATGTTCGGCCGCAACGGCGAGGCCCCGGTGCCGATCGTCGCCCCGGCCACGCCCGCCGAGTGTTTCGACGCGGCCCTGGAGGCGGCCCGGATCGCCGTCACCTACCGCACCCCGGTGTTCCTGCTCTCGGACGGCTACCTGGCCAACGGCTCGGAGCCGTGGCGGATCCCGGAGATCGACGAACTCCCGTCCATCGATCCGGACTTCGCCACCGGCCCGAACCGCGAGGACGGCGCCTTCTGGCCCTACCAGCGCGACCCGCAGACCCTGGCCCGCCCGTGGGCGCTGCCCGGCACCCCCGGCCTGGAGCACCGGATCGGTGGCATCGAGAAGCAGGACGGCACCGGCAACATCTCCTACGACCCGGCCAACCACGACTTCATGGTCCGCACCCGGCAGGCCAAGGTGGACGGCATCACCGTGCCGCCGGTCGAGGTGGACGACCCGAGCGGCGAGGCCCGCGTGCTGGTGCTCGGCTGGGGTTCGACGTACGGCCCGATCACCGCGGCCGTGCGGCGGGTCCGGGCGGACGGCGGCGAGATCGCCCAGGCCCACCTGCGCAACCTGAACCCGTTCCCGGCCAACCTGGGCACGGTGCTGAGGAGTTACGACAAGATCATCGTCCCCGAGATGAACCTCGGCCAGCTGGCGCTGCTGCTGCGCGCCAAGTACCTGGTGGACGCCGAGTCCTACAACCAGGTGCGCGGGCTGCCGTTCAAGGCGGCGCAGCTGGCGGACGTGCTGTGGGCGGCGATCGGCACCCTGGACGAGGAGGACCACCGATGAGCGACCAGTTCCCCTCGCTTGGCCTGGTGCCGAAGGCGGACGGGCCGCAGAGCGCGAAGGAGTTCAAGACCGACCAGGAGGTGCGCTGGTGCCCCGGGTGCGGGGACTACGCGATCCTGGCGGCGGTGCAGGCGTTCATGCCGGAGCTGGGGATCAGACGGGAGAACACCGTCTTCGTCTCCGGGATCGGCTGTTCCTCGCGCTTCCCGTACTACATGAACACCTATGGCGTTCACTCGATCCACGGGCGGGCGCCGGCGATCGCGACGGGGCTGGCGTCCTCGCGGCCGGACCTGAGTGTGTGGGTGGTGACGGGTGACGGCGACGCGCTGTCGATCGGCGGCAACCATCTGATCCACGCGCTGCGCCGGAACGTCAATCTGAAGATCCTTCTGTTCAACAACCGGATCTACGGTCTCACCAAGGGCCAGTACTCGCCGACCAGCGAGCTCGGCAAGATCACCAAGTCCACGCCGATGGGCTCGCTGGACGCCCCGTTCAACCCGCTGTCGCTGGCGATCGGCGCGGAGGCCTCCTTCGTCGCCCGGACGATCGACTCCGACCGGCAGCACCTGCAGTCGGTGCTGCGGGCGGCGGCGCGGCACGAGGGCACGGCGCTGGTGGAGATCTACCAGAACTGCAACATCTTCAACGACGGTGCCTTCGAGGTGCTGAAGGAGCCGGGCACCCGGGACGAGGCGCTGATCCGGCTGGAGCACGGGCAGCCGGTGCGCTTCGGCGCGGACGGCGGCAACGGCGTGTTCCGCGGCGCGGACGGCGAGCTGTTCACGGCGGCGGTGACGCCGGAGAACGAGGCCGGGGTGCTGGTCCACGACGCACACTCGGCCAGCCCGGCGACGGCCTTCGCGCTCTCCCGGATCGCCGACGCCGACACGCTGCACCACACTCCGATCGGCGTGCTGCGGGACGTGAAGCGGCCGGTGTACGACGAGTTGATGGCGAGCCAGCTGGCGACGGCGGAGGCCCACCGGGGCCCGGGCGACCTCGCGACGCTGCTGGCGGGCAGCGACACGTGGACGGTCGACTGACGGCTGTGCGGGAGCGGCGCCCCTCGGTGAACTGCCGGGGGGCGCCGCCTTTTTCACGGGAGGGGGTGGGGCATCAGTAGACGCAGGGGATGCCGCCGTTGGATTCGGCGTCGACGCCCGGGCCCTGCACGGGGAGGCCGGCGGCGGGGTCGGAGGGCGCCGGAGTGGCGCCGGTGGTCGGGTTGGCGCCGGCCTTGTCGCCGGCCGGGGCGGTGAATCCGGTGCCGAGGGTGACGGTGACGTGGCCGGCCGCGGTGGAGGAGGACTCGGTGGCGGTCACGCCGTAGCGGGCGGCGATCTGCTCGGCGGCGTCCTGGGCGCCCTTGCCGTAGACCACCGTGGTGGTCTTCGGCTTCGTGGTCGCGGGGCCGGACTTGCCCTCCTTGAAGCCCATCGCCACGAGGGCCTTGGACTCGGAGTCTGCGGCGCCGTCCACCTTGGAGGCGTTGTAGACGTCGACGGTGGCGGCCTTGGCGGTGGTGGTCGGCGCCTGGGTGGGTGTCGGCTGGGCGGAGGCGGAGGCCGCGTCGGTCGCGCCCTCAGCCGGGGCAGCGGGCGCGGCGGCGTCGGCGTAGCCGAACAGCTGCTTGACGACCTTCTGGACCTTCGACGGGGTGACGAGGTTGACGTCCTGGCCGTTCTTCTTGCCGAAGCCGTCGAAGGTCAGGGTGTTGAACTCGACGTTGCCGCCGGTCAGGGCCGGGGCCTGCTGGGCGAAGTCGAGGACGTTCCACTCGTTGTCGATGACGAGGTCCTTCTGGACGACCCCGAAGAGCTTCTGGAGTTTGCCGAGGTCGCTGATGATGCCGTCCTGCTTGAGCTTGTGCACGACGGAGGAGATGAAGGCCTGCTGGCGGTGGGTGCGGGCGAAGTCGCCGGTGTTCCCGTCGGGGCCGTCCAGGTTGTGCCGCTGGCGGACGAAGGAGAGCGCCTGGGAGGCGTTGAGCTTGTTGATGCCCTTGTGGAAGTCGGCGCCGGAGCCCTGGCCTTCGATGGCCGGGTCTTTGGTGTCGTGGGTGAGGCAGACCTCGATCGGCTCGACCGCCTTGGCGATGTCGTAGAAGCCCATGAGGTTGACCTCGGCGATGTGGTCGATCGGCTGGTCGAGGAACTTCTGGACGGTCCGGATGGTGGCCGCACGCCCGGCGTCGCGGCCGGCCTTCTCCAGGTCCGCGCCCTTGAGGCCCTTGGCCTGGAGGCCCGGGTTCGCCTTCTCCTTGGCCGCGCCGTAGGCCTCCTTGATCTTGGCCATGCCCAACTGGGAGCCGTCGCCGTCGTAGGTCATGACGTAGTCGTCACGCGGTACGGAGACGGCCTGTACCTTGCCGCCGTTCGCGGGGATGTGCAGCAGGATCAGGCTGTTGGTGTTGTAGCCGCCGATGTCGGAGCTGTGGCCGGCGTGCAGCTCGTCCTGGACGAAGGCCGGGTCGAGGTCCGAGCCGTCCATGTTCTTGCGGCTGTCGAGGCCGATCAGCAGCAGGTTGACGGAATTGTCCAGGTGTTTGGGCGCGTCCTTCTTCGTCTCCGCGATGACGTTGGACGTGGTCATCCCGTCGGTGAGCTGCTTGTACTCGTACCAGACGACGCCGCTCGAGACGAACACCGCCAGCGCGACCGAACAGGCCGCCGCCCGGCTCGCAACGAGCAGTGGCGAACGCCGTCCGGCCGGCGCCTGCGGGGCTTGCGCGGTGCGGCGGGCAGCGGCCCGGCCGCCTTGCGGGTTCTCGGCGTTACCGGCGTTCTCAGCCATGGTGTTTCCTCCTGTCCCGGGCCACCCGGACCACGATCACCAGCACGGCTGCCCCCGCAGCCGCGGCCATGACGGGAAAGCCGTGGACGACCCACTTCGCGGAGCCGGTCGCCAGGGCCTTGCCCCGGTACGCGTCGCCGTTGGCGAGCAGTTCGGCGGCGGCCGTCACCCCGAGGACGAGCAGGGGCGAGGCGCAGAGCACCCACCACCAGCCGTTGCGGCTGCTGAGCGTGGCCGCCAGGGCAGTCCCGACGACGGCACCGACCGCGAACGCGATTCCCATGCCCGGGCCGGACGTCTCGTCGATCCCCGCACCCGCGGCGGGCAGCACGATCGCCAGTGCGGCGGGCACGGCGGGGCCGCCCGGGCGGGGCCGGGCGGGGCCCGCGGTTCTCGCGGCCTGCCGCTCCGTCTCCTGTTTTGAGGACGTCCGTCCTCGTCGTCCCGCCACGCACTCACCCCCCGGTGTCTCTTGCGTCCGTGCGCTGCGGCGTGCGCCTTCGTCCGTTCCCTCGTGGGAGGGCGTCGGGGGCGCTGCCGATTCACTGGACGTCGGCGTTCGGCCGGCCGGTTCCCGCTGTCGGTCGGGGGCAGGCTCGCGTCACTGGTTTCCTCTACACGGGTGTAGAGATCGAGCGCAGCATATAGCACCCCTGTTCGGCGAAGGTCCCGGACCGCGACTCCCCGGCGGGGCTGTTCGATTGTTGCCGACGGGGCGGAAGGGAGGGGCCGTTTCCCGAAAGAGGGTCTACACTGCACCGAGTAGTTTTGTGCGAGGTGCGAGGGGAGTGGCCGTGGCGGCGACGAGCGGAGCGGGTCGGCCGGAGAAGCGCAAGGCGATCACGCGGGCCGCGACGGCCGTGTTCGGGCGCGAGGGGTACGTCCGCGCGAGCATGGACGTGATCGCGGCGGAGGCGGGCGTCTCGAAGCGCACGGTGTACAACCACTTCGTCGACAAGGAGACCCTGTTCCTGTCGGTGGCGCTGGAGAACTCCGCCGAACTGACCGAGAAGGTCCGGGACTTGGTCGACCGCCACCTCGGCAAGATCGTGGACCTGCGGCAGGACCTGACCGACTTCGCCGTCGACCGGGCGCGGGCCGTGCTTTCGGCGGGCGACCATGGCGCGCTGGGCCGGGCCATCCGCGCCGAGGTGGCCAACATCCCGGCGGACGTCCTGGAGGCGTGGCTGGAGGCCGGCCCGATCGCCTCGCTGCGGGATCTCGCGGCGCGGTTCGAGGCGCTGGCCGGGCGCGGGCTGCTGGCGATCGACGATCCGGCGCTGGCCGCCGAGCAGTTCACGCTGCTGGCCTTCCACGGCATCGCCGAGCGCTCGTTCTGGGGTGCGCTGCCGGTGCCGGAGGAGGAGGTCGCGCGGATCGCCGCAGTAGGGGTCGACGCGTTCCTGAAGATCTACGGGGTGCCCGCGGCCGGCTGAATCGCGGACACCCCGTGCGTCCGAACTACCGACGGGTCACGACTTCCAGTTGATGCCCTTGTTGAGGGTGTACGGCTCGCCCCAGTACTCGGCGCCGGCGACCTTGGAGGCCGACGGGGAGAGCGCCACCGCGCAGGAGGTGGAGGACTGGCCGTTGGTGAAGCCCTTCGGCAGCGAGTTGTTCGGGCACTTGTCGAAGGTGCCGATGACCCCCAGGTCGGTGGCCTCGGTGCCGTCCGCGAGGAGTCCCTTCATGTGGGTCACGCTGGTGAACGACAGGTCGGTGGTGCCGACGTTGGTGATCTTGTAGTGGATGTAGTACGGCACCAGGCCCTTGACCCTGTCGCCGAGCTTGAACGGGGCAAGGTCGGCCGGGTCGCCCTGGTCGATCGAGGTGACCGCGAGCGAGATCGCGCCCTTGGTGCTGCCGGAGCTGAACGGGATCTGGACGGCGTCGCCGACCTTGACGGTGGTCCCGGGCGCCGGGGTCTGCCCGCCGCCGTTGCCGCCGGGCACCGGGGCGCCGGTGGCGGGCGCGGCGGCCGAGCTGGTCGGCGCGGCCGCGGTCGGCGCGGCGGCCGAGGTGGCCGGGGCGCTCGGCTCGGTCGAGGCCGCGGCGGACGTCGGCGCGGCGGTGGTCGCCGTGTCGGACGACGCCGTGTCGTCGTTGCAGGCGGTCAGCGTCAGCACGCCGACCACCGCCAGCCCGGCGAGTGCGCGCATGCTCGATCTGGTGGCGAAGGTGTTCACGTGGAGTCGTCCCCCCGAGTCTTCGGACCGTCAGGTGAAGGTCCTTGTGGTCCATGTTGATAGCGCAACTGGGCTGCGGGGACTACGACTTTGACGGCCCCTTCACCAGGTCGTGACGGCTTGGGCACCGACCTGGTGCAGGGATGCGGAGTTGATCACGGTCTCCGCCCCGGAGAGTCGGTTGCCGGGCGGCGGGGGAGCCCGGAGCGGTGTGGGGATCGTCACCGTTCCACCTGGATGTTCGGGATCCTACGATCGCCCCGTGAATGACAGCTACTTCCAGCGCACCGGCGATCGCCGCTTCAAGCCCACGGTCCACGCGGGCGGCGCCTGGAACGCGGACGAACAGCACTTCAGCCCGGTGGCGGGCCTGATCGTCCACGCGATCGAGCGGCACCGCGCGACGGGCCCCGACAACGGGCTGGCGCTGGCCCGGATCAGCTACGACATCCTCGGCCGGATCGCCGTCGACGAGTGCGAGATCACGGTGGAGACCATCCGGCCGGGGCGGACGATCGAGCTGGTGGAGGCGGTCCTGGTGATCGCCGACCGGCCGGTGATCCGGGCCCGTGCCTGGTTCCTCGTCTCCCGCGACTCCACCGCCGTTGCCGACAGCCCGATTGAGCGGCTCGGTGCGCCCGAGGAGTTCACACCGTGGGCGATGAGTGAGCTGTGGGACGGGGGTTACATCGCCTCGATCGACGTTCGGCGCCGGGAGTCGGCTCCTGGGCGTGCGGCGGCCTGGATCAGCAGTGAGCTCGATCTGGTGGCCGGGGAGCCGAGCAGCCCGCTCGCGTCGTTCATAGCCTTGGTGGACACGGCCAACGGGATCGCCGTGCGGCAGCCCCCGACGGGGTGGATGTTCCCGAACGTGGATCTGACCATCCACCTTCACCGCCAGCCGCAGGGGCGTTGGACGGGCCTGGACACCACGGTCACCTTCGGCCCGGCCGGGCACGGGCTCACCAGCAGCGTGCTCCACGATGCGACCGGCCCGGTCGGATCAGCGCAGCAGGTGCTTACCGTACGGCCGCTGGCCGGGAGTTAGCACCGGACTGCGTGCGGCTGGACCACCAGACCGAGCCGAACAGGAGCGCCCCGGGGGCGATTCCGGCGACGGTCGAGATGGCGGCGTCGGGAGCACCGAGGGCCGCGAGGACCATGCCGACCGCACCACAGGCCGCCATCGACCCGCCGAGGACGCGGAGTTCGGGCCTGCGCCAGGCGGAGGCGAGGCCGAAGAAGTGGACGCCGACGACGAAGGCGATCCAGCCGACCGTGGCGTGTGGGGTGTGGAGGACCTTGTTGATCACCATGAGGCCGGTGGCTATGGCGAGCACCTCGGCCGCGACGACGAGCCAGTAGCGGCCACCGAAGCGAGCTCTCGGGGCGGTGGTTGCTTCGGGTGCGGCGGGGCGGCGGTTGAAGAGGCCCAGGAAGAGGAAGGCGACGACGGCGAGTACGCGGAGCGGGATGGCGACGGCGGTCGGCAGGGCTCCGGCGTTGGCTTGGACGAAGACGAGCCCGAAGCTCGAACCGATGATCCTGGTGGTTCGGACACTGTTCATGATCGGAAGATAGCGCCACCGCCTCTGCTGTCAGCGCAATGGGCGATGACAGCAGGAGGAGGGCGCGGTTCAGATGAGGTGGTCGAACTCGCCGGCCTTGGCTCCGAGGATGAAGGCGCGGAGCTTGGCGGTTGTGGTGGTGACGATGACGTCGGGATCGTCAGATTCGCGAAGGTGGCGGAGGTCATCTGTTCCGGCGGCCAGCTCAAGGCAGTTATTGGCACCTTCGGCGTTGCTGTATGACGACTTCTGCCAGGAGAAGTTGGACATCACGGGCCTTTCACGACTGAAGTAGATACAGAAGATGATGAAGGAGCCCCCACGAGTCACGGTTAGGGAGTCCTTGCAACGCCGTCTCGCGATCGGCAACTGGCAGGGCGTGGGCACTGAGTTGCTGGAACATCTCGCCATAGGATGCCAGTTCAGCTTGCTCGCCAAGGTGCTCCGCGCGCTTCGGGCCATCCAAAATGACCGTCGCAAGTTCAGGGCAGCCGGGATCACAGAAGAGGAAAGAGCCTGAGAACGGTGGGATTCTCGGCGCGGTGAACGGCAGTACCTGGAGATCCACGTTGGGAAGCTCGGCGATCCTGAGCAGATGCACCAGTTGGGCTCGCGTGACATCATCTCCGGCGAATCGCATCCGCAGCGCGGCCTCGTGAATGACGAACCGGAAATGCCGCTGCTTGTCGTCGGTCAGGATCCGCTGTCGCTCCATGCGGAACTGGACCTGTGTCGCCGTATCCCACTTCCTTGGCCCTCCGTTGTAGAGCGCTTCGGTGTAGGCGGGTAGTTGCAGGATGCCGGGGATGTGCAGTGTCTCGTAGTTGTCGAGTCGGGTTGCCCGATCTTCGCACTCGGAGAGATCAAGAGCGAGGGCCGGGACCTTGCCCTCGAACTTGCTCCACCAGCCCTTGCCAGTGCTTCGCCCCATCTCCGCAAGAACCCTGCGATAGGTCGGATCCGTGCAGCCGTAGGCGTCGAGCCAGACTTCGAGGCGTTCGGGGTTGAGCGTGATCCGGCCTGCCTCGGTGTGGCTCACTGCCGGAACCTTCATGCCGACCAGGGCGCCGGCCTCTGCCGACGAGAGGCCGGCGGCCGTTCGCAGGCGCTGAAGCTCTTCGCCGAATCGGCGCTGTCGCTGGCTGATTGGTCCCTTGTATCCCACGATCGTCCTTCCCTCCGGCGCAGTCTCGCGCACATCCCATGCAGGACGCCACCAACGAGTGATGGAGAGTCTGAGGGCTTGCAAGTTTGGCAGACGGGCCCCTACTCTCAGTGTTGCACCGATCACACGACGGAGCGTCAGTAACGCCTTGTCTCAAGGCAGTAGGCGCCTGCTGCCCAAGCACCGAAGAGCAGCCATGTCCCGGCCTGGCTCACGGCGACGTATCCGTCGACCACCTCTCCTCTCCTCCCTCCCGAGGTCTCCTATGCGTGCCTTGAACCCTCCGGACTGGACCGCCGCCCGGCTCGAACTCCGCGACCTCCTCGTCGGCGCCGGCTGGCCGTCCGACACCATCTCGGACGCCGAACTCGCCCTCCACGAGCTGATCGCCAACGCGTGGTTGCACGCGGGCAACCTCGCGCCCTTCGTCGTCCTCACCCTCCGGCCCAACCGCCTCCGCGTCTCCGTCAGCGACGACAGCCCGGACCTCCTTCCCGACCACCCGCCCTCCACCCTCCTCTCCGAGTCCGGCCGAGGCCTCCACCTCGTCCGTGCCCTCACCCACCGCTTCGGCACCGAGCTGCGCAAGCAGGGCAAGTCCGTGTGGTTCGAGCTGGACGTCGTCGCGTGAGCCGCCGTCACCCGATGAAGCCCACCGACCCCCGCGTCCGGCACTACACCGACGACCAGATCCGCACGCTCATCGCCGAAGTCCACGAGCGCGGAAAGAAGTTCGGCCTGGTCTGGCCCTCCGCCACCACGGACAGGACCCTCGACGGCCGTGTCCTCGTCCGCTTCAACACGGCCCCGGTCACGACTCTCCTCAACCTGCTGAACCTCCTCCTCGATGCCGAACGGGACAACGACGACCCGTGCGTTTCCTGATCGGCACGGCCTTCGCCGTCCTCCTCGCCCTCGCGATCGCCACCGTCGCCCTCGGCGTCATCACCGCTCTCAACGTTGCAAAGCCCGACGAAGAAGAGTCCTGAGATGTCTGACACCACCGACCCCGTCGTCAACGCCCTCGCCGCGACCCGCTACGCCGTCGCCGCCGCGTTCAACTCCTTCGGCCCCGCCGCCGTCACCCCCGCCGCCCCGGACGACTTCGACTGGCCCGAACTCGAAGCCTTCATCCACCAGCTCGGCTTCGCAGCCGACCACTCCGACGCCGACCTCAACCTCTACCGACTCCTCACCGCCGTCCAGCGCATCGCCTACCGCGAGGGCGCCGGCCGCAACCCGAACTGGTCCCGGGCCCGCCTCAACCCTCTTCCCAGACCCGCCGATTAGCGCCAAGCGGCGTCCGCGCACAGGAAGTCGGCCGGTCCGACTTCCTGCGCAGGCCTGTTGCGGACAGAAGTGCGATGAACCGATCCCGCGCGCCGCCCTACACTCCGTCCACTTCGTCGTGGCCACAGGTGTCGTCCGTGTCGTGGACGCCGATGTCTACGACGCCGCCCGGGGTTTCAACATCTATTCGTGGCTGTACTTTCCGGCGGCGGCCCCGATATCTTCGCGCCGCTCGTCCGATCCTCCCGCACGATCCCCGAACGGAATCCCTTGCAAGACCAGGTTGCCGCCGGCCTCGTGGGCCTGCTCCTCGACAGCATCCAAGTCCTCGTTCCCCTGGTGGGAGCCGTCGTGGCCGCCGTGGCCATCCGCCGCAGAGGACGCAATGCCCGACTGGCCCTCGCGGGGTGCCTGGTCATGCTGCCGGGGCCGATCGTCTCCGTTCTCGTCCCGGCGCTGGGCTGGGAAACCATCATCCGCGTGTTCGGGCCCTTCATGGCGAACAATGTGCTGTCCGCGATCGCCCTCCCCTTCCACCTGGTCGGGTTCGGCCTTCTGCTCGCCGGAGCACTGGCCGCACCCACCCCGCAGACCCCGGCCGCCGCGAGCCAGCCGGTCGAGGACACCGCCGCGACGGTCTGACCACGGGACGGGGCCGCTGCCGCTACTTCGCGCGCATCAGAAGATGGCCCCGCCGGTACCGTTCGCCCTCGCCCGGTTCGCGCAGCATCCGTCCGACCTCGGCGAACCCGGCCTCGCCCGCCAGGTCGGCCAGACCGTCGATCGGCCACCGGTAGGCCGTCGCCACCTTGTGGTCGAAGGCCGTCACCGGCGCGCCCTCGGACTCGAAGAAGCCGAGGAGGACGTGGCCGCCCGGGGCCAGCACCCGGCGGAACTCGGCGAGGTACGACGGGATCAGCTCCGGCGGGGTGTGGATGAGCGAGTACCAGGACACGACGCCGCCCAGCTCGCCGTCGGCCACGTTCAGCGCGTCCATCGAACCCACGTCGAACCGCAGGCCCGGGTAGGTCTCGCGGGCGATCTCGACCAGCGCGGGCGACAGGTCGACACCGAAGACGTCCAGCCCCATGTCCCGCAGGTACGCCGACACGTACCCGGGCCCGCACCCGAGATCCGCGACCGGACCGGCGCCGGCCGCCCGCACGAGCTCGGCGAACGCCGTGACCACCGAGCGGTCCAACGGCAGACGGGCGAGGCCGTCCCGGACGAACTCGGCGTAGCGGACGGCGATGGCGTCGTACGCGGCGGCGGTGGACATCTGATGTGACGAGAGTTCAGGCACGGGGGACGACCTTAGACCACCGCGCGCCGTCGCGGAGGGCCTTGCGGGAACGGCACCGGGAGCCGCGACTCGCCCGTTCAGGTGAGTGGCGGGCAGGCGGCCTCTGCGTGGCGCGGAGCCTCCCCCGGCCCGCCACCGTCCGTGTCTGGTTGGCTACTCGGGTGCGGGGCGATCGGCGCCTCCGGACCGAAGGAAACACCGCCATGGCGACATCAGAGGAAGAGCGCACCAACCCCGCCGCCCGGCTCGGCTTCGAGCCCGGGCAGGTCGTCCAGGAGATCGGCTTCGACGACGACGTCGACCACGACCTCCGCGAGGGCATCGAGGCGATCACCGGTCAGGACCTCGTCGACGAGGATTTCGAGGACGTGGCCGACGCCGTCCTCCTCTGGTTCCGCGAGGACGACGGCGACCTCACCGACGCGCTGGTGGACGCCCTCGGCTTCCTCGACGCGGGCGGCACGATCTGGCTGCTCACCCCCAAGAGCGGCCGGGGCGGCTACATCGAGCCCGGCGACGTCCAGGATTCCGCTCAGGCGGCCGGCCTCTCCCACGCGCGGTCCGTCAGCGTCGCCCCGGACTGGAACGGCACCCGCCTCGCGGCCTCCCGCCTGTAGCCCCCGTGAGCAGGAAGTCGGTCCGTCCGACTTCCTGCGCCGCCCTCGGCGGGCGACCGTCGCCGTCCGGGGCCGGGCCCGGTCGGATCCTCGTCCCGTTGTGTGTGCGGGATAGCCTCGTCCGCGCACATCGGAGACAGCGCGACGGGGGACCGGACATGCAGCACACGGACGACGGCGACGAGCGGCTGGCGGCCGAGGGGGAGGTGGCGGTCGCCCGGCTGGCGATCGACTCCGGCGAGCTCCCGCACGCCGCCGACCACCTGGCCGACGCGATCGTCGGCGACCCGCAACTGCCCGAACTGCACGAAGCGCTGGCCGAACTCTGCGCCGCCGTCGGCGGACCGGCCGCGGCCCGCGAACTGTTCCCGCTCGACGGCGAGGTCTACCTGGGCACCGTCGTCTGCCGGGCCCACGTCGAGGCTGCCGCCGGCGACTGGGACACGGCGATCGGCCTGCTCGCCTCGGCCATCCAGTACGAGCCCGTCAGACCCTGGGCCCACGCCGCCTGGCTCGCCCGCGAGGACCTGCCCGGCCTCGTCGACCCGGACGCCGTCGCCCAGGCCGTCGCCCGCGCCGCCGGCGTGCTGCCCGACCCGCTGCCCGCCGAACTCGCGTCCGCCGTCCAGCCGTTCGAGGACTTCGTGCAGGCCGTCGTCGCCCGCCACCCCGACCATCCGCTGCTCCTCGTGATGGCCTCCGGCCTCACCCGGCGCCTCGGCGCCACCGCGCGCGCCGTCGAACTCGCCGAACACGCCCAGCGATTGGCCCCCGGCTACATGCCGTCCGTCATGCTCGGCAACGCCCTGCGCGCCGACGGCCGGCCCGAACAGGCCCTCGCCGTCTGGGAGGCCGAACTCCGCCGCGTCGCACCGGCGAACGACAACGACAGCAGCTACCTCGCCGTCGACGTCGCCGAGCTGTACGGCTTCCTCGGCCGTCCCGCCGACGGCCTGCCCTGGCTGGAGCGCGTCCTCGCGACCGAACCCGACCACCCCAAGGCCGCCCCGGCGATCCACGGGCTGCGCCACGCCGTCGACGGCAGCACCGCCCACCTGCTCGCCCTCGCCGACCACCACCGCGCCCACCCCGACCACGACTACGCCCAGGACCTCCTCGAACGGCTCAGCCACCGGGAACCCTGGCTCGGCCTGCTGCCCGGCGCCACCGAGGCCACCGTCAACGTGCTCCACCAGGTCCTCGCCTCGCCCGACACCACCCGGGACTCGGAGATCGACTGCACCGTCACCGCCCTCGAACCGCCCAGCTCCCAGCTGGCCCTCCACCTCGCGCTCCCGCGCTCCACCGTCGGCTACCAGTCCGTCCGCGAGCCCGACCCGCGCCGCCCGCTGCGCGAACCCGGTGAACCCGCCACCCGCGTGTGGGCCTGGGACGGCACCGACCCGCGCCCCGCCGTCGCCCCGCCCGCCCCCGAGAGCGCCGACCTCGTCCGGGCCACCGCCGAGATCGTCTGGCCGACCATCCCGGCCGCCTACGACCATGCCGTCCGCCTCGCCGGGCTGCCGCTCGACGACCTCGTCGGCGTCCTCGCCCACCCGCCCGCACCGCGCGAGGACGACCTCGGCCGGGCGCTGCTCGCCCACCAGCCCGAACTGTGGGTGCGCGCCGTCCAGACCTTCGCCTGCCTCGGCATCGCCCACCACCGCACCGACCAGCCGTGGCAGGACTCGGACCGCCGCCGGGTGCTGGTCGACCTGCTGCTCGGGCCCGAGGACTGGGTCGTCGAGGCGGCCGGCTTGGCGCTCGTCGCGATCGGCTGGACGCACCCCGAGACGCGCGCGGACATCGCCGCACAGCTCCGGCTCCGGCTCCGCTACTGCGCCGACGCGCGGCGCACGCGGGTGGTGACGATCCTGCGTTCGGTGGGCCGCCTGGCCCTCGCGGCGCCGTGGCTTCCGTCCGCCGATCTCGCCCTCGCCCAGGCGGTCATCCGCGCCGACGAGGCCGCGGACGCCCCGGACCCGGACCCGGACCCGGAGCCCGAACCCGAGCCCCAGCCCCAGCGCCCCGGGTTCCTCCGGAGACTGCTCGGACGCGGCTGACGCCGCCGCCGTTACCCGACGCCCGGGAGCGGGTCCTGCTCGACGTCGTGGCGCGGCACGCGCTCGGCCGGGTCGCGGCACTCCGGGCCGAGCCGCAGGATGCGGGACTCCGGGTCGTGCAGCGGCCGGTGGCAGCGGCGGCAGGTGACACGGAGGCGGACGGCCTCCGGGGTGTCCGTCCCGGGCAGCGGATCGTCGGTGCTGGTCATGGGGAGACGGTAGCCGGGCGGCGGCCGTGCAAAACCCCTGGTCGGCCGTCCGACCGTGCCCTCGCCGAGTCCGTCCGCGAGTCCTGAACGGAGGCCCTGAGCGCCCGGGAAGTCCAGCATTCAAGCAATGTCATGACCAAACTGCGGAAACGGAGATGACATCGGGCCCTTCCGCCCGCTACCGTCACCTCGACATACGTGCGCGCGGAGGGCAGGCGGCTCATGCCGGACACAACCAAGCAGGAGAGCGGCCGAGGCCTCTGGTACGGGGCCTCGGCCTACGGCATCTGGGGGCTCTTCCCGCTGTTCTGGCCGCTGCTGGAGCCCGGTGCCGCCGACGACATCCTGGCCAACCGGATGGTCTGGTCGCTGGTCGCGGTGGTGCTGCTGCTGATCGCCCAGCGGCACTGGGGCTGGATACGCCCGCTGCTGCGCCAGCCCCGCCGGATCGCGATGCTGGCCGCCGCGGCGGCCGTGATCTCCGTCAACTGGGGCGTCTACATCTGGGCGGTCAACTCCGGGCACGTCGTCGAGACCAGCCTCGGCTACTTCATCAACCCGCTGGTGACCATCGGCTTCGGCGTCCTGGTGCTCAAGGAACGGCTGCGGCTCGCACAGTGGACGGCGGTCGGCATCGGCGCGGCGGCGGTCGCGGTGCTGACGATCGCCTACGGGCAGCTGCCCTGGATCGCCCTCACCCTCGCGCTCACCTTCGCCACCTACGGCCTGCTGAAGAAGACGGTCGGGCTGAGCGGCGTGGAGAGCCTGGCAGCGGAGAGCGCCTTCATGTTCCCGTTCGCCCTCGCCTACCTGGTGTACCTGGAGATCAGCGGGCGCGGCACCTTCGGGCACACGGTGGCCGGCTCGTACGGCTGGGGCCACTCGGGGCTGCTCATGCTCAGCGGTGTGATCACGGCGATCCCGCTGCTGTGCTTCGGCGCGGCGGCCGTCCGGGTGCCGCTGACCATGCTCGGGCTGCTGCAGTACCTGGCGCCGGTGTTCCAGTTCCTGATCGGCGTCGCGGTCTTCCACGAGTCGATGCCGCCCGCCCGCTGGGCCGGCTTCGCCCTGGTCTGGGCGGCGCTCGCGATGCTCACCTGGGACGCGCTGCGCCGGGTGCGGGCCGACCGCGCGGAGCGGGCCGCGGCGAACGCGCCGCAGCCCGCCCCGGCACCGGTGGCGACCCGGTAGGACTCAGGCGCTGATGTCCCGGCTGGCGAACCGCGCCCAGGCCGCCGAGCCGAACACGGCGACGTAGGCGGCCTGGAGGCCGAGGTTCTTCAGCACGTCGTCCCAGTACATCGGCTCGCGCAGCAGATTCGCGAAGCTGAGCCAGTAGTGGGTGAAGAGGAACGGCCGGATCGCGTCCAGCTGCGGGAAGCCGTCCAGGATCTGCACGGTGATCACCAGCACCACCGTCGCGGCCATCGCCGCGATGCCGCTGCCGGTGAGCGTCGAGATGAACAGCCCGATCGCCACCAGCCCGGCCAGCGAGAGCGCCACCATCGCGGCCACCAGCAGCGCCCGCGGCAGCGCGTCGGCCAGGCCGACGGTGTCGCCGGAGAGCAGGGTGACGTCGCCGAGCGGGAACAGCGCGGCCCCGGTGGCGAGGGCGGTCACCGCGACGGCCGCGGTGGCGGCCAGGCAGAACGCCAGCCCGGCGGTGAACTTGGCGGCCAGCAGCCTGGTCCGCCCGGCCGGCGCGACCAGCAGGTAGCGCAGCGTCCCGGTGGAGGCCTCACCCGCCACCGAGTCCCCGGCGACCACGCCGACCGTCATCGGCAGGAAGATCGGCAATGCCACCGCGAGCGAGGTGAACACCAGGAACAGGCCGTTCTGGGTGGTCTGCGCGATGAAGCTCGGTCCGCCGTCGCCACCGTGCGGGCCGTCCGTGTTGACCTTGATGATCACGCCGATCAGGACCGGCAGCAGCGCCAGGATCCCCAGCAGCACCAGGGTCCGCATCCGGCGGAACGTCAGGTGCAACTCGTTGCGGAACAGTGCCAGGAACCCGGCGGCCGTCTGCGGCCGGCGCCCGGGCACGGGCAGCGCCTCAGCCTGCGACATCGAAGCCCTCCCCGGTCAGCGCCACGAAGGCGTCCTCCAACGTGCCCCGCTCCAGCCCGAACCCGTGCACCCGTACGCCGGCCTCGACCAGCGCCGCGCACAGCTTCGGCAGCGAGGCCTCGCCCGCCTCGGCGAGCTCGCCGTCCACCCGGTCCTCGCCGCGCACGACGTCGGCGACCCGGTGGGCCGCCAGCACCTCGGCGGCCCGCGCGACATCGGGCGTCCGGACCACCAGCCGGCCCTGCGCCCGGGCGGCCAGCTCGGCGACGGTGCCCTGCACCACCAGCCGGCCGCGGGACATCACCGCCGCGTGGGTGCACACGTGCTCGATCTCGTCGAGCAGGTGCGAGGAGAGGAACACCGTGGTGCCCTCCGCCGCGACCTCCCGCACCAGCGTCCGGATCTCGCGCATGCCCTGCGGGTCCAGGCCGTTGGTCGGCTCGTCCAGCACCAGCAGTTCGCGCGGCTGGAGCAGCGCCGAGGCCAGGCCGAGCCGCTGCTTCATGCCCAGCGAGTACGCGCGGGCCTTCTTGCCCGCCGCCGCGGTCAGCCCGACCCGCTCCAGCGCCTCCTCGACCCGGCGGCGCCGGGTGCGCGGGTCGGCGGTCGGGTCGGCGGCGTCGAACCGGGCCAGGTTGTCGCGGCCGGAGAGGAAGCCGTACAGCGCGGGGCCCTCGATGAGGGCGCCGACCCGGGGCAGCACGGTGGCGACCGACTGCGGCATCGACTCACCGAGGACGGTCGCCACGCCCGAGGTGGGGGCGATCAGGCCCATCAGCATCCGGATCGTGGTGGTCTTGCCGGAGCCGTTGGGGCCCAGGAAGCCGAAGACCGAGCCGCGCGGGACGCTGAGGTCCAGGCCGTCGACGGCGAGCTGGCCGCCGCGGAAGCGCTTGGTCAGGCCGCGCGTGCGGATCACGTCGTCACTTCCGGAGCCGATTCCGGAGCCGATTCCGGAGTCGCTTCCGGAGGCGTCACTTCTGGAGGAGGGGGCGGCAGCGGGAACGGGGGCCGGGCGCACCTCGGCGCCCCGGCCCCCGGCCGACTCCGTAACGTCCCCCGTTACGGGAGTCCCGGTCATCCGTCAGTTCACCCCGGCCGCGCTCTGCAGGACCGGCAGGGTCACCGCGCCGGCGAACACCCGGCCGTCGTCGGTGGCCAGGACGTTGATCACCTTGGTGCTGATCAGGGTGCCGCCGGCGACCGGCTTGCCGAGCGACTTGACCAGCGCCTGCGGGTCCCGGAACGCGCCCTTCCCGCCGTGCCGGCCGTCCTGCGGTGCGCCGGCCGGCCCGCTGGGCAGGTGCGCGGCGACCACCGAGGTCCAGCCCTCGCCGATCACGTTGACGTCGCCGTCCTTGGAGCCGTCCTTGGAACCGCCCTTGAAACCGTCCTTGGCGCCGCCCGGCCCGTTCTCCCGGCCGCGTGCCTCGTCCGCCTTGTGCTCCGTCACCTTGGCGCCCTTGGGCACGGTGAAGTCGAAGGTCGTGGCGGCCGGCGTGGCGAAGGTGACGTCGGTGAAGTGGACGTCCAGCACGGTGCCGCCGTCGGTGGCCCTGACCACGACCGAGAGCGGCACGCCGTTGCCGGCGGCCACCGCGATCCGGACCTCGCCGACGGTCGAGCCGGACTGGGTGGGCTTCACGCTCAGCAGGTAGGCGTTCTGCCCGGCGACCTTGGCGGTGCCGGCCACGGTGACCGAGGTGGTGCCCGCGTTCTCGGTGAGGAACTGCTTGGCGGCTTCCTGCGGGGTGGCCGGCACCCCGGTCAGCGGAACCTTGGGGTGCTCGGCGCCGTTGTGCCGGGCGGCCTGGCCGGTCAGGTGCACGGCCTGGTTGCTGGAGCTGTCCCACGCCCAGGCCTGGTCGCCGTTGTGGACCAGGGTGTAGCCGGCCATGTTCTCCAGCAGGTCGAGCCGCTGGCGGTCCGGGCCGTCCACCGCGACGCGCAGGGTCTGGTCGCCGCCGAGCAGCCCCAGCAGCTTCGCCTGCGGGTCCGCGGACGACCCCTTGCCGTCCTCACTGCCGTGCCCGGCCGCCGCGCCGAGCCCGCCGGCGGCGGCGCCGATGAGCTGGCTGGGCACCCCGAGGTCGGTCGAGAGCGAGACCGTCCCGGAGAGCGCCTGCGCGTCCGAGCCGAGCACCTTGGCCACCACCTGCTCCGCCGTCAGGGCCGGCAGGTCCGGCGGCGCGTCGGCGGCCAGCGCGGGCACCAGCCCGACACCGGCGGCGATCACCGCGGCCACCGCGAGCGGAACCCCCGCCCGCATCAGGGTGCGTCGCCGCGAGCGGTACGGCACGCCGCCGTCCGCTTTCTCCTCCGCCGCCGTGTCATTGGTCATGGCGTCCTCAACTCCTCTGCGAACCCGGCCGATTGCCTCGTGCCCCTCCATTAGATGCCGGCGCACCGCCCGAGTCATCGCCCTCTGGGGCCACTTCGGGGTAAACCTCCCGGGTACACCGACCCTGAGACGCCCTCAGGGTTGGCTCCTCCCGGTGTACGACTCCTGGCGTAGGGTCGCGCCATGGACGCAACCGCCAAGGACGAATCCGCCACGGACGGACCGAAGCCCCCGACCGAGCAGCAGCCCCCGACGGAGAACGCCATGCGCCGCGCCCTGCGCCGCGCCCGGGACGGCGTCGCGCTCGACGTCGCCGAGGCGGCCGTGCTGCTCCAGGCCAGAGGCGAGGACCTGCGGGATCTCTGCGCGAGCGCCGCCCGGGTACGCGACGCCGGCCTCGAAGCGGCCGGCCGGCCCGGCGTCATCACCTACTCCAAGAGCGTCTTCATCCCGCTCACGCGGCTCTGCCGCGACAAGTGCCACTACTGCACGTTCGCCACCGTCCCCGGCAAGCTGCGCCGGGCCGGGGCGGGGATGTTCATGTCACCCGACGAGGTCCTGGAGGTCGCCCGGCGCGGCGCCGAACTCGGCTGCAAGGAAGCCCTGATCACGCTCGGCGACAAGCCCGAGGACCGCTGGCCCGAGGCCCGCGAGTGGCTGGACGCGCACGGCTACGACGACACCATCGCCTACGTGCGGGCGATGTCCATCCGCATCCTGGAGGAGACCGGCCTGCTCCCGCACCTCAACCCCGGGGTGCTGAGCTGGACGGACTTCCAGCGCCTCAAGCCCGTCTCCGCCTCGATGGGCATGATGCTGGAGACCACCGCCACCCGCCTGTGGAGCGAGCCCGGCGGCCCGCACTTCGGCTCGCCGGACAAGGAACCCGCCGTCCGGCTGCGCGTCCTGGAGGACGCCGGGCGCAGCTCCGTCCCGTTCACCAGCGGTCTGCTGATCGGCATCGGCGAGACGTACCGGGAGCGCGCCGAGTCGCTGTTCGCGCTGCGCCGCGTCTCCCGCGCCTACCACGGTGTCCAGGAGCTGATCCTGCAGAACTTCCGCGCCAAGCCGGACACGGCGATGCGCGGCATGCCGGACGCCGAACTGGACGAGCTGGTCGCCACGGTGGCCGTGGCCCGGCACATCATGGGCCCGGCCGCGTGCCTGCAGGCGCCGCCGAACCTGGTGGACGGCGAGTACGAGCGGCTGATCGGGGCCGGCATCGACGACTGGGGCGGGGTCTCCCCGCTCACCCCGGACCACGTCAACCCCGAGCGCCCGTGGCCGCAGATCGACCGGCTGGCCGAGCGCTCGGCGGCGGCCGGCTTCGCGCTGCGCGAGCGGCTCGCCGTCTACCCCGAGTACGTGCGGCGCGGCGAGCCGTGGCTGGACCCGCGGGTGCTGCCGCACGTGCGGGCGCTTGCCGACCCGGAGACCGGCCTGGCCCGCCCGGACGCCGTGGTCCAGGGCCACCCGTGGCAGGAGCCCGAGGACCTGCCCGCCTCGTACGGGCGGACCGACCTGCACACCGCCATCGACACCGAGGGCCGCACCGGCGACCGCCGGGCCGACTTCGAGGACGTCTACGGCGACTGGGACGTGCTGCGCGAGCAGGTGCTCGCCGAGGGCGCGCCGGAGCGACTCGCCGGGGACCTGCGCGAGGCGCTGGCGGTGGCCGCCGACGACCCGACGCGGCTGACCGACGACCAGGCGCTGGCCCTGTTCCACGCGGACGGCCCGGCTCTGGACGCGCTCTGCCGGATCGCCGACGACGTGCGCCGCGACGCGGTCGGCGAGGACGTCACCTACTGCGTCACGCGGAACATCAACTTCACCAACGTCTGCTACACCGGCTGCCGGTTCTGCGCCTTCGCCCAGCGTCGCACCGACGCGGACGCCTACACGCTGTCGTTGCAGCAGGTCGCCGACCGGGCCGCGCAGGCCTGGGAGGTCGGCGCCACCGAGGTGTGCATGCAGGGCGGCATCCACCCGGACCTGCCCGGCACCGCCTACTTCGACATCGCCCGCGCGGTGAAGGAGCGGGTGCCCGGCATCCACGTGCACGCCTTCTCGCCGATGGAGGTGGTCAACGGCGCGACCCGGACCGGCCTGTCCGTCCGGGACTGGCTCCAGCAGGCCAAGGAGGCCGGCCTGGACACCATCCCGGGCACGGCCGCCGAGATCCTGGACGACGAGGTCCGCTGGGTGCTCACCAAGGGCAAGCTACCGGCCGCCACCTGGGTCGAGGTCGTCACCACCGCGCACGAACTGGGCATCCGCTCCTCGTCGACGATGATGTACGGGCACGTGGACACCCCGAAGCACTGGCTCGGTCACCTGCGGCTGCTCGCCGGGATCCAGGAACGCACCGGCGGGTTCACCGAGTTCGTCACCCTGCCGTTCATCCACACCAACGCGCCGGTCTACCTGGCCGGCATCGCCCGGCCCGGCCCGACCGCCCGGGACAACCGCGCGGTGGTCGCGATGGCCCGGCTGCTGCTGCACCCGCACATCCCCAACATCCAGACCAGCTGGGTCAAGCTGGGCGCCGAGGGCGCGGCCGAGATGCTGCGCTCCGGCGCCAACGACCTCGGCGGCACGCTCATGGAGGAGACCATCTCGCGGATGGCCGGCTCGGCGTACGGGAGCCACAAGTCCGTCCGGGACCTCCAGGCGATCGCCGAGGCGGCGGGCCGCCCGCACCGCCAGCGCACCACCACCTACGGCGAGGTCCCGGCCGAGCGCCGGGCCGCGGCGCTGGCCTCGGACGGGCACCTGCCGGAGCTGCTGCCGGTCCTGGACTGAGGCGGGCCCGGGTCCGGCCGCCTTCGGGGGGCGGCCGGACCCCCGGCACAGGGCGGGGCCGCCGGTGGGCGAGGGACCCCATTGAATCGCTCGGGTCTTCGCATACAGTGCCAGGGCGCGCGACCGGCCGAGCGTCGCGCCGTCCCCGCCGGTCCCGGACGAAAGGCGCCCCGTCGTGATGCCACTGTGGTCACGCGCACAGCAGCAGGACTTCCGCAGCCGGGTGCGGGGCTGCCTGCTCGGCGGCGCTATCGGGGACGCGCTCGGCGCCGGCATCGAGTTCGAGTCGCTGGACGGGATCCGCGCGCAGCACGGCCCGCAGGGCGTCACCGGCTACGTCCCCGCCCACGGGCGGCTCGGCGCGATCACCGACGACACCCAGCTGACGCTCTTCACCGTCGACGGCCTGATCCGCGCCCACATCCGCCGGGACGCCGGCAGCTGGCACCCGCCCACCGACCTGCACCTCGCCTACCTGCGCTGGGCCGCCACCCAGCGCGACTGGGGGCCGGACGAGCGCCGCCCCGACCTCGGCTGGCTCGGCCGCGAGGAGTGGCTGTACGCGCGGCGCGCCCCCGGCCAGGGCTGCCTCTCCGGCCTCACCGGGCCGGACGGCGAATGGCTCGGCACCCTGGAGCGGCCCAAGAACCCGCACTCCAAGGGCTGCGGCACGGTGGTGCGGGCGGCGCCGTTCGGGCTGCTCACCACGTGGGAGCCTGGCCTGGTGTTCCAGCTCGCGGTGGAGTGCTCGGTGCTCACCCACGGCCACCCGACCGGCTACCTCGCGGCGGGCGCGCTCGCGGTGATCGTCCAGAGCATCGCCCGCGGCGGCACCCTGGAGGAGGGCGTCCATCTCGCCCTGGCGCTGCTCTCCGAGCGGCAGGGGCACGAGGAGACCACCGCCGCGCTGCGGGCGGCGCTGGACGCGGTGCGGGCCGGCGAGCCGTCCGCGGCCCGGGTGGAGGCGCTGGGGGAGGGCTGGGTCGCCGAGGAGGCGCTGGCGATCGCGGTGTACTGCGCGCTGGTCGCGCACGACGTGCGCTCCGGCCTGCTGCTGGCCGTCAACCACTCCGGGGACAGCGACTCCACCGGCGCGATCTGCGGCGGCCTGCTCGGGGTGCTGCACGGCGACACCGCGCTGCCGCCCGGTCTGGTGGCCGGGCTGGAGGGCCGCGGGGCGATCCTCGAACTCGCCGACGACTTCGTGATGGAGCTGGTGCACGGCACCGAACTGCACGGCCAGGAGACCCCGGAGGGCGTCGGGTGGTCCGCCCGCTACCCCGTGGTGCGCTGAAGGACCGGACCGCCGACGGGAACGGGGCCGGTTCAGAGTTCGCCGAACGCACCCGTACCGGCGGCGGTGGCGAAGGAGTTCCAGGCGTCGGCGGAGAAGTGCAGTCGTGGGCCCTGAGGGTCCTTGGAGTCCCGGACCGCGACAACCCCCGCGGTCGGAGTGGCGATCTCCACACAGGCACCGTTGCCGCCGCTATGGCTGCTCTTCCGCCAGGCCGTCCCGTTCCCGTGGGTGGTGCTCATGTGTGGTATCCCTCTTCAATCTCGGCTATCAGCGTGCGGCTCTCCGCCACGCCGAGCGCCGCCGCCCTGAGGTGGTCGTAGAGACCGGTATAGCGGCGGACATCGGCCTCCTTCTCCAGGTAAAGATCACTTGTCACACCTTCGAAGTAGACAACCGTGGAATCGGCTGACTCGGGGAACTCCAGCAGGGAGAATGTCCCGGTCATACCGGGGTGGGCGCCGGCCGAGAACGGGATCACCTGGATCGTGATGTTCGGGCGCTGGCTCAACTCCAGCATGTGCTTCAGCTGGTGGGCCATCACCTCGCGGCTGCCGACCTCGCGGCGCAGCACCGCCTCGTCTATGACGGTCCAGAGGCTGCCGAGCTGGTTCTCCCCCTGGACGCGGTCCTGCCGCTTCATCCGCACCTGCACCCGGCGCTGGACGGCGAGCGGTTCGGTGTCCGGCTGGGTGCCCTCGACGACGGCCTGGGCGTACTGCTCGGTCTGCAGGAGGCCGGGGACGAACGAGGACTCGTAGGCGCGGATCGAGGAGGCCTCGGCCTCCAGGCCGATGTACACGCTGTACGGGGTCGGCATGTCGTTGAAGTCGTGCCACCAGCCGCGCTGGCGCGACTCCTTGGCCATCTCCATGAGGCTGTTGCGCATCTGCTCGTCGGTCACCTTGTACACGTCGCACAGGTCCCGGACGTCCCGCTGGCTGATGCTGCGGCGGCCGTTCTCCAGCCGGCTGATCTTCGACTGGGAGACCATCAGCCGGCCGGCCACCTCCTCCGCGGTCATCCCGAGGCCCTCGCGGAGCTTGCGCAGCTCCGAGCCGAGGCGTCGGCGGCGCACGGTGGGATTGATGTTCGCGGACACGTCGACCTCCGGCCGGACCTCTGGTGATCGTTGGAACGGCAGTCCTCGGAACACTGTGGAAATAGGGACCAACCCCCCTGACTCGGAGCAGCATGTCACCTCGGCCCAGGTCGGCGCCGGGGAATCGCAGCAGCGCAGTAGAACAGATCATCGGAAAAGCGCTTCCACGAGACGACGGGCGCCCCAGGGTGGTAATGCGGCTCGGCAACTCGGACTCGTACTGCTGTGGTTGAGCTCCCCGGTGGCGCACGCGCTGGTGGCACATGCTGCGGCCGGCCCCTCCGAACGCCCGGAACGGCCCTGGCGGGTCCCCGGGGACGGCAGAGGGGCGGTCGCCGGGCGACTTCCGTCGCGGGGCGACCGCCCCTTCTCGCTCCTGGAACAGCTGGTGGTGCATCGGGTCGCTCAGCGCCGCCGGGCGGCGTGAACGAGGTGGCGTGCGCCGTGGGGACTGTGGCTCCCCAGCGTGTCGCTCGCAAGCCTCTCGCTCGTAGGCCTGCCGCTCCCAGGCCTGTCGCTCGTAGGCCTGTCGTTCGTGGAACTGTCGCCGGGCGCGGCGCCGTCCGGGAGTGGGCCGTCCGTCAGCGGACGCCGACCCGGGAGGCGGCCACCCGGCCGCCGGTACCCCGGCCCGCCGCGCGGGCGCCGGAGCGGCCGGCACCCGTCCCGGAGGCCTGGGGCGAACGGTTCTGCTGTGCCGGCAGGCCGTTCTGCACGTCGATCACGGCGTGCGCGACCATCCCGCCGAGCGGGTCGTACCGGATCAGGTCACGCAGCCTCGACCGCGAGGACCGGCCCTCGTTGCCCGGGTACAGGTGCTTGCCGAGGCCCACCGAGTGCGCCAGCGCGGCGAGCGCGGCCGTCCGCGGGTCCGGCGGCACGCCGGTGCGGATCGCGGCGTCCAGCCGCTGCTTGATCGCGGCGTTGGTGCAGTCGTCGCACGCCTGGTAGCGCGTCGTCGGCAGCACCCCGCACACCTGGCCGGGCACCGCGGTCACCATGCCGCAGCGCTCCAGGTGCGCCAGATAGGTCTGCCGAAGCCCCAGCCGGGGCCCGCCGATCCAGTGCGCCGCACGGACCGGACTGCCGCGGCGGCGCAGCAGCTCCAGTGCGTGGTCCAGAGTCGGGTCGCCGGTCGGCCGTGCGAGCACGACGGCAATCCGGTCTCCCTCCGGTACGATCCGTCCGGCCAGGGACAGCTCGACGAGCTGCGCCCCGGCAAGTCCGAGGTCGAGGGTCTGCGGCTGCGCCGTGGTACCCGTGGTCGGGTCCAAGGCGAGCAGCAAGAGTTCCTCGGGAACAGTTCTGCGGCTCTTGCCCATCCAAGCCTCCCCGCGTGGATGAGAGACAGGGTGACGCCTCTCACACGGGCTTGTCGAGTACGCCTCCGAATCGTGACCTTGCGGTGAAGGCTGGGAACCGGGGGCGTCGGGCCCCGCGTCTGACCGGTGGACAGCGTGCGATACGGCCGTGCGATGGCAATAGGCGCCGGTCGGACGGGGTGTGCGCGGCCGGGCGGCGACCGGTGGCGGAGACTGTACAGGTACATGGGGCGGGGCGTCGGCTTCCTGAAATCGGGTCTGCCGGTGCCCCGCCGGGTTGAGGAGGCTGGGTTACGTGGGCGAGTCCCCCGACAGGGCGCTGCGGGACGGCGAGCGGAAGCAGGACCGCGAAAGCGGGCGGACCGGGGCGACCGCCGGCGCCGGTACGGCCGCTGACGACGCCTCCGCCGACGCGTCCGGCGACACACCGAAGGCGGGCGCCAAGGGCGGTTCGACCGTACAGCTCCGTGTCCGGGATGTGGACAGCAAGACCACGATGCTGCGGCTGCCGGTGGACAACGCGACCACCGCGCTGCGGCTGCCCGACAGTCTGGTGAAGCCGTCCGGTGACGGGAGTTCCGGAGCTGAGGCCGACGAGTCGTCGGCTGAGCCGTCGGCCGAGTCGGCCGGGGCATCGGCTGACGGCGCGAAGCCGACGGCCGGGCCGAAGGCCGGCGCCGACCCGCGTCTCGCCATGCGGACTGCCGCGGGCGCGGCGGTCGACGAGACGGCGGAGGACGCCGAGGACGCCGAGGAGGCCGCTTCCGGGGGCGACACGCCCGAGGGCGACGTGTCCGGTGACGATGCGTCCGAGGGCGACACGCCCGAGCCCGCCGAGCCCGCCGAGACCACTGGCGACGCGCCCGCTGATGACGCGCCCGCTGACGACGCGCCGGCCGCGTCGGGCGTGAAGCTGACCAAGGCCAAGAGCCCGGAGAAGCCCGCGAGCGCGGAGAGCGCCGAGACGCCCGCGAAGGACGACAAGAGCGACAAGGCCGATAGAGCTGACAAGGCCGACAAGGCTGGCGAGGCCGACAAGGCTGACAAGTCCGAGAAGCCGGAGAAGCCGAAGCCGCTCCGCGCTCCTCTCGCGGCCACCCCCACCGCCGGCACCGTCCCCGAGCCGCCGGCGCCGGCGCCGCTGCCCGAGCCCGGTCCCGTCCCGGAGCCGGTGCCCGAGCCGCACCCCGAGCCGAAGCCCGTCCCCGAGCCGGAGCCGCAGCCCGGCCCGGAGCCGCTGCCGAAGCCGACCCCCGCGCCGAAGCCCGGCCCCGCCCCGGCCCCCGAGCCGCTGCCCACCCCGGACCGGCCGCCGGTGCCGCCCGTCCCGCCGCTGCCCGGGCCCGAGCCGCTGCCCGGCCCGGAGCCGCTGCCGTCGCCGGAGACCACCGCCGAGGCGATGGAGGTCCTGGCGAGCCTCAACGCCCGCCCGGTCTCCCCGCTGCGCCGCGCGCTCAAGCGGATCACCATCTGGACGGTCTTCCTCGCCGTGGTGCTCGGCGTGGCGGCCGTGGCGCAGTTGCTGCGCCCGCTGCCGGACGCGAAGGTGAAGTTCTCCGCCGCAACCGGCTTCGGCTTCCCGGGTGACCAGCTCGACCTGGCCTGGCCGGCCAAGGGCCAGTCCGCCGCCGAGGTGGTCGGCGTCGGCAGCCTCGGCAGCTCCGGTCAGGAGACCCCGGCCTCGATCGCCAGTGTCACCAAGGTGATGAACGCGTACCTGGTCCTGCAGAAGTACCCGCTGAAGAAGGGAGAGAGCGGCCCGAAGATCACCGTCGACAAGCAGGCCGCGCAGGAGTCCGAAAACGTCGACGAGTCGAAGGTCACGCTCACCGAGAACCAGGTGCTCACCGAGTACCAGGCGCTGGAGCTGCTGATGCTGCCGTCGGCCAACAACGTGGCCCGGCTGCTCGCCCGCTTCCACTCCGGCTCCGAGGCCGAGTTCGTCAAGGCGATGAACGAGACCGCGGCGAAGTTCGGCATGACCAACACCACCTACGCCGACCCGGCCGGCTACAAATCGGACACCAAGTCCACTGCCAAGGACCAGCTGAAGCTGGCCGAGCAGGTCATGCAGGACGAGATCTTCCGGCAGATCGTCTCCACCCCGGAGACCAACTTCAACAACCAGAAGATCCCCAACACCAACAACCTGATCAACCCGAAGACCGGTGTCATCGGCGTCAAGACCGGCTCCAGCACCCCGGCCGGCGGCTGCCTGATGTGGGCCGCCTACAAGGAGATCGGCGGCGTGCGGCGGATGATCCTCGGCGTCACCCTGGGCCAGCCGCCCGCGGGGCCCAACAAGGGCGAGGACATCCTGTCGGTCGTGCTGAAGGTCAGCGGCAAGCAGATCCAGGCCGCGCAGAACGGCCTCACCGGCCAGACCCTCGCCAAGAAGGGTGACGTCGTCGGCTACGTCGACAACGGGCTCGGCGGCAGGGTCCCGGTCGTCGCGGCCAAGGACCTCGTCGTGGCCGGCTTCCCCGGCATCACGGGCACCGTCAGCCTGGACGCGACGAAGGTCGCTCACACGGCCAAGGCCGGCGCCGAGGTCGGCGTGCTGCGCGCGGGCTCGGGCGACAACAAGACGGAGGTGCCGGTGGCCCTCCAGTCCGACCTCAACCCGCCGTCCATCCTGTCCCGCCTGACCCGGATGCTCTGATTCGTACGGCATGAGATGCCGTACGGCATCTCATGCGGAGGGGGAGCCGGCTCGAACCGGCTCCCCCTTCGTCGTCCGCGGGCTTTGTCGTCCCCGGGCTTCAGCCGCCTGTGCGGCGCCGATATGCCCCTCCGGTCCGGGCTCAGCCCGTCCGGTTCAGCAGTGCGAGCGTGACCCCGCCGAGCGGCGTCACCCGGTCGGGTGCGCCGTACCGCGCCCGGAGCGCCTGCGCCTGCTCCGAGGGGAGGACGGCCAGCGGGTCCGCGGTATCCCCGAGGACCAGCAACCAGATCCGCGGCCCCTGCCCCAGACAGGCGGCCGCCTCCGCGCAGAGCGTCGGCGAGAGCTCCTCCGCCTCGGCCGCGCTCTCCGCCACGAACACCGGATACGGCCGTACGTCCGACGGCAGGTAGTAGCTGATGCCCGGCCCCACCATCGCCCAGCTCTGGTCACCGAGCGGGACGGCCACCCCGTCCCCCGAGCGGTATCCGGCGGCGATCAGGTCGGCGGCGGCCCGGAAGGGCTCCTCGGAGTCCGAGTGCGCGCCCTGGTAGCGCACCGTGGCCTGCGCCGGCAGCGCCGCCACCGCGGGCAGCGCGAGCAGCCCCAGCGCCAGCAGCGCCGCAGCGGCCTTCCGCGGCTCCCTGTCGGGCCGGGCGAGGCCCGCCAGCGCCTCGTACACGGCCGCCACCCCGCCCCCGGCCAGCGCCGCCCAGGCGGGCACCGTGAACAGCAGGTACCGGTCGATGAAGTACGACGTGCCGCCCTGCGACACCACCCACACGCCCACCACCGGCAGCTCCGCCAGCAGCAGCGCCTGCCACGCCTGCACCCGCCGGCCCGGCAGCACCAGCGCCGGCACCGCCAGCAGGGCGAGGGCCTGGAACACGTGCGGCGCGCCTGCCAGGTGCTCGCCGAACCGCACCAGCAGCCGGAACGACGGCGTGTCGATCCAGCCCAGCTGCCGATCCGACTGGCGGCTGCCCAGGATCACCACCGGCACCACCGGCAGGGCCGAGACCGCCACCGCCAGCGGGTACTGCCACACCAGCCGCCGCTCCACCGCTCCGCGCGTACGCCACAGGTGCAGCAGCACTACCGCGGCCTGCCCGGCCACCGTGCTGAACGAGATCAGGTGTCCCACACCCGCCAGCGTCATCGCCGCGCAGTACGGCGCCCACCTCCGCCACGTCGGCCGCTCCAGCGCGCGCAGCAGGAACCACGTGGCCGCCGCGATCGCGCACGTCACCAGCGCGTACACCCGCGCCTCCTGCGCGTACCGCGAGACCTGCGGCACCGCGGTGAACAGCAGCCCGGCGCCGATTGCCGCCACCCGCCCGCCGAACAGCCGCTCGGCCGACAGTGCCACGAACGCCGCCGCCCCGGCCATGGCGAGCACCGACGGCAGCCGCAGCGCGACCACCGAGTCCCCGAACACCGCCGTCCAGCCGTGCATCAGCAGGTAGTACGCGCCGTTGCTGGCGTCTATGTGCTGGAGCAGCCGCAGCAGATCCGTCAGCGACCGGGTGGCCGCCGTCCACGTCGCCACCTCGTCCCGCCACAGCTCGGGCGTCCCCACCCGGTACAGCCCGACCGCGAGCATGACCACTGCCGGCCACAGCCACACGTGCCCCAGCAGTCGGCTGACCGGGTGCGCAGCAGGTCTCATCGGATCCTTCGTTCGGGCGGACGGATTTCGAACAATTTTCAGCAGGCTACTTGACCCATCCTGACGCCCCGTCGGCACCCGCACCATTGGCGGCCGCCCGCACCCCACCCCCGATCCGGTACGCTGTGGACGGCCGTGTCACCAGACGGCCCCCGCCTCAGTAGCTCAGGGGATAGAGCACGGCTCTCCTAAAGCCGGTGTCGCAGGTTCGAATCCTGCCTGGGGCACGCGTACGCAGAGGCCCTCCGCCCGATCGGGCGGAGGGCCTCTCGGCGTTCCGGCGAGGGAGTGCTGGCCGGCCTTGTGTTGGGGCCCGGGGCGCGAGCAGGTGGCCGGCGGGGTGCTGCTGCGAATGGGCCGGCCAGGGAGAGCGCTGTGGTGCGGCCGGCCCGCCGGATCGGGCGGGTGACGGTGGGGGCCGGCCACGGGGCGTGTGAGCTGAGGAGCCGTTAGCCCAGGGTGAACTTGGCACGCGGGCCGGCCGGGAGGCGGGCGGCGAAGTCGGCCAGGAGGGGCTCGGTCTCCCGGGTGGTGCGCAGGACGACCGGGTCGAGGTCGGCGAGGACGATCTCGCGCCGGTCCTCGCCCGCCTCGGCGAGCAGGCGGCCGTCCGGGGACCAGACCGCGCTGCCGCCGCAGGTGTGCCAACCGCCGGTGGTGCCGATGTGGTTGGCGAGCACCGTGTAGAGGGTGTTGTCGAGCGCGCGGGCGGGGAACCAGGTGCGGGACTCGTGGTGGCCGTGGCCCACGCTGAACAGTGCGCCGACCAGGTAGGCGTGGCAGCCGTCCAGTGCGGCGGCGCGGGCGTGCTCGGGGAAGCCGGAGTCGTAGCAGACGCCGAGACCGAGCCGCCAGCCGTCGAGCTCCAGGGTGCAGCCGTTCGTCCCGGGGCGGTAGTAGTCGCGCTCCGCCTTGAACAGGTGCTGCTTGTCGTAACGGGTGACGGAGGAGCCGTCCGGGCCGAACACAAGGGCGGAGACGCGCAGATCGGGGCCGTCCTGCACGGCGGCGCCGACCACGGCGGCGGTGCCCGTGTCGCGGCAGGCCTCGGCGATCGGCGCGAGACGCGGATCGCCGGGCTGGACGGCGTACTTGAGCGGATCACTGCTGATCAGCTCGGGCTCGTAGCCGGAGAGGAACTTCTCGGCGAAGAGCACCAGCCGGGCACCGGAGGCGGCGGCCTCCCGGATCAGTTCCGCGGCGGTGGTCGCGTTGGCGGATATGTCGCCGGCCGCGGCCTGGGCCTGGACGGTGGCGATCCGCAACGGGTGCTCGGGGTAACGGGCGTGGGTCGCGAGGGTGGGTTCCTGGATACGGGACATGCCCGTCAAGCTATCGAACGGCCTCGTCGGGGTGGTCGGCGCTCTCGTCCCGGGGGTCGCCACCGCGGGACGGGCGGAACGACGGCACGACGACGCGCTGAACCCGGGGTCTGGTGCGCCAGTTGACCCGCCGGACGTCCCGGGCCAGGGCGCCCGGGCACCAGAGCTCGATCACGGCGGTGACGGTGCCCAGCACGACGCCGGCGGCCAGCCAGCCGGCGAGCACGTCGCTCGGCCAGTGCACGCCGAGCGCGACCCTGGTCCAGCCGATGGTCAGGACGGTCCCCACGGCCACCGCGCCGGCGGCGATCCGGCCGCGGCGTCCGGCTCGCGGCCAGACCAGGCCGACCAGCACGGCGCAGGTGATCGCGGAGGCCATGGCGTGCCCGGAGGGGAAGGCCGGGCCGGCGGCGTGCGAGACCGGATCCCCGAACGTCGGCCGCTGGCGGCCGACGGCGAACTTCAGCGCCCACTGCCCGCCCCATCCGAGCAGCGTCTGGGCGGCGACCCACGCGGCGAGCGTCCTGGCACCGATCAGCCAGAGCCAGGCGGCCGCGATGCCCAACAGGACACGCATGGTGACCGTGCCGCCGATGTCGGAGAGGGTCTGTACCGAGGCGGTCCAGATCCGGTGCTCCCTGGCGTAGGTGTGCAGTTCGCCGATCCAGTCCCGGTCGAACCGGTCGAGTGGCTGCCAGTGCCGAGCCACCAGGGTGGCCAGCAGGCCGAACAGCGCGGCACAACTCACCGCGAGCGCCGCGTCCCTGAGGAGACGGCGGTGACGCACAGTGATGGATGACGCGCTGTTGGTCAGGTGCATGACTGACACCTTCCCAGCGTGCCGCGCCGATCGGGCGCCGGAGTGATAGCGATTCGGCATCTTTTGTGGGGAGGACTCGCGTGCACCGGGGCGCGGACGTGGGCTGGGATCGGGGCGCATGGGAACGTGCGCGGCGGTTCGCGGGTTCAACCAGTGAGGCGCTCGCGTGTGAGGGATGCGTGTGGGGTTCGTGCGCAAGCCAGTTTGGTGCGCTCGGTTCCGCGCGCCTGACCCGGGCCGCTCGGAAACGGTCGCACGGTGTGCACCCCCAGGTGCCCGACCGGTCACCCTGTGTCCAGAACGCGGGTGAAAACCGGCAGGATACTGCATCGCTGGGAAGAATCTGAGCGACTTGGGAATGTTGTCCGGAATCTGTTCGTTGGATCGTTACGTGTGAGCCCGTGGGCCCGCATTTCTTGCCCTCTCGGGGCAGGCAGGCAGACCTCGGCAAGACCAGCAAAGTCGGCAACACCAGCAAAGGGAGCAAGTATGGCCACCCGTGCCGTCGTTCGCGACAGGGCCGACCGGACTCGCGCGGCCCGCCCGACCAACCTTGAGGCCGACCGTGACCTGGTCGGCATGTACCTCGACGAGATCGCCAGGACTCCCCTGCTCGATGCCGCCGAGGAGGTCGAGCTCTCGCTGCGGATCGAGGCCGGCGTGTACGCCCAGCACCTGCTGGACGAGGGCGAGTTCCCCGAGGGCGTCGAGCGCGAGGAACTGGAGGCGATAGCCGAGGACGCCGAGCGCGCCAAGGACGTCTTCATCCGCTCCAACCTCCGGCTCGTGGTCGCGGTCGCCCGCCGGTACCCGCGCAGCGGCCTCCCGCTGCTGGACCTCATCCAGGAGGGCAACGCGGGCTTGGTGCGCGCCGTCGAGAAGTTCGACTACGCCAAGGGTTTCAAGTTCTCCACCTATGCCACCTGGTGGATCCGGCAGGCGATCACCCGCTCGATCGCGGACCAGTCCCGCACCATCCGGCTGCCCGTCCACCTGGTCGAGGAGCTCGGGCGGATCCGGCGGGTGCAGCGGGAGAAGTCCAAGGAGCTGGGCCGCGAGGCCGAGCCGGCCGAGATCGCGGCCGAGCTCGACACCACCGAGGCCCGGATCAAGGACGTGCTGGACTGGGCGCGCGACCCGGTCAGCCTGAACATGTCGGTCGACGACGAGGGCGAGACCCAGTTCGGTGACCTGGTCGAGGACACCGGGGCGACGTCCCCCGAGGACGCCGTGATGGTCATGCTCCGCCGCGAGGAGCTGGACGACCTGATCGGTCGGCTGGACGACCGCACGGCCTCGATCATCCGCTCCCGCTACGGTATGGAGGACGGCCGCGAGCGCACCCTCACCGAGGTGGGCAAGCAGCACGGTCTGACCCGCGAGCGGATCCGGCAGATCGAGAAGCACGCACTCGCCGAGCTGAAGAAGATCGCCGACCACGCCGGCTTCGAAGCGGCCTGACCAGCCGCCCCCACCGGTCGGGCATCGGTCGGTCGGGCGTCGGTCCTGACCCTGATGTGGATCGCTCCGCACCAGGGCCTGTGGCATGCCGCCGAGCTCTTAGGCTTGGGGGCAGGTCGAACGTAGGGCGAGCAGCAGGGTGAGCAGGGTGAGCGAGCAGGAGCAGGGACAGCAGCAGGACCCGTCGGCGACGGCCAAGGCCAAGGCGCGCCTGGTCTTCGGTGACCCGCTGGACCAGCGGTCCAAGGACGACACCGATGCGGGCTGGGGCGACCGCCCCGGGTCGGGGGACGGCGGTGGGCGGGGGCTGGACTGGTACCTGAGCCAGCGCCCGCCGCACCACGGGGACTGAGCGGGGACACGAAGCCGTAGCCGGGTCACGGGTGATCGTCCGGCGCTGCAGACTGACAACCCACCCGGCCCGCGGCCCCGCCCGGCGGTGGAAGCCCGGCCCGCGCCGGACCGACCGCGAGCGCCGCGGCCACCGTGAGCAGCACCAGCGCCGGCACCCCGGCCCGCCGCCGTACGGCGTGCCGCCAGCGGTGCCACCCGCCGGCCCCGCGCCGGATCGGCGGGAAGCGCGGCACCTCCCGCCGGGGTGGCACAGCGGGCGCAGGCAGGGGGACGGAGCAGCTCAGCGTCGTCATCGGGACACCTCCGGGGTCGGCCGGTTTCTGGTGAACCTCACGATGCGCGCCCGCTTCGAACGGCGAAAGACGTTATCCGCAGCCTGTGGACAACCCTGGGGTGTGGACAACTTCGTACACCCGCCCGCATGAAGCCGGCCGTCCGTCATTGACAGCACGGGCATACGGGGGCACGCGAAAGGCCCGCCGCCGCGCCGAAACGCGGGCCAACGGGCCTTTCGAAATCTGCTGAGGTCAGCCGGCGGCCGGAGCCGGGCTCGCCGAGGAGGTCGAGCTGCTCGACCCGCCCAAGGACGACGACGAGGACGACGCCGTCGAGGAGGCGGAGGACGAGCCGGAGCCCACCGAGCTGCTGGAGGACGAGCGGCTGTCGGTCCGGTAGAAGCCGGAGCCCTTGAACACCACGCCCACGGCCGAGAAGACCTTGCGGAGCCGTCCCTGGCAGTCGGGGCACGTGGTCAGCGCCTCGTCGGTGAACTTCTGCACCGCCTCCAGGCCGTTACCGCACTCGGTGCACTGGTACTGGTACGTGGGCACTTGTCTTCCTCCTGGCACTCGCGCCTGATGAGTGCTAACGATGGTCAATGATGCGGCATTCCGCCGGATGAGTCCAGCGACTCCGGTGTGAGATGAGCCCCGTCCGGGCGCCGGTCACGACCGGTTCAGCCCTTGGCGGCGCCTACCAGCTGCGGCATCTCATCGAGCTCGGCCGAGCCCGCGACCACCGCGCTCGCCCCGCCGGCCGCGACCAGCAGGTGCCGCAGCGAGACCAGCGCGACCAGGCCCAGCCCGGCGCCGCCGAGCGGCACCAGGAACCCGACGGACGGCCCGTGGCCGTCGATCAGCCGCCCGGCCACCATGGCGCCGGTCGCCAGCCCGAGGCCGATGGCGCCGGTCAGCCAGGTGAACGCCTCCGTCTTGGCGCCGTCCGCGACCAGCGTCTCGACCAGCGTGTAGCCGCTGATCAGGGTCGGCGCGATGGCCAGACCGCAGACCAGCCCGGCGACCGTCAGCGCGACCAGGTTGGGCATCGCCCACAGCGTCGAGCACCCCAGCACCAGCAGCGCGTAGCTGGCGATCATCCGCTGCTGGACGGACCGCCGCCAGGCGATCACGCCGTACAGCACGCCGGCCAGCATCGAGCCGCCGGCGAAGATCCCGTACACGGTGCCGGCCGCACCGTGCTGCCCGACCGAGTCGGCGAAGGCGGTCATCGAGACCTGCAGGCCGCCGAACACGGCACCGACCCCGAGGAAGGCCCCGACCAGCAGCCGGACGCCGGGCGAGGCGAGCGCGGAGTCGCGCCGGGCGCCGGGCTGGTGGGGCTGGCGGGCGGGGGCGGTGCGCCGCTGGGTGGCGAAGGCCAGACCGCCGACGACGGTCAGCGCGGCCTCGGTCACCAGCCCGGTCGCCGGGCTGATCGTGGTCGCGATGGTGGCGGCCAGGATCGGGCCGACCACGAAGGTGAACTCGTCCGTCACGGACTCGAACGCGAACGCGGTGCCGATCTTCGCCGCGGACCCGGCGGACCCGGAGGCCCCTGCAGACCCTTCGGACCCGGCCGACTCGGCCGTGAACAGGGAGATCCAGCGGGCCCGGACCATAGCGCCGATCTGCGGAATGCTCGCGCCGGCCGGGGCGGCGGCCGCGTACAGGCTCCACGCCGGCGCGTGGCCGAGCGCCAGTGCGATCAGCGTGCCGACCGACACGGCGTGCACGACGACGGTCGGGACCAGCACGGCGGCCTGCCCGAAGCGGTCGGCGAGCCGACCGGTCTGCGGCCCGATCAGGGCCTGGGCGACGGCCGAGACGGCGGCGACCGTGCTGGCCGTGCCCCACGAGCCGCCACTGCCCGTGATGAGCATCAGGATGCCCATGCTGATCATCGCGTAGGGCAGCCGCGCGACGAACGCGGGTGCCAGGAACGTCCAGGCACCCGGCGTGCGCAGCAGTGCGCCGTACCCGACGCGGGCGGGGCCGGCGTCGGGGACGGTGCGGGTGTCCGTGGCGTCATCGACCGTTCGGCGGGCCGTCACGGTCGGTCCTTCCTGCTGCCTGGTAGCGCGGAAGGGGCATAGGGGTGGCCCCGACGGCGCCGAGAGTCGTCCTCTCGCGCGTCGACCGGGGTAGATACCGGGCCGGTCCGGCATGGTTGCCGAGGACCGGGCCGCAGCCGCCGAGCGGTCGCGCCAACTCTGCATCAGGCAGATGCTGGGGTTGTCAAAACGGTGGTCAGGCCACCATACAGTTACGCGCGTAGATTACGCCAGGGTTCAGGCCGAACCAGGCAGCCCGCCCCACGCGGGCGACGCTCCGTACAAGCTGCGCTCACCGCCCGTACAGCCACCCCGCGAGCTTGCCGCCCTTGTCCACGGCCCGCAGCCGCCGCTCCGCCGCCTCGCCGACCTCGTCCGTGGTGACGACGAGCAGCTCGTCCCCGCCGCGCAGCACCGTCGCCTTGTCCGGCACGAAGGAGTTCCCCTCCCGCACCACCAGGGTGACCGCCGCCCCCTTGGGCAGCCGCAGCTCGCTGACCTCGACCCCGGACATCCTGGACGTCGGGGAGAGCGCGACCGACAGCAGGTGGCCGTGCAGCTTCTCCAGCGGGGCCGACTCGATGTCGAGGTCCTGGCCCATCGCGCCCTCGCCGATCCGCAGCTGTCTGGCCACCCACGGCAGGGTCGGGCCCTGGAGCAGGGTGAAGACGACGACCAGGATGAAGACGATGTTGAACACGTCCTGGGCCATCGGCGCGCCCGACACCATCGGGATGGTGGCCAGCACGATGGGCACCGCCCCGCGTAGCCCGGCCCAGCTCAGCAGCGCCTGCTCCCTCCCGGGCACCCGGAACGGCGTCAGGCTGAACACCACCGACAGCGGCCGGGCCAGGAACACCAGCACAGCGCCGATGACCAGCGCGGGCACCACGGAGGAGCCCATCGTCTCGGGCGTGCAGAGCAGGCCCAGCAGGACGAACATGCCGATCTGCCCGATCCAGGCCAGGCCGTCGGCGAAGCCGCGGACGGCCGGGCCGTGCGGCAGCTTGGCGTTGCCCAGGATCACCGCGCAGGTGTAGACGGCGAGGAAGCCGGAGCCGTGCAGCAGCGCGCCGCCCGCGTAGGCGAGTACGGCGAGCGCCATCACGGCGATCGGGTACAGGCCGGAGGACGGCAGGGCGACGTGCTTGATGCCGAACGCGCCGATCTTGCCGATCGCGAAGCCGACCGCGGCGCCGATCACCAGCTCGGCGACGATCGTGCCGACCAGGACGTACCAGGAGTCCAGCTCGCCGGCGGTGGCGAAGGCGACGACCAGGATGACGACGGGCGCGTCGTTGAAGCCGGACTCGGCCTCCAGCAGACCGGTGAGCCGGTGCGGCAGCGGGACCGTCCGCAGGACGGAGAAGACGGCCGCGGCGTCGGTGGAGGAGACGATCGCGCCGAGCAGCATCGACGTCCGCCAGTCCAGCCCGACCAGCCAGTGCGCGCCGGCCGCGGTGACGAACACGCTGATCCCGACGCCGGCGGTGGCGAGCACGGTGGCCGCCGGCATGACCGGTCTGACCTCGCGCCAGCTCGTCTTGAGACCGCCCTCGGCGAGGATCACCACGAGGGCCGCGTAGCCGAGCACCTGGGTCAGTTCGGCGTTGTTGAAGGTGATGCCGATGCCGTTCTGGCCGAGCGCGACGCCGATGCCGAGGTAGATCAGCAGGCTGGGCAGCCCCGACCTGGTGGAGATCCGCACGGCGACCACCGCGACCAGCAGGATCACGGAGAACTCGAGGAGCAGCTGGTTCAGGTGGTCGACGTTCACGCAGGGGCACCTCGGGCGGGCGTGGGGGCGGGCGGGGTGTCTGGCTGTGCTGCGGGGGCGTGCTGTTTCGGGGGGCGACCCGTCAAGAAGCCGTCAATGCTCCCCTTGTGGATCGTTACTCAGTCTAACATTTTGCCATATCTTTAGTTTGGTTCCCTCTCCGGCCCCCACCAGGCCTTCCCGATCGGGGCGTTGACCACCTCCGATGCCGCGCTGGGCGTCCCCCGTGCACGGCGCCGCGCCGACTCGGCCTAATGTGGTGACCTGTCATGGCCGAAGGCCCTGGACACGCCCGCCCGCCCCGAAGTCGAGGACCGCAAGGACCCAGATGCCCCGCTCGAAGAAGTTCCGGCGCGCCCGTCTGATCGTGATCGTGCTGGTCGTGCTGCTGGTGGCCGGCGTCGGCTACGGCGGCTACCGCGGGGTCGCCGCGGTCCGCGCGTCCTTCCCGGAGGTGGACGGCAGCGTCAAGGTGTCGGGCCTGAGCGCGCCGGTCGACGTCAAGCGGGATGTCAACGGCATCCCCCAGCTCTACGCCGACACCGCCGAGGACCTCTTCCGCGCCCAGGGCTACGTCCAGGCGCAGGACCGTTTCTGGGAGATGGACGTCCGCCGGCACATCACCGCCGGCCGCCTCTCCGAGATGTTCGGTGACAGCCAGGTCGACACCGACGCCTTCATCCGCACCATGGGCTGGCGGCGGGTGGCCGAGCAGGAGATCAAGACCAAGCTGTCGCCGGAGACCAACAAGTACCTCCAGGCGTACGCGGACGGTGTCAACGCCTGGCTGGCCGAGCACCCGGGCGGCGAGAGCGCCTCGCTGGAGTACGCGCTGCTCGGCGCGGTCAACAGCGGCTACAAGCCCGAGCAGTGGTCCCCGGTCGACTCGGTGTCCTGGCTCAAGGCGATGGCCTGGAACCTCTCCGGGAACCTCCAGGAGGAGGTCGACCGCTCGCTGCTGGCCCAGGACTTCAGTGCGGAGAAGATCGCCGAGCTGTACCCGGAGTACCCGTACAGCCGCAACGGCACGATCGTGAAGACCGGCACGGTCGTCGGCGACACCTACCGCCCGGCGGACGGCTCCGCCCAGCCGGGCCCGGGCGCCCCCACCGGCACCCCCACCGCCCAGGGCGCGGCCACCACCAAGGCGCTGCTCAAGGGCCTCACCGACCGGGTCGACGCGATGCCGCAGCTGCTCGGCCGCCCGGGCCAGGGCATCGGCTCCAACTCCTGGGTGGTGGCCGGCACCCACACCACCACCGGCAAGCCGCTGCTGGCCAACGACCCGCACCTCGGCCCCGGCCTGCCCTCGGTCTGGTACCAGATGGGCCTGCACTGCCGCACCGCCTCGCCGGCCTGCCAGTTCGACGCCTCCGGCTTCACCTTCGCCGGCATGCCCGGCGTGGTGATCGGCCACAACAAGGACATCGCCTGGGGCTTCACCAACCTCGGCGCCGACGTCACCGACCTGTACCTGGAGAAGGTCACCGGCCCGGACACCTACCAGGTCGACGGCAAGGACGTGAAGTTCGACCTCCGCAAGGAGGTCATCAAGGTCGCCGGCGGCGAGGACCGCACCATCACCGTCCGCACCACCCAGACCGGCGCCCCGCTCATCTCCGACCAGAGCACCGAGCAGCAGAACGTCGGCAAGTACGCCCCGAACGGCAGCGCCGCCCCCGACCGCGGCACCGGCGGCTACGGCGTGGCCCTGCAGTGGACCGCGCTCAACCCCGGCAAGACCATGGACGCCGTGTTCGGGCTGGACCGGGCGAAGAACTGGGACGAATTCCGCCTCGCCGCCAAGGACTTCGCCGTCCCCGCGCAGAACCTGATCTACGCCGACGCCAAGAACATCGGCTACCAGGCCCCGGGCGACATCCCGATCCGCGGCAAGGGCGACGGCACCCTCCCGGCCCCGGGCTGGGACTCCGCGTACCAGTGGAAGGGCTCGATCCCCTTCAACTCCCTGCCGTGGAGCCTCAACCCGCCCGCCGGCTACATCGTCACCGCCAACCAGGCCGTGGTGGACCAGAGCTACAAGCCGGCGCTCACCAAGGACTGGGAGTACGGCACCCGGGCCAAGGAGATCACCGACCAGCTCGACGGCCTGCTCAAGAACAACGGCAAGATCTCGCCGGACGACATGCAGTCCCTGCAGCTGGACAACACCAGCACCATGGCCAAGACGCTCGTCCCGCTGCTGCTCAAGCAGCAGATCGACGACCCCTACGTGCGCGAGGCCCAGGACCTGCTGAAGGACTGGAACTACCACCAGGACGCCGACTCGGCCGCCGCCGCCTACTACAACGGCGTCTGGCGCCAGCTGCTCAGCCTCGCCTTCGGCCAGAAGTTCCCGGCCGACCTGCGGGCCAAGGGCAACTGCCTGCTGGTCCACCAGCAGGACGACCCGACCAAGCCGGACAGCGCCAGCAAGATCGCCACCGTGTGCGGCACCCGCGACCCGGGCAAGGCGCAGCCGGACGGCGGCGACCGCTGGACCGAGGTGGTGCGCCAGCAGCTGGACAAGCCCGACAGCTCGTGGTGGACGTACATCGACTCGGAGCACAAGGAGCAGAAGGGCCTGGACAACCTGCTCAAGGAGGCGATGAAGAACGCCCGCCAGGACCTGACCTCGCTGCTCAGCAAGGACGTCTCCACCTGGAGCTGGGGCCGCCTGCACAAGCTGACGCTGCGCGAGCAGACCCTCGGCACCGACGAGTCGTCGATCGCCTCCGGCGTGGTCCACAAGCTGCTCAACCGCGGCCCGTACCGCCTCTCCGGCAGTTCGGCGGCGGTCGACGCGGCGGGCTGGAACGCGGCGGCCGGCTACCAGGTCGACTGGATCCCGTCGATGCGGATGGTGGTCGACCTGAGCGACTTCGACGGCTCGCGGTGGATCAACGTGGGCGGCGCCTCCGGCCACGCCTTCCACGCGAACTACAACGACCAGACCGACCTCTGGCTCAAGGGCAGGCTGCTGACCTGGGCGTACTCGCCGGACGCGGTCGAGAAGGCGACCAAGCACAAGCTCGTCCTCAGCAACAACGGCTGACGCAGGCCACAACGGCCGACGCGCCGAACAGCACCGGCTCCGCTCGCTCCGAGCGGGGCCGGTGCTGTCTTCGATCCCAGCTCGTGCCGTCTTCCTCCCCGCGCGTGCTGCCCTATCCGAGCCGGTGCAGCCCCGACGGCGTGACCGCCACGTCCACCGGCCGGTCGTGCGACTCGGCCGGCACCTCCGCCAGCAACTCGTGCTCGTACAGCAGCACCGCCAGCACCGGCCGCGCCCCGGCCCGCTCCAGCCGGGCCAGCACCCGGTCGTAACTGCCGCCGCCCCGGCCCAGCCGCAGCCCGTGCCGGTCCACCGCCAGCCCCGGCAGCAGCACCACCGCGGCCTCCGTCACCGCCTCCGGCCCCAGCCGCGGCCCGACCGGCTCCAGCAGGCCGCGCCCCGCCGGGGCCAGCGCGTCGATCCCCTCGTACACCGCCCAGTCCAGGTCGTTGTCGGCGAGCAGGACCGGCAGCAGCACCCGCACCCCGCGCGCCCGCAGCGCGTCGAGCAGCGGGCCCGTCCCCGGCTCGGCACCGACCGAGACGTACGCGGCGACGGTGGTGCCCGGTGCCGCCAGCTCCACGGCATGCAGGGCGAACGCACGCGCCGTCTCCGCGCGCTCCTCCACGGTGAGCGCGCGACGGTCGGCCAGCAGCCGTGTCCTCAGCGCGCTCTTCTCGTTGTGCATGGGATCTCCTCCACGGCTCTCGCCTTCGACGGGCAGAGCCTGACACGCGAAAGGTCGCCCCGATTGCCCACCCCGCTGCTGGTCCAGGCCCTGGCCGCGCTGAGCGCCCCCGCGCTGACCGGCGCCACCGCGCTCGGGCTGCGGCTGCGCCGCAGGGGCGAGCAGGCCGCCGCCCGGGAGGCCCGGCTGCACGAGCGGGTCGCCGAGCTGGAGGCCCGCTGCGCCGAGCTGGAGCGCACCGCCTCCTGCGACCCGCTCACCGGCGTGTGGAACTACCGCCACCTCCAGCTCACCCTGGACCGCGAGATCGAACGCGCCCGCCGCGCCGAGCGGGCCGGCCGGCAGGACGGGCCGCGGCCGCTCGCCGTGCTGCTGCTGGAGATCGCCGGCTTCGACGCGGTCATCGCCGAGCACGGCCGGGCCCGAGCCGGCGCGATACTGCGCGACCTCGCCCAGCGGCTCGCGATGGAGATCCGCCGCGCCGACACCCTCGGCCGGTACAGCGGCCAGGAGTTCCTGGTCGTCCTGCCGGACACCGGCGCCGAGGGCGCCGCCCAGGTCGCCGAGCGGCTGGTCTGGTCCGTCCGCCGGCACCTGCTGCTCGACTGGTCCTCCGGCCCGCGCGAGCCCCGCCCGGCCGGCGGCAACGGCCTGACCGCCGCCGTCGGCGTCGCCGTGCTCCCCGGGGACGGCACCCACGCCGCCGTCCTGCTCCGGGCCGCCGACAAGGCGCTCGCCGACGCCCGCGCGGCAGGCGGCGACTGCTGGCGCGGAACGTCTCCACCGCACCTTTCCCAGCCCCTCACTTCCCGCGCGGACAACGGCCCGGCAGCCGAACGTGACCGTTCCGGAAAGCCGGGTAGTCTGTCGCCCTGTGCCGGCGGGGACCCCCTCGCCCAGCCGGTCATCTCCCAGACGCCTGCCACCGTGGCCGGCCCCGGCGACGGGCTCTCCTAGCCGTCCGGCCGAGCCCGGGCGGGCAAAACGTGCCTTAGTAAGGTTTACGCATGACGACGACCAACTCTCGAATTCCGGTAACGAAGGCCGTGGTACCCGCGGCCGGACTGGGCACCCGCTTCCTCCCGGCCACCAAGGCCACGCCGAAGGAGATGCTGCCCGTCGTCGACAAGCCGGCCATCCAGTACGTCGTCGAGGAGGCCGCGTCCGCCGGGCTGTCCGACATACTGATGGTCACCGGCCGTAACAAGCGCGCCCTCGAGGACCACTTCGACCGCGCCTACGAGCTGGAGGAGCTGCTCGCCCGCAAGGGCGACGAGGACCGCCTGCGCCGGGTCCGGGAGTCCGTCGAGCTGGCCAACATGCACTACGTCCGCCAGGGCGACCCGAAGGGCCTCGGCCACGCCGTCTCGGTCGCCGAGCAGCACGTGGCCGGCCAGCCCTTCGCCGTTCTGCTCGGCGACGACCTGATCGACCCGCGCGACCCGCTGCTCTCCCGCATGATCGAGGTCCAGCAGGAGCTCGGCGGCTCGGTCGTCGCCCTCATGGAGGTCGACCCCTCCCAGATCCACCTGTACGGCTGCGCCGCCGTCAAGGCCAACGGCTTCGGCGACGACGTCTTCCAGGTGACCGACCTGGTCGAGAAGCCCGACACCGCCGACGCCCCGTCGAACTACGCCGTCATCGGCCGCTACGTCCTCGACCCGGCCGTCTTCGACGTGCTGCGCGAGACCCCGCCCGGCCGTGGCGGCGAGATCCAGCTCACCGACGCCCTCCGCGAGCTGACCACCCGCTCCCCGGAGGCCGGCGGCCAGGTGCACGGCGTGCTCTTCAAGGGCCGCCGCTACGACACCGGCGACCGCGCCGACTACCTGCGCGCCATCGTCCGACTGGCCTCCGAGCGCGAAGACCTGGGCCCGGAGTTCCGCTCCTGGCTGCGCGAGTTCGTCGCCTCCGAGCTGCAGGACTGATCCACCGACCGAGAGCGAGCCGCCGATGACCGGGTCCACGGAACACACCGACAGCACCGCCGCAGCCTGCTGCGACGGGGCCGCGGACCCGGCACCGGCGGCTCCCCGCCTCTGGTCCGTCGACGAGCACCTCGCCGACGTCCTCGCCTCGGTCGGCCCGCTGCCCGCCATCGAGCTCCCGCTGCTGGACGCCCGCGGCTGCCGGCTCGACGAGGACGTCCTCGCCGGCGGCGACCTGCCGCCCTTCGACAACAGCTCGATGGACGGCTACGCCGTCCGCATCGCCGACACCTCCGGCGCCACCGCCGAGTACCCCTCGGTGCTCGCCGTGGTCGGCGACATCGCCGCCGGCGCCGGTGAGCTGCCCCGGGTCGGCCCCGGCCAGGCCGCCCGGATCATGACCGGCGCCCCCGTCCCGCCCGGCGCCGAGGCCATCGCCCCGGTCGAGTGGACCGACGGCGGCACCGGCACCGGCCTGGCCGCCGACGCGATGACCGCGGCCGTCGAGGACGAGGAGGTCCGGGTCCTGCGCCCGGTCGCCGTGGGCGCCCACATCCGCCGCCGCGGCAGCGACGTCGCGGCCGGCTCGCGCGTCCTGGAGGCCGGCACCCCGCTCGGCGCCACCCAGCTCGGCCTGCTCGCCGCGATCGGCCGGGCCACCGTCAGGGTCCGCCCGCGCCCGCGGGTCGTGGTGCTGTCCACCGGCAGCGAGCTGGTCCAGCCCGGCGAGCCGGTCGGACCGGGCCAGATCCCCGATTCCAACAGCTTCACCCTCACCGCCGCGGCCCAGGAGGCCGGCGCCATCGCCTACCGCGTCGGCGGCGTCCCGGACGACGCCGCCCGGCTGCGCGCCGTCCTGGAGGACCAGCTCGGCCGCGCCGACCTGATCGTCACCAGCGGCGGGGTCAGCGTCGGCGCGTACGACGTGGTCAAGGAGGTCTTCGAGTCGTACGGCGGCGTCGACTTCCGACGGCTGCGGATGCAGCCCGGCAAGCCGCAGGGCTTCGGCCGGATCGGCGGCGCGGCCGGCGTGCCGCTGCTCGCCCTGCCCGGAAACCCGGTCAGCGCCTACATCTCCTTCGAGCTATTCGTCCGCCCCGTCATCCGCACCATGCTCGGCGCCGCCGACGTCCACCGCCCGGTGGTCCGCGCGCTGTGCCCGGCGGCACTGCGCTCCCCGGCCGGCCGGCGGCAGTTCCTGCGCGGCCGGTACTCGGCGGTGGACGGCACGGTCGAGCCGGTCGGCGGCACGGAGTCGCACCTGGTCGGCGCACTGGCCCGGGCGAACTGCCTGATCACCGTCCCCGAGGACGTCACCGAGCTGCCCGCCGGCAGCGAGGTGGACGTGGTCCTGCTCGACTCCTGAGGGCCGCGCGCCGGGGCCGCCCGTCCCGTGATCCGGCCCCTCCCACGCGGCGGGCCGGGGGAGCTGTACGGTAGCGCGGTATTCGACCTGCGCGCCCCTGGAGCCATCCGTGACGACACCTCCCCCCGGCGACCGCCTCACCCACGTCGACGACCAGGGCGCGGCCCGCATGGTCGACGTCTCCGAGAAGGCCACCACCGCGCGCACCGCCGTCGCGGCCGGCCGGGTCCGGGTCTCCCCGAAGGTGGTCGAACTGCTGCGCGGCGAGGGCGTGCCCAAGGGCGACGCCCTCGCAGTCGCCCGGATCGCCGGGATCATGGGCGCCAAGAGGACCCCGGACCTGATCCCGCTCTGCCACCCGATCGCCGTCTCCGGCGTCAAGGTCGACCTCGCGGTCGCGGACGACGCGGTGGAGATCACCGCCACCGTGAAGACCGCCGACCGCACCGGCGTCGAGATGGAGGCGCTGACCTCCGTCACGGTCGCCGCGCTGACCGTCGTCGACATGGTCAAGGCGGTCGACAAGGCCGCCACCATCGAGTCCGTCAGGGTGCTCAGCAAGACCGGCGGCAAGAGCGGCGACTGGTTCGCGCCGGAGGTGGCCGAATGAGCGAACTGAGCATCGAGCGAAGCGAGGTGGGCGCATGAGGGCCCTCGCCGTCACCGTCTCCAACCGCGCCTCGGCCGGCGTCTACGAGGACAAGGGCGGCCCGCTGCTGGTGGCCGGTCTGACCGCGATGGGCTTCACCGCCGACGGCCCCCGGGTCGTCCCCGACGGCGAGCCGGTGGAGGCCGTCCTGCGCGAGGCCGTCGCGGCCGGCTACGACGTCGTGCTGACCACCGGCGGCACCGGAATCTCGCCGATGGACCTCACCCCCGAGATGACCGCCCGGGTGATCGACCGGCAGGTCCCCGGCATCGCCGAGGCGATCCGCGCGTACGGCCGCGACAAGGTGCCGACCTCGGCCCTCTCGCGCGGCCTGGCCGGCCTCGCCGGACGCACCCTGATCGTCAACCTGCCGGGCTCGACCGGCGGCGTCAGGGACGGCCTGGCCGTCCTGGAGCCGCTGCTCGCCCACGCCGTCGACCAGCTCGGCGGCGGGGACCACCCCCGGCCCGACGCACCGGCTTCCGGGAGAGCGCACTGAACGCCGGCTGGCCGGTGGAACTCCACGAGGGGCAGGTCACGCTGCGCCCGATCCGGGCGCGCGACCAGCGCGAGTGGCAGGAGGTCAGCCGCCGCAACCGGGACTGGCTGCGCCGCTGGGAGGCCACCGTGCCGCCCGGCCCGGCCGGCCAGGCCGCCGGGTCGCGCCCGACTTTCCGGCAGATGGTCCGCTTCCTGCGCGGCGAGGCCTCGGCTGGGCGGATGCTGCCCTTCGTCGTGCTCCACGAGGGCCGACTGGTCGGCCAGCTGACCGTCGGCGGCATCACCTGGGGCTCGATGTGCTCGGCCAACGTCGGCTACTGGATCGACGAGGCGGTGGCCGGGCGGGGCATCATGCCCACCGCCGTCGCGCTCGCGGTGAACCACTGTTTCCGCAACCTCGGACTGCACCGGATCGAGGTCTGCATCCGCCCGGAGAACGGCCCGAGCCGCCGGGTGGTGGAAAAGCTCGGTTTCCGCTCGGAGGGAATGCGCCCGCGCTATCTCCACATCGACGGGGACTGGCGGGACCACCTCGTGTACGCGCTGACCGCGGAGGAGGTCCCCGAGGGGATGCTGGACCGCTGGCGGTCGCTCAGTTCCGGGTACAGCCGAGGTAATTGAATATATGTTCGAATGAAATATCGATATGGCATCGGCGTGGCGACGGACGGTCACAAATGCCGGCAAAATAGTCGGAGAATCAGCTTGATCACACGACACGCCGTGCCAAATTGCTGCCAGGCCTTCCCGGCGCCCGTACGGTGTGAATCGTGAGCAGTAGCGGCCTTATCTACGCCGTCATCGTAGGGGCCTGGGCCGCCTATCTGGTGCCTATGTGGCTCCGCAGGCAGGACGAGCTCAACGAGGCGCGCCCGACGGAACGCTTCAGCACCGCCATCCGCCTGCTGGCCGGGCGTTCGGCGCTGGAGCGGCGGGCAGCCCGGGCCCTGGGCGACGAACCGCGTGACGACAAGCACAGCAACGACGGCCCTCCCGAACGGGACGAGGCGGCCTCCGGCGACCCCGCGCCGCCGGAGGCCGAACCCCCGGTGGAGCACCCGGCCGCCGCCCCGTGGGCCGGGGCGCAGCGCCGGGCGCGGCTGCTGGCCCGCCGGCGCCGGATGGTCACCGCCCTCTTCCTGGCCTTCGCGCTCGGCGCGGTGGTCGCGGCGGTGGCCGGACTGGCCTTCCTCTGGGTCCCGGCCGTCCCGGCGGTCCTCCTCACCCTGTACATCGGGCACCTGCGCAAGCTGGAGCGCCAGCGGTACGAGGTGAAGCTCGACCGCGCCCGGGCCGCTCAGGCCGCCGAGCGGCTGCGCCAGCGCGAGCAGCAGCGCTCCGAGGCCCGGGCGGACGAGGAGGCCGGGGCCGAGGCCGTCACCGCCCGGGCGCCGGCCCCGGCCGTCGTCGAGGCGGACGCCGGGCGTCGCCCGCACCTGCGGCTGGCGACCGAGCCCGAGGAGGCCCCGGCCGCCGCGCCGTCGGCCTCGGCGGTGGCGGAGGCGACCGAGCACGAGGAGTGGGTCGACGGCATGCGCGAGCGCGGTGCGGCCGGCCCGGACTCCTGGGAGCCGGTGCCCGTCCCGCTGCCGACCTACGTCACCGCGCCGGTCGCCCCCCGGGTCTCCCGCGGCCTCGACCTGTCGGCCCCCGGCACCTGGACCGCGGGCCGCCCGGCCGAAGCCCGCAGCACCCCGCTCTTCGACCAGTACGCCGAACCCCCGGCCCCCGAGACGCGTCCGCGCGCCGCCAACGAGTGACCCGCCCCGGCCCCGGATCGGGCCCCCGATCCGGGGTGGTCACGAGCCCCCTCTGAAAGGTGCTAGAGTTTCTTCTCGTTGGGGCTGTGGCGCAGTCCGGTAGCGCACCTCGTTCGCATCGAGGGGGTCAGGGGTTCGAATCCCCTCAGCTCCACCCAACGAGCCGGTCACTACTTCGGTCGTGACCGGCTCACGAAATCCCGTCCAGGAGGAAACTCCGGGCGGGATTTCGCGTTTTGCGGGTCCGGTCGAACCGGCCGCGGGCCTGTGGGGAAGGCCACATCCCCTGTCGGGTGCCACCGGGCGGGCGGCCGGGTCCGGTTGGGTGGTGCGCAGGTTCTCGGCCGTCAGCTGGACTGTGGCGAACAGGGCCTAGGCAGCGACGTTCTTCGCGCGCTCGTAGAGACCCTCAAGGTGGCTGCGCGAGGAGGGCGATGGCGTCCGCTGGGACGTGCGACCGGACGATTCGTATGGGCGTTACGTCACACTGACCGCCGGAGTGAGCCGAGTCGCGGTCGGCCTCAGAGGGGTCGGTTATGGTGGGTGGGCCCAGACGCTGACGACGGAACGATCTGGTCTAACTCAACGGGGTGCTATCGCGGTGCGCGCGTTCGGTCTTCAACGGTGGGCACGGCAGGCACAGGCGGACGAGCCGAACGGCGCCCCGGCACCGGCAAGATCGGAATCCTGGACCATCGTAGCGGCTTGCGGGGCGGCGGTGTCACTGGCGGTGTTCGCCGTCGTGCGGCACTTCCACGGGGCGACCATGGTCGACATGCTCGTCTACCGGGCCGAGGGCGCCGCGGTCGTTCGCGGCGAGGACCTGTACGCGATGCGGCTGCCCGGATGGGACCTGCCGGCCACCTACCCGCCCTTCGCGGCGATGCTCTTCGTGCCGAGCACCTGGTTCGACGTGAGCACCCTGCGGGTCCTGGTGATGCTCCTCAACCTCGGCCTGCTCGCCCTGGCCGTGTACCTCTCCCTCCGTCTGATCGGATGGCCGCGCGCACGTCACCGTCCGGCCGCCGTCCTGCTGGCGACGGGCCTCGGCGTCTGGCTGGAGCCGGTCTACACCACCTTCCAGTACGGCCAGGTCAACCTCGGCATCCTGTGCCTGGTCCTGTGGGACCTGACCCGGTCGGACCGGAACCGGTTCAAGGGCGTGGGCATCGGCCTGGCCACCGCCATCAAGATCACCCCCGGCCTGTTCTCGGTGTACCTGCTCCTGACGGGCCGTATCCGGGCCGCCCTGGTCTCGGGAGGCACGTTCCTCGCGGCCGGTCTGATCGGCTGGCTCGTGCTGCCCGAGGCCTCCTACGGGTTCTGGACCAGGTACCTCTGGGACCCGAGCCGGGTCGGCGTCACCGTCCTCATGGACAACCAGTCGCTCCGCGGCGCCGTCTGCCGGCTGCTCGACGTCAACGACCCGGGCCTGGTCGGGGTCGCCGCCTCCGCCGTCGTCGGGACGCTCGGCCTCGCGGTGGCCGTCCTGGCCGGACGCTCCGCCCGGGTGCTGCGCCGGGCCGACGCCTGGGGCGCCGTCTGCACCGCGCTGACCGCGCTGCTGGTCTCGCCGATCAGCTGGACCCACCACTGGGTCTGGTGCATCCCGCTCATCGCGCTGCTGGCCGTGGAGGCCAGGACCAGGGCGCGCCGCGTACTGCTCGGCGTCACGCTGGTGGTGTTCTGCTCCCACGCCATGTGGACCGCGCCCCACCGGTGGGGGCGCGGCGTCGCCTGGTTCTGGCAGCTGCCCGGCTCGATCTACCCGCCCCTGGGCATCGCCGTACTCGTCGTCATGGGGCTGCGGCTGTACCGCGCATGGCGTCCGGCCGACACCGGGGCCACTGGAGAATGGACCGTCCCGCACAGCAGGACCGACCAAGACGCCGCACTGACGAATCAGATCTGACGTGACCACTCGGACAGAATCCGCACCGCCGCTGGTAGTCGCCGCACCCGGTGTCCGGAAGCCCTCCCCGGCCCTCGCCCTCAGGCCGGCCCGGCGCACCGTGCTGCTCGGCGTCCTCTGCTTCGTCGTCATGTGCGCGATCGGCATGCAGGGCTGGGCGTCCGTGGCGCTCGGCGGCTTCGACCTCGGCATCTTCGACCAGGGCGTGCGCGGGTACGCCCACTTCGGGCTGCCCGTATCGTCCCTGAAGAGCTACCACCACGAGTTCCCGGCGGGCTTCTCCCTGCTGGGCGACCACTTCTCGCCGGTCCTGGCGCTGCTCGCGCCGCTGTACTGGATCTGGGACGACCCGCGCTCGCTGATCGTCGGCCAGGCCCTGCTCTTCGCGGCCGGCGTGCCGCTGATCCGGCGGATCACCGCCCACAGCTTCGCCTTCGCCGAGCCGAGGACCGCCCGCCGTGCCGCCGACCTGGCCGGTCTCGCCTACGCGCTCGGGTGGCCGCTGCTGGTCGCCTCCCGAGTCGGGTTCCACGAGGTCGCCTTCGCGGTACCCCTGACCCTGCTGATGCTGGAGCGCGGCCTCGCACGGAAGTACGGCACGGTGGTGCTCGCCGCCGTCCTGCTCTGCTGCACCAAGGAGGACCTCGGCCTCATGGTGGGGGCGTACGGCCTGGTGCTGCTGCTGCGGACCCGCGGTTCGCAGGATCGCGCCGGCCGCCTCACGGGCATCGGCCTGCTGCTGGGCGGCCCGCTCGCCTCGGCGGTGGCGATCAGGTGGCTGATCCCCGGGATGGGCGGCGAGCCGGGCTACTACTGGAACTACGGCTCGCTCGGCCCCGATGCCGGCGGTGCGCTTCGCAACCTGCTGCACGACCCGCTGCTGCTGGTGCAGGCGGCCTTCGACCAGCCGCTCAAGCCGCTGCTGCTGCTCTGGCTCTTCGGCACGATGTTCCTGCTGCCGCTCCGGTCGGCGACCGTGCTGTGCGCCGTCCCGCTGCTGACCGAGCGGATCCTCTCCAGCAACCCCAACCACTGGTCGATCGCCCGCCACTACGACTCCATGCTCTGGCCGATCCTGCTCACCGCCGCCATCGAGGTGCTGGGCAGGCTGACCGCCGAGGAACGGACCGCTCGGCGTGCCCGCACGCTGGGCCTGGCGACGGCGGGCTGCGCGCTGCTCGTCGCCGTGCCGATGGGGCTGATGCAGCTCGCCGTGCCGTCCTCCTGGCAGCCCAAGCCGAGCGAGGCCGCGCTGGTGCGGGCGGCCGCGCTCGTTCCCGACGGCGCGTCGGTCGAGGCGGACAACCAGATCGCGCCGCGGCTGACCGCCAGGACGGACGTGGTGCTGGTGGACGAGACGCCGCGAGGGCGCGAGTACGTGCTCACCAGGTCCGACAAGCGGTCGTTCCCGTTCGCCACGGACCGGCAGCAGGCCGACCGGATCCGGCTGCTGCTGGACCACGGGTACCGGCAGATCTGGGCCGAGGGCGGGGTGGTCCTGCTCCACCGGGAGGGCACCGACCCCATCCCCGGGGAGCACGTGCCGGGACCGGACAGCACGCCGATCCAGGACAAGGTCCCGTCCGACGTGGGTCACAACCTGTTCCGCGGCTGACGTAACGGTCGGTCGCAGCACGGGAGTCGGCGAGTGTCACGGCACGGGGCGGGCAGGCGGAGAACTGACGGTCAGTCCCGGACGATCACCACGGTGCAGGGAGCGTGGTGGACGCAGTACTGGCTGACGGTGCCGAGGGCGGCTCCGGGTGGGGCGGAGCGGCCGCGGCTGCCGAGGACCAGGAGCGCGGCGCCCTCGGCGGCGGCCACCAGGGCGGGGCCGGGCGCTCCGGCGCTGAGACGGCGGCGGACGTCGAGCGCGGTGGCGCAGCCGGCCAGCGTCTCGTCGAGGATCTCGGCGGCGCGGCGCTCGGGCCCGAAGCCGTCCAGGGCGGGCAGGACGAGGCCGTGCTCGCCGTAGACGCTGGGGAAGTCCCAGACGGCCACCGCCTCCAGCGGGCCGCCGGTGAGTCCGGCCACCCGGGCCGCCCAGTGGACGGCGGCGCGGGACAGCGGGGAGCCGTCCACGCCGACCACGATCCTGCCGTCGGGCTGCCGGGCCATGCATCGAGCGTAGGACGGATGCGGCGGCCGCGAAAACGGCCGGGGGCCGGCCGGAGCGGATCCGGCCGGCCCCCGGGGTGGGGCGGGGTGGGTCAGGGGCGCTCGGAGCCCGTGTACGGCCCCGGCCGGGGCGCGGCCGCCTGCGGCGGGACCGCCGCGCCGTAGCCGGCCGGGCGGTGACCGCGCGGGTGGCGGGTCAGGTTGTAGCCCAGGACGCCCGCCAGGGCGGCCAGCGCGCCGCCGCCGATCGTCCAGTACCAGCGGCTGTTCCAGCCGGAGAACCAGCCGGTGTACCAGTGGTCCTCGGGCTCCACCGGGGCCGCCGCCTTGGCGGTGCTCGCGCCGCCGCCGGCCGGCGGGACCAGCGGGGCCTTGAGCTCGCCGCCCTCCGGCTGGGCGTTGTCCGCGTTGCCCTTGGCCCCGACGTGCAGCTGGACGGCGGCGGCGAGGCCGAGGTCCGGCTGCGGGGCGTCGGTGACCGCGAGCTTCACGTAGTACGTGCCGGGCAGCGGGTCGCCGGACCACGGCTCGGCCCAGGACCGGACCTCGCGCAGGGTGCAGCTCAGCGAGAGCGTGGTGGTGTTCTGGTCGCCGGTCGCGTTCTGGGTGCCGGCGGTGCAGGCCTGGCGGCGGCGCAGCCCGTCGAAGACCTCGACGGTCCAGGTCTGCGGGCCGTGCCGGTCGGTGCCGGCAGCCAGGTTGACCGTCAGGCCGATCGTCGGGGTCTGGCCCTCGGAGGCGCCGAACGCCCAGTACAGGTAGTCGCCGGTGGAGGCGGCGACGTTGGCGTCCTGGCCGGGGGAGAGGTTGACCGCGGTCAGGAAGGAGGTGCCGGCCTTGGTCGCCGGGGCCGGGGTGCCGCTCGCGCTCGGCGAGGGGGACGGCGAGGCGGCGGACGCGGTCGGGGCGGCCAGCGCGAGGGCGGGCAGCAGGGCCGCGGCGGCGAGGGCCCCGCGAAGGGTGCGGCGGATCATCGGATTGGGCATGGTCAGTTCTCCCGCCAGACAGCGATCCGCCAACGGGCGATCCAGCCGAAGAGCAGGCCGAAGACCAGACCGGCGGCGGTGAGGGTGAGCAGCAGGATCCAGCCGCGGCCGAGGCCCATCGCCGCACCCTCGGGGGCGGGCGAGGCGGAGGCGAGGTCCACGGTCAGCTCCAGCGGCAGGCCGGGGTCGGCCTGGACACCGGGCTGCGGGGCCAGCGAGTTGCTGACGACCAGGCAGACCGTGGTCTCCGGCTTGGCGCTCGCCGAGGCGGTGGGCGTCGCGGTGACGTACCCCTTGGAGTCGCTGGTGGACCAGCGCAGGCCGGTGGAGATGACGTCATTGCGGCCGTTGTCCGCGTCGGTGCCGCGCACGAGCTCCTGGCCGGTCGCGCTGGTGGCCTGGAGCAGGACGCCGTAGTCCCGGGCCACCGCCCGGTCCAGCGACACGCTGACCGAGGCGCGCAGCTCCTGGCCGGACTTGACCGGGACCTTGTAGACGCGGTGCTCGGAGAACTTCTCGCGGTCGCTGTAGACGCCGGGGGCGAGGACCGGGGCGCTCTCGCACTTGTCGGTGCCGGCGGTCTTGACCGGGTTGACCGTGTAGGTGTCGTCGCTGCGGTCGATCAGCTGCTTCACCTTGTTGGTGAGCTGGTCCTGGCTGCGGACGTCGGTGTAGGTGCCGCCGGTGGCGTTGGCGATGCAGAGCAGCTGCTGGCGGGTCTTGTCGTCGTGGGCCAGGCCGAGCGTGTCGACGACCAGGTGGATGCCCTGGGCGGCCAGTTCGCGGGCCACGTCGCACGGGTCCGGCGGGGCGCAGTCGTCCTCGCCGTCGGTGATCAGCACGACCCGGCGGGTGCCCTCGCCCTTGCCGAGGTCCTGGGCGGCGCCGCGCAGCGCCAAGCCGATCGGGGTCCAGCCGGTGGGGCGCAGGGTGGCGATCGCGGTCTTGGCCTCGACCTTGTTGGTCTTGCCGACCGGGAAGAGCTGTTTGCTGTCCTGGCAGCCCTGCGTCTTGTCGTCGCCGGGGTAGTTCGCGCCGAGCGTGCGGATGCCGAAGTCGGTCTCCGCGGGCAGGGCGTCGATCACCTCGCCCAGCGACTGCTGGGCCACCGAGATGCGGCTCTTGCCCTGAAGGTCAGTGATCCGCATGGAACCGCTGACGTCCAGGACGAGGTCGACCTTGGGGGCCTCCTTGGGTGCGGCGGAGCCGCCTGAGGGTTCGTCGGCGTGGGCGGGCAGGCCGAGGAGCAGCGAGGCGCCGGTTATCGCCGCGGCGGCGAGCAGGCTGCCCAGCCTGGTCGTTGGTCGTCGTCCGGTAGTCACGCGGCAGATCCTAGGGATCATCAGTTCGCCATGGCCAACGAGTCCGGTCGGTGATCGGCCGTGCAGCGGCGTGAACTCCCGTGCGGGGGTAGGGGATCCGCGCTGGTGGTGGCTCGCGAACGCCTCACGCGGTGCACGAACGCCTCACGTTGTGCTTATGCGCGGTGGTTAGCCTTCACTCGAATCCGGTGGAGAGGGGCGGAATGGAGCTGGCGGGCGTCGGGAAGCGGTACGGGCGCGGCGGGCGGTGGATCCTTCGCGGGGTCGATCTGGCCGTCCGGCCGGGGGAGTTGGTGCGGATCGCCGGGGCGAACGGCACCGGCAAGTCGACGCTGCTCAGGCTGGTCGCCGGGATCGAGCGGCCGAGCGCCGGGCGGGTGGTGCGGCGGGGAACTGCGGCGTACGTACCGGAACGGTTCCCGCCGGCGCTGCCGTTCGACGCCTCCGCCTATCTGCTGCGGGTCGGCCGGGTGCACGGGCTCTCGGCCGCCGAGGCGCGGCGCCGGGCCGGGGAGTGGCTGGACCGGTTCGGCATCGCGGACCGGGCGGGCACCCCGCTGAGCCGGCTGTCCAAGGGCACCTGCCAGAAGGTCGCGGTCGCACAGGCGTTGCTCGCCGACGCGCCGGTGCTGCTGCTCGACGAGGCCTGGACCGGGCTCGACCCGGCGGCCCGGGCGGTGCTGGACGAGGCCGCCGCCGAGCGGTCGGGGGCCGGCGGCGCGGTGCTGTTCGTCGACCACGACCCGGCGCGGCTGGCCGGGCTGACCACCGCCGCCTACCGGGTCGGTACGGACGGCGCGCTGCGGCTCGCGGAGGAGCCTGCCGTGGCGGTCGGCGGCGCGCTGATGGAGGTGGAGGTGGACGTCCCGGACGGCGGCCCGCTGCCGGGCCGGCTGCCCGGCGCGCCGGAGCTCACCGCGCTGGCGGGGACGGCGGTGCGCCTCACGGTGGCGGCGGCGCACTCGGACGCGCTGCTGCGCCATCTGCTGACCGGGCGTCCGGCCGTCCGGGTGCTGGCCGTCCGGCGCCGGGAGGAGGAGCGATGAGGCAGGTCGGGGCACTGGCTCGGTACCACCTGGAGCTGCTGCTGCGCGGGCACGGCTGGCTGCCGCCGTTCCTGGCGTACGCGCTAATGCTGGTGGTGGGGGTGACAGCAGGTGATCCGCTGTTGGGGGCTCTCGGCTACGGCGCGGGGGCTCTGCTGCCGGTGAGCGCCTGGTACGTCCGCAGCACGCTGAACGCCGAGCCGCCGGCCTCGCGGGCCTGCCTGGTCGCGGCGGCGGGGCCGTTCCGGGTCCAGCTGGGCGCGCTGCTGGCCGCGTCGACGGCGGGGGTGGTGCTGGCGGTGGGCGAGGTGTCGGCGCTCTGGTGGCTCAGCGGCACGGTGGCCAACCCGAAGGTGGACCAGCCGCAGGCCGGCCCGGCGCTGCTGGCCGGCCTGCTGGCCTCGGTGGTCTGCGTGCTGCTGGGGGTGCTGGTCGGGGCGCTGTGCAACCGGCCGGTGCTGACGCGGGCGCCGTACGGCATCCCCGTGGCGCTGGCGCTCGCGACGGCGGTGCTGGTGGCGCCCGGCTCGCCGGCGAACGCGGCGGTGCGCGGCCTGGCCGACGCCGACCGGACCGGCCGGGTCGGCACGCCGTGGCTCGAACTGCTGCTCGCCGCCGGGCTGCTGGCGGTGACGGCGGCCGGTTCGGCGCTGCTGGCCGGGCGGCGCCCGGAGTGACCGGGCGGAGGAGCCGGGCAATAGCGGACACACCGCATCGAAGAGCCCGTATATACGGATAGCGCTCGTTAGGGTGACGACCTGGGCCCGGGTGCCGCCGCGCCGATGCCCGATCCCGGCCCCACGTCCGACGCGTCGGAAGGACCCGCAGTGAGCAATCGGCGCCGCGACCCCCGGGACGGTCCGTGGCGACAACCTCCGTCGTGACCCGAGCCGCCACCCGGCCGCCCGACCGGCCGGTGCCGACCAGGCGCACCACCGAACTCGTGCTGGTCCTGGCCGCCGTGCTGCTCGCCGTGTTCGGCTACGTCGAGGTCGGCGTCGACCTGGACGGCACGGTGCCCGCCGGCGCGGCCGAGTACGGCTCCGCGCTCGGCGTGCTCGCCCTGCTGGCGCACGCCGTCGTCCGGTGGCGGGCGCGGTACGCGGACCCGGTGCTGCTGCCGATCGCGGTGCTGCTCAACGGGATCGGGCTGGTGGTGATCTACCGGCTCGACCGGGCCACCTCGGTCCCGGGCGCGGCGCCCGCCCAGCTGCTCTGGTCCGCCCTCGGGGTGGCGCTGTTCGTCGCGGTGGTGCTGGTGGTGCGCGACCACCGGAGGCTCCAGCGCTACGCATACCTCGGGGCGCTGGTGGCGCTGGTCCTGCTGGTGCTGCCGATCTTCTTCCCGCCGGTGTACGGCTCGCGGATCTGGATCGTCGTCGGACCGCTCTCCTTCCAGCCGGGGGAGTTCGCCAAGATCCTGCTGGCAGTCTTCTTCGCCGCCTACCTGGCGGTGCACCGGGACGCGCTGGCGCTCACCGGGCGGCGGGTGTGGCGCTTGCGGCTGCCGCGCGGGCGGGTGCTCGGGCCGGTGCTGCTGATCTGGGCCGCGTTCGTCGGCGTCCTGGTCCTGGAGACGGACCTCGGCACCTCGCTGCTGTTCTTCGGCCTGTTCGTGGTGCTGCTGTACGTGGCCACCGCGCGCACCGGGTGGATCGCGATCGGGCTGGTCCTGGCGGCGGCCGGCGCGGTGACGGTGGGCCGGCTCTCGCCGCACGTGCACAGCCGGGTGACCGACTGGCTGGATCCGCTCGGCTCGATCGCGGCCGGCAAGGGTGCCAACCAGATCGCCCAGTCGCTGTTCGCCTTCGCCTGGGGCGGGGAGCTGGGCACCGGGCTGGGCAACGGACACTCGGCGCTCATCGGCTTCGCCGCCAAGTCCGACTTCATCCTCGCCACGATCGGCGAGGAGCTGGGCCTCACCGGTCTGGTCGCGGTGTTCCTGCTGTACGCGCTGCTGATCTCGCGGGGGTTCCGGACGGGCATCGCGCTGCGCGACCCGTTCGGGCGGCTGCTGGCGATCGGGCTGGCCGCGATCGTCGGCCTGCAGGTGTTCGTGGTGGCGGGCGGGGTGCTGGCGCTGATCCCGCTGACCGGGATGACCCTGCCGTTCGTCGCCCAGGGCGGCTCCTCGGTGGTCACCAACTGGATCATCGTCGCGCTGCTGGTGCGCATGAGCGACATCGCCCGCCGGCCGGCCCCCGGGGAGGCCTGATGGCGCGCATCCGTCCCCGCGGGAACGGGCCGCAGGGGCTGCCGGGCATCTCCGTCACCGGCCGCCGGGCCGGCACCTTCTGCCTGCTGCTGATCGCGGCGCTGTGCGTCCAGGCCACCCGGGTGCAGGTGTTCGAGGCCAGGCGGCTCGACCACAACTCCGCCAACCAGCGGCTCACCGTCGAGCGGTACTCGCAGCCGCGCGGGAACATCCTGGTCGGCGCGGATACCGTCACCGGCTCGGCTCGCACCGGCGGCCGGTACGACTACAAGCGCACCTACACCGACGGCCCGCTGTACGCGGCCGTCACCGGCTTCGCCTCGCAGGGGTACGGCAACACCCAGCTGGAGGGGATCGAGGACGACCTGCTGACCGGCGCCGACAGCCGGCTGGCGGGCTGGGCGGTCTGGGACGCCGTCAGCCGCGGGCAGAACCCCGGCGGGGACGTCTACACCACCCTCGACCGGGCCGCCCAGGAGGCCGCGATGCGCGGGCTCGGCAGCCAGAAGGGCGCGGTCGCCGCGATCGAGCCGGCCACCGGACGGATCCTGGCCCTGGCGAGCACCCCGTCGTACGACCCGGGGAGCTTCGCCGGCTCCTCGTCGGCCGACCAGACGGCCTGGAACCGGCTACAGAGCGACGCCGACCAGCCGATGCTCAACCGGGCGCTGCGGCAGACCTACCCGCCCGGCTCGACCTTCAAGGTGGTGACGGCCGCCGCCGCACTGGCCAGCGGGGTGGTCACCGACGTCGACGCGCCGACCGCGGCGCCCTACCCGTACGTCCTGCCGGGCACGACGACGCCGCTGGTCAACGACACCACGGCCTGCGACCGGCCCGGGCTGTCGCTGGACACCGCGATGGTCTCCAGCTGCAACAGCGTTCTCGGCTACCTCGGGGTGCAGACCGGGCAGGACGGGGTGGTGGCGATGGCCGAGGGCTTCGGCTTCAACGACGCCAGGCTCGACATGCCGGTGCGGCCGGCCCGGTCCAACGTCGACACGACGATGGACCAGTCGCAGGTGGCGCTCTCCTCGATCGGGCAGTTCGACACCGCGGCCACCCCGCTGGTGATGGCGATGGTCGCGGCCGGGATCGCCAACAACGGCACGGTGATGCGTCCACAGCTTGTGGACAAGCTGACGAGGAGCGACGACACCGTCGTCCGGCGCATGAAACCGGCCATTTACCGGCAGGCGATCACGCCGGAGGTGGCCGGGCAGGTGCAGCGGCTGATGACCGACGTGGTGGACAACGGCACAGGCCGAGGCGCCCGGATCGGCGGCGCGGTGGTCGGCGGGAAGACCGGCACCGCCCAGCACGGGGTGGACAACAGCGGCACGCCGTACGCCTGGTTCATCTCCTGGGCGAAGCCGGCCGGCTCGGACGCGGTGCCGCCGGTCGCGGTGGCCGTCGTGATCGCGGACAGCGACGCCACGGACGTCACCGGTGGCGCCCTGGCGGCGCCGATCGCCCGCTCGGTGATGCAGGCGGTGCTCGGGCGGTGATCCCGCCCACCGCCTCTGAGCTGCGGCGTTAGCCGCCCGGCGGCAGATGCGCCGTTTGCGAAGTGTCCGGTTTGTACGGGCATCTTCGCCGATTCGTACAATGCGCACATCGAGACTGTTCGTTTGCGTCACTAGTGCCTTCGCGCGGTACTGTCCCATCTTTGTTCGGTTGGTCCTGATGACACCACATGTGCGTCGAGTGACCGGCCGCCAGGACACCCTCACTCGCCCAGAAGGACCGCAGTTTTGGCCAGCAACACCCTTGGTGCGCGTCTGCTGCGACGCAAGCCCGTCTCGTCACTGATCGCCGAGAGCGAGGGCCACGGCGGCGTTCCGTCCGGCGCGCCCGAGGAGGGCGGACGCTCCGGCATCCACCTGCGCCGCTCCATCGGCCTCTGGCAGCTGTCCTCCATCGGCATCGGCGCCACCATCGGCACGGGCATCTTCTTCGTGCTCAACACCGCGGTGCCGTCAGCCGGCCCGGCCGTCATCCTGTCGTTCGTGATCGCCGCCGTCACCGCCGGCCTCACCGCGCTCTGCTACGCCGAGATGGCCTCCGCGATCCCGGTCTCCGGCTCCTCGTACTCCTACGCCTACGCCACTCTCGGCGAGGGCGTCGCGTTCGGCGTCGGCATCTGCCTGCTGATGGAGTACGGCGTCTCCGCCTCCGCGATCGCGGTGAGCTGGGCCGAGTACCTCAACAAGTTCCTCGACCTGGCCTTCGGGGTCAAGATCCCCGAGCAGCTGTCGGGCGCGCCGGACGGCACCCACTGGTTCAACCTGCCGGCGCTGCTGCTGGTCGCCATGGTCTGCGTCCTGCTGGTCCGCGGCGTCAGCGAGTCGGTGAAGGTCAACGCGGCCATGGTCGGGATCAAGATCCTCATCCTGCTGCTGTTCATCGGCGTCGCGCTGACCGGCTTCCACTCCGGCAACCTGACCCCGTTCATGCCGCTCGGCATCGGCGGCGTGCAGGTCGCCGCGTCCAGCATCTTCTTCTCGTTCATCGGCCTGGACGCCGTGTCCACCGCCGGTGAGGAGGTCAAGAACCCCCGCCGGACCCTGCCGCTGGCGATCATCATCTCGTTGGTCGTGGTGACCCTGCTCTACATCCTGGTCGCCCTGGCCGGCATCGGCGCCCAGCCGTGGCAGCAGTTCGACGGCCAGGAGGCCGGCCTCGCTCAGATCCTCCAGGACATCACCGGCCAGAGCTGGCCCGCGATGGTCTTCGCGGTCGGCGCGATCCTCTCGATCTTCAGCATCACCCTCGTGGTGATCTACGGCCAGACCCGCATCCTCTACTCGATGGGCCGCGACGGCATGCTGCCCAAGCGCTTCGCCCAGCTCTCGCCGCGCACCGGCACCCCGGTCTGGAACACCCTCGTGGTCGGCGTGCTGGTGGGCGCCCTGGCCGCGTTCATCCCGCTGGACGTCCTGGCCGACATCACCAGCCTCGGCACCCTGATCGCCTTCTCGGTCGTCTCGATCGGCGTGATCATCCTGCGCCGCACCCAGCCCGACCTGCCGCGCGGCTTCAAGGTCCCCGGCTACCCGGTCGTGCCGCTGCTCAGCGTCGGCTTCTGCGTCTACCTGATCACCGGTCTGCACGCCGACACCTTCCGGGCCGGGGCGATCGCCCTCGTGGTCGGCGTGATCGTCTACTTCGGCTACGGCATCAAGCACTCCAAGCTGGAGCAGCAGCGGGAGGAGCAGCCGGAGCAGGAGTCCGCCGTGGCCGACGCCGAGACCGGCTGAGCCGCGGGATTCCGCGCACGAGGGGCCGCCGGTGGGTACGACACCCGGCGGCCCCTCTCGTGCCACCTGCGACTATCCGGGTGTCCCGGTGACGACAGGGCCCCGCCCCGGCAATAACCTTCCACCATGGTGAGCACCCGCACGCCCGGCTTCTCCCGTCCGCGCGGCCGGTTCACCGGCCGGACCAGAACGCCGGCCCCGACCTCCGCAGGACCGTCCTCCAGACCCGACCGCCCCCGGCTCGGCCTGATCTCCCGGGACGTCCCCCGGCAGCGTCGCGAGAACACGTTTCCACCCACGCCCGATCGACTGAATCCGGCCCACCTCGCCTCGCTGCGCAGCGTCCAGCTGCTCGGCTGCGCCATCGCCGCCGGCTGGGCGGCCGCCTTCCCGATCATCTCCGACCTGCCCAACCAGCGCCTGTGGGGCGCCGTCGCGGCTCCCGCCTACGCCCTCGCAGGGCTGCTCTGCCTGATCCTGCCGCGCCGCTTCGCGGCCCGCTCCGCCGCCGCGGTCGGCCTGCTCGGGGCCGTCCTCGTGCCGCTCGCGCTCCTCGCCCTCCAGGGCCGCCACCAGTCCGAGGTGATGGTGGTCGAGCGCTCGGCCCATCTGCTGCTCACCACCGGCAGCCCCTATCTGCAGCACCCGGTCGTGGTCACCGACTACGACCCGTACCTGCCGGCGATGACCCTGTTCGGGATGCCGCGCCAGCTGCTCGGCAACGGCGACGCCCTGACCCGGGTCGCCGGGGACGCCCGGATCTGGTTCGCGCTCACCTTCCTCGCCTGCCTGCTGGCCAGCTGGCGCCTGCTGCGGCCCTCCCGGGACCGCGCCCCCCTGCTGCCGCTCGCCGTGCTCACCGCCTCGCCGCTGATAGCGCTGGCCCTCGCCGTCGGCGGGGTCGACCTGCCGCTGATCGGCGTCTGCTGCCTGGCCATGGCGCTCGCCGAGCGCGACCGGACCGTCGGTGCGGGCCTCGTCCTCGCCCTCGCCTGCACCCTCAAGTGGACGGCCTGGCCCGCGCTGCCGGTCGCCGTCCTGCTGCTGTGGCGGTTGTACGGGCGGCGCCCGGCCGCCCGGACCGGGCTGATCGCGGTCGGCGTGAGCCTGGCCGTGATCCTGCCGTCCGCGCTGACCCGGGCGGACGCGCTGCGCGAGCAGGTTGTGCGCTTCCCGCTCGGGCTGACCGCGATCCGCACCCCGGCGGGCAGCCCGCTGCCCGGCAAGGTGCTGGCCGGCTTCGGGCCGACCGGGCACACCGTCTCGCTGGCGCTGATGACCATGGGCGGGATCGGGGTGGCGATCTGGCTGCTGGCCCGGCCGCCGGTGTCCGCGATCGCCGCCGCCGACCTGCTGGCCGCCGGGCTGGCGATCGCCTTCATGCTGGCCCCGGCCGGGCGGTTCGGGTACTTGGCGCTGCCGGTGGTGCTGGTGATCTGGCCCCGGATGGCGGCCCGGCGGTGGAGCGGCAAGCCGCCCGTCCCACCCGGGCCGGTAGGCCGGAGACCGAGGCCGGAAAGGCCGGAGCCCGCTCTGCCGCGAGGCTGAGCGGGCTCCGGGGGCCAGCGGCTCAGCGGTTGCCGAACGCCTTGAGGAGGGAGGCGACGGCCGGGCCGGCCGAGTCCACGCCGTGGCCGCCGCCCTGCACCTCGGCCGCGACCGCGATGTTGCCCCGGTAGGCGGTGAACCAGCTGTTGGTGGTGGCCGCGCCGGCGACCTCGGCGGAGCCGGTCTTGGCACCCGCGTTGTCGGTGATCCCGGCCATCGCGGCCTGTGCCGTACCGCCCTGGGCGGTGGCGGCCATCATCGCGCGCAGCTTGCCGGCGACGTCCGGCGAGATCGGGCGGGCCGCCACCTGCTGCGGCAGGCCCTCGACCAGGATGGGCTGCTTGAACGCGCCGCTCTGGACAGTCGCGGTGATCGAGGCGATGGCCAGCGGGTTCATCTGGACCTTGCCCTGGCCGATGTAGTTCATGGCCTGCTCGTCCTTGCTGCCCGGGGTCGGCGGCACCTTGCCGTCGGCGTTCGGCAGGCCGGTCTTCCACTCCAGGCCGATGCCGTAGACGTCCTTGGCGGTGGCGGAGAGCGTCTCGGGCTTGAGGCTGGTCAGGCCCTGATTGATGAAGGCCGTGTTGCAGGACACCATGAAGTCCTGCTGGAGCGTGTTGTTCGGGAAGGCACCGGGGAAGTCGTTCGGGATCGCCACCGGGTTGCTGCTCTTCTCCGGGCAGGCCACCACGCTGTCCGGGTTGATCCCGGCCTCCAGCAGGGCCGTCGAGGTGACGATCTTCATCGTCGAGCCCGGCGCGAGCAGGCCGGCGAAGGCCCGGTTCTGGCCGGTGGCCGGCGCGTTGGCGAAGGCCAGCACCTGGCCGGTGCTCGGCTCGATCGCGACGATGGACCCGGACTTGCCGCCCAGGTCGGTCATCGCCTTCTCGGCGGCGGCCTGGATGTTGTTGTCGATGGTCACCTTGAACGGCTTGGCCGGCTTGGGCTCGACGATGGTGAACAGCTTGTCGGGCGCGGTCTTGCCGTTCGGGTCGGTGATCACCACCGCGCTGCCCGCGTCCTGGTCCTTGTTCGGGTCCGGCGGCAGCAGCTTGTGGGCGTTGTCCTGCAGGGTGGTCAGCAGCGCCGGGGTGAGCGACGCGCCCTGCAGCGGCTTGCCGTTGCGGTCCACCACGGTGCCCGCCGGGGCGAAGACCTGCTGGGTGGCGATGGTCTCGGTCCCGTTCAGGTGCGGGTGGATCACGCTCGGCGCCCAGTGCACGGCCGGGGTGTCGTCGCTCATCTTCACGACGCTCAGGAAGCCGTTGTAGTCCCAGACCCGGGCGGTGCCCGCGAACTCGGCGCGCGCCTTGAAGCCCATCAGCACGCCGGCGGGCGCCGGCGTCGCGGAGGCGGACGGCGAGTCGGTCGCGCCGGGGGTGCCGGTGGCCGACGGCGTGGCGGAGGCGCCGGCGGACGGCTTGGCCGGGGTGGGCGTGCCGGTGGCCGAGGCGAAGGCCTGCGGGGTGGCCGGACCGGACGGGGTCAGCGTCAGCCCGCTCGGCTTCACCTGGTCCCTGAAGGCGTTCAGCGCGGCGGTGGCCGCGTCCGGATTGTCGGTCAGCGAGGCGGCCTTGGCCACGTCGCCGGCCGCCCAGGCCGCCAGGAAGTCCTTCGCGCCGCTCGCCGCCTGGTCCGCGGAGGGCGGCTCGGCGACCACCGTCCGGGCCTTCTTGGCCTCGGATGACCCGGAGTCGGAGCCGCCGACCAGGCTGTACGCCCCGTAGCCGCCGCCCGCGAGCACGACGACGGACACGCCGGTGATGATGCCGATCTTCGCGCCTCTGCGCATGGTGCTGCTCCCCCAGGGGTCAGGCGACAACGTGGTACGGACCCCACCCTAGGCAGGCGGACTCGGTGCGCCGACGAAACGCCCGGGAGTTGTGACGGTTCTGGTACGTGCCGAACACCGCACACGGACGATCCTTCCACTCCGGCGACAAGATCCAGTCGGCTAGATCCAGCTGGTGAACCACATCCGCTGCCGCCAGTCGTCCATCGGGATCGTCTGCCCCGTGTACAGCGGGAAGAAGAACAGGAAGTTCCAGACGATCAGCAGGACCAGGAGGCCGGCCGTCGCGGAGCCGATGATCCGGCGGTCCCGGGACGCGCCGGGCGGGCCGATCAGCACGCCGACGAGCATGGTCACCGCGAGCACCAGGAACGGGACGAAGGCGACCGCGTAGAAGAGGAAGATCGTCCGCTGCTGGTAGGCGAACCAGGGCAGGTAGCCGGCCGCCAGGCCGCACAGCACCGCGCCGGCCCGCCAGTCCCGCCGCGCCGCCCAGCGCCACAGGCAGTACACCAGGGCGATGCAGGCCGCCCACCAGAGCAGCGGGGTGCCGAGGCCGAGCACCTCGCGGGCGCACTCGGCGGCGGTGCAGCCGTCCTGGCCCTGCTTCGGGGACTCGTAGTAGAAGGACACCGGCCGGCCCAGCACCAGCCAGCTCCACGGGTTCGACTGGTAGGTGTGCGGGTCGCTCAGGTGGGTGTGGAAGTCGTACATCGTGGCGTGGTAGTGCCACAGAGCGCGCAGGCCCTCGGGGATCCACGGGTAGTCGGTGCTGCGGCCTGCCGCCCAGTCGCGGCCCCAGCCGCCCTGGCCGGGCACGTTGCTGCTGGCGAACCAGCCCCACCAGGAGGCGATGTAGACGCCCAGCGAGACCACGACGATCGAGACGAAGGCGGGCAGGGCGTCGCGGGTCAGCGTCGCCAGGTACGGGCGCGGGGCCCCGGCCAGGCGGCGGGCGCCCGCGTCCCAGAGCACCGTCATCAGGCCGAAGGCCGCGGCGACGTACAGGCCGCTCCACTTGGTCGCGCAGGTCAGGCCGACGCAGACGCCGGCCGCGATCCGGTACGGGCGCCAGCCCAGGTGCACCCGCTGCGCAAGTGCGGCGTCGGCGGCCCCGCCGAGCTTCGCGGCCAGCCGGGCCCGGGTGTGGTCGCGGTCCAGCAGGAGGAAGCCGAAGGCGGCGAGGATCCAGAACATCACCACGAGGTCCAGCAGGGCCGAGCGGCTGAGCACGAAGTGCAGGCCGTCCACCGAGAGCAGCAAGCCGGCCACGCAGCCCAGCAGGGTGGAGCGGAACAGGCGGCGGGCGATCCGGGCCACCATCAGCACCGACAGGGTGCCGAGCAGCGCCACCGCGAACCGCCAGCCGAAGGGGTTCATGCCGAACAGCCACTCGCCGAAGCCGATGATCCACTTGCCCACCGGCGGGTGGACGACGTAGCCGGCCATCGGGCGGTACGGGACGTCCCCGTCGTCCTTCATGATCTGTTCGTTGGCGCCGTCCGGCCAGCTGATCTCGTAGCCGCCGTGCCAGAGCGCGTAGGCGTCCTTGGCGTAGTACGTCTCGTCGAAGATGATCGCGTGCGGCTGGCCGAGGTTCGTGAACCGCAGGATCCCGGCGAACAGCGCCACCGCGAGCGGGCCGAGCCAGCCCGCCCAGCGGCACAGCCACGACCAGAGGCCCTGCGGCAGGGACGCGCCCAAGCGCAGCAGCAGCGGGGACGGCGGGACCGCCGCGGGCGTCACCCCGGGGCCGTCCGGCATCGGCGGCACCAGCCGCTCGGTGAGGGGCGCGGCCGGGCGGGGCGCGTAGCCGAACAGGGCCAGTCGCCGCCGCCAGGTGTCCGGCCGGTCCGCCGCGGGCGGGCGCGGGGCCGGGACGACGGGGGACGGCAGGCCCGTCGCGCCGACGCCACCCTCTGCGGTGTGGTCTATACCAATGGGCGTCTGCGTCCCCGTGTCGCCGTTCATCCGCCACATCGTAGGGGCGCTGTCCGATCATCGGACCAGCCCCTCGGAAGCTGCCCGAATCGTCACCATAAACGCGGAGGCTGGAAGGATGGGGTCCGTGACAGGAGTACTCGTTCTCGCAGGCACCCCCATCGGCGACGTCTCGGACGCCCCGCCCCGGCTGCTCACCGAACTCGCCACCGCGGACGTGATCGCGGCCGAGGACACCCGGCGACTGCGCCGGCTCACCCAGGCGCTGGGGGTGACCCCGGCCGGGCGGGTCGTCTCCTACTTCGAGGGCAACGAGGTCGGCCGCACGCCCGAGCTGGTCGAGGCGCTGCTCGGCGGCGCCCGGGTGCTGCTGGTCACCGACGCCGGGATGCCCTCCGTCTCCGACCCCGGCTACCGGCTGGTCGCCGCGGCCGTCGCCGCCGACGTCAAGGTCACCGCGGTGCCCGGGCCGTCCGCCGTGCTCACCGCGCTCGCCCTGTCCGGTCTGCCGGTGGACCGCTTCACCTTCGAGGGCTTCCTGCCGCGCAAGACCGGCGACCGGGCCCGGCAGCTCGCCTCGATCGCCGCCGAGCCTCGCACCATGGTCTTCTTCGAGGCGCCCCACCGCATCGCCGAGGCGCTCGCCGCGATGGCCGAGGCGTTCGGCGCCGACCGCCCGGCCGCCGTCTGCCGGGAGCTCACCAAGACCTACGAGGAGGTCAAGCGCGGCCCGATCGGCGAGCTGGCCGCCTGGGCCGCCGAGGGCGTCAGGGGCGAGATCACCGTGGTCGTCGCCGGCGCCCCGCCGGCCGCGCCGCAGGAGCTCACCCCGGCCGAACTCGCCCGGCTGGTGGCCCTCCGGGAGGAGGCCGGGGAGCGGCGCAAGGAGGCCATCGCGGCCGTCGCCGCGGAGCTGTCGCTGCCGAAGCGCGAGGTGTTCGACGCGGTCGTCGCGGCGAAGAAGGAGGCCGGGAGCGAGGGGCTGAAAAAGGAGTGAATTCCGGGGGGTTGCGTGGCGGACGGGGAGTCGTACCTTGGAGTGAAGGCCCCGGTAAACGCCCGCTGAGCTGAAGCTTTGGCCGTGGTTTTCGCACAGGATCCCACCATTCGTATAGGGACCCCCAACCCGCATCCAAGTCTTCACAAGCGGGGCGTCGGCCGGGGCGGTCCGGGCATTTCCTGGAGAGGAAAGACCCAGCCGGGCGAGGGCCCGGCGGGCGCTGGGAGACGGCTATGAGCGAGCGCAGCGAGCGACCCGACAGACGGTGCGCGTTTCGCGAAGCGACCGCCGAGCGGAGCGAGGTGGGCGCATGAGCGAGATCGTCGGTAGCCCTTTCGGTGGCAACGCACTGAGCGACCCCGGCCTGACGGGCCAGCCGCACCCTCCCGTCGAGACCGTACGGGAGGCCTACTCCTTCGCGTGCCTGAAGTGCGCATACGGGTGGGAGCAGGCGTACGACATCGAGCACCACATCGCCAAGGACGGCCGCGTCGTGTTCGAGTACCACGCCAACGGTGTCCGGGTACCGTCCCCGCTGCTCAAGCCGACCTGCCCGGGGTGTGGCGGACACACCGTCCGGATCATGCGCGAGGGCCGGGTGGCCGTCGCCGACCAGCCCTGGCAGCACGCCCCCGGCTACCCGGCGCACGCCGAGCCGGCCGGGGCGCCCGCGGTGTCCGGGCCCGTCAAGCCGCGCGGACGCTGGGCCCGGTTCTGGTCGCGGCTGCTGGGCTGACGCCGGGGGCGCACACGGGGCCGCCCTCCCGCCGCGGACGCGGTCGAGGGCGGTCCCGGCACGTGGAACGCGGTCGAGGCCCACGCCTGCGCGCGACTAAGCTTGCCGACCATGGCGGCCACTGCAGACCACAGCACCACCGGGGCGAGCGCCCCGGCGTACTACGTTTCCACCCCGATCTACTACGTCAACGATCGCCCGCACCTGGGCCACGCGTACACCACCGTGGCGGGCGACGTCCTCACCCGCTGGCACCGCCAGCGCGGCGAGAAGGTGTGGTACCTGACCGGCACCGACGAGCACGGTCAGAAGATCATGCGGACCGCCGAGGCCAACGGCGTCACCCCGCAGGAGTGGTGCGACAAGCTGGTCGAGGAGGCCTGGAAGCCGCTCTGGGAGCACCTGGAGATCGCCAACGACGACTTCATCCGCACCACCCAGCAGCGGCACACCGACCGGGTGCAGGAGTTCGTCCAGGACCTGTACGACAAGGGCGAGATCTACAAGGGCGGCTACTCCGGCCCGTACTGCGTCGGCTGCGAGGAGTACAAGCTCCCGGCCGAGCTGCTGGACGGCGCCACCGAGGGCGAGAAGCTCTGCGCGATCCACAAGAAGCCGGTCGAGTGGCTGGAGGAGGAGAACTACTTCTTCCGCCTCTCCGCCTACGGCCCGAAGCTGCTGGAGTTCTACGCCGAGAACCCCGGCTTCATCGCCCCCGAGTCCGCCCGCAACGAGGTGCTGCGCTTCGTCGAGCAGGGCCTCCAGGACCTCTCGATCTCCCGCTCCACCTTCAACTGGGGCGTGCCGCTGCCCTGGGACGAGAAGCACGTCCTGTACGTGTGGGTCGACGCGCTGCAGAACTACATCACCGCCGCCGGCTACGGCAGCGACCCCGAGCGCTTCGCCGAGCTGTGGCCCGCCTCCGTCCACCTGGTCGGCAAGGACATCCTCCGCTTCCACGCCGTCATCTGGCCCGCCATGCTGATGGCCGCCGGGCTGCCGCTGCCCAAGCGGGTCGTCGCCAACGGCTGGCTGATGGTCGGCGGCGAGAAGATGTCCAAGTCCAACCTGACCGGCATCGCGCCCACCGACCTCACCTCGCACTTCGGCGTGGACGCCTACCGCTACTACTTCCTGCGGGCGATCCCGTTCGGTACGGACGGCTCGTTCTCCTGGGAGGACTTCACCGCCCGGTACACCTCCGAACTCGCCAACGACTTCGGCAACCTGGCTTCCCGGGTCGCCGCCATGGTCGGCAAGTACTTCGACGGCGTGCTGCCGGCGGCCGCCGCGCCCGGTGACGCCGAGCAGGCCGTCGCGGCGGGACTCCGCGCGGCCGTCGCCACCGCCGACCGCAAGATCGGCGAGGAGCTCGACTTCGCCGGCGGCCTCGCGGCGATCTTCGAGTTCGTCAAGCAGGTCAACGGCTACATCACCGAGCAGGAGCCCTGGAAGGTCGCCAAGGACGACTCGGAGGAGGGCCGGGCCCGGCTCGCCACCATCCTCTACACCGCGGCCGAGTCGCTGCGCGCCACCGCCGTGCTGCTCAACCCGGTGATGCCGGCCACCGCCGAGAAGCTGTGGGACTCGCTGGGCGCCGCCGAGGGCCTGGGCGCGCTGTCCGCGCAGACCATCGCCACGGTGGCCGACTGGGGCCGGCTGCCCGCCGGTGCCACCGTCACCAAGGGCGACATCCTGTTCCCGCGCCTCGAAGAGAAGCCCGCCTCCTGATGGCACCCAAGGACGACCGCGCCACGCCGCCGCCGCTGCCGGTACCCCTGGCAGTGGCGGTGGCAGACTCGCACACCCATCTCGACATGCAGTCCGGCACGCCGGAGGAGGGCCTGGCGCGCGCCGCCTCCGTCGGGGTCACCACGGTCGTCCAGGTCGGCTGCGACGTGCCCGGCTCGCGCTGGGCCGCCGAACTGGCGGCCCGGTACGAGCAGGTGCACGCGGCCGTCGCCCTGCATCCGAACGAGGCGCCGCGGATCTACCTGGGCGACCCGGACGGCTGGTCCGGGCAGCAGCGTCCGGCCGGTGGACAGGCCGCGCTGGACGAGGCCCTCGCCGAGATAGACGCGCTCGCCGCGCTGCCGCAGGTCCGCGCCGTCGGCGAGACCGGCCTCGACTACTTCCGCACCGGGCCCGAGGGCGTGGAGATCCAGAAGGAGTCGTTCCGCCGGCACATCGAGATCGCCAAGCGCCACGGCAAGGCCCTGGTGATCCACGACCGCGACGCCCACGAGGACGTCATCGCCGTCCTGCTGGAGGAGGGCGCCCCCGAGCGGACCGTCTTCCACTGCTACTCCGGCGACGCCGAGATGGCCAAGGTGTGCGCCGAGCACGGCTGGTACCTCTCCTTCGCCGGCCCGGTCACCTTCAAGGCCAACCAGCCGCTGCGCGACGCCCTCACCGCCACCCCGCTCGACCGGATCCTGGTCGAGACGGACGCCCCCTTCCTCACCCCGCATCCGTACCGGGGGCGGCCCAACGCGCCGTACCTCATCCCGGTCACGGTGCGGTCGATGGCGGCGACCCTCGGGCTGCACGAGGACGAGCTGGCGACGGCGATCGCGGAGAACACCGCGCGGGCCTTCGGCTACTGAGCGCCGCCGTCCGGGTCAGCGCGTCCGGACGGCACCTCCCGCGCCCGTATCCTTGGCGCGTGAGCACCACCGACCCCACCCCTGACAGCCACCTGCTGGGCGCCGCCGACATCCGGGAGCTGGCGGCCGCGTTCGGCGTGAAGCCGACCAAGCAGCGCGGGCAGAACTTCGTCATCGACGGCAACACCGTGCGGCGGATCGTCCGGGCCGCCGGGGTGACGGAGCAGGACGCGGTGGTCGAGGTCGGGCCCGGGCTCGGGTCGCTGACGCTGGCGCTGCTGGAGGTGGCCCGGCACGTCACCGCGGTCGAGATCGACCCGGTGCTGGCACAGCACCTGCCCGACACCGTCGCCGCCCGGATGCCCGCCCGCGCGAACTCGTTCGACCTGGTGTTCAGCGACGCCATGGAGGTCACCGAGCTGCCCGGGCCGGCGCCCACCGCGCTCGTCGCCAACCTCCCGTACAACGTGGCCGTGCCCGTCCTGCTGCACATGCTGGCCACCTTCCCCAGCATCGAGCGCACCCTGGTGATGGTGCAGAGCGAGGTCGCCGACCGGCTCGCCGCCAAGCCCGGCAACAAGGTGTACGGCGTCCCGTCGGTCAAGGCCAACTGGTACGCCGACGTGAAGCGGGCCGGCGCCATCGGGCGGAACGTCTTCTGGCCCGCCCCCAACGTCGACTCCGGGCTGGTCTCGCTGATCCGCCGCGAGCCGCCGAAGACGAGCGCCAGCCGCGAGGAGGTGTTCGCGGTCGTCGACGCCGCGTTCGCCCAGCGGCGCAAGACCCTGCGGGCCGCCCTGGCCGGCTGGGCCGGCTCCGCCGCCGGGGCCGAGCAGGCGCTCGCGGCGGCCGGGATCGACCACAAGCTGCGCGGCGAGATGCTGACGGTGGAACAGTTCGCCGCGATCGCCGAGCACAAGCCTCAGCAGAGCGAGAAGGATTCCGCGTGATCACCGTACGGGTGCCGGCCAAGGTCAACGTCCAGCTGGGGGTCGGCGGGCTGCGGGCCGACGGTTTCCACGACCTGGCCAACGTCTTCTTCGCGGTCGCGCTCGGGGACGAGGTGACGGCGACGGAGTCGTCCGAGGGCGTCACGCTGTCCTGCTCCGGGCCGGACGCCGACGCCGTTCCGCTCGACGACAGCAACCTCGCCGCGCGTGCCGCCCGGCTGCTCGCCGCCCACCACGGCATCGCCGACCCGGGCGTGCACCTGCACATCGCCAAGGCCATCCCGGTCGCCGGCGGCATGGCGGGCGGCAGCGCGGACGGCGCGGCGGCGCTGGTCGCCTGCGACGCCCTGTGGAAGCTCGAGACCCCCTTCGAGACGCTGCTGGAGCTGGCCGCCGAACTCGGGTCGGACGTGCCGTTCGCACTGCTCGGCGGCGTCGCGCTGGGCCGCGGCCGGGGCGAGATCCTGGAGCCGCTCCCGGTCGAGGGCACCTTCCACTGGGTCTTCGCCGTCGCCGACGGCGGCCTCTCCACCCCCGCCGTCTTCCGCGAGTGCGACCGCCTCCGCGACGAGGCCGGCACCGGCTCCGCCGCCACCGACGTCCCCACCCCCGACGCCGACCCCGCGCTGCTCGCCGCCCTGGCCGACGGTGACGCCGTCGGCCTCGCCGCCGCGCTCGCCAACGACCTCCAGCCCGCCGCCCTCTCGCTGCGGCCCGCGCTCGCGGACACCCTGCGGGCCGGTACGGACGCGGGCGCCCTCGGTGCGCTCGTCTCCGGCTCCGGGCCGACCTGCGCGTTCCTCGCCAAGGACGCCGACGGCGCCGCTGCCGTCGCGGCGGCCCTGCGCGCCTCCGGCACCTGCCGGACGGCGCACGCCACGTACGGGCCGGTGCCGGGGGCAGCGGTGGCGTAAACGGGTGTGAGGGTGCCCGTTCCGGCCCATTAGGCTGGGGAGATCGGGGAGTCCCCGAGAGGGGCGCCCGGTCGCGAACGGCGGGCCGCCCCGCGACCGCCGAACCCAGGAGCGCAGCACACGTGGCCGTCAACCTCGCCACCATCGAGTCCGTCACGAAGGTCTACGGCACCCGCACCCTGCTGGACGCGGTCAGCCTCGGCGTCAGCGAGGGCGACCGGATCGGCGTCGTCGGACGCAACGGCGACGGCAAGACCACCCTGATCCGGATCCTCGCCAAGCTGGAGGAGGCCGACGGCGGCCGGATCACCTGGAACGGCGGCCTCCAGCTGGCCGTCCTCACCCAGCACGACTCGCTCGACCCCGAGGCCACCATCCGGCACGAGGTGATCGCCGACCGGGCCGACCACGAGTGGCTCGGCGACGCCCGCATCCGCGACATCATCGAGGGCCTCTTCGGTGGCCTCGACCTGCCCGGCTTCGCCGACGGCCTGGACACCGTCATCGGCCCGCTGTCCGGTGGCGAGCGCCGCCGGATCGCCCTGGCCAAGCTGCTGCTCGGCTCGCCCGACCTCATCGTCCTCGACGAGCCCACCAACCACCTCGACGTCGAGGGCATCAACTGGCTCGCCGAGCACCTCCGGAAGCGCCGCTCCGCGCTCGTCTGCGTCACCCACGACCGCTGGTTCCTCGACCAGGTCTGCACCCGGATGTGGGACGTCCAGCACGGCGACGTGCACGAGTACGAGGGCGGCTACTCCGACTACGTCTTCGCCCGCGCCGAGCGCTCCCGGATCGAGGCCGTCGAGGAGCAGAAGCGCCAGAACCTGGCCCGCAAGGAGCTCGCCTGGCTGCGCCGCGGCGCCCCCGCCCGCACCTCCAAGCCGCGCTACCGCATCGAGGCCGCCAACGCCCTGATCGCCGACGTGCCGGAGCCGCGCGACAAGTCCGAGCTGATGAAGTTCGCGAACGCGCGGCTGGGGAAGACGGTCTTCGACCTCGAGGGCGTCACGGTGAAGGCCGGCCCGAAGCTGCTGCTGGAGAACCTCACCTGGCAGCTCGGCCCCGGCGACCGGATCGGCCTGCTCGGCGTCAACGGTGCTGGCAAGACCTCGCTGCTGCGCGCCCTGCGCGACGCGTACGCCTCCGAGGGCGACGTGCAGCCCGCGTCGGGCGTGATCAAGGTCGGCAAGACCGTACGGCTCGCCTACCTGTCGCAGGAGGTCGCGGAGTTGGACCCGGAGATCCGGGTGCTCCAGGCCGTCGAGCAGGTGCGCTCGCGCGTCGACCTCGGCAAGGGCCGCGAGATGAGCGCCGGGCAGCTGTGCGAGCAGTTCGGCTTCGGCAAGGACAAGCAGTGGACGCCGGTCGGCGACCTGTCCGGTGGCGAGCGGCGGCGGTTGCAGCTGCTGCGGCTGCTCATGGACGAGCCCAACGTGCTGTTCCTGGACGAGCCCACCAACGACCTGGACATCGAGACGCTCAACCAGCTGGAGGACCTGCTGGACGGGTGGCCGGGCTCGATGATCGTCATCAGCCACGACCGGTTCTTCATCGAGCGGACGACGGACGTGGTGCACGCGCTGCTCGGCGACAAGCGGATGCGGATGCTGCCGGGCGGCGTCGACGAGTACCTGGAGCGGCGGGCCCGGATGGCTGCTTCCGCCGTGCCGGTCGCGGCTGCCCCGGTCGTCGAGGCGGCTGCCACCGGGCTGTCGGGCGGGGACCTGCGGGCCGCCAAGAAGGAGATGCAGAAGCTGGAGCGGCAGATCGCCAAGCTGGACGAGAAGGAGAGCAAGCTGCACGCCCAACTCGCCGAGCACGCCGCCGACTTCTCCAAGGTCGCGGAACTGGACGCGCAGCTGCGGGCCGTCCGGGACGAGAAGGAGGAGCTGGAGATGAGCTGGCTGGAGCTGGCCGAGCAGGTCTGATCGTTATTTGGTGAGCAGGACTTCGAGTTCGTCCGCCGCACGGCCCAGCGCACTGCGCGTCGGGTCGTGCGGCTTCGTCGGGCGGGGTGTGGCTCCGGTCGGTGGGCGGTGGTTCCGGGCGGCCGTGGTCAGGTCGTCCAGGGCCCGGCGGACCCGGTCCACCTCGGCCGGGTCGGGCACCCGGCCGCCGTACCGGATCTGCGCCGCGTACGCCGCCACCGCTCCGCCCAGTCGCTCCAGCGCCGCCGTCGCCGGCAGCCACTGCTCGGCCAGCCGGCCGGTGGGCGGCGGCTCGGCGAGGCCTTGCTGCACCTCGTGGCGGGCGTCGGCGAGGGACCGGTAGGCCGTCCGGCGCAGCCAGACCTGGGACTGGTCCCCGTGCCCGGTTGTCGCGTCCAGGTAGCTCTTCAGCGTGGTCGTCGCCTCTATCAGGCGGGGCTCGATCCGGTGGCGGGGGCGTTCCGGCCAGAGCAGGTAGCCGAAGAGCAGCACGATCGCGCTCGCCAGGGCCGTGTCCAGCACCCGGGGCCAGAACTCGGCTGCGCTGCTCTGACCGCCGAGTTGGATCAGGACCAGGGCCATCGGCGTTATCACGACCGTGTTCAGCCCGTAGTGCGCCGCCGTCGCGTAGGGGAGGAGGGCGACGCAGAGGGCGGCGACGGCGGTGAGGATCCACTCGTTCGTGGTGACGCCCACGACGATCGCGGTGAGTGCCACCCCCAGCACGGTGCCCACCGAGCGGCTCACCGCGCGCAGGAACACCGAACCGAGATCCGGCTTGAGGACGAACGCGATCGTCATCGGGAGCCAGTAGCTCTTGCTGAGCTGGTAGTTGGCGCTGACGGCCTGGCCGATGGCGATGCACAGCGCCACGCGCAGGCCGTACCTCACCGAACCGCGGGACAGCAGCCGTGCGCGCAGGTGCCACGGATCGGGCGGAGGCGCGGGAGCGGTGCCGAGCGCGGTGTCGCGGCCGGCCACGGTGTCGGCGGCGGCGCGCAGCGCCACGTCCAGCGCCTGCCGGGCCGGGGTGTCCGGCCGCCAGTCCGGGACGGTGACCTCTGTGCTGTCGTCCTCCACGGCGCGTGCGAGGCGGGCTGGGACGTCCGCGACTTCGGGCGGGACCGGGCGCAGGGCCCACAGCAGCCCGGTCGCCGCCTCGGTGGCGGCGAGGACGGCTGCGTACCGTGGATCGGTCTCCTGCTTCGTCATCAGGTCCTGCACCTGATTCAGGCGGGCCGTCAGCACCTGGCGCGAGGCCGCGCCCTGCGGCGTGCCGAGATCGGCCAGCATGCGGGCGAGCGCTTCGTAAGCGGCGGCGAGCGCGCGGGTGCGCGGGTCGGAGGTCGGGCGCAGGCCGAGGACGAAGACGAACGCCGCGCCCGCGAGCATCATCGGCGCCGCCGCCCACCAGAGCTGGGGAAGCGGCATCCCACTGCCCAGCGCCGCCGACACCAGCAGCAACATCCCGGCCGCGGACCCGCGCGGACCGGTGGCGCTGAGGACGCCGGAGGCGAAGGCCGTGGCGGTCAGCGCGGTGCCGAGGGTGGTGGCGTCGGCGTGCGCGTGCTGGAGGGCCGTGCCGATCAGCATCCCGAGCGCGGAGGCGAGGACCGCCGTCCCGATCCGCGCCGTGCGCAGCCCGATCGACTCGTCACGGTCGTTCATCGTCGCGTGCATCGCCCCGAGCCCGGCGAACACCCCGAGGTCGAGGCGGTGCGCGAGCAGGCCGGCGGTGAGGGGCGTTGCCATCCCGAGGGCGGCGCGGGCCATCAACACTCGCGGGAACGGAGCCGGGAGGGGCGCACGGCCCTGGCCCACCACGGGCTGGCGGGGCTCTCCGATGGCATACGGTCACGTCCGTTCTGCTGCCAGGGGTCGCTGCTGTGCGACGTTGCGCGGCAGATGGGGCGTAGTGGTCAGCTTACCGGGTGGTGGGCGTGTCAAGTTCGTACCGATCGCGTCCAGGCGCGCCAAGGCTGACGGAGGCGATCGCTAGCATTGCCACGTCGGCAGCCTGCCAGCGGGGTGGTTGTTCCGTTGCCGACCGCGACTGTACGGACGAGAAGTTGACGGTGTGTTGTGGGCTGCCGCCTGCAGCGGGGGGAAAGAGGTGGTGTGCTGTGCCGGGTGACGTCAAACGAGGCGAGCGAGACAGGTACGACGACCCCGTTGTGCCGGTGGAGAAGCCCAACGTTCCCGATCTGGTGTCTGCCTTCGGCAAGCAGGACGTCAAGGTGGAGCTCGAAACGCTCACGGCGTTTGCGAAGAAGGTCGAGGCGCTGCTGCAGACGATGGACGGTTCGGCGGCCTCGGCCAGCAAGCTCCAGGCGCAGACGCTGTCAGGGGCGACTCTGATCAGCGGCGACAAGAGCGGCGAGGTTGTGGAGGCTGCCGCCCTGACAGCCGCATACGACAAGGTTCACACCAAGCTCGTCAAGCTCCACTCGGACCTCGTCTCCCAGGTCGACGCGATGAAGCTTGCAGTCGGGAAGACAGCCGGCAGCTATGCGGGCAACGAGGAAGCGACAGCTGCCGCGCACAAGGCTGTGGGAACGAACTTGGGCTCCGCCACTAAGGCGACCGGGGCGAACAGGCCTGCGTCCGATGTCGGCCAGAGCCTGTAACGGTGAAGTGGGTGACAGGTTGACGGACAGGGGGAGCAGGTAATGGCAGGCGGAACGAAATTCGACAGCTACGACCACGCCCAACTCAAGGCGATGGTCAGCACCACCAACGCGAGTACGGTGCTGAGCCGTGGTACTCAGCTGAGGGAGGCCGGTCAGGCCCTGAAGGACCTCAGCGAGGCACTCAAGTCGCACGTCGATAACGTCGGCTGGGAGGGACCGGCCGCCGAGAGTTTCAAGACCTGGGCGCGGAACCTCCAGAATTCGGCCGCACAGATCGGGGAGTACTCCAGCAAGGCCGGCGAGGCAATGCATCATGCGGGCGAGGCACTCAGCCTCGCCCAGGTCGTCGTGCCCGAACTTCCCCATGCAGACATCGCCACGTACGACAGGGCCACGAGCCAGCTGAGGTATGTTCCGTCGAACATCCCACCGCTACCCTCCAGGGAGGCATTTGACGCCTATATGACGCAGACCTGGGGGGCGTCCTGGGTCACTAAGGCTCAGGCCGACAAGGCGAAGGCGGTCATCGATAACGAACACCAGGAAGCCGTCCGCCAGATGGAGAAGCTGGCACAGGCGTACTCCGCGGCGACCGACGTGCTGAACACGCTGCCGGACCCGGACACGGCGGGAAGTTCTGGCAAGGCCCGCTACGGCTCTGCTGACTACTCGCCAGGGAGTGGCAGCGCTACGGGATCAGGTGGTGCTGTCCGCCAGCCGCGTGGGAGTGTCGGCAGCGATGGAGGTGTCCAGCGGTCGGCGGGCGGAGGCTACAGCGGCGGCTCTGTAGCGCTCCATCAACCGTTGTCCGGTTCACAAGGGGTGGACACACCGAGTCGCGCCGAGTCGATCTCTTCGCACAGTGGTGGACACGTGCCGTTGCCACAAGAGCAGGCTGCCTTCACACCATCGTCAGTTCCGTCGTTGCCGATTGATCGTCCTGGCACAGGCCTCGACAGCCTCCCAACAACTCCGACCCTTCCGAGCCAGAGTGGTCCGGTCGGTCCCAGCGGAGAAAGCGTCCCGTTCGACGGGTTGGGAGGGTTCCCAGGGCGCGCGGGTGATGGTGGAGGCAATGCGGGTTTGCCGGGGGGCGGTCCGATGCCGATTGGTGGCTTCCCGGGGAAGGGTGGGGCGGTCCCGGCCAGGAATGGTGGCTCGATCCCAGGCAAGAGCGGCGGTTCGGTTCCCGGCCGTCCAGCCCCCTTCGGTGGCGGCTCCCTTCCGGGGAATGCCGACACTACCGCTGGGCTGCCCACCGGGACCGTCTTCGGCTCCCGTGAGGCTCAGCCGGGTCGGGCAGGGGCATCCGGCATGCCCGGGATGGGCGGCATGCATCCCGGAGTGGCTGGTCACGGAGTGGGCGGTTCGGGTGGGGGTACACGAGGCCGAGGTTTGACCTCGACCCCTGGCGGGATTGTTGGAGGGCGCAAAGGCCCTTCGACCAGTGGTGAGTTCACTCCTGGTGGGACCGGCCTGCGCAGGCGGGCTGGGGCTGTCGAGGGTGCGGCTCGTAATGGCCAGAACGGTATGCCGGCTCCCGGCATGCATGGGGGCGGAGCAGGGAGGAATGGCGGCGACCGCCGCCAGCGTGCCGACTACCTGTACGAGGACGAGGAGACCTGGACCAGCGGTACGCCGCACAGCAACCCGAACGTGGTTGAGTAGAACTGGCGTGACTGCCCGGCTGTTGGGACCTACCGGCGGCTGGGCAGACCTGTCCGGGGCACCGCCCTCGGCTGACGGGGAGACTGACGAGGAGTTGTGATGCGGCTGACGAACGGACGAGTGCGTGGGCGGGTCTTCGCTGGAGCGTTCCTGGCAGCCAGCTTCGTGGTCGGCCCGGCTGTGGCTCCGGCGGCCGCGGAGGGTTCTATCCGTGATGATCAGTGGCATCTGGATGCAATGCATGCTCCGGAGATGTGGAAGACCTCGACCGGGCAGGGGATCACGGTTGCGGTGATCGATGGCGGATTCAAGTTCGATCACCCAGACCTGGTGGGTCAGTTGTTGCCCGGGAAGGACGTGAGTGGCACTCCCGGTGGGGTTGGGGCCGATCTCAGCGGGCACGGGACAGGGATCGCCAGCATAATCGCGGGCACAGGCAAAGGCATGGGGGGCAAAGGTGCCTATGGCTTGGCTCCAGGTGTCAAGATCCTTCCGGTGAAGATCAATAACGGTACTGAGGGGGGCGGGGTTAGTTCACGCTTCTTCCTGGACCAGATCGGCCAGGCCGTCGATTATGCCGTCGACCAGGGTGCCAAAGTCATCAACATCTCACAGGGAACAGAAGCAGTAACGACAGATCCTGATGACGTGGCGAAGCTGAACAGCGTGCTCGCGCGTGCGGCGGCGAAGGGTTCGCTGATGGTCGCGAGCGTCGGAAACAGTGCGCAGGACGGGAATCTGGTCGAATACCCGGGTGCTCTGCCCTATGTTGTCGGCGTTGGGGCCATCGACAAGAACGTGACGAGAACGGCCGAGTCACAGCAGGGGCCGCAGGTTGATCTCGTAGCCCCCGGCGTGGACATCATCGCCGCTTGCACCGGGCCCACGGGCTACTGCAAGAGCCACGGTACGTCGGATGGGGCTGCGTTGGTTTCCGCGTCAGCGGCCATGGTCTGGGCTGCGCACGCCGACTGGACGGCAAACCAAGTGCTGCGCGTGCTCATCAACACGGCGGGTAAGCCGACGGATGGCTCTAACCGCAACGACAGTATCGGGTACGGCGCGGTGCGGCCCCGGATTGCTCTGACGACGCCGGGCGATCCGGGGCCGGCGGATGTCTACCCGATTCCGAGCAAGACGGCTCCACTGCCCTCCGCTTCGCCGTCGTCCACTGCCCCTTCTGCCTCTCTTGCCCCGGCGACCTCGCCCGCCGTGGTGCCTGCGGCACCGGCGAATACCAGTCCGCCGAAGGTCGCGCAGAGCGCGGACAAGGCGTCCGATTCCGGCAATGCGGTGCTGCCGATCACGATCGCTGCGATCGCCGGGTTGGCGCTGGTGACAGGCGTGGTGTTCTTCGTGGTGCGGCGGCGCAGTGCGGCCAGCAAGGCAGCGGCTTATGAGCCTCCGTTGCTGCCGCCTCCGCCGTCGTATGAGCCGCCCGTGGCGCCAGGGGACAACCCGTGCGCGAGGTAGTCGGCAGCCGTGTCGTTCGGAGCGGACGTCATGGTCGACGATGAGGCGGAATTGGAGCATCGCGTCGGGGGTCGTGTCAGTGGCCGACGGCCAGACAAGATCAATGCCTGATCGGAGGTGATGGCGGCGCCTCTGCCGAGCGAGGCGTCGCCTCCGGTCATGTGGCCGTCTCACCCTTTCGGTGGCTTGGCGCCGTTGGGCCACACGCATGGGGAGGTGAAGGTGATCTCCAGCGTACGGTCCGCGTCTCCGAGTTCAGTCATGCTGGCGTTGAAGTTATTCGAGTTGTTGGTGAAGAAGAGCGAGGGAGCGGACAGGGCGGAGTCAGGGGTCGGCTTGAACCCCATGGATTCAACCTGGGAACGAAATGCCGCAAAGTAGTCTGGATGCCGCTCCAGCGGCACGCCGGGCAACTTCCTTTCGGTGTCGATGTTTACGCGACCGTCCTCCTCGGAGGGGGCATCATTCTTGAAGCAGAAGCTGTCGCTGTCGTTCTCGGTCATGGTGGTGACCGGCTGTGGCAAGCTGGCTACCACCTGGGCGATATAGCTTTCAGTCTGTGCCTTCGCCTGTGCGCGGGTCATCGTTGGACCGCTTGCGTCATCGCCGCAAGCTGCCACGGCCAACACCAACGTTATGGTCGTGACCAACCTCCCGACGCACCGCTTGTAGCTCATCAAAGCCTCCACGTCCCTGCGGCCACTTCGCCAAATGCCCTGACTGATGGTGAATCTTTCACCCAGTAGTGGTTGTGGTCGCTGTTTCCCGCCGGTAGATGCTTGGCTCCGAATGAATCCCACGTCGGGTCAAGGCCGAAGTTGAGAGTGCCGGCCGCTATCGCGATGCCGATGTCGTCGCCACCCCGCGCAACATATACGTGGGAGGGGTCGATGTTCAGATCTTTGGCGTGATCCACGCCGACTCCTGGACTTCCTACCAGGACCACGTCATCGACCGGCAGATTGTGGTCGCGCATGGTGTAGCCAACGGTGGTACTTCCGTAGCTGTGTCCCATGAGTACGTTGTGCGAGGGCGTTCCCTCGTGGGTTGAGCGCAGACCGATCTGGAATCGGGCGAGATCCTTTTCCGCGTTCTGAGCCCACGATTCGTAGGCTGCCTCGGGCAGGATGCTCTGCGGTGCGTCGTAGCCGACCCAGGCGATGGTGGCGGTGGTCTTGGTGCTGTCCGCCTGTTTGGCAGCCCTTGCCATCTCATCCGCCTTGTCGACGTCGCCGCTGGCCGTGCCGAACCTGGAGGTGGTGCCGGGGACGAAGGTCACGACGTTGTCGGCTGTGTCGGGGTTGTTGACCGAGACGATTGCCCGGCCTTTGCCCTTGGTGTCGAAGCCGAGGAGAAAGGCCGGCGTATTGTCGCGGAACTTGAGTTTGTCGCCCGCCAGCCGACTTTCGATGTCGTTGATCGAATGAAGTTTCTCTTGCAGGTCGTCGTGCTTGGTCCGCCATGCGCTGTAGTCCGCGTTCTCGACAGAGCCGCGGCCCGCCTTGACTGTATGGGCTGGCTCTGGACCCAAGTGGTCGAGCTGGAGCTGAAGGTCCTGCTTGCTGCGCTGCAGGTTGATGCGGTTGGCCTGGTCGCGGGCGATGGCGGGGACGCCGTCGAGATTGCCGACCTGGTCGGGATGGTTGAGGATGAACCGCTGCTGCTGGGCCTCAGTGAGGCCGTCCCACCAGCGCTTCACGCCGTCGGGGTCGGTACCGGTGGCAGGTACTTGGTCGCGGGCGGCCACGGCTGCCTGATCCTGCTTGACGGTGGCGGCGTCCAGGCCGGTGCCGCTGCTTGCGTTGTAGGCGAGGTGGCTGAGTCTCTGCTCGATCGCTTGGTCGGCGTGGTCGGCTTCGTTGAGCGCGGCGGTGATCCGCTTGCTGATCTCCTTGGCGGTCGCCTCGGCATCGGTACCGGCGAAGTTCGGGGATGTGGACTCGTTGTCCCAGGTGAGGCGGCCGTCGGGGGCCACGTTGAGCTTGGCGTTCTTGGCGTCGTCGAGGGCGCTGATCAGGTGTGCCTGAGCCGCCGCGAAGCCCTCGGCGGCATCGGCGAGTGCCTTGCTGACGAAGGAGAGTTCCTGGTGGGCGGCCTGGAGTTCGCTGCCCAGGTTCTTGATCTGGGTCCCGGCCGAGGTGGCCGTGGTGCCGGTCCAGTGCTCGGCGGTCAGGCGATCGGCGATCTCGTGCTGCCACGCTTCCGTAGCCTTGCCGAAAGTGGTGGCCAGAACGTCGAACGCGTTCTTGGCGGTGGTGATGTTGTTGATGTTCGCGTTGTAGAGCGTTGCGATGTCCACAGCTACTTGGCCTTCCGCTCGGAGGCGGCGCGCGACTTCTCGGCGGCCGTGGACGGTTCACCGACCAGCACTGTGCCGAAGGGATCGGACTCGGTCGGTCGCGGGACCCCGCGGCCCTCGCCCTGAAGGTGCGCGTACACGCTCTGCTCGTCCTGGCGGTAGATGCCGGCCGTCTTGACGAGGTTGGCGCCGAGGTCGCCCATGTCCTTGCCGAGCTTGTCGAGCAGCGTCTTCCAGTTCGTGCCGCAGCTCTGCAGGGTGGTGGCGGTCTGCCAGCCTGCAGACTGGCGGCGGCCTGACTGCACGGTTCGGTGATCTTCGCGGTTTCGGTCGGTATCTGAGCCGCGATGAACTGGGCGCTCAGGCCCGTGTTTTCCAGCGCGGCCGGATTCACCTTGAACTCTGCGGCCAGATCGGGATTCGGCACGGTCCCCCCATGTGCGTCGCGCTCGGTGGCGTTATGACGATAGTGCGAATGTGGTCGGTGATCAGGAGGCACACGCCCGGCGTGCGGGAGGCGGGGTGCGCCGATGTCACTCGGGTGGGGGCTGTGTCGGCGAGGACGGCGGCCGTCAGGGTGGCGGTATGGATACGCAGGGAGCTTGGCGGGCGGGGCAGTTGCGGAGGGCTGCGGGTGCGGCGTTGATCGGGACGGCGATCGAGTTCTATGACTTCTTTGTCTATGGGACCGCGGCGGCGTTGGTGTTCGGGGAGGTGTTCTTTCCCGGGCTAGGGGCTGTGGGGGCGCTGCTGGCGGCGTTCTCGGTGTATGCGGTGGCGTTTCTGGCGCGGCCGTTGGGGGCCGTGGTGTTCGGGCACTTCGGGGATCGGCTGGGGCGGAAGGCGACGTTGGTGCTGTCGCTGCTGTTGATGGGGTTGGCCACGGCGGCGGTGGGGGTGTTGCCGGGGTTCGCCGTGTGGGGGTGGTGGGCGCCGGTGGTGCTGGTGGTGCTGCGGGTGTGTCAGGGCGTCGGCCTGGGTGGGGAGTGGGGTGGGGCGGCGCTGCTGATCGCGGAGAACGCGCCGGCGGGGAGGAGGGGGCGGTACGGGGCGTTTCTGCAGCTGGGGCCGACGATCGGGTTCGTGTTGGCGAATGGGGGGTTCCTGGCGCTGCAACTCGGGCTGGATGAGCGGGCGTTCAGGGAGTGGGGGTGGCGGGTGCCGTTCGTCGCTTCGCTCGGGCTCGTGGCGGTGGGGTTGTTCGTGCGGTTGAAGGTGGAGGAGTCTCCGCTGTTTCGGGGGCAGGGAAGGGGGACACAGAGGCTGCCCGTGGTGGAGGTACTCCGGGATCACTGGCGCACGGTGCTGGTGGGCTGCGGCGTGATCACCGTGGGGTACGCGCTGTTCTACCTGACCACGACGTACGCGCTGGCGTACGCGACGACCGGGCTCGGGGTGGCGAGCACGCTGGTGCTGTCGATGCTGCTGGTGGGCGCGCTGGGCATGGCCGCGACGGTGTGGGTGAGTGCGCGCCGCAGCGACGGCTGGGGGCGGCGGCGGACCCTGACGGGGGCGACGGGGCTGGCGATGGCGTGGTCGCTGGTGCTGTTCCCGCTGCTGGAGACGGTGCGCCGGCCGTTGATGTTCGTGGCGCTGGCGGGGGCGATGGTGGTGCTGGGGTGTCTGATGGGGCCCTTGGCGGCGTTCCTGCCGGAGCTTTTCCCGACCCGGGTGCGCTACACGGGCGCGGCGTTGACGTACAACCTGGGCGGGGTGGTGGGCGGTGCGACGACACCGCTGGTGGCGACGCGGCTGACCGAGGCGTACGGGACGGCGGAGCCGGCGGGTTGGTACCTGGCCGGACTGGGCGCGGTGGCGCTGCTCTGCCTTCGGCTGCTGCCGGAGACGTCGGGCGTGGAGCTGGGGGCTGTGGACGGCGGAAGCCGCCGGGCGCCCCTCCTCGGGGCGGATCCGGCGGCTTAGCCGATCAGAGGATCAGCCGGCGAGGGCGGCGCGGCCGGCCAGGACGACGGCGGTGTGCTTGGCGACGCGCTCGCCGAGGTGCTCGGCGGTGGCGATGTCGGCCTTGTGCACGGCCTCGGCGCCGGCGTCGGACGGGGAGGAGGCGGCGGCGCCGTTGAAGAAGCCGAGGCGGTTGAGGTCGTTCTCGGTGGCGGTGGTGGAGTTCCAGCCGGGCTTGAGGCCGAGGTTGACCCAGTTCATGCCGTGCTGGGCGGCGAGGGTCTGGAAGAAGCCGAGGGTGCCGGCCTTGTCACCGCTCTTGGAGGCGGAGTTGGTGAAGCCGGCGGCGACCTTGTCCAGCCAGGCGTCGGTGAACCAGCGCTTGCTGCTGGCCTCGGCGAAGACGTGGAAGGCGCCGGAGGCGGTGCCCATGTAGGTGGGGGAGCCGAAGACGACGGCGTCGGCGGCGTCGAGCTGGGCCCACTGCTCGTCGGTGATGGTGTCGACGGCGATCGAGACGACCTCGGCACCGCCGGCGACGGCGCCGCGGGCGACGGCCTCGGCGATGACGGCGGTGTGGCCGTAGCCGGAGTGGTAGGCGATGGCGACGGTCGGGCGGATGGCGGTCATGTGGGCACTCCTGTGCGGTGACGAGCGCGAACGGTGGCGGCTGCGCGTGGAGAAGGACCGGGTGGGGCGGCGAGCCGCGCCCCCGGTCGAACGGTCTCCAATATAGACCAGGTCTCCATTGGTTACCAGGAGTGGATTGGAGACCGGGCCGGTACCCTGGACGGCATGACGACGCAGGAGCGGGACCGGCCCGGGCGGGACCAGTCGACGGCCGGGCCGGAGGCGATACGGGATGCGGCCCGGGGAGACGTGGCCCAGGAAGACGCAGCCCGGGAAGAGGCCTGCGAGGCGATGCGCGGGACGGCCTGCGAGGCGGCGCGCGAGACGGTCTGCGAGGGCGCGGACGGCGAAGAGGCGCTCGACATCTTCGCCCAGCGCTGTCCGAGCCGCGTGATGTTCGCCGAACTCGTCGACAAGTGGTCGATGCTGATCCTGATGAGCCTCGCCGCGTGCGGCCCGCAGCGCTTCTCCGAGCTCCAGCGCGCGGTCGGTGGGGTCAGCCGCAAGATGCTCACCCAGTCGCTGCGCACCCTGGAGCGGGACGGACTGGTGCGCCGCACGGTGTATCCGGAGACGCCGCCGCGGGTGGTGTACGGGCTGCTGCCACTGGGCGCGGAGCTGGCCGAGCTGCTGGCGCCCCTTGGACGTTGGACGGAGCAGCACACCGAGCAGATGATCGCGGCCCGCAAGGCGTTCGACCAGGCGCACACCGACGGCTGAGTCTCGCGGTCGAGGCGGGCCGTCGGGCCTGCGGACTCGATTTCCCTTTCGGGTCGCCCGCCGTGTAATGTCTTCCTTGTTCGGCCGGTTCGCCCCTATAGCTCAGTCGGTAGAGCGTCTCCATGGTAAGGAGAAGGTCTGCGGTTCGATTCCGCATGGGGGCTCCGCTGAAAGACCCTCGCCCTCGGGCGGGGGTCTTTCGCTTTTCCCCGGAAAGTGCGCGGCACGTGCGACGGTCTGGCGTGCCGGGTGCGGAATGCGCTGTGATGGTGCGTCATCGGCCGCCCGCCCAACGGGTGCGGGCGCGAGCCGGACCCCGACCGGGAGGGCGTCATGGGCGTTCGACTCGTGGTGGTCGACGACCACCGGCTGCTGGCCGAGGCGCTGGCGACCGCGCTCCAGCTGCGCGGTCACCGGGTGCTCGCGGTCGGTTCGCCGGCCTGCGTCGCCGCCGATCTGGTGGCCGGGAGGCGGCCCGAGGTGTGCCTGCTCGGGGTGGCCGCGCCGGCCGAGCCGGGGGCCTTCGACGGGTTGCGCCGGATCCGCCGGGAGCGGCCCGAGGTGGCCGTGATCGTGCTCGGCCCGGTAGGTGAACTGCGTGGCGTGGCAGGCGCGTTCGCGGCCGGCGCGGCGGGGTACGTGCCCAGCGACGAGCGGATCGAGGTGGTCGAGCGGGCGATCGGGCGGGCCCGGGCGGGCGAGGCCGCGGTGGACGTGGACGTGCTGCGGGAGGCCTTCGACCAACTGCTGCGGCCGGCCGCCGAGCCGGACGACGAGGCGGTGCGGCTGCTGCGCCTGCTGACGCGCCGTGAGGTGCAGGTGCTGGCCCGGATCGCGGACGGCGAGGACACCGCGGCGATCGCGGCCGGGATGCGGATCGCCGCGAGCACCGCCCGGACGCACGTCCAGCGGGTGCTGATGAAGCTCGGTGCGCGGACCCGGCTGGAGGCGGCGGCGGTGGCCGCGAGGACCGGTCTGCTGGAGCGGATGGCCGGGGGCTGAACGAGACGGACGGCCCGGGGCCGAACCCGCCGGAAGCAATCCGGGACCGGCCCGGGAACAGTCCCGGAGGGTGGTCCCGAGCACTCCCGGCGGCCAGGGAGAATGGGCCGCAGTCGTTCGCACGTTTCCGATGGCCCCGCCCGATCCGGCGGACCATCGCCCGCTGGAGGTCTCATCATGAGTAAGTACCTGGTCACGGGTGGCGCCGGCTATGTCGGCAGCGTGGTGGCCGCCCACCTGCTGGAGGCCGGGCACCAGGTGACCGTCCTGGACGACCTCTCGACGGGCTTCCGCGAGGGCGTGCCGGCCGGTGCCGAGTTCGTCGAGGGCCGGATCCAGGACGCCGGCGAGGTGCTGGACGGCTCCTTCGACGGCGTGCTGCACTTCGCCGCCTCCTCGCAGGTCGGCGAGTCGGTCGTGGACCCGGAGAAGTACTGGCGCAACAACGTCGCCGGCTCGCTGGAGCTGATCAGCGCGATGCGCGCCGCCGGTGTGCGCAAGCTGGTGTTCTCCTCCACCGCCGCCACCTACGGCGAGCCGGAGGTCGTGCCGATCGCCGAGACCGCCCGTACCGCGCCGACCAACACCTACGGTGCCACCAAGCTGGCCGTCGACCACCTGATCACCAGCGAGGCCGTCGCCCACGGCCTGGCCGCCGTCTCGCTGCGCTACTTCAACGTGGCCGGCGCGTACGGCGCGTACGGCGAGCGGCACGACCCCGAGTCGCACCTGATCCCGCTGGTCTTCCAGGCCGCGCTGGGCCAGCGCCCGCACATCGCGGTGTACGGCGACGACTACCCGACCCCGGACGGCACCTGCATCCGCGACTACATCCACGTCGCCGACCTGGCCGACGCCCACCTGCTGGCGCTGGACGCGGCCAAGCCGGGCGAGCACCTGATCTGCAACCTGGGCAACGGCAGCGGCTTCTCGGTGCGCGAGGTGATCGAGTCGGTCAAGCGCGTCACCGGCCGGGAGATCCCGGTGCAGGTCTCCGGCCGCCGGGCCGGCGACCCGGCCGTGCTGGTGGCCTCGGCCGAGCGCGCCCACCAGGCCCTGGGCTGGACGCCGCGCCGCCCGAACCTGGACGACATCGTCGCCGACGCCTGGAAGTTCACCCTGGAGAAGAACGGCAGCTGAGCCGGTCCGATCCGCAGGGCAGGCGCCGCCCCGAGTCGAACGGGGCGGCGCCTGCGCCTGTCCGGGTGCGGAATGCGCCGAGAACCGGCGCTGCCCCCGGCGCTGCACCCGGTGACGCCACTGCATGTCCTGATCAAATCCAGCCACGTCTACACCTCCTGACGAAACTTCACCAAACCACCACGAGCGCGATCCCCGGCCCGTACGCTGAGTGCGGTACCGGTTGAGGGGCGCGGGGGGCAGTAACGACCGGATCGCGGGCGCCGGGGCCGGTCCCCGCCCCGGGCTCGGGCCGGTCTGAGCAGGGGGGTAGTGACGATGGGGCGGATCCGCGTCCTGGTGGTCGACGACCACCGGATCTTCGCCGAGGCCCTGGCCGCGGCGCTGGCCGCCGAGCCCGACGTCGAGGTGGGTGCGGCCGGCAGCGCGGCCGCCGCCGAGCGCGCGTTGGAGCGCGCCGCCGTCGAGGGCCGGGCCTTCGACGTCGTCCTGATCGACGCGGACCTCGGGGCCGAGGCCGCCCCGCCCGGCCTGCGCAGACCCGGCCGGCCCGGCGCGGAGCCACCGGATCCGGCCCGCCGCCCGGCCGTCACGGTGCCGCTGCCCCGCCGCCCGGCCGTCCCGCCGCCCGGGGTGGGCGCCCGGCCCGCGAACCCCCTGCGGCCCGACCCCCAGCGCACGGACCAGTTGCGCGCGGACCAGCTGCGGCCGGTCGCCCCGCCGCCGGACGGGATCTCCCTGCTCGCCCGGCTCCGCCGCGGCCACCCCGGACTGCGCGCGATCGTGCTGGCCACCGCCGACGACCCGCACCGCGCCGCCCGGGCCCTGCATGCGGGGGCCACCGGCTGGGTGGCGAAGGAGAGTTCGCTCGCCCGGCTGCTCGCCGTCGTACGGGGGGTGCTGCGGGACGAGACGCACCTGCCGCCCGCACTGCTCACCGGCGTGATCCGCGAGCTCACCACGGCCCGGCGCGACCGCACCGAGAGCGAGCGGCTGGTCGAGACGCTGACCCCGCGGGAGAAGCAGATCCTGCGTTGCATGGTCGCGGGCCTGGGCCGGCAGGCGGTCGCGGAGCGGCTCTACCTGTCTCCGCACACTGTCCGCACCCACATGCAGAACGTGCTCGGCAAGCTGGGGGTGCACTCGACCCTCGCCGCCGTCGCGGTCGCCCGCCGGGCCGGGGTGAGCCCCGCCGAACCGGCCGCGCCCACGGCACCGCCGTCCGTCGCCTCGACCACGGTGCCGGGTGCGGGGTAGCGGCGGCTCAGCCCGGGATGTTGTCGAAGGGTGCGACCAACAGTCGCAGCAGTGCGGCGAGTTCGCCCTGCTGGCCGGAGGTGAGCTGGGCGAGGAGTTCGCGCTCGTGCGCGAGCAGTCCGGCGAGTGCCTGGTCGGCGCGGTCGCGGCCGTCGTCGGTGAGCCGGACCAGCACGCCGCGCCGGTCGTCCGGGTCGGGCAGGCGCTTGACCAGGCCCTTGCCGGTGAGCCGGTCGATCCGGTTGGTCATGGTGCCGGAGGTGACCAGGGTCTGGGTGAGGAGCTGTCCGGGGGAGAGCTGGTAGGGGGAGCCGGCCCGCCGCAGGGCGGTCAGGACGTCGAACTCCCAGGGCTCCAGGCCGTGCTCGGCGAACGCGGTCCGGCGGGCGCGGTCCAGGTGCCGGGCGAGTCGGCTGACCCGGCTGAGCACCTCCAGCGGCTCCACGTCGAGGTCGGGGCGCTCCCGGCGCCACGCTGCGACCAGCCTGTCGACCTCGTCCTCCATGACGATCAGTGTATCGGTGGATGTGTCGATGTGAAGTCTCTTGACATCGAGAAATGTGCCCGCGAGGCTGAACGGAGATATCTTGATGTCGAGATACCTGTGAGGTGTGCCATGACCACCCCCGTCTGGGACCCGGCCCAGTACCTGCGCTTCGCCGACGAACGGACCCGCCCGCTGCGCGATCTGCTCGCCCGCGTCCCCGCCCTGCCGCACGAGCCCGCCGCGACGATCCTCGACATCGGCTGCGGCCCCGGCAACTCCACCGCCGTCCTGCGCGAACGCTGGCAGCAGGCCCGGATCACCGGCATCGACAACTCCGCCCCCATGCTCGCCACCGCCCGCGCCGAAGGCGAACCCACCGCCGACTACCTCCTCGCCGACGCCCGCGACTACGACCCGGCCCCCGCCCAGCCGGACCTGATCGTCTCCAACGCGACCCTCCAGTGGGTCGACGGTCACATCGAGCTGATCCCGCGCTGGGCCGCTGCGCTCGGGCCCGGCGGGGCCGTCGCCTTCCAAGTGCCCGGCAACTTCGGCTCGCCCAGCCACACCCTGCTCGCCGAGCTCCGCCGCAGCCCCCGCTGGCGTGACGCCCTCGGCGACGACACCACTCGCGCCGGCGTCCACGAGCCCGGGCGGTACCTCGACGCCCTCGTCGGGGCCGGCTGCAGCCCCGACGTCTGGGAGACCACCTACAGCACCCTGCTCCCCGGCCCCGATCCCGTCCTGGAGTGGGTCAAGGGCACCGCCCTGCGGCCCGTCCTCACCTGGCTCACCGACCCGGCGCAGCGGGCCGCCTTCCTCGCCGAGTACGGGACGCTCCTGCGCGAGGCCTACCCCGCCGGACCGCACGGCACGGTCTTCCCGTTCCGGCGGATCTTCGCGGTCGGCGTCAAGCGGTAGCCGGGCTCAGGACAAGCGAAGGCCCGGGACGACCGGGCTCAGGACAAACTGGCCCAGGGCGAGCGACAGCCGGGGTCAGGGCCTGGTCAGGCCTTGCGTTCGCCGACCAGGTTCGGGTGCCGCTCCAGGCCCTCGAGCCCGTGCCAGGCCAGATTCACCAGATGCGCCGCGACCTGCGCCTTGTCCGGCTTGCGGACCTCCAGCCACCACTGCCCGGTCAGCGCCACCATCCCGACCAGCATCTGCGAGTACATCGGGGCCAGCCGCGCGTCGAAGCCGCGGGCCTTGAACTCCAGGCCCAGGATGTCCTCCACCTGCGTCGCGATGTCGCTGATCAGCGACGCGAAGGTGCCGGTCGACTGGGCCACCGGCGAGTCCCGCACCAGGATCCGGAAGCCGTCCGTCGAGGTGTCGATGTAGTCCATCAGCGCGAAGGCGGCCTGCTCCAGCAGCTCGCGCGAGTGCCCGCCGGTCAGCGCCCCGGTGACCATGTCCAGCAGCAACTGCATCTCGCGGTCCACCACCACCGCGTACAGCCCCTCCTTGCCCCCGAAGTGCTCGTACACCACCGGCTTCGACACCCCGGCCCGCTCGGCGATCTCCTCCACCGACGTGCCGTCGTAGCCGCGCTCCGCGAACACCGTTCGACCGATCTCCAGCAGCTGCTCCCGCCGCTGCTTGCCGGTCATCCGCACCCGCCCCCCACGGCGGCGGGGCGCCGACGCGACCTCACCGTCCGGCGCCGCCCCGCCCGCCGGGGCGGCGGCACGCGGACGGGCCTGCGCCGCATCGGGCGCCGCGTCCGTCCGCATGCCGTGATGACCGCCTGTGCTGTCTGCGCTGCTCCCGTTCACCCCTCCATCATGCTGGAAGCGCGCCTTCATGCGGCGCGGCGGGCGGCGATCCGCCGTGCGTCCGGCCAGCGGACGTCCCGGACCCAGCCGGCCAGCTCGAACCAGCGGATCAGGCGCGCCGAGGAGTCGATCTGCCCCTGCAGGACACCGTGCCGGGCCGAGGTCGGGTCTGCGTGGTGCAGGTTGTGCCAGGACTCGCCGCAGGAGAGCACGGCCAGCCACCAGACGTTGCCCGAACGGTCCCGGGAGCGGAACGGGCGGCGGCCCACCGCGTGGCAGATCGAGTTGATCGACCAGGTGACGTGGTGCAGCAGCGCCACCCGGACCAGCGAGCCCCAGAAGAAGGCGGACAGCGCGCCCTGCCAGGACAGCGTCACCAGGCCGCCGACCAGCGGGGGCAGCAGCAGCGAGAGCGTCGTCCAGAGCCAGAACAGCCGGGAGATCCGCCGCATGGCCGGGTCGTTGACCAGGTCCGGCGCGTACTTGAGCTGCGGGGTCTGCTCCTCGTCGAACATCCAGCCCATGTGCGCCCACCACAGGCCCTTGAGCAGCGCCGGGAGGCTCTCCCCGTAGCGCCACGGCGAGTGCGGGTCGCCCTCCTTGTCACTGAACCTGTGGTGCTTGCGGTGGTCGGCCACCCAGCGCACCAGCGGGCCCTCGACGGCCAGGCTGCCGGCGACGGCGAGGGCGACGCGCATCGGGCGGTCGGCCTTGAAGGCGCCGTGGGTGAAGTAGCGGTGGTAGCCGACGGTGATGCCGTGGCAGGTGAGGAAGTACATGGCGGTGGTGATCGCCACGTCCGTCCACCCCAGGCTCCACCCCCAGGCCACCGGCACGGCGGCCACCAGCGCGGCGAACGGCACGGCGATGAACAGCGCGAGCGCGATCCGCTCGGCGGCGCCCTGCTTCTCCCCGCCGCGGGTCGCGGACACCCGGCTGGGGGCGAGGTCGGGGGTGTCGATCGACGGCGCGGTGGACCCGGCGCGCGCCTCGCCGGCCTGGATGGTCATGGGCGGTCCCTTGTGCGGCGTCCCTGTGCGGGATCGCGGAGGAGCGGAGGTTACGGTGCCGTAACCTACGGCATCGTAAGTTGCGTTTCGCGGCAAAGGGAACACACCGCTGCGCGGCGGTTGAGTGAATTCACCCGACTGGATGGATGAACCCCCGGCCCGGCCGGTGAGGAGTCGTGAGTGCCGATTCCCGCCCGGGCACCGGGGGCACTGGTCGGCCATGGAGGTAGATGTGGGGCCGTCGACCCCGTAGTCTTGCCCCAGCGCGCCTCCGGGACACCGAGGGCCGGCGCGCCGGTCCCGGATCGTCTAAGGGCAGGACAGCTGGTTTTGGTCCAGCTTATGGGGGTTCGAATCCTCCTCCGGGAGCACTCTGAACGGCCACTGCCCGGTGCGCGGCGGGCCGGGGGGCTGCATTTCGGCGATCTGCCCCGCACTATCCTCGAACTGCCAGGGCACGCGTGCGGATCCTCGCCCCTGGCCGTTCTGCCCTCTCTGTGAACCGACCGAGGAGCCTCCCCGCATGGGTGCCAATTCGCTTGCCGCCGTTGTCGTGCTTGCCGCCGGTGGCGGGACTCGGATGAAGTCGAACAAGCTGCCCAAGGTGCTGCACGAGGTGTGCGGCCGGTCGCTGGTCGGGCACGCGGTGGCGGCGGCGCAGGAACTGACGCCGGGGCACCTGGTCGTCGTGGTCGGGCACCAGCGGGAGCAGGTCGAGGAGCACTTGGCGGCGTACTACCCGGCGGCGCGGCCGGTGGTGCAGCACGAGCAGAACGGCACCGGGCACGCGGTGCGCACGGCGCTGGAGACGCTGGCCGCCGACGGGGTCCAGCTGGACGGCACCGTGATCATCACCGCCGGGGACTCGCCGCTGCTCACCGGCGAGACGCTGCGCCACCTCGCGAAGGCGCACGCGGAGCAGGACAACGGGGTCACCGTGCTGACCGCCGTCGTGCCGGTGCCGACCGGGTACGGCCGGATCCTGCGCGACGAGGACGGCTCGGTCGCCGCGATCGTCGAGGAGAAGGACGCCACCGACACCCAGCGGGCCATCGCCGAGATCAACTCCGGGGTCTTCGCCTTCGACGCGAAGCTGCTGGCCGAGGCGCTGTCCGAGCTCACCACGGACAACTCGCAGGGCGAGGAGTACCTGACCGACACCCTGGCGATCCTGCGCGCATCCGGCCACCGGGTGGGCGCCGTGGTCGCGGAGGACCACCGGGACATCCTCGGCATCAACGACCGGGTGCAGCTCGCACAGGCCCGCCGGCTGCTCAACGACCGCCTGCTGGAGCGCGCGATGCGCGACGGCGTCACCGTGGTTGACCCGGCGACCACCTGGATGGACGTGCAGGTGACGTACGAGGCGGACGCCGTCGTGCTGCCGAACACCCAGCTGCAGGGCGCCACCCACCTGGGCGAGGGCTGCCAGGTCGGCCCGAACTCGACGCTCAGGGACACCTCGGTCGGAGCCGGCGCGGTTGTGAGCAACACCACGGCGGACCGCGCCGAGGTGGGCGAGCTGGCCACCGCCGGCCCGTACGCCTACCTGCGGCCGGGGGCGAAGCTGGCCCGCAAGGCGAAGGTCGGCACCTACGTCGAGGTGAAGAACTCCGAGCTGGGCGAGGGCGCGAAGGTGCCGCACCTGTCGTACATCGGCGACGCCACCATCGGCGAGGGCACCAACGTCGGCGCGGCCTCGGTCACGGTGAACTACGACGGCGTGAACAAGCACCGCACGGTGATCGGCGCGCACTGCCGCACCGGCTCGGACAACATGTTCATCGCCCCGGTCACGGTCGGCGACGGCGCCTACACCGCGGCCGGCTCGGTGATCACCTCCGACGTCCCGCCGGGCGCGCTCGGCGTGAGCCGGGCGCAGCAGCGCAACATCGAGGGCTGGGTGGAGCGCAAGCGACCGGGCACCGCGTCCGCGAAGGCCGCTGAGGCCGCGACGGGCGGGGCCGCGGAGGTCTGACGGGACGGGCGGGCGTCCGAGGGGCGGTCCCGGGGCGGACGGTTTCTGCGCGGGCGCGTAACCTTGGGGACATACGTGCGCCACCGGGCTCGCCGCCCGTGTCCCGGCGTACCGACATTTCCCCGACCCCTCCTTGCGTGCGGGCTGCGCCTGCCTGCGTGGGGTGGCGGGTTCAGCGTCCGCAAACGCGAGGAGACGGTGCAGTGAACGGGATCACGACGTCGGGTGAGAAGAAGCTGAAGCTCTTCTCCGGCCGTGCCCACCCGGAGCTGGCGAGGGAGGTGGCCGAGGCGCTGGGGACGGAGATCGTCCCGACCAAGGCCCTCGACTTCGCGAACGGCGAGATCTACGTCCGCTTCCTGGAGTCGGCTCGCGGCGCGGACTGCTTCGTGATGCAGAGCCACACGGCTCCCATCAACCAGTGGATCATGGAGCAGCTGATCATGATCGATGCTCTGAAGCGGGCCTCCGCGAAGAGCATCACCGCGATCCTGCCGTTCTACGGGTACGCCCGCCAGGACAAGAAGCACCTGGGCCGCGAGCCGATCTCGGCCCGCCTGATCGCCGACCTGCTGCGCCAGGCGGGTGCCGACCGCCTGATGGCCGTGGACCTGCACACCGCGCAGATCCAGGGCTTCTTCGACGGCCCGGTGGACCACCTGTTCGCGCTGCCGCTGCTGGCCGACTACGTCGGCGAGCGGGTGGACCGCTCCAAGCTGACGATCGTGTCGCCGGACGCCGGCCGCGTGAAGGTGGCCGACCAGTGGTGCGACCGCCTGGACGCCCCGCTGGCGATCATCCACAAGCGCCGTGACATCACCCAGGCCAACACGATCCTGTCGGCCGAGGTCGTCGGTGACGTCAAGGACCGGGTCTGCGTCCTGGTCGACGACATGATCGACACCGCCGGCACGATCTGCGCCGCGGCCGACGCGCTGTTCGAGAACGGCGCGGCGGACGTCCTGGTGGCGGCCACCCACGGCGTGCTCTCGGGCCCGGCCGCGGACCGCCTCAAGAACTCCCGGGTGAGCGAGTTCGTGTTCACCAACACGCTGCCGACCCCGGCTCAGCTGCAGCTGGACAAGATCACCACGCTGTCGATCGCCCCGTCGATCGCGGCCGCGATCCGCGAGGTGTTCGAGCAGGGTTCGGTCACGAGCCTCTTCGAGGGCGTGCACTGACGGGCGTGCACTGACGAAGGCCCGCGCAGGCGGCCCCGGTCCCTCGCGGGCCGGGGCCGCCGCCGATTTCGCGGGAGGCCGCCGATGCGGTTAGACTCGTGAAACTGCTCGGCGAGGGATGCCGTGTGCCCGCTCGACGGGTGCCCGCTCCGTGATCGACGCGCTGCCGGTGCCGGACTTCCGGGTGTCGGCAGAGGTCGTTGCCGCCGAGTGACCCCCAACGTACTGAGGGTGTGGTCCCGGCGGTTTTTCGCGTTGCCTGCACCCCCGCGCCAGTCTTCACGAGGAGTGCAGTCGTGTCCGAGATCCGCCTTGCTGCTGAGACCCGTACCGAGTTCGGCAAGGGTGCCGCCCGCCGCGCCCGCCGTGCCGGTTTCGTCCCCGGTGTCGTCTACGGCCACGGCCACGCCCCGGTTCACCTGAACCTGCCCGGCCACGACCTGATGATGGCCCTGAAGACCCCGAACGCCCTGCTGGTCGTGCCGATCGAGGGCAAGGACGAGTACGTGCTGCCGAAGGCCGTCCAGCGCGAGGCCATCAAGCGCACCATCGAGCACGTCGACCTGCTGCTGGTCAAGCGCGGCGAGAAGGTCACCGTCGAGGTTCCGGTCCACACCGAGGGCGAGCTGGCCCCGGGCGGCAACCTGCTGGAGCACGTCCTGCAGGCCCTGCCGATCGAGGCCGAGGCCACCCACCTGCCCGAGGCCGTCACCGTCTCGGTCGAGGGCCTGGAGGCCGGTGCCTCGATCCACGCCAAGGACATCACCCTGCCGAACGGTGTCGCCCTGGCCGTCGAGGCCGACGCCGTCGTGCTGCAGGTCATCGCCGCCCAGGCCGCCCCGGCCGAGGAGGAGGCCACCGAGGCCGAGGGCGCCGAGGCCTGAGCCTCGCACGCCTGACTGCTTTGACCGCTGCCCCGGTCGCTCCCGTGCTGGAGCGGCCGGGGCAGCGGCGTGTCCGGGAAGATGACGATGAGCGCGAGTGCGAGGAGTAGAGGCATGGCCGAGGACGCGTACGACGGCCCGTGGCTGGTGGTCGGGCTGGGCAACCCGGGTGAGCAGTACGCCCGGAACCGGCACAACATCGGGTTCATGGTGGTGGACCTGCTGGCGCAGCGGATCGGCGCCCGGTTCAAGGCCCACAAGAGCCGGGCACAGGTGGCCGAGGGACGGCTGGCGGGCCGGCGGGTCGTGCTGGCCAAGCCGATGTCGTTCATGAACCTGTCGGGCGGGCCGGTGACCGCGCTGCGCGACTTCTACAAGGTGCCGGCGTCCGCGGTCGTGGCGGTCCACGACGAGCTGGACATCGACTACGCGACCCTGCGGCTGAAGCTCGGCGGTGGGGACAACGGCCACAACGGCCTGAAGTCGATCACCAAGTCGCTGGGCCCGGACTACCACCGGATCCGCTGCGGGATCGGCCGCCCGCCGGGCCGGATGGAGGTCGCGGACTTCGTCCTGAAGGACTTCTCCGGCACCGAGCGCAAGGAGCTGGACTGGTTCGTGGACCGCTCGGCGGACGCGGTGGAGGCGCTGCTGTCCGAGGGCCTGGAGCGGGCCCAGGGGACGTACAACTCCTGACGGCTCCCGTCCGCTCCTGAGCGACCGTCAAGGCGGCGCGCCGGTACGCAACAGTCGTACAACGCTTGGCGCTCCAAACCTGAATTGGTGTGAGAACCCTGTGCGGGATCGGATAGCGTCGGCCCGTAGCGCGAACGGGTTCTGGGGAGTTCTCGATGCGGAGATTGCGTCCGGTCCGCCGACTTCGGCGGCTCCGGGTGGTACGGCTGCGACAGCTCGGACGACGAGTGGGCACGGCCGGTGCGCTGGGGGCGGCGGGGATGCTGCTGTCCGGCGGCGGGGTGGCACACGCCGACACGGTGGCGGAGCCCGAGCCGGGGGCGACCCCGGAGCCGGCGGCGGCGCAGTTCGCGCCGGCGCTGGGTGATTCGGTCGGCCCTGACGCCGGGCTGCTGGCGGTCGGCGGCGGCTTGGTCGTGGTGGCCGGTGGCGCCGCCCTGTGGCTGAAGCGCCACCGCGCGGGCGAGCCCGCGGAGTAGGAACACACGGCTCGGGGCCGGGGTCCACGGAAAGTGGGCGCCGGCCCCTTCGTCGTCCTGTCATCCGTTTTCGGCGCCTCGGGCGTCCTGGGGGTATGAAGCGCGAAACGAAGCGTCCGGGGGACGCAGCGGGCGATCCGTTCGACGAGTTCGTCTCGGCGCGGTACCAGGCCCTGCTGCGCGGCGCCTTCCTGATCACCGGCGACGTGCACGACGCCACGGACCTCCTGCACGACGCCCTGGCCCGCGTGTACGCGAAACGCGCGGCGATCCGGGACCCGGGGGCGACCGAGGGGTACGTCCGCCGGACGATGATCCGCACCCACGTCTCACGGTGGCGCCGGACCAGGCGCGAGGTGCTGACCGCCGCACTGCCGGACGGCCCGGCGGCCCAGGAGGCCGAGCGGGACGAGCAGTTGGCGGCCGCGCTGGGTGCGCTGCCGCGCCGGCAGCGGGCGGCGGTGGTGCTGCGCTACTACCTCGATCTGCCGGTCGCGCAGGTGGCGGAGGAGCTCGGCTGCTCGGTGCCGACGGCGAAGACGCACCTGGCGCGGGGGATCAGGGCGCTTCGACAGGAACTGGAACCCGTGGAGGAGTTGGTGGGTCGTGAGCGCTGAGGACAGGTTCGAGGAGGAGCTGATCGTCCGGCTCGGGGCGAGGGCCGAGACGGTCGGCGGCAGCCCGCCACTGGCCGCGCTGCGGGAGGCGGGGCGGCGGCGGGCTCGGCGGCAGGGGGCGGTGCGGGGGGTGACGGCGGTCGCGGTGCTGGCGGTCGGCGCGGGGGCGCTGACGCAGCTGGGCGGCGGTGGCGGGGCGCAGCGGGTGGTGGGGGCGCCGACGGGCGGGGCGGGCGAGGGAGCCGGGGACTGGCGGGCGGCGGGGCCGGTGTACGCGTGCACGGCGGGGCCGAGCTCGTTGCGGACACCGGGGTGGACGGGCCCGCCGCCGACGCCGGGTTCGCCGTCGTCGGGCTCGTCGTCGTCCGGCCCGCCCTCGGGGCTGCCGTCGTCGAGTGTGCCCTCGTCGGGGCCGCCGTTCACGGGTGTGCCGTCCACGGGGGTGCCCTCGTCGGCGCTGACGATCACGCCGTGGGGGTCGCCGACCGGTGGGACGAGGCAGTTGCCGCTGGCGTCCGGCTCGGCGGGCGCCCAGCCGGTGGCGGGGTTCCCCCGGGATCCGGACCTCTTCCAGGCCGCCCGCGCCGTCGCCGAGCTGGCCGTCGGCAGGTACCGGGACCAGTACTTCGGCGCCTGCAGCGACGAGGCCACCCGCACGCTCTACGTGATGCGCAAGCCCGGTACGGACTTCGACCGGGTCGCGCGGGAGCGGGTGTTCTCGCCGAACGTCCGGCTCGACTTCCGGGACGCCGTCGGCACCCGGGCCGAACTGTCCGCGCTGGCCAAGCGGATCGCCGACGAAGGCGTGACGTACTGGAAGGACCGGGGCGTGGCCATCGTCGGGACCAGGGTCGGCAACGACGGTGCCGGCGTGCGGGTGGACGTCGCGCAGCCGGCCGAGAACGTCCGGGCGGAGATCACCGCCCGGTACGGCCCGCAGGTCGTCGAGGTCGTCCGGTCCCGGTGACCGCACCGGCCCGGGGCCGACGACGAAGGGGCCGGTGTCCGACGGGGGTGGACACCGGCCCCTTCAACGTGCCTGCCGTCAGCCGGTGTTGCGCAGGCCGGCGGCGATGCCGTTGACGGTGAGCAGCAGCGCGCGGGCGCGCAGCGGGTCCTCGTGCCGGCCGGCCGCGACCTCCTCGCGCTGGCGGCGCAGCAGCGCGACCTGGAGGTAGGAGATCGGGTCGAGGTAGGCGTCGCGGACGGTGAACGTCTGCTTCAGCACCGGGTTGTGCTCCAGCAGTTCGCTCTCGCCGGTGAGCCGGAGCACCTCGCGCAGGGTGAGGTCGTGCTCGGCGACGATCTGGTCGAAGACGTGGTGCAGTTCGGCGGGCACCAGCTGCTCGACGTAGTGGCGGGCGATCCGCAGGTCGGTCTTGGCCAGCGTCATGGCGACGTTGGACAGGAAGTTGCGGAAGAAGTGCCACTGCCCGTACATCTCGTCCAGCACGTCGCCGAGGCCGGCCGCACGGGCGGCGGCGAGGCCGGAGCCGACGCCGTACCAGCCGGGGACGATCTGGCGGGACTGGGTCCAGCCGAACACCCACGGGATGGCCCGCAGGCCGTCCAGGCCGGCGCCGGAGTCGGGGCGGCGGGAGGGGCGGGAGCCCAGGTGCAGCGAGGCGAGCTGGTCGACCGGGGTGGCGGCGAAGAAGTACTTCGGCAGGTCGTCCTGCTCGACCAGGGCGCGGTAGGCGGTGTGCGCGGCCTCGGAGACCCGGTCCATCGCGGCGTCCCAGCGCGCCAGTTCCTCGGGGGCCTGGCGCGGCGAGGTGTGCAGCGCGGAGGCGGCGAGGGTGGCGGAGAGGGTCAGTTCGAGGTTCTCCCGGGCGAGGGAGGGGAGCAGGTACTTGTCGGAGATGACCTCGCCCTGCTCGGTGACCTTGATCTCGCCCTCCAGGGTGCCCCAGGGCTGGGCCGTGATGGCCTCGTGGGAGGGACCGCCGCCGCGGCCGACGGTGCCGCCGCGGCCGTGGAAGAGGCGCAGCCGGATGCCGTAGCGGTGGGCGACGTCGCGCAGCCGGCGCTGGGCGCGGTGGATCTCCCACTGGGAGGTGGTGATGCCGCCGAACTTGGAGGAGTCGGAGTAGCCGAGCATGACCTCCTGAATGTCGCCGCGCAGCGAGACGAGCAGGCGGTAGGAGGGGTCGGAGAGCATCTCGTCGAGGATGCGGTCGGCCTTCTGGAGCTCCTCGGTGGTCTCCAGCAGCGGCACGATGCCGATCTTGGCGATGCCGCCGTGCAGGTCGATCAGACCGGCCTCGCGGGCGAGGACGGTGGCGGCGAAGACGTCGTCGGCGCCCTGGCACATGGAGATGATGTAGCTCTCGACGATCTCGTCGCCGAAGCGCTCGAAGCCCTCCCGGATGGTGTTGAACACGCCGAGGGTCTTGGTGCCGGCGGCGTCCAGCGGGGCCGGGGTGGGGGCGAGCGGGCGGCGCGAGCGGAGTTCCTTGGCGAGCAGCTTCTGCCGGTACTCGCGGGGCATGTCGGCGTAGCGCCAGGCCTCCTCGCCGAGGCGGTCGAAGAGCTGGCCGAGGGCGTGGTGGTGGGCCTCGGCGTGCTCGCGGACGTCCATGGTGGCGAGCTGGAGGCCGAAGGCCTCGATGGTGCGGATGGCGCGGGCGAGGCGGCCGTCGGCGATGAGTTCGCCGCGGTGGGCGCGCAGGGAATCCTGGATGAGCCGCAGGTCGGCGACGAGTTCGCGGGTGCCGAGGTAGTCGCGGCCCTCGACGTGCGGGGTGCCGCCGGCCAGGCGTTCGCGGGTGTTCTCCAGCTTGAGCCGGATGCAGGTGGCCTTGAGGCGGTAGGGCTCCTCGGCGTTCATCCGCTTGTAGCGCGGGCTGAGTTCGGGGAGCAGGTGCAGGTCGGTGTTGAGCGAGGCGAGCAGCTCGACCGAGGCGCCGGCCAGGCGCTCGGAGGTGGAGAGGGTGCCCCGGAGCTCGTCGACGGCGTCGAGGGCGTCCTTGATGCCGTACTCGTGCTGGAGGTTGAGGACGTCCCAGGTGACCTGCGGGGTGACGTTGGGGTTGCCGTCGCGGTCGCCGCCGATCCAGGTGCCGAAGGTGAGCGGGCGGACGCCGTCGGGCAGGCTGAGGCCGACCCGGGCGAGCTCCTCGTGCAGCTCCTCCAGGACCTCGGGGACGGCCTCGCGGTAGAGCTCGTCCAGGTAGTAGACGGCGTTGCGGGCCTCGTCGGTGGGCTCGGGGCGGGCGATGCGCAGTTCGTCGGTCTGCCAGAGCAGGTCGATGACCTCGGCGAGGCGGCGGTCGGCCGAGCGCCTGGCGCTGCTGGTGCGGGCCGGGTCGGCGGCGGCGAGGCCGGAGGTGAGCTCCTCGCGGTGGATGCGGTCGAGGAGTTCGCCGATCCGGCGGAGCTTGTTGAGGACGCTGCGGCGGGCGGCCTCGGTGGGGTGGGCGGTGAAGACCGGACGGACCGCCAGGTGGGCCAGGGTGTCCTGGAGGTGCTTGGGGTCGGCGTCGGCGAGTTGGTCGGCGGTCTGGGCGAGCAGCGAGCCCTGCCGGGTGCGGCGGGTGGCGAACTCGCGGCCGCGGTGCACCTGCTCGGTGACGTTGGCGAGGTGGAAGTAGGTGGAGAAGGCGCGGACGAGCTTGGCGGCCGTCTCCAGGTCGATGTCGGAGAGCAGTTCGGCGGTGGCCTCGCCGTCGGTGCGGCTGAGCAGGCGGACCTGTTCGACCAGACCCAGCAGCTGGGGGCCCTCCTGGCGGACCAGCGTCTCGCCGAGCAGGTCGCCGAGGCGGCGGATGTCCGCGCGCAGGGCCGCGTTGTCTGCGTCTGGGCCGGCGGCGGCGACGGAGGTTGGGCTGTCCGCCGGGTTGGGGACCGGAGCGGTCACGGCTGGCTCCCTGTGGTGGTGGGGTTCGGCAACGGCTCATCGTCACAGGTCCGCCCGCGTGTGGCGGGTGTGACGCGTGCGGACCGCGCTGTCCGACGCGACCAGCATAGGTGTCGGGGAGGTCGCTGTCCGCGAGGTGGCCGGATGGCGGACAGGATCACCCTGGGCCGTCCAGTGGTCTGGACCACCAGGGGGTCGGGGAAGCGTCAGGTGCCCATCCCGGTGGGGACGGCGCGAGGGTGCCGCTTAGGCTGTCAGCCATGAGCAAGTCGCCTGGGGAGCGCGCGCCGGTCCGGTCGTTCTGGTGGTGGGAGCGACCGCGCAGCGCACTCCTGGACATCGGGCTGGCGATGCTGGCCGCGGCGGAGTGCTCGCTCAGCACGATCGCCTTCCTGTCGGCCCGGATCGAGCTGACGTCGGCGGGCCTGGCCGGGATCGCGCTGCTCGGCGCGGTGGCCGGCGGCTCGCTGGTGCTGCGCCGCCGCTGGCCGGCCGTCCCGGTGCTGGTGACCCTGGTGGCGATGCCCGGGATGCTGGGCGTGGTGCTGCTGGTGGTGTCGCTGTACACGCTGGCCGCGACCTGGGAGTGGCCCTCGCGGCGGCGCCGGGTCGTGGGGCTGTCGGCGCTGGCCTTCGCCGAGGCCGTCACCGTGATGCTGGTGTCGCTGCTCCTGCCCGGCGACTCCGTCGCGGACCCGACGCCGCTCTGGGGCCAGGTGCTGATGTCGGTGCTGGTGGCCGTCGGCCTGACCGTCCCGCCGGTGGTGACGGGCCTGTACGTGGGCGCGCGGCGGCGGCTGATCGAGTCGCTCAAGGACCGCGCGCACGGCCTGGAGGCCGAGCTGGACCTGCTGGCCGAGCAGGCGCAGGAGCGCGCCCGCCGGGCCCGGCTGGAGGAGCGGACCCGGATCGCCCGGGAGATGCACGACGTGGTCGCGCACCGGGTGTCGCTGATGGTGGTGCACGCCGGGGCGCTGGAGCGGATCGCCGCCAAGGACCCGGCGAAGGCGGCGCAGAGTGCCAAGTTGATGGGCGAGGTCGGCCGGCAGGCGCTGAACGAGCTGCGCGAGATCCTCGGCGTGCTGCGGATGGACGACGAGCGGCCCCAGGAGCCGGACTCGCTGGCCGCGCTGCCGCGGCTGGTCGACCAGTCCAGGGCGGCCGGCATGGCGGTCACGCTGACGGTCAGTGGCAGCCGGCAGGACTTCACGGGCGAGGCCGAGCAGACCGCGTACCGGGTGGTCCAGGAGGGCCTGACCAACGCGCACAAGCACGCCGGCGGCGCGGAGGTGTCCGTGCTGCTGGCGTACGCGCCGAACGGGGTGCGGGTGAGCGTGGTGAACGCCTGCCCGGGCGGGGAGCGCGGCGCGGCGAAGCTGCCCAGCGGGGGGAACGGGCTGGTCGGGATGCGCGAGCGGGTGATCGCGCTGGGCGGCAGTTTCTCGGCCGGGCCGGAGGCGGACGGCGGGTTCCGGGTCGAGGCGGTGCTGCCGTCCCGGCTGACGGTCCGGGCCGAGCCGCTGCGCTGAACGCCTGCTAGCTGTACTCGTCCGCGGTGCGCAGCCGTTCCGGGGCGGTGCCGAGGACCAGCGTGCTGATCGCCTGGTCGATGCCGTGGCCGAGGAACCACTCGCCGGTGTGGTCCAGGCTGTAGACCCGGCCCTCCTCGTCGACGGCGAGCAGCGCCTGGCCGTACGCCTCCTCGCCCAACGGGGCGAGCCGGCTGCCCAGGGCGCGACCGAGGTCGGCCAGGGTGCGCGGCTGGTGCAGCCCGCACAGCGGGTCGATCAGGAACGGGGTGCGGGCCAGCTGTCGGCCCGGGCCGGACAGGTCGAAGGCGAGGCCGCCGAACTCGGCCCAGGCCTCCACCGCCGCCGGGAACACCGCGTGTGCCACGCCGGTCGGGCTGGCGTACCCGGCCAGGGTGTCGGCCCACTCCTCGGCCTGCTCGATCTGCCAGCGGCCGGGGTGCCAGCCGGCCGCCTTGAGCTCGGCGGCGACGTCGGCGGGAAAGCGCGGGCGGGTCCCCCGGGAGTTCGCGGCCAGGGTGGCCGGCGGAGGCGGGGGCGGGCTGGGCGGATTCAGGACGGGCTCCTGGGGCTCGGGGACGTGGACGGGGCAGGGCGCGGCGGCCGATCAGCGGCCGGCCGGTCAGCGGGCGGGCGGCCCGACCACGACGCTCTGCACGGTGAAGTGCTCCAGCATCGGGACGCAGGAGCGGCACGGCGGGGCGTGGGTGCCGTGCGCCGGGTCGGCCTCCTCGCGGATCCGGACGGTGGTCATCCGGGCGCCCTTGAGCGCCTTGCGGGCCTCGTGCAGGCTCATCGGCTTGCGGGCGGCGCGCTTGGACCGCCGGCCGTCCACGTCGGTGAGGTACCGGGAGAGCAGCACCGCCTCCGGGCAGCGGCCGGTGAAGCGCTCCCGCAGCTCGATCGGCAGCCCCTCCAGGAAGTCGCCGACCAGCGGGTGCAGGACGGGCCGGCGCGCGGACTTGTCACCGGCCAGGGTGTGCACCTCACCGCCCTTGAGCGACAGCGCGGCGGCGACGGCGGGCAGCAGGCTGTCGCGGTGGTGGCGCAGCACGGGCGGGCCCGCCGGCTCACCGGTGGTCATGCGTCCTCCTCCTCGCTCCCGCTGACGGCCGGACCGGTGCGGCCGGTCCGGGACAAGCCTGTCAAATGTCACCGACATCCGTACAACCGGGGTACGCGGGTGGGCGAACGGGCCACGTGCGAAAGGCCGGGCGGTTACCCGGTCCAGACCGGGATCGCGACGGAACCCTGACTCAATCTGCACACTGCCGTTACGACTTGTCCACTGATTTCCCGAAACCGCCCCCAGCCGTGCGGGCTTGGCCGGTACCGTTCCGGCCACGAGCCGAAAGGGAAGCGGCCGCCCGGGCCGCACGGGGTGGGTCCGACTCGGCTACCCGCAAAGGCCGTTGGGGATCCATCGCCGGGGCCCGGGCAGGGCGGCGCCGGGCGGCTGTGAAGCGTAGGTGAGGGGTGGGCGCCGGTCTCCCGGGCGGGGGACCGGTCCGAAGGGCGACCCCCTACCCTGGTGTCCAGCAAGCGCACCGAGAATTTGCAGCAGCCAGTGGGGGCTCCCAGATGACGACAGGTCGGCCCGGCGTCGCCGCCGCACCGAACGCGGCGTACGCAGGTCAGGTGGTGCAGTTCCCGGACCCGGTCCGTGCCGAGCGTTACCCCGCCGGGGTCCAGGTCGACGAGTACGGCTACCCGGACTTCGGCCCGTACGCCGCCGCCGCGGCGGAGGTCGCCGACCCGCCGGAGGGCTTCGGCGTGGACGAGCTGCGGCTCACCGACTACGTCTCGGCCAACGCCGCGCTGTTCACCCAGGGCCACCCGCTCTGGGCCGACCTGGACACCGCCGTCGCCACCCCGCCCGGCTGGACCTGGCACCACGCGGTCGGCCGGGCCGCGCCCGGCTGGCGGCGGATGGAGCTGGTCCCGGTCGAGGTCAAGGCCCTGCTGCGCCACCACGGCGGCCTGGCCACCTCCGCCGCCGACCACGGCCGCCGCGGCACCCGCCCGCTCCAGGAGCGCCGGCCGGTGCACTTCTCGCTGGCCAGGGACGGCAGTGACCCGATCGGCGTCCCCGAGGACCTGGTGCAGCGTGCCGAGGACCGCCTCGGCTACCGTCTGCCCGGCGCCTACCGCACCTTCCTCAAGCTGGGCGGCGGCCGGGCCCCGGTCGGCGTCGCGCTGGACACCGAGCTCGGCATGCTGCTCGACCAGCCGTTCCTGACGCTCAGTGAGGAGTACGGCACCGAGGACGTCGTGTACGCCAACAAGTGCCTGCGCGACCACCTCACCAAGGACTACCTCGGCATCGCCTACGTGCAGGGCGGCATCGTCGCGCTGAAGGTCCGGGGCGACCGGATCGGCTCGGTCTGGTTCCACCTGTACGACGACGCCCGCGACACCGGCGCCCCCGAGGCCCCGGAGGACCGGCTCGCCCGGCTGCTGCTGCCCTGCGGCGAGGACTTCGACGCCTTCCTGCTCCGGCTGGCCGGCAGCCCGCCCGAGCTGGAGACGGTCGCGGAGCTGATGGTGGACGGCGGGTTCGCCCGGGCCGTCCCGGTGGACTGACGTGGCCGCGGTGGCGGAAGGAGCGGGGACGACGAGGATGGGGACAGGGGTGAACCGGGCGTGGTGACGTACGCGCAGGCGCAGGAGCTCGCCGACGAGTGGATCAACGGCGGGGTGCCGCGGTCGCAGCAGCGCGAGGTGCGGGTCCGGGAGTTCGATCTGGGCTTCGTCTGCTGGGCGGTACAGCCGGCGGACGGGGCGTCGGGCGCGGCGTCGGACGGATCGTCGGGAGGTGCGGAGAGCGGCTCCGCCGGTGAGGCGCGGCTGGTGATCGCCCGCGACTCCGGGGCGAGCACGCTCTGGCCCGCGCTGCCCGTCAACGAGGTGGTCCGGCAGTACGAAGAGGTGTACGGGCGGCCGGTCGCGGCCAACCCGGCCGGGGCGGCCAAGCCCGCGCCCGGGCCGGTCGAGGCGACGTCCTTCCTGCTCAGCCCGCCGCAGTGGCTCCAGGAGGCGGGCGCGGCGGCCATCGCGGCCGAGGCGGAGCGGCTCGGTACGGGTACGGCCGAGCCGGTCGCTCCTCCTGTGGAGCCCGCTGTTCCGGCCGAGCCTGCGGTTCCGGCCCCCGGCGTGCCGGCCGAGGCTGCCTCGTGGGCCCCGCCGACGACCCCGCCGGCCGTCCTGACCGCTCCGCCGGTCTCCGACCGGCCCGCCGGGGACGCGCCGACCATGCTCGCCCCGCCGCCCGGCCACGGCCAGCCGGCCGTTGCGCCACAGGTCCAGGCGGCTCCGCCGGTCCCGCCGCCCGCGGCTCCGGTCGGGGCCGAGGCGGCGACCGTGCTGATGTCGGAGGGCGGCCTGCGCACCTTCGGCTCCGACCTGTCCGACGGGCCCGCGCCCGCCGGGTCCGAGGCCGCGACCGCGCTGATGCCGCCGATTCCGGCGCCGGGCCCGCTGGCTCCGGCTCCCACCCCGGCCCCCGCGCAGCCTCCGGCGGCCGCGGCGCCCGCGCCGACGCTGCTGGCACCGCCGGACGGGATTCCCGGCCTGATGGGCCTGCCGGGTGCCCCGGACGCGCCCGCCGTGCCGCCCGCGGCTCCTCCGGCGGTCGAGCACGCGCCGACGATGCTCGCGCCGCCGGACGGGATTCCCGGCCTGATGGGCCTGCCGGGTGCCCCGGACGCGCCCGCCGTGCCGCCCGCGGCCGCTCCCGCGGTCGAGCACGCGCCGACGATGCTCGCCCCGCCGGACGGGATCCCGGGCCTGATGGGCCTGCCCGGCGCACCGGTCACCCCGGCCGCCGGTACGCCCGCGGCACCGGTGGCCCCCGCGCCCGGCCCGGGTGCCTCGCACGGTGGCGCGCTCGGCCGCAGCCCCGGTTCCGCCCCACCGCCGCCCCCGCCGGCCGTACTGCGTGGGGGCGCGTCCGGTCCGGGTGCCTCGCACGGCGGTGCGCTCGGCCGCGGCCCCGGTGCCGCTCCGCCGCCGCCCCCGCCCGCCGAACTGCGGCAGACCCCGGGCTCGGGCACTCCCGCCGCCAACCCGGGCGGCCGTGGCGCGGCCTCGGCCCCGCCGCCCCCGCCCCCGGCGGGCCTGCGCGGTGCAGCGGCGCCGCCCGCCGGCGGCACGCCCGCCCCGGGTGCGCCGGCCGCCGGGGTGGCGTACGAGGCGACGCAGCTGGCGAGCGCGCTCGACCCGGCGCTGCTGGGTGCCGGCCCCGCGGACCCGGGCACCCCGCCGTCCGGCGGCCCCGCCGTCCCGCCGCCGCCCGGGGGCCCGGCGGCTCCGGTCGCGCCCGCGGCCGGCTACGGCTATCCGAACGCGGGCGGCGCCGCCGGCGTCGTCCCCCCGGCGCCGGCGCCGGCGCCCGGGCCGCCGCAGGCCGCTTCGGTGCCCCCCGGCGTGCCCGCGGTCGGCCCCGGCTACTTCGCCGCGCTCAGCTACCGCGGCCCGGACGGTTCCGAGCAGAAGCTGCTGCACCGCAGCGAGCCCGGCACCCCGCACCCGGAGTGGAAGATCCTCCAGGACCTGCGGCGGCTGAACGTGCCGCCGGAGCAGGTGCTGGAGCTCTACACCGAGCTGGAGTCGTGCGATCTGCCGGGCGGCTACTGCAACCGCATGATCGCCGCGTCCTGGCCGAACGTCAGGCTCACCCACACCGCCGCGTACGGCCGTGACCACGCGTCCCGGCAGGCCGGGATGGCCGAGCTGCTCGACCACCTGGACGAGCTGCACCAGCTGGCCTCGGGCGCCCAGCGGGTCCGCCCGTTCCGGGTGCCGCTGCCCGCGCCCGGGACGGTCCCGCCGCTGCCGCCGGTTCCGCCGCAGCAGCTGGCGGCCGAGCTCGCCGACGCCTTCAAGCAGAACGTGTTCCGCTTCGAGCAGCGCGCCGTGTCCCGCCAGGGCGTGCCCGAGCCGGTGGCGCAGACCCTGATGTGGGCCGGTCTGCCGCGCGAGTTCGGGCCGTTCTTCTGGGCGCAGGCCCAGGAGGGCCGGCCGATCCCGACGCTCGCCGAGCTGGCCGCCGAGCGCGGCCTGCCCGCGGGCCCGGACTTCGGCGGCTACCTGGTGCTCGGCAACGACTACGGTCGCCAGCTCTGCGTCCAGTACGGCACCGCGAACGTGGTCGCGGTGGACACCGACGGAACCGGTCAGCCGCCCCGGTTCGTCAACACCGGTGTACCGGAGTTCGTCCGCTCCCTGGCCCTGCTGGGCCGGATGTGGGGGCTGCGGTACGGGCTGACGCCGGACCAGGCCGGTCGCTGGACGACCGACTTCCAGGCCCAGCTCGCCGCGATCGACCCCGCGGCCCTGCAGAACGCGGACACCTGGTGGGCCGTGCTGCTGGAGCAGTTCTGGGACGGCCTGCTGTAGCGGACCGTCATGGATCCTCGCAGGTGGGGAGGGGTCGTTCCGGCGTCCGGAACGGCCCCTCCGGCGTGTCGTGGCGGCGGTGCCTCGTTGGGGTTTCGCCCGGATCTGCGCAAAATAGGTCAAGAAGATGGGGTTGAACGTTCGTTCCTCGCCACATCTCGATACGTCCGACGCAGGAATCCGGACCGGACCTCGGTACCGGTTCCGGATCCGTCCGTTCCGTCCGATCATGGGCTCCGCAGCCCGCGACACGAGGGGAAAGAGCCCATGAGCGACGCCAGCCCCCAGTACGGCTTCACCCCGGCCCGGCGCGGTTACGCGCCCGAGCAGGTCGACCGAGCCCTCGCCGCCCTCACCGCGCAGCGTGACGAGGCGTGGGAGCGACTCAGCGTCCTCGGCGCCGGGATCCGTCAGATGGAGGACCGGCTGGCCGAGGTCCGCAAGGCCGCCGAGGACGCCCCGGCACCCGACTACGAGGTGCTCAGCGAACAGGCCGCCGGACTGGCCGCGATGGCGGAGAACGAGGCGCGCGCCGTCCGCGAGAAGGCCGAGCGCTTCGCCGAGGACCTGCGCGACGAGGTCTACGACGCCGGCCAGGAGCTCGACCACGCCGCCAGGGAGTACGCCGCCACCACCCGCGCCGAGGCCGACCAGGCCGCCCGGCGCACCGAGGAGCGCACCCGGGCCGAGGCCGAGACCATCCGCGCCGACGCCGACCGCGACAACCGGACCGTCCGGGACACCGCCACCGCCTACGCCGCCAAGGTGCGGGTCGCCGCCGCCGAGGCGAGCGAGCAGGCCGAGACCGAGCTGGCCGGCCGGCGGCGCAGGGCCGACGAGGCCTTCGCCGAGGCCGAGGCCAAGGCCGACGCCGAGGAGGCCGAGGTGTCGGCGACCGCCGAACGCCGGGTCAAGGAGGCGGAGCAGCACCGGGAGACCGTGCTGGGCCAGATCAAGCAGCTGGAGACCGAGGCCCAGGCCAAGGCCGACCAGCTGATCGAGCAGGCCCGCCGGGAGGCCGAGAAGCTCAACGCGGCGACCGAGCGCGAGCGGCGCGCGTTCACCTCGCGGCAGGAGACGGTCCAGAAGCACCTCGACCACATCAAGGCCACGCTCGCCTCGCTCACCGGGGCGGCGGTCGGTCTGATCGAGCCTGGTGAACCCGCCGAAGCCCCTGCCGAGCCCGCCGAGGCCGGCGAGGAGACCCCGGCCGCGGACGCCGCGCCGGCGGACTCCGGGGCGGACTCCGAGGCGGACACCGGGGAGATCGCCGTGCCGCGCCTGCGGAGGGCGCCCGACCTGCGGAAGGCGCCCGACCTGCGGAAGGCGCCCGACCTGCGGAAGCCGGACGTGCCGGAGGCCCGGGAGAAGGCGACGACCGCGCTGCGACTGCCGACCGCCCCGGCGGACGAGGCCCCGGCCGATGCCGCCCCCGCCGACGCCTCCGTGGTGACCGGCCCGGTCGCGCCTTCCGCGGTGCCGCCGAAGCCGGCCGCGCCGCCTGAGGCGGCCTCCGCCGATGCCGCCGAGGAGCAGCCGGAGAGCGAGGAGACCCGGATCATCCCGAAGATCGTCATCGTGGACGACGGCAGCGACTACGCCACCCCGAACACCGTCACCTACCGCCGCCGCTAGCCGACGCCCCGGCAGGCTTCGCGTCCTGGGCCCTGACCGCCTCCCGTCCGGCGGTCAGGGCCTCGGTGGTTCGCGGCCCTGATGCGGACGCCCGGGAACGGACGAAGGCCCCGGAACGAACGAGGCCGAGACCCGTGGCGCCCTCCAGGAAAGGGCGCCACGGTTCCCGGCGCTTGGGCGGGCGCCCCCACCCAGGGTCGCCCGGCCTCGCACCACCGACCCCCATCGGGGTGCGACTGCGCCGCCACAGCCATCCCCCACGGTTGGGTGCGGCGGGCACGTTCACCATGGTGGACGATCTCCATGGACGGGCAGTGACAGGAATATGGCCAGTTCGTGCCGGGCCGCGGAGCCGGAGCCCGACGGACCCTCGACCGGTGCGTCCGCGGGCGGGGCCCGGTGTTCCGTCCGGTGGTTCGTCGGCGCCCGGCCCCACCAGGCCGGTACGCCGCGTGCGTGTCGGTGCCGCGGCGTAGGCTGGAGACCCCCGGCCGCTCGGCGTGCCGGGCCGTTCGCGTTGCCCCGGCGGGCCTTCGCCGCCCGGAGGCAGCACCAGCCACGGGACGAAGAAGAGACCCCAGATGAGCCTGACCGGACTGCTCGATGTCGTCGCGCGGGACGCGGCGCTCGCCGAGGCGATCGAGGCCGCGACCGCCACCGGAGCCGCGGCCGGTGACCGCCGCCACCTGGACCTGGTCGGGCCGCCCGCCGCCAGGCCGTTCGCCATCGCCGCGCTGGCCCGCGCGCTCGCCGCCGCGGCGGCCGGGGACCACGGCCGTCCGGTGCTCGCCGTCACCGCGACCGGCCGGGAGGCGGAGGACCTCGCCGCGTCCCTGCGCTCGCTGCTGCCGCCGGACGCCGTCGCCGAGTTCCCGGCCTGGGAGACGCTGCCGCACGAGCGGCTGTCGCCCCGCTCGGACACCGTCGGCCGCCGGCTGGCCGTGCTGCGCCGGATCGTGCACCCGCGGGCGGACGATCCGGCGGCGGGGCCGGTGCAGGTGATCGTCGCCCCGGTACGCTCGGTGCTCCAGCCGCAGGTGAAGGGGCTGGCCGAGCTGGAACCGGTCGCGGTGCAGCGCGGCGAGTCGCACGACCTGGAGGAGGTCGCCCGCGGGCTCTCCGCCGCCGCCTACGCGAGGGTAGAACTGGTCGAGAAGCGGGGCGAGTTCGCCGTCCGGGGCGGCATCCTGGACGTCTTCCCGCCGACCGAGGAGCACCCGCTGCGGGTGGAGTTCTGGGGCGACGACGTCGAGGAGATCCGCTACTTCAAGGTCGCCGACCAGCGCTCGCTGGAGATCGCCGAGCACGGCCTGTGGGCGCCGCCCTGCCGCGAGCTGCTGCTCACCGACGAGGTGCGGGCGCGGGCCGCCGAGCTGTCGGCCGCGCACCCCGGGCTGGCCGAGATCCTGGACAAGATCGCCGAGGGCATCGCGGTCGAGGGCATGGAGTCGCTCGCGCCGGTCCTGGTGGACGACATGGAGCTGCTGGTCGACGTGCTGCCGCTCGGCTCGGTCACGGTGGTCTGCGACCCCGAGCGGGTGCGCACCCGGGCCGCCGACCTGGTCGCCACCAGCCAGGAGTTCCTGCACGCCTCCTGGGTCGCGGCCGCCGCCGGCGGGGACCGCCCGATCGACCTGGAGACCATCGACGTCTCCGCCGCCTCGCTGCGCTCGCTCGCCGAGGTCCGCGAGCACGCCGCCGAGATCGGCCTGCCCTGGTGGTCCGTCAGCCCGTTCGCGACCAGCGAGTCGACGGTCGACGGCATCCTGGAGTTCGACGCCAACACGCTCACCCTCGGCATGCACGCCGTCGAGGCCTACCGCGGCGACACCGCGCGCGCGATCGCCGACGCCAAGGAGCGGCTGGCCGCAGACTGGCGGGTCGTCATGGTGACGGAGGGCCACGGGCCCGCCTCCCGGCTCGCGGAGGTGCTGGGCAACGAGGGCATCCCGGCCCGGCTGGTCGCCGACCTCGCCGAGGCGCCCACCCGGGACGTCGTCCACGTCTCCTGCGGCTCGATCGAGCACGGGTTCGTCGACGAGAACCTGAAGCTGACGGTCATCACCGAGACCGACCTGTCCGGCCAGAAGTCCTCCACCAAGGACATGCGCCGGATGCCCTCCCGGCGCCGCAACGCGATCGACCCGCTGGCCCTGGTCGCCGGCGACTACGTCGTCCACGAGGCGCACGGCGTCGGCAGGTACGTCGAGATGGTGCAGCGCACCGTCCAGGGCGCCACCCGCGAGTACCTGGTGCTGGAGTACGCGCCGGCCAAGCGCGGCCACCCCGGCGACCGGCTGTTCGTGCCGACCGACCAGCTCGACCAGGTCACCAAGTACGTCGGCGGCGAGGCCCCGACCCTGCACCGGCTCGGCGGGGCGGACTGGGCGAAGACCAAGCAGCGGGCCAAGAAGGCGGTCAAGGAGATCGCCGCCGACCTGATCAGGCTGTACTCGGCACGCATGGCCGCGCCCGGCCACACCTTCGGCCCGGACACCCCGTGGCAGCGCGAGCTGGAGGACGCCTTCCCGTACGCGGAGACGCCGGACCAGCTGACCACCATCTCCGAGGTCAAGTCCGACATGGAGAAGTCCGTCCCGATGGACCGGCTGATCTGCGGCGACGTCGGCTACGGCAAGACCGAGATCGCCGTGCGGGCGGCCTTCAAGGCGGTGCAGGACGGCAAGCAGGTGGCCGTGCTGGTGCCGACCACGCTGCTGGTGCAGCAGCACTACTCGACCTTCGCCGAGCGGTACGCCAACTTCCCGGTGACGGTGAAGGCGCTGTCCCGCTTCCAGACCGACAGCGAGGCGAAGGCCGTGCTGGAAGGGCTCGCCGAGGGCTCGGTGGACGTCGTCATCGGCACCCACCGGCTGTTCTCCTCGGAGACCAGGTTCAAGGACCTCGGCCTGGTGATCGTCGACGAGGAGCAGCGGTTCGGCGTCGAGCACAAGGAGCAGCTGAAGAAGCTGCGCGCCAACGTCGACGTGCTGACCATGTCCGCCACGCCGATCCCGCGCACGCTGGAGATGGCCGTCACGGGCATCCGCGAGATGTCCACCATCACCACCCCGCCGGAGGAGCGGCACCCGGTGCTGACCTTCGTCGGCCCCTACGACGAGAAGCAGATCTCGGCCGCGATCCGGCGTGAACTCCTGCGCGAGGGCCAGGTGTTCTACATCCACAACCGTGTCGAGTCGATCGACAAGGCGGCGGCCCGGCTCAAGGACCTCGTCCCCGAGGCGCGGATCGCCACCGCGCACGGGCAGATGGGGGAGACCCAGCTGGAGAAGGTCGTCGTCGACTTCTGGGAGAAGGAGTTCGACGTCCTGGTGTCGACCACGATCGTGGAGTCCGGCATCGACATCTCCAACGCCAACACCCTGATCGTCGAGCGCGGCGACACCTTCGGCCTCTCCCAGCTGCACCAGCTGCGCGGCCGGGTCGGCCGTGGGCGCGAGCGCGGCTACGCGTACATGCTGTACCCGCCGGAGAAGCCGCTCACCGAGACGGCGCACGAGCGGCTCGCCACGATCGCCCAGCACACCGAGATGGGCGCCGGCATGTACGTCGCGATGAAGGACCTGGAGATCCGCGGCGCCGGCAACCTGCTCGGCGGCGAGCAGTCCGGGCACATCGCGGGCGTCGGCTTCGACCTCTACATGCGGATGGTCGGCGAGGCGGTGGCCGAGTTCCGCGAGTCGCTGGCGGGCGGCGGCGAGCCGGAGGAGGAGCCGCTGGAGGTGAAGATCGAGCTGCCCGTCGACGCGCACGTGCCGCACGACTACGCGCCCGGCGAGCGGCTGCGGCTCCAGGCGTACCGCTCGATCGCGGCGGTCAACTCGGAGGCGGACACCCAGCAGGTCCGGGACGAACTCGTCGACCGCTACGGCAAGTTGCCCGAGCCGGTGGAGAACCTGCTGCTGGTCGCGGCGCTGCGGCTGTACGCGCGGCGGTGCGGCATCTCGGACATCACCCTGCAGGGCGCGAACGTCCGGTTCGGGCCGGTGGAACTGCGCGAGTCGCAGCAGCTGCGGCTGAACCGGCTGTACCCGCGCAGCCAGGTCAAGGCCGCCAGCCAGCAGCTGCTGGTGCCCCGGCCGAGCACCGGCCGGATCGGCGGCAAGCCGCTGGTCGGGCGGGAGCTGCTGGGGTGGTGCAGCGAGTTCCTGTCGGCGATGTTCGACGACCTGGCGGGGACGAAGAAGTAGCAGCGGGAGCGGGAAGTCGGGCGGGCCGACTTCCCGCGCCGGCCCCGGCGCCGCAGGTCACGGGTGGGTGCGGTCGGGCCCGGTACCCGGCTCCAGCGCTGACGCCCGCCCGGGAGCGCGTCGAGCGAGGTGGCCGGGGCGGGTAGGTTCGAGGTGTGACGACGAATGTTCCGGGCGCGAAGCTGATCCTGCTCACCACCACCCACCGGGTGGCTCCCGGCCTGCTGGCGTGGCCGGCGTGGGAGGCGCTGCGGTCGGCGGGGCGGGTGCTGGCGGGGGATGCCGGGCATCCGCAGCTGGCGGCGGTGCGGCAGGCCGGGGTGGCGGTGGAGGTCGTGTCGGCCGAGTCGGCGCCGGCTCTGGCGCGTCTGCTGACGGAGCAGCCGGCGGCGGCGGGGCCGACGGTGTGGCTGGGCAGTCCGGACGGGGATCCGGGGCTGACGGTGGCGCTGGCGCGGCTGGCGGTGGAGCACGCGGGCGAGGTGCCGGAGATCGAGGTGCTGCCGGGTTCGTACGACCTGCCCGGGGCGCGCCTGCTGGACCTGGTGTCGGTGATGGACCGGCTGCGCTCGCCGGGCGGCTGCCCGTGGGACGCCGAGCAGACGCACGCGAGCCTGGTGAAGTACCTGGTGGAGGAGGCGTACGAGCTGGTCGAGGCGATCGAGGAGGGGGATCGGGAGACGCTGCGCGAGGAGCTGGGCGATGTGCTGCTCCAGGTGTTCTTCCACTCCCGGATCGCCGAGGAGCACCCGACCGACGCGTTCTCGATCGACGACGTGGCGGGCGACATCGTCGAGAAGCTGATGTACCGGCACCCGCACGTGTTCGGGGACGTCGAGGCCCGGGGCGCCGCCGAGGTGGAGGCGAACTGGGAGCAGCTGAAGGCGGCCGAGAAGGCGGACCGGGAGTCGGTGCTGGACGGCGTGCCGGCCGGGCTGCCGTCGCTGGCGTACGCGGCGAAGCTGGTGTCGCGGGTGCGCCGGGCCGGGTTCGCGGGGGTGCCGGACGAGCCGTACGAGCTGCCCGCGGAGCTCACGGCGGAGTCCGCGGGCAGGTTGCTGCTGGCGGTGGCGCAGCGGGCGCACGACGCCGGGGTGGACGTGGACGCGGCGCTGCGGGCCGCCGCGCGCGGCTACCGGGACGCGGTGCGCGCGGCAGAAGGGCTCAAGCCGGAGTAGGCGGCGGGCTCACGCCGCCGTCGCGGTGTCCGGTTCGCGGCGCCGCTGCGGCGGGACGACCTCGCCGATCGCCTCGCCGACGAGGGCGACGAGTTCGGCGAGGCGCTCCAGGTCGAGGTGGTCGGGCAGGTCGGCGAGGGAGATGATCCGCTCGCCGTCCGGGCCCGCGACGCAGAACAGGTCGATCGGTCCGAGGTGCTTCTCGGCGGTGTCCACGAGCGCGGCGACGTCGCTGGGGCGGCGGATGTCCCCGCCGACGCCGACGACGGGGCAGCCGGGCCGGTCGAGCTCCGCGGCGAGGTCCTCGGCGACGGCGGCCCGCTGGTCGGCGATCAGCATGCCGGCGGCGCCGGCCGCGGTGAACCGGCGGGCGAGGTCGGCCCCCGACCCGCCGTCGAGTACCGCGATGACGACGACTGCCCCGCTGACCTTCATTGGTCCGCTCCTCCCTGTGGGCGGCACCGCACCGGCGCCCACGATTTTCTGCCGAGGATCGTAGGCACGTCCTGACCCTCCGCAACAGGGATTACCCCTCAGGTGACCAGACTCACGCCCGCCGCACGGCCAAGAGCTGTCCAAGACCCGTCTACAGGCCGTCCACAGGCCGTGCACGGAGCGTTCGCGGGGTGTTGATCGACCCTGCGCCGGCCGTGGACGAACCGGTCACGGTCCGTCACCGGCCGGGCCCACCCTGATCCACCGGATACGGTCGAACCATGCCAGTTCAGCCCGATGACGCCCGCCCGCCGCTCTTCACGTGGGAGTTCGCCGCCGATCCGTACCCGGCCTACGCCTGGCTGCGCGAGCACGCCCCGGTGCACCGCACCACGCTGCCGAGCGGGGTGGAGGCCTGGCTGGTGACGAGGTACGCGGACGCGCGCCAGGCGCTGGCGGACAGCCGGCTGTCGAAGAACCCGGCGCACCACAGCGAGCAGGCGCACCGCACCGGCCGGGTGGGCATCCCGGGCGAGCGGCAGGCGGACCTGATGACGCATCTGCTGAACATCGACCCGCCGGACCACACCCGGCTGCGCCGCCTGGTGTCGAAGGCGTTCACGCCGCGCCGGGTGGCCGAGTTCGAGCCGCGGGTGCAGCAGCTCACCGACCGCCTGATCGACGGCTTCGCGCAGCGCGGCTCGGCGGACCTGATCCACGAGTTCGCGTTCCCGCTCCCCATCTACGCGATCTGCGACATGCTGGGCGTGCCGGCCGAGGACCAGGACGACTTCCGCGACTGGGCCGGCATGATGCTGAGACACACGAAGCCGGGCCACGGCAGCGGCCAACGCGGCGGCGTGGGGCGGGCGGTGAAGCGGATGCGGGCGTATCTGCTGGAGCTGATCCACCGCAAGCGGTTGGAGCTCGGGGACGACCTGATCTCGGGCCTGATCCGGGCGAGCGACCACGGCGAGCACCTGACCGAGAACGAGGCCGCCGCGATGGCGTTCATCCTCCTCTTCGCGGGTTTCGAGACGACCGTCAACCTGATCGGCAACGGCACGTACGCGCTGCTGCGCAATCCCGGACAGCGGGCGTTGCTGCAGGAGTCGGTGGCCCGTGGCGAGACCGCGCTGCTGGAGACCGGGATCGAGGAACTCCTGCGCTACGACGGGCCGGTGGAGCTGGCGACGTGGCGGTTCGCGACCCGGCCGCTGGCCATCGGCGGGGTGGACATCCCGGTCGGCGACCCGGTGCTGGTGGTGCTCGCCGCGGCGGACCGGGATCCGGCCCGGTTCGCGGACGAGAACACCCTGGACCTGGCCCGGACGGACAACCCGCACCTGGGCTTCGGGCACGGGATCCACTACTGCATCGGCGCGCCGCTGGCCCGGCTCGAAGGACGCAGCGCGCTGGCCACGCTGCTTTCCCGCCTGCCCGATCTGCGGCTGGCGGAAACCCCGGAGAATCTGCGCTGGCGCGGCGGTCTGATCATGCGCGGACTGCGTGAACTTCCGGTCGAATTCAGTCCGGAGAGCCGCTCCCCGCATGCCGTTCTCGGCGCCTCGACCAGCTGACGACACGTCGCTCATGCACCTCGGGCGCCAGCATGAACACCCATCAATCCGGACAAACATCTGCCGTTGACCGGTGATTGAACACGCGACGTAATTCCGGTGTGATGTCGACGATATGAGCTTGTGATTTGTCTGAGGATCGGTCTACTCTCCCTGGAGTTCGCAGCTGCGGACCCTCGTACGCGGAACGCCGAGTCCTGCCCGCCGCGTCACGGGAAACCGACCAGACCCTGGGCAGGGACGGGGGAACCAGGATTTTTGCCGTTCCTCGACGGCTTGGGGTGAAGCCGCCCATGCGGAATCGTTTCCGCTGACGGCGGCCGGGCCACCTCCCGGTCCGAACCCGACAGCTCACCTCGCAGGCGTGCGGAGAGGGACCTCTTCATGCTGTTCGTTGGAACTGGCCGTCACCGTCGTCGCACCCAGGCCGAGAAGGCCATCGCCGTCGCAGGTGTGGCAGGCGTCGGACTCGCACTGCCGATCCTCACCGCCACCGGCGCCTCCGCCGCCCCGGCCTCCGGCTGGGACTCCGTCGCCCAGTGCGAGAGCGGCGGCGACTGGAGCATCAACACCGGCAACGGCTTCTACGGCGGCCTGCAGTTCACCTCCAGCACCTGGAAGGCGTACGGCGGCACCGCGTACGCGCCGCAGGCCAACCAGGCCAGCAAGTCCCAGCAGATCTCGGTGGCCGAGAAGGTCCTGGCCTCGCAGGGCCCGGGCGCCTGGCCGGTCTGCTCGAAGAAGGCCGGCCTGTCGAAGGGCGGCGCTCCGGCCGTCGTCGACTCCTCCTCGGACGCCAAGCCCGCCGCCCAGCAGCATGCCCAGCAGCCCGCCGCGAAGCCCGCCCAGCCGAAGCCGGCTCAGAAGCCCGTGCAGCAGCAGGCCGCCCAGCCGCACGCCCATCAGCACGCCCAGCAGGCCCAGCCCCAGCAGCAGGCCCAACCCCAGGCCCCGGGCTTCTCCGGCAAGGCCGGCTGGGACGCCGACGCGAAGGTGTACTGGTACCAGAACAACGGCGCCTGGTACTGGACCAGCCACCAGAGCGTCTACCAGCAGTACGCCGGCCAGGCCGCGACCCAGTACGCGCCGTCCGCCCCGGCCCAGTCGGCTCCCGCCGCCACCCACCACGCCCCGGCCGCGCCGCAGGGCGGCCACGACTACACCGTGCACGCCGGTGACACGCTGTCGAGCATCGCCGCCGCCCAGGGCGTGTCCGGCGGCTGGCACGCGCTGTACGACGGCAACCGCGGCACCGTCGGCGGCGACCCGAACCTGATCCTCCCCGGCCAGGTCCTGCACCTCGGCTGACCTCGGCTGATCTGGGGGCACCGGACGAAGGGGGGCGGCGGCTCCGGCCCCCTTCGTCCGCGTTCGCCCCCTTTGTTGGGGCAACCAGGTGAACTACCGGTGGGTAGTCGGGCCACACGGTGAGACGGGACCCAGGTCAACGTGGCCCCGGGAGCCCGTGCGGTTAGGCTCTGGTCGTAACGACTCCGCAATCGTCCCGCCGACAGCACCACCGTCAGCCGGACCCCTGCTTCCGCAAGGAGATGCCTCGTGCCGTCCATCGATGTCGTCGTAGCCCGTGAGATTCTCGACTCGCGTGGCAACCCCACGGTCGAGGTCGAGGTCGGCCTCGACGACGGCAGCACCGGTCGTGCCGCTGTCCCGTCGGGTGCCTCCACCGGCGCCTTCGAGGCGCTGGAGCTCCGCGACGGTGACAAGAACCGCTACTTCGGCAAGGGCGTGGAGAAGGCCGTCCTGGCCGTCATCGAGCAGATCGGCCCGGAGCTGGTCGGCTATGACGCCACCGAGCAGCGCCTGATCGACCAGGCCATGCTCGACTTGGACGCCACCCCGGACAAGTCCTCGCTCGGCGCCAACGCCATCCTGGGTGTCTCGCTGGCCGTCGCGCACGCCGCCTCCGAGGCCAGCGACCTGCCGCTGTTCCGCTACCTGGGCGGCCCGAACGCGCACGTCCTGCCCGTTCCGATGATGAACATCCTCAACGGCGGGTCGCACGCGGACTCCAACGTCGACATCCAGGAGTTCATGATCGCCCCGATCGGCGCGGAGTCCTTCTCCGAGGCCGTCCGCTGGGGCGTCGAGGTCTACCACACCCTCAAGGGCGTGCTGAAGGAGCGCGGCCTGTCCACCGGCCTCGGCGACGAGGGCGGCTTCGCGCCGAACCTGGACAGCAACCGCGAGGCCCTCGACCTCATCGTCGAGGCCATCCAGAAGGCCGGCTACGTGCCCGGCCAGGACGTCGCGCTGGCCCTGGACGTCGCCTCCTCCGAGTTCTACAAGGACGGCGCCTACCAGTTCGAGGGCAAGGCCCTCTCCGCCGCCGAGCTCATCGAGTACTACGCCGAGCTGGTCGCCGCCTACCCGCTGGTCTCCATCGAGGACCCGCTGGACGAGTCGGACTGGGACGGCTGGAAGGCCATGACCGACAAGCTGGGCGACAAGGTCCAGCTGGTCGGCGACGACCTGTTCGTCACCAACCCGGCCCGCCTGGCCAAGGGCATCGAGACCGGCACCGCCAACGCCCTGCTCGTCAAGGTGAACCAGATCGGCTCGCTGACCGAGACCCTGGACGCCGTCGAGCTGGCCCAGCGCAACGGCTACCGCTGCATGATGTCGCACCGCTCCGGCGAGACCGAGGACGTCACCATCGCCGACCTGGCCGTCGCCACCAACTGCGGCCAGATCAAGACCGGTGCCCCGGCCCGCTCCGAGCGCGTCGCCAAGTACAACCAGCTGCTGCGCATCGAGGAGATCCTCGACGACGCCGCCGAGTACGCCGGCCGCGGCGCCTTCCCGCGCTTCAAGCACGAGGGCTGAGCGCACGCCTGACCGGTGCCCCGCCGTTCACCCCGTAGGGTGGACGGCGGGGCACCGTCGCGACCAGGAGGGGAACGGGAGATGGCAGGCTGGAGGATCCCGGGCTTGGCGGCCCGGCCTCGCTTCACGAGCCGGGCGACCGTCCTCGTCCTGGTGCTCTGCTCGCTCGTGGCGATCCTCGCCTACCCGACGCGGCAGTTCATCTCCCAGCGCGCCGAGATCTCCGCCCAGCGGGCGAAGGCCGAGCATGCCCGGCAGCAGGTCGAGCAGCTGCGCCGGGAGAAGGCCCGCTGGCAGGACCCGGAGTACGTCAAGGCGCAGGCCCGCGCCCGGCTGCACTACGCGATGCCGGGGGAGACCCCGTACATCGCGGTGGACCCGGCCGGACAGGGCGCCCCCGCGTCCTCCGCCGCCTCGCCCGCCCCCGCCGGCGGCACGGCCACCGGCCCGGTGAAGGCCGCCAAGCCCTGGTACTCCAGCATCTGGGACTCGGTGGACGCCGCCGACACCGCCGCCCTGGCCCCGCCCTCCACCCGTCCGCTCCCACCGTCCCCCGTTGGAGACCCCGCCTCCCATGACCACTGAGAACCACCCCGCCGTCTCCGACGCCGACGTCGCGGCCATCGCCGCCCAGCTCGGCCGGGTGCCGCGCGGCCTGCGCGCCGTGGCGCACCGCTGCCCCTGCGGCAACCCGGACGTCGTGGAGACGGCCCCCCGGCTGCCGGACGGCACGCCGTTCCCCACGCTCTACTACCTGACCTGCCCCAAGGCCGCCTCGCTGATCGGCACCCTGGAGGCGGACGGCGTGATGAAGGAGCAGAGCGCCCGCCTCGCCGAGGACCCGGAGCTGGCCGCCGCCTACCAGAAGGCGCACGAGGACTACATCGCCCGGCGCGACGCCATCGAGGTGCTGGAGGGCTTCCCGAGCGCCGGCGGCATGCCGGACCGGGTCAAGTGCCTGCACGTGCTGGCCGGCCACTCGCTGGCGGCCGGCGAGGGCGTCAATCCGCTCGGCGACGAGGCGCTCGGCATGCTGGAGGACTGGTGGGCCAAGGGCCCGTGCGTCTCCCCGGCCGAGGTCGAGGCCGCCGGTGAGCGGGTCGCCCGCAACCGGGCCAAGGAGCAGGACCACGAGGCCGTGATCGCCGCCAAGGAGGCGAAGACCGCCGAGCGCGCCGCCAAGAAGCGCGCCGCCGAGGAGGGCGACGCGCAGGAATCCTCTTCCCGGGAGTCCGAGTGAGCATGACCCGTGTGGCCGCGATCGACTGCGGCACCAACTCGATCCGCCTGCTGGTCGCCGATCTGGACCCGGAGACCGGGCAGATCACCGACCTCGACCGCCGGATGATCATCAACCGGCTGGGCCAGGGCGTGGACCAGACCGGCCGGCTGCACCCGGACGCCCTGGCCCGCACCTTCGCGGCCTGCCGGGAGTACAAGGAGATCATCACCGGGTTCGGGGTCGGCCCGGGCCGCACCCGCTTCGTCGCGACCAGCGCCTCCCGGGACGCCGAGAACAGCGACGAGTACGTCAAGGGCGTGCGCGACATCCTGGGAGTCGAGCCCGAGGTGGTGAGCGGCGAGGAGGAGGCGCACCTGTCCTTCGTCGGCGCCACCAAGGAGCTGACCGGCGGCCAGTTCCCCGCTCCGTACCTGGTGTTCGACCTCGGCGGCGGCTCGACCGAGTTCGTGCTCGGCGAGGACGACGTGCGGGCGGCGCGCTCGGTGGACATCGGCTGCGTCCGGCTGACCGAGCGCCACTTCGGCGGCGCCGAGCTGCCCTCCGAGGAGCAGATCGAGGCCGCCCGGGCGCACGTGCGGGCCGAGCTGGACAAGGCGGAGGAGGCCGTCCCGCTGACCGGCGCGGCCACCCTGGTGGGCCTGGCCGGGACGGTCACCACGGTGTCCGCGATCGCCCAGGAGCTGCCCGCCTACGACTCCGAGGCGATCCACCACTCGCGGATCGGCCGGGAGCGGGTGGCCCGGATCGCCCGCGAGCTGCTCGCCGCCACGCACGCCGAGCGCGCGGCGATCCCGTCGATGCACCCGGGCCGGGTGGACGTGATCGCGGCCGGCGCGCTGGAGCTGCTGGAGATCATGGAGCGGACCGGCGCCGACGAGGTGGTCGTGAGCGAGCACGACATCCTGGACGGGATCGCCTGGAGTATGGCCTCCTGACCCCCTGCACGCCTTACCTGACCGGCCCCGGAGCCCCTTTCGGGGGTCCGGGGCCGGGGCGCGCCCGGGCCCGTGCGGGAATGTTCGTGAATTTCTTCACATGGCCACCCCGCCAATCGTCGCACCCGGTCGCCCGCTACGTCCGAAATGTGGGACCGAAGGTATGCCGTGCGTAGCGGCCGATGGATCGCAGGTCAGGCCTCGTTCGGGGTTTGAAATTCGAAATCACGCGCGGGAACCCCGGTGCTGTACGGATCGTTGCTGCTCAGCTCGGTGGTGTGCGCCCCGGCGCTCGCGGGGCACCTCCGGGGGCGGTGGGATGTCGCCGAGGGGGTCGTTTTGTGGCCGCGCAGTGTAGCACGGGGTGTCCACGAGCTTGTGACCGGGCTCACGAAGGCTGCTCCGGACGGTGCTGGATACTTTCGGATATGAGCACCACGGAGCGTCCTCGCATCCTCATTGTCGGCGGTGGTTACGTCGGCCTGTATGCCGCGATGCGCATCCTCAAGAAGATGCGTTACGGCGAAGCGACCGTCACGGTCGTCGACCCGCGGTCGTACATGACGTACCTGCCTTTCCTCCCCGAGGCGGCCGGCGGCAACGTCGCGCCTCGCAACCTCGTCGCGCCGCTGCGCAGCGCCCTCAAGAAGGCGGAGGTGCTCACCGGTGCGGTCACCGGTGTGGACCACGCCCGCAAGGTCGCCACGATCCAGCCCGCGGCCGGCGACTCGTACGAGCTGCCCTTCGAGTACCTGGTCGTCGCGACCGGCTCGGTCTCCCGCACCTTCCCGATCCCGGGTCTGGCGGAGCACGGCATCGGCATGAAGACGGTCGAGGAGGCCATCGGCCTCCGCAACCACGTCATGGCCCAGCTGGACAAGGCCGAGTCCACCACGGACGAGGCGGTCCGCCGCAAGGCCCTGACCTTCGTCGTCATCGGCGGTGGCTTCGCCGGTGTCGAGACGATCGCCGAGATCGAGGACATGGCGCGCGACGCGTCGAAGCTGTACCGGACCGTCAGCCGTGACGACATGCGCTTCGTCATGGTCGAGGCGGCCAACCGCATCCTCCCCGAGGTGGGCCCGGACCTCGGTCTGTGGACCAAGGAGAAGCTCGAGGAGCGCAAGATCGAGGTCTACATCGAGACCTCGATGGACTCCTGCATCGACGGCCACGTCATGCTGAAGAACGGCATGGAGATGGACGCCTCCACCATCGTGTGGACGGCGGGCGTCAAGCCGAACCCGGTGCTGGCCGACTTCGGCCTGCCGCTCGGCCCGCGCGGCCACGTCGACACCGCGCCGACCCTCCAGGTCCAGGGCTTCGACTACGTCTGGGCCGCCGGCGACAACGCCCAGGTGCCGGACCTCGCCGCCGGCGAGGGCGCCTGGTGCCCGCCGAACGCGCAGCACGCCTGCCGCCAGGCCGTCGTCCTCGGTGACAACGTGATCTCCGGCATGCGGGGCTTCCCGCAGAAGGAGTACAAGCACAAGAACCTCGGTGCGGTCGCCGGTCTCGGCCTGCACAAGGGTGTCGCGATCCTCTTCGGCAAGGTCAAGCTCAAGGGCCGCCTGGCCTGGTGGTTCCACCGTGCGTACCACGGCGCGATGGTCCCGACCGTCAACCGCAAGGTCCGCGTCTTCACGGACTGGACGCTCGCGATGTTCCTGAAGCGCGAGATGGTCGGCCTCTCCCAGATGGAGAAGCCGCAGCTGCCCATCCAGGAGGTCACGCCTCCCACCAAGCCCGTCGAGGCGGCCAAGCCGGCCGTCGAGAAGGAACTCGCCAGCAAGTAAGCGACTGAGGCCCGGGTGTGGGAGCACTCGGGTATGAGTCGGAGGCCCTCCGCCCGGCAGTGTCGCCGGACCACGACCTCCGTGGTGCTCAGCCGGCCGTGCGACCGGGCGGAGTACAGAAGTAGGAAGGCCCCTGCCGAACCGGCAGGGGCCTTCCGCGTGCTCGGGCGACACCGACGCCCAGGGGCGCCTCGGGACGCCCCGAGGGACGCCCAGGGACGCCTGAGGGGTGCTCAGGCGTCCCAAGGCGTCCCGGGTGACGGTCAGTCGGTCTTGATGCTCTCCAGGATGTCCAGCCTGGACGCCCGGCGGGCCGGCCACAGCGCGGCCACCAGGCCGACCAGCCCGGCCAGGCCCAGGAACAGCGCCAGCTGGCCGTACGGCAGGACGGTGGTCAGACCGGCCAGGCTGGACTTCAGCGTGCCGATGATCGCCCAGGCGATGAAGCAGCCGAGCAGCAGGCCGATGCCGGCGCCGAAGACCGAGATCACCACGGACTCCAGACGGACCATCCGCTTGATGCCCCGGCGGTCCAGGCCGATCGCCCGCAGCATCCCGATCTCGCGCTTGCGCTCGAAGACCGACATGGCCAGCGTGTTGATCACGCCGAGGATGGCGACCAGCACGGACATCGCCAGCAGTCCGTACATGATGTTCAGCACGACGGTGATGGCCTGGCTGAACTGGTCACGGACGTCCTGCTTGGACTTGACCTCGATGACGGGGTTGGCGCCGGTGGCGTCCTTGAGCGACTGCTTCAGCGCGCCGGTGGCGCCGTCCTTGCCCTTGACCAGGACGTCGGAGATGTGCGCCTTCGGGTTGTGCTTGGCGACCTCGCCGTTGGCCAGGACGGCCGGGCCGAGCATGCCGCCCTTCTCGTACACGCCGCCGACGGTGAGCTGCCCGGTCGACCCGTCGCGGAAGTCCACGGTCACGGTGGAGCCGGTGGTGACGTTGAACCTGGTGGCGACGTTCTGGTCCACCAGCAGCTGGCCCTTGCCGAGGGCGGCGGTGGAGCCGCTGATCAGCTTGATCTGGGCGAGCTGGTCGAAGCTGTCCGCGTTCAGACCGGTGATCGCCTTGGTGACGCCGTTAAGCTCCCAGTACGACTCGGTCATCGGCGAGGAGGCGACCACCCCGGGGGCGCCCGCGATCTCACCGGGCACCTTGTCGGACAGCCCCATGCCCTCGGCGGCGCCGACCAGATAGTCGGCCTTCATCGAGCTGGTGATGGCCTTGTCGATCGCGCCGCTGACCGAGGCGCCCATCACAGTGAGGCCGCTGACCAGGGTCAGGCCGATGGTGAGGGCGGCGGCGGTGGCCGCGGTGCGGCGCGGGTTGCGGACGGCGTTCTGCTGGGCCAGCTTGCCCGGGGTGCCGGCGAGCTTGCGCAGCACCGGGCCGATCAGGGCGATGACCGGGCGGGAGAGCAGCGGCAGCAGGACGAACACGCCGATCAGGGCCAGGAAGGCGCCGAGCGCGACCGGCATCCGGCCGCTGTCGTTGCCGGTGGAGGCGCCGTAGCCGATCAGCGCGAGGCCGCCGGCCGCGAGCACCGAGCCGATGACGTTACGGACCATCAGGCTCTTCTGGCTGGCCGGCTGGTCGCCGCTGCTCATCGCGGCCACCGGGGCGATCCGCGAGGCGCGCATGGCCGGCAGCAGGGCCGACAGCACCGTCACCTTGATGCCGACCACGAGGGTCACGACGATGGTGACCGGCTTGATCACGAGCGAGGCAGACGGCATGTTCTCGTTCAGCGAGCCGACCAGGGACTGCAGCCCGGCGCCGATCCCGACGCCGGCGACCAGACCGGCCACGGCCGAGACGGCGCCGATCACCAGGGCCTCGGCCAGGACGGAGCGGGTGACCTGCTTGCGGCTGGCGCCGATCGCCCGGAGCAGCGCGAGCTCCTTGGTGCGCTGGGCGACCAGCATGGTGAAGGTGTTGGCGATGATGAAGATGCCGACGAAGAGCGATATCCCGGCGAACGCGAGCAGCACGGTACGCAGGGTCTTGGTGCCGTCGGCGATCATGCGCTGCTCTTCGGCCTTGAGCTGCTCGCCGGTCTCGGTGTCGAAGTGCTGGCCGGACGGCACGGTGGGCTTGACCTGGGCGAGCAGGGCGTCCTCGGTGGTGCCGGGCTTGGCGGTGAGCACGATGCTGCTGTACCGGCCGGGTTCCAGCAGCAGCTCCTGGGCGGTGGCGCGGTCGAACAGGGTGAGCGTGCCGCCGCTGCTCACCACCGGGTTGTCGGTGGTGAAGATGCCGGTGAGCTTCGCCTCGATCACCGGGCCGGTGGCGGCGACCCGGACGGTGTCGCCGACCTTGTAGCCGCCCTTGTCTGCGGTCCTGCGGTCGAGCGCGATCTCCTTGCCGTTCGTCGGGCCCTGGCCCTCGGCCATCGGGTACCGGGCGTCCTTGCCGTCCGGGCCGGGGGCGAAGTTGGCGCCCCGGGCGGACCACGACTGGCCGATCAGGTTGCCGTTGTGGTCGGCCACCCCGGTGAAGCCGCTGACCACGCCGCGGGCGCCCGCGGCGCCGGGCAGCGCGGCCAGCTGCTGGACGGTGGCGTCGGTGAGCTTGGCGGAGCCGCTCTCGCTCTGCTCCTTGGCGGAGGCGCGGGAGCCGGCCGCGTAGTCCACGACCTGGACCGAGACGTCCGAGTAGCTCTTGGAGTTGCTGTCCCGCATGGCCTTGTCGAAGGTGTCGGAGAAGACCATGGTGCCCGCCACGAAGGCGGTTCCCAGCATGACGGCCAGAGCCGTCATCAGCAGTCGGCCCTTGTGGGCCAGCACGTTGCGCAGTGCGGTGCGATACATGAGGTGTCCTGAAGTCGCGTAAGGGGGCTGCTGGGCTGCCTGGGTGTCAGCTGGTGCGGCCCTTGGCGTCGAAGCGGCGCATGCGGTCCAGGACGGTGTCGGCGGTGGGGGCCGTCAGTTCGTCGACGATGCGGCCGTCGGCGAGGAAGACGACGCGGTCGGCGTAGGAGGCGGCGACGGGGTCGTGGGTGACCATGACCACGGTCTGGCCGAGTTCGCGCACGGAGTTGCGGAGGAAGGAGAGGATTTCGGCGCCGGAGCGGGAGTCGAGGTTTCCGGTGGGTTCGTCAGCGAAGATGATGTCGGGCTTGCCGGCGAGGGCGCGGGCGCAGGCGACGCGCTGCTGCTGGCCGCCGGAGAGCTGGGACGGGCGGTGGCTGAGGCGGCCGGAGAGGCCGACGGTGTCGACGACGCGGTCGAGCCAGGCCTTGTCGACCTTGCGGCCGGCGATGTCCATCGGGAGGGTGATGTTCTCCAGCGCGGTGAGCGTGGGGAGCAGGTTGAAGGCCTGGAAGATGAAGCCGATGTGGTCGCGGCGCAGCTGGGTGAGCTGCTTGTCCTTCAGGCCGACGAGTTCGGTGTCGCCGATGGTGGACGAGCCGGAGGAGACGGTGTCGAGGCCGGCCATGCAGTGCATGAGCGTGGACTTGCCGGAGCCGGAGGGGCCCATGATGGCGGTGAACTCGCCCTGGGGGAACGTGACGCTGACGTTGTCGAGGGCGACCACACGGGTCTCCCCCTCCCCGTAGACCTTGTTGAGACCGGTGGCGCGGGCGGCCGCCCGGCCGGTGCGGACGGCGGTTGCGGTCGACGTGGTCACGGGGGTGCTCCTCTGGTCGCGGATTCCTCCTTCCATACTCCTTTATGTGATCACCGATCTTCGTCGCTCCGCCGGACGGTTGGCCTGACCCCCGCCGGGTGTACGGCGGGTCGGCTTCCTCCTCCTGCGGTATGACGTGGACCCTGAGGACGGGTCGGTGGCCTGAACCGGTGTCTTTCGTGGCCGAATCGCGGACTGTTCGTCAGATGGCAAGGAAACATGACAACTTCCGTGGCCGGGAACATGCGAAAGGGTGATCCGGGCGACTAGGCTCAGGGGTGGTTCACGGGACGCCCGGATGGTGGAACGCAGACACGGGCAGCTTAAAACTGCTTGGCCGTGAGGCCGTGCCGGTTCGAGTCCGGCTCCGGGCACCGCTCGTTCGTTGCGGGGGCGCCGACGGCGTCCCCGCCGGGAGTCCGTCGGCGGATCCTCCTCGCGGCGTATCCCGATTTTTTTGCCAAGCCATTACCCTGATGCGGGGCGGTGCGGTGCCGCCACGGAGGGAATGAGCAATGAGAAGCAGCAACCCGGTCTTCTCGCGGGAGGGGTCCTTCACCCGCGAGCCTGGCTACGCGGGGTTCGGACCCACCGCGCAGGCCGGGGGTCCCCACGGCAACAACCCCTACGCGGGAAGCCCCTACGCCCAGCAGTCCCAGGGCCAGGGCCCGCTGACCGACGAGCAGCTGTACGCGATGTACAACGGGCCGTCGGCCGGCCCGGGCGCCACCGGGCGGATGACGCTCGACGACGTGGTCGCGCGGACCGCCATGACGCTCCTCACCCTGGTCGCCGCCGGCGCGCTGGCCTGGTTCACGCTGCCGTTCAAGAACTTCGGCTTCGCGGTCGGCGCCTCGCTGATCGCCTTCGTCGTCGGCCTGGTCATCACCTTCCGGCCGACCGTCAGCCCGGCCCTGATCGTGGCCTACGCGGCTCTGGAGGGCGTCTTCCTCGGCGCCGTCACGCACTTCCTCAACACCCTCTGGCCGGGCATCGCCGTTCAGGCCGTGCTGGGGACGGCGGCGGTGTTCGGGGCGATGCTGTTCGCCTACAAGAGCGGCCGGATCCGGGTCACCCCGGCGTACACGCGGATCGGCATCGCGGTCGGCCTGGGCTTCGCCGTGCTGCTGCTGATCAACTCGATCGCCTGGTGGTTCGGTGGGGGCCTCAACACCTGGTCGGGCCCGCTGGGCATCGGCGTCGGCCTGATCGGCGTCGCCATCGGCGCGTTCTACCTGACGCTGGACTTCAACGAGATCGAGCGGGCCATCGCCGAGGGCGCTCCGCAGCAGGAGGCCTGGCGGGCCGCCTTCGGGCTCACGCTGTCGCTGGTCTGGATCTACTTCGAGATGCTACGTCTGATCGCCAGCCTGCGCGGGGACGACTGACGCGTCCCGCCGTACCGCACTGCCGCCGGGCCCCCGGAGCCACACCGCTCCGGGGGCCCGGCGGCGTCTAGGCTCCTCTCCATGCATGACGTACAGCCCCTGGTCGAAGCCGCCGACAAACTGGCGGATCGTTTCCGCTCGCTGCCGCAGAGCAAGTTGCTGGGCGCCGTGCCCGGGTACGACTCGCGGGCGGCGGCCGCGCTGGCGCTGGCCCGGCGGCTGGCAGCCCTGGCGCTGGCGGTGGAGGGCGGGCCGGAGCGGGAGTTCCCGGACGCCGGGGCGTTCGCGGTGGGGGACCAGCTGGCCGTCGCCGGGCACGACCTGGCGGCCGCGCTGGAGGGCCTGCCGGAGGGCGCCGAGGTGGCGCTGCCGGAGGCGCTGGGCGGGCCCGCTGACGCGTCCGCGGTGCTGGCCGGGGCGGTCGCCGCGGTCGGCGAGACGGCCGCGCTCTGCGCCTAGCGTCCGGCACATGGCGAAGGCCGCCCGGGTCGGTAACCCCGTGACCCGGGCGGCCTTCGGCGCTGCTGTTGTGGCTGGGCGTCAGATGCTGGCGACCACCCGGTCGGCGAGCACGTAGACGGCCTCCTCGTCGGTGGAGAAGGTCAGCGAGTACGAGCCGGAGAAGCGCGAGCCGCCGAGCAGCCGGACGTGATCGCCGGCCCGGACCGCGTCGATCAGCCGGTAGGCGGCCTCCCGGTCGCCCGGGGCCACGCACAGCGTGGTGCCGTCGGCGAAGGCGTACACGTCCAGGGTGCCCAGCGGGCCAGGGCGGACGTCGACCAGGGCGACGGCCTCCTCGGCGAGGGCGGCCAGCCGGGTGTCGGTCCACTCGCGGGACGGCGCCTGGCTGGGCACGAAGTCGGGGTGGGAGGGGTGGCGGCGCAAGTCGGGTGCGGCGACCGGGGCGTCCTCGACGGCCGGCTCGGCGTCCAGCAGTCCGGCCTCCAGGCCGGTGGCCAGCAGGTCGGCCTCGCGGCGGGCCCGGGCGTCGCCGCCGGCCGGGTGGCCCGGGCGCAGCGGGGCGCCGCCCTCGGTGCCGGGCTCGGTGGGGGTGAGGCCGCCCTCGTTGATCAGGTCCTCCAGCGCGGAGCGCAGCGCCTCGCCGAACTCCGGGTCCATGGTGCCCGCACTGTCGGTGCTGTCGGCGGCGTCCTGCGGCCCGGTCGGGCGGGGGAAGAAGAGCGGCCATTCGTCCGTCGCGGAGAACGCCCCGGTGAACGGGGAGTCGAACAGTGGCGCGTCCTCGGCCGCGCGGGCCTCCTGCTCGGCCCAGAACGCCCGGGCCTCGATGATCTCCCGCTCGCGGTCGGCGGCGAGCGCCTCGGCGACGGCCCGGCGTATCGCGGCCTCGTCGACCGCTGCGGGCGCGGCCTGCGCGTCCAGTCGGCGGGTGAGTCCCCGGAGGTGGAGCAGCACGGCGGTCGACACGGTGATCAGGATCAGCAGCAGGATGGTGTAGACGGCGCTCACGGAACGTACTCCTAGCGAGGAGTGGAACGGGGTTACGTGTCCACACTGCCGCATGCGGGGCTGTTACCGCAGTGGCGAATGTCTAATTTGCCCGAGACTTTCGCGCTTGTCCCCAAATTGTTAGGTAACACCGTTCTACGCTGCGGAGTTGATCCGCTCCGCAGTGTCGATTTCCGGGTCGGAAACGAAAAGAATGAGGGCCGGATCGACCTCGCGGTGTGATCCGGCCCTCAATTACTCTGCGTCACTCCGAATGGGTGGTCCAGACCCCCGGGGCTTGACGCGGGGGGTCAGCTGAGGCGCTCGATGACCATCGCCATGCCCTGGCCGCCGCCGACGCACATGGTCTCCAGGCCGAACTGCTTGTCGTGCCACTGCAGGGAGTTGATCAGGGTGGTGGTGATCCGGGCGCCGGTCATGCCGAAGGGGTGGCCGACCGCGATCGCGCCGCCGTTGACGTTCAGGCGGTCCAGGTCGATGCCGAGGTCCCGGTAGGACGGGATGACCTGGGCGGCGAAGGCCTCGTTGATCTCGACCAGGTCGATGTCGCCGATGGTCAGACCGGCCCGCTTCAGCGCCTGCTTGGAGGCCTCGACCGGGCCGTAACCCATGATCTCGGGCGAGAGCGCGCTGACGCCGGTGGAGACCACCCGGGCGAGCGGCGTGATGCCCAGCTCGCGGGCCTTGGTGTCGGACATGATGACCAGTGCGGCGGCGCCGTCGTTCAGCGGGCAGCAGTTACCGGCGGTCACCGTGCCGTCCGGGCGGAACACCGGCTTCAGGCCGGCCACGCCCTCCAGCGTGACGCCGGCGCGCGGGCCGTCGTCGGTGCTGACCACGGTGCCGTCCGGGAGCGTCACCGGGGTGATCTCGCGCTCCCAGAAGCCGGCCTTGATGGCGGCCTCGGCGAGGTTCTGCGAGCGGACGCCGAACTCGTCCTGCTCGGCGCGGGTGATGCCCTTGAGCGCGGCCAGGTTCTCGGCGGTCTGGCCCATCGCGATGTAGGCGTCCGGCAGCAGGCCGTCCTCGCGCGGGTCGTGCCACTCGCCGCCGCCCTCCTCGGCGCGCTTGGCGGTCCGGGCCACCGCGTCGTCGAAGAGCGGGTTCTGGGTGCCGGGCAGGCCGTCCGAGGTGCCCTTGATGCTGCGCGAGACGGTCTCCACGCCGGCCGAGATGAAGACGTCGCCCTCGCCGGCCTTGATCGCGTGCAGCGCCATCCGCGTCGTCTGCAGCGAGGACGAGCAGTAGCGGGTGATGGTCGCGCCCGGCAGGTAGTCCATGCCCATCTGGACGGCGATGATCCGGGCCAGGTTGTGGCCCTGCTCGCCGCCGGGCAGGCCGCAGCCCAGCATCAGGTCGTCGATCTCGCGCGGGTCCAGCTGCGGCACCTTGGCCAGCGCGGCCTGGATGATGTGGGCCGTCAGGTCGTCCGGGCGGACGTCCTTGAGGGAGCCCTTGAAGGCCCGGCCGATCGGCGAACGGGCGGCGCTGACGATGACGGCTTCGGGCATGGCGGGCTCCTCGCTGGGTGACGGCGGACTGGCGTCCGGGAGGAAAGTTACCGCCTGGTAGTTCAGGCGTCACCCGCACCAGCGTGTGAGCTGGCCGACGTATTCCCGGGGCCGCCGGGAGCCTGCCCGGACGGTCCCTCGGGCGTCCACGAGCTGCCGGGCAGGCCCCACCCGCAACCGGTGACGCAGCTGCGCCCAGCGGCGGGTGGCGCCCTCCGCCTCGACCCCCGCCACCTCGGTCCCCGCCCGGCCCGCCGCCGCGGCCGCGGCCATCGCCACCGGCAGCACCGTCTCGCCCCGCACGGGCGCGGCCGGATGCTCCTCCTCCGGCCACAGGCCCAGCGCGGCACAGAGCGACGGCAGGACGGCCATCGCGGCGGTCGCGTAGCCCTGGGCCGACGGGTGGTAGCGGTCGGCCGAGAACATCTCCGGCCGCGCCGCGAACTCCGGGCCCAGCAGCGAACCCAGCGACACCGTCCGGCCGCCCGCCTCCACCACGGCGATGGTCTGCGCGGCGGCCAGCTGCCGGCTGAGCCGGCGGGCCACCCAGCGCAGCGGTGGGTGCACCGGCTTGATCGTCCCGAGATCCGGGCAGGTGCCGACCACCACCTCGCAGCCGTTCGCCCGCAGCGCCGCCACCGCCTCGCCGAGCTGGCGGACGGCCAGCTGGGCCGGGCTGTGCCGGGTCACGTCGTTGGCGCCGACCATGATCACGGCGATTTCCGGACGGTGCCGCAGCGCCTGCTCCAGCTGGCCCGAGAGATCGGCGGAGCGGCCGCCGGAGCGGGCCGCGTTCACCAGCCGGACCGGGCGCTCGGCCACCGAGGCGAGGCCGGCGGCGAGCAGCGCCCCCGGGGTCTCGCGGGAGCGCAGCACGCCGAGGCCGGCGCCGGTGGAGTCGCCGAGGACGGCGAGCACGAGCGGCGGCTGCGGCGCGGCGGAGGTGTCGGCGAAGGCCTCGCCATAGACGCCGTCGGCCTTGGGCGGGTCGCCCTCCAGGACGCCGATGGCTTGTATGGCGAGTTTGCTCTCGGTCAGCAGCAGGCCGACCAGCCCCACCCCGAGGAGGCCGAGCCCGCCGCCGCCGTACGCGGCCGCGGTGGCGATCCGGCGGGCCACCCGAGCCCGCGAGTCCTGTGCCCCTGGCATCCGGTGCCCCCTTCGCGTCCTCGTGCCGCCCCCTCCGGGGCCACGGAAATGCCTGCAGTTCCCCTGTACCCGCCGGGGGGTCGGAGCTACCGGCGGGGTGGGCCGATCGGTGGGGCGGGGCCGGGCGGCGGCTGCGCGGGGCTTGGGGTGGGGGAGTTGGGGATTGGGGTCGGGGCTAACCGGCGGGGTGGGCCGATCGGTGGGGCGGGGCCGGGGGGCCGCTGCGCGGGGTTTGGGGTGGGGGAGTTGGGGTCGGGGCGGGGGTTGCCGGTGGGGTGGAGGCGGGTTGTCGTGGGGGCGGGTGGGGCGGAAGGGCGGGCTGGGGTGCGCGGCACGCCCTAGGCTTTGCAGTACCGAAAGCACTCGCATGCCCACAGACCGGGAGGACCCCCGTGCGGTACCACAACTCGATCATCGACCTGGTCGGCAACACGCCACTGGTCAAGCTGAACAAGGTCACCGAGGGCATCAGCGCGACGGTGCTGGCGAAGGTCGAGTACTTCAACCCCGGCGGCTCGGTGAAGGACCGCATCGCGATGCGCATGATCGAGGCCGCCGAGGCCTCGGGTGCCCTCAAGCCGGGTGGCACGATCGTCGAGCCGACCTCCGGCAACACCGGTGTCGGTCTGGCGATCGTGGCCCAGCAGAAGGGCTACAAGTGCATCTTCGTCTGCCCCGACAAGGTGTCCACCGACAAGATCAACACCCTGCGCGCGTACGGCGCCGAGGTGGTCGTCTGCCCGACCGCCGTCGCGCCCGAGCACCCGGACTCGTACTACAACGTCTCGGACCGCCTGGTCCGCGAGACGCCGAACGCCTGGAAGCCGGACCAGTACTCCAACCCGGAGAACCCCGCCTCGCACTACTACTCCACCGGCCCGGAGCTGTGGGAGCAGACCGAGGGGAAGATCACCCACTTCGTGGCGGGCGTCGGCACCGGCGGCACCATCTCCGGCACCGGCAACTACCTGAAGGAGGCGTCCGGCGGCAAGGTCAAGGTGATCGGCGCCGACCCGGAGGGCTCGGTCTACTCGGGCGGCACCGGCCGGCCGTACCTGGTCGAGGGCGTCGGTGAGGACTTCTGGCCGACCGCCTACGACCGCAACGTCGCGGACGACATCATCGCCGTCTCCGACAAGGACTCGTTCCAGATGACCCGCCGCCTGGCCAAGGAGGAGGGCCTGCTGGTCGGCGGCTCCTGCGGCATGGCCGTGGTGGCCGCGCTGGAGGTGGCCCGCGACCTCGGCCCGGACGACGTCGTCGTGGTGCTGCTGCCGGACGGCGGCCGCGGCTACCTGTCGAAGATCTTCAACGACGACTGGATGGCCGACTACGGCTTCCTGCCGTCGGCCACCGACGAGGCGCACATCGGCGAGGTGCTCGCCCGCAAGGACGCCATCGAGCACGAGGGCATCCCGCAGTTCGTCCACATGCACCCGAACGAGACGGTCGCCGAGGCGGTCCGGGTGCTGCGCGAGTACGGCGTGTCGCAGATGCCGGTGGTCTCGCCGGGCGCCGGACACCCGGACATCATGGCCGGCGAGGTGATCGGCTCGGTGGTCGAGAAGCTGCTGCTGGAGGGCATCTTCGCGAAGGAGATCGAGCTGACCGACACGCTGGACAAGGTGATGTCCAAGCCGCTGCCGGTGGTCGGCTCGGGCGAGACGGTCACCAACCTGATGACCGTTCTGGAGAAGGCCGACGCCGCCGTGGTGCTGGTGGAGGGCAAGCCGCAGGGCATCGTCACCCGCCAGGATCTGCTGGGCTACCTCACCGGTCGCGCCGCGCACTGACGCGATGTCACCGCGCTTCGCCCGTGGCCGAATGTGAAGGATTCGTCCACGGGCGAAGTGGTACACCGGTGTCATCTGCCCGCAGCACGTGGTTAACACGGGCCCGGCATCGTGGTGGTCAACGGCGAGACGCCGAGTGAGACGACGGCAACCGTCCGGGAGCGGCTCCCCGGCGGTCGTGGTCGGCTCCGGACACGCCGGGCGGCCTGACTCGGCCGGCCGTGTCCGCCCTACCCGACCGGTGACGGAGGGAGGGGCTACCGCGGGAGGCGCCGTCGTCCCGCCCCTGTCCGGCTCCGGCCGGTCGACAGGGTGTGCGGCGGCTTCCGCGGCACCCAATCGCGCCGCATGGCGCGTCCGCGCGGCTCCCGGGTGGGGGAGCCGAGGCGGAGGCGGGGGGCCGGTCCTTCTCCGAGGGACCGGCCCTTCCCGTACGCTCGCACGCATGACCAGCACTGAAACGACCGGCCAGGACGCCCCGCGCTACGTCCGGCTCAAGATCGAGCTCATCGCGGAGATCACCGACGAGGGCGCCCTGAAGGCGGCGGCCCTCCAGCAGGTGGCCGAGGACGAGTACCTGGACGACGAGGAGCGCGCTCAGTCCGTCGACGCCATCGAGGTGGACCCGTCGGGTTCGCTCGCCCACTTCATCGACCCGGTGGCGCTGCTCGGCGACGTGCCGGGCATCGAGCTCGCCTCGGCGACCTGGGAGTCGGCGCAGACCGAGTTCGACCCGGACAGCGAGGAGTGGGACGAGTACACGGTGGACGAGTCGGCCGAGTAGCGGCCCGTCGTCACAGCCCGTCGTCGTGGCTCACCAGCGCCCGGTCTGCACCTGCAGGCCGGGCGTTTTGTCCATATTCGACCGGGAGTTGGGTCATCTCATACGATCGCTTACCCTTCGGTGATGGAACCGTGAACGGGCCGATTGCGTTTCCGTATCCGTAATGCCCGGGATGATCAGCAGGGAGGCGTGACGTGACGGTACGCGACGGTCAGGGCCGGTCGGCCGGGGGCAGCTGGAGCCGGCGCGGCGTACTCGCGGGCCTGATCGGAGCCCCCGTCCTCCTGCTGGCGGCCTGCAACGACACCGAGGGCGTCAAGAGCGCCGACTCGGGCGGCACCGGCGGGTCCGGCAGCGGCAGCGCCACACCGAAGACCTCGGCCGCCGTGATCACCGTCACCCCCGCCGACGGCGCCACCGCCGCCAGCTTCAGCGAGCCGGTCAAGGTCACCGTCGCCGGCGGCACGCTGGGCGCCGTCAAGGTCACCGACTCCACCGGCAAGGAACTGGCCGGGCAGCTCAGCGCCGACGGCACCGGCTGGACCTCCGCCGCAGGACCGGTCAGCGGCACCAAGTACACCGTCGCCGTGACCGCCGTCGACAAGGACAAGCTGGAGGCGCACGCCAACGCCGTCTTCACCACCGCCACCCCGGCCAACACCTTCGTGGGCTACTTCACCCCGGAGGACGGCTCGGTCGTCGGCGTCGGCATGCCGGTCTCGATCAACTTCAGCAAGCCGGTCACCGACCGCAAGGCCGTCCAGCAGGCGATCACCGTGACGGCCGAGCCCGGTGTCGAGATCGTCGGGCACTGGTTCTCCAGTACCCGCCTCGACTTCCGGCCGCAGGAGTACTGGGCCAAGGGCACCAAGGTCACCCTCAAGTTGCGGCTCAAGGACGTCGAGGGCGCCAAGGGCGTGTACGGCACCCAGTCCAAGGACGTGCGCTTCACCATCGGCCGCGCCCAGACCAGCGTCGCCGACCTCGCCGCCAAGAAGCTCACCGTCACCACCGACGGCCAGGTCAGCGCCGTGTACCAGATCTCCGGCGGCGCGCCCGACCACCTCACCTGGGGCGGCAAGATGGTCATCTCCGAGCAGTACCAGCAGACCCGGATGAACTCGCAGACCGTCAACCTCGGCAGCGAGTACGACATCGCCGACGTGCCGCACGCCCAGCGGCTCACCACCTCGGGCACCTTCGTCCACGGCAACTACTGGTCCTCGCCGTCGATCTTCGGCAGCCAGAACACCAGCCACGGCTGCGTCGGCCTGCAGGACGCCAAGGGCGCGCAGGACTCGGGCACGGACGGCTACAAGTTCTTCCAGTCCTCGATCATCGGCGACGTCGTCGAGGTCGTGAACTCCGGCGACAAGACCGTCGACCCGGCCAACGGCCTGAACGGCTGGAACGTGGGCTGGGCCGAGTGGAAGGCCGGCAGCGCGGTCTGACGCCCGCCGGACCCCGGACTCGGGGCCCGTCGCTCCCTCACCGCTTGGCGTAGTCGGCGAACCCCTGCCAGTCGACGACCACGCACGGCTCCTCGCCGACCGTCCAGGCGTCGTGCCCGGGCGGGATGACCGTGAAATCACCGGGGCCGATCTCGACCTCCCGGCCGTCGTCCATGACGATCTTCATCCGGCCGGAGACGACGTACGCCGTGTGGGCGGACTGGCAGCTGTCGGTCTTGACGATCGGCTTGACGTGCTCGGACCAGTGCCAACCCGGCTCGAACACGGCCCGGCCCACCGGGCCGCCGTCCAGGTTGACCAGACGCAGTTCCCCCTTGCCCTCCTCGAAGGGCCGGACTTCCTCGGGGTCGTCGAAGTTCCGTTGGAAGATACCGGACATGGCGCACTCCTCTCCGTGAAGGCGGCCCGGTCACCGGTGAGGTGAGCGGGCCGCCGTACCGGTCTCTCCAGTCTGTGCTCAGCCCTTCGTGCGGGCCACCCCGATCGGGCAGGAGGCGCCGGTGCCGCCGAGGCCGCAGTAGCCGTTGGGGTTCTTGGCGTCGGACAGGTACTGCTGGTGGTACGGCTCGGCCGGGTGGAACGGGCCGGCCGGGGCGATCTCGGTGGTGATCGGGCCGAGACCGAGGGCCGTCAGGGCCGGCTGGAAGGCGTCCCGGGTGGCGATGGCGGCGGCGGCCTGGGCGGGGGAGTGGGTGTAGACGGCGGAGCGGTACTGGGTGCCCACGTCGTTGCCCTGGCGGTTGCCCTGCGTCGGGTCATGCGCCTCCCAGAAGGTCTTCAGCAGCCGCTCGTAGGAGATCACCGCCGGGTCGAACACCACCCGGACCGCCTCGGTGTGCCCGGTCAGCCCGCTGCACACCTCCTCGTACGTCGGGTTCGGGGTGTAGCCGCCCTGGTAGCCGACCAGCGTCGTCCAGACGCCGGGCAGGCGCCAGAACGTCCGCTCGGCGCCCCAGAAGCAGCCCAGCCCGAAGTCGGCCACCTCCAGCCCCTCCGGGTACGGGCCGGTGAGCGGGTGGCCGAGGACGGTGTGCGGTTCGCGCAGGGCGAAGAGCGGCGTCTCCCGGCCGGGCAACGCCTGGTCGGCGGGGACGAGCGAGGTCTTGTGGCGGTTGAACAGCACGGCCTGCTCCATCGGGGTAGGGAGGGTTGCCCAGGCTTCAACGCGAGGGACCGTCCCTCGATTCCGTCCCCGCAATCCGGCCGGCGCGCGGGCGCGCGGCCACTACCCTCGGACTATGACCGAGCACCAGCTTCCCCAGGGCTTCGAGACCCGCGCCATCCACGCGGGCCAGGAAGCAGACCCCCAGACCGGGGCCGTCGTCACGCCGATCTACCAGGTGTCCACCTACAAGCAGGACGGGGTGGGCGGCCTGCGGGGCGGCTACGAGTACAGCCGCAGCGCCAACCCGACCCGCACCGCGCTGGAGGAGTGCCTCGCGGCACTGGAGGGCGGCGCCCGCGGCCTCGCCTTCGCCTCCGGCCTGGCCGCCGAGGACACCCTGCTGCGCACCATCCTCAAGCCGGGCGACCACATCGTGATCCCCAACGACGCCTACGGCGGCACCTTCCGGCTCTTCGCCAAGGTGCTGACCCGCTGGGGCGTCGAGTTCTCCGTCGCCAACACCCAGGACCTGGCGACCGTCCGCGCCGCGCTGCGGCCCAACACCCGCGCGGTCTGGGTGGAGACCCCGTCCAACCCGCTGCTGGGCATCACCGACCTGACCGCGCTGGCCGAGATCGCGCACGGCGCCGGCGCGCTGCTGGTGGTCGACAACACCTTCGCCAGCCCGTACCTGCAGCAGCCGATCGCGCTCGGCGCGGACGCGGTCGTGCACTCCACCACCAAGTACATGGGCGGCCACTCGGACGTGGTCGGCGGTGCGCTGGTGCTGGCCGACGCGACCCTCGGCGAGGAGGTCGCCTACCACCAGAACGCGATGGGCGCCGTCTCCGGGCCGTTCGACGCCTGGCTGGTGCTGCGCGGCATCAAGACGCTGGGCGTCCGGATGGACCGGCACAGCGCCAACGCGGAGAAGGTCGCCGAGCTGCTGGCGAGCCACCCCAAGGTCAGCCAGGTGCTCTACCCGGGCCTGCCCGAGCACCCCGGCCACGACATCGCGGCCAAGCAGATGAAGGCCTTCGGCGGCATGGTGTCGTTCCGGGTCGAGGGCGGCGAGGAGGCGGCCGTCGAGGTCTGCAACCGGGCGCAGCTGTTCACCCTCGGCGAGTCGCTGGGCGGCGTCGAGTCGCTGATCGAGCACCCGGGCCGGATGACCCACGCCTCGGCGGCGGGCTCGCCGCTGGAGGTGCCGGGCGACCTGGTGCGCGTGTCGGTCGGCATCGAGTCGATCGACGACCTGCTGGCCGACCTCAAGCAGGCGCTGGGCTGAGGCCGTTGGCCCCCTGACGGCCGCTAGTGCTGACCCTGCCGGTCCGCCGTGTAGGACTCCATCGCGAGGTTGAAGCGGGCCAGCAGGGTGCAGAACGCGTGCTGCTCCTCCGGGTGCCAGCCGGCCACCAGGCGGCGGGTCAACTCGGCCCGCCCGTCCCGGACTTCGACCAGCCGGCCGGCACCGACCGGGGTCAGCGCGAGGCGGACGGCACGGCGGTCGGCCGGGTCCTGGACCCGGCCGACCAGCCCGGCCGCGACCAGCGGGGCGACCTGGCGGGTCACCGTCGAGGAGTCGACGCCGAGCGCGTCGGCCAGCGCCTTGACGTTGGCGGGCCCGCGCCGCTCCAGGCGGTCGAGCAGCAGGTAGGCGGCCCGGTCCAGCGTGCCGACGCCGTCGCAGGTCCGGACCTGTTCCATCCGGCGGGCGAACAGCGCCAGTTCGTACTGGAGTCGGGTGTGCACGGGGTCGGTGCGGTCGGTGGCCTGGGGCGAGGGCGTCGTCATCGCGGCTCACGATCGTCGTGCGGTGAGGGAGGCTCAGAACCAGCAGGGTACGCGGGCCGGGCGGACCCGGGAACAGCCCCGGCATCCCGGATCGCCCGCCTCCGCCGCCGTAGGCTGGCGTCATGCACAACTGGCCGATCACCCTCGACGACGTCCGCGGCGCCCAGAAGATGCTCGCCGGGGTCGCCCGGGTGACCCCGATGGAGGGCAGTCGGCACCTGTCCGCACTGATCGGCGCGCCGGTCCACCTGAAGTGCGAGAACCTCCAGCGCACCGGCTCGTTCAAACTGCGCGGGGCGTACGTGCGGATCGCGGGACTCTCACCGGTGCAGCGGGCCGGCGGGGTGGTCGCGGCGAGCGCCGGGAACCACGCCCAGGGGGTGGCGCTGGCGGCCTCGCTGCTGGGCGTCCGCTCGACCGTCTTCATGCCGGTGGCCGCGCCGCTGCCCAAGGTCGCGGCGACCCGCGAGTACGGTGCCGAAGTCCGGTTGCACGGCGGCACGGTGGACGAGGCGCTGCAGGCCGCGCAGCGGTACTCGGAGGCGACCGGCGCGGTGTTCATCCATCCCTTCGACCACTGGGACGTGGTCACCGGCCAGGCCACCGTCGGGCTGGAGATCCTGGAGCAGTGCCCGGAGGTGCGGACCATCCTGGTCGGGGTGGGCGGCGGCGGGCTGCTGGCCGGGATCGCGGCGGCGGTCAAGCCGCTGCGGCCGGACGTGCGGGTGATCGGGGTGCAGGCGGCGGGCGCCGCCGCGTACCCGCCCTCGCTGGCGGCCGGGCGGCCGGTGTCGCTGGAGCACTTCGCCACCATGGCCGACGGGATCATGGTCGGCCGGCCCGGGGACATCCCGTTCGAGGTGGTCAACACGCTGGCGGACGGCATCCGGACGGTCTCCGAGGACGCGCTGTCGCGGGCGCTGCTGCTGGGCCTGGAGCGGCTGAAGCTGGTGGTCGAGCCGGCCGGGGCCGCGCCGATCGCGGCGCTGCTGGAGCGGCCGGACTCCTTCGAGGGCCCGGTGGTGGCCGTCCTGTCGGGCGGCAACATCGACCCGCAGCTGATGCAGCGGGTGCTGCGGCACGGGCTGGCGGCGGCCGGGCGGTACCTGTCGCTGCGGGTGCGGCTGGCGGACAAGCCGGGTTCGCTGGCCGACCTGCTGGGCGTGCTGACACGGGTGGACGCGAACGTGCTGGACGTCGCGCACGTGCGGACCGACCCGCGGCTGGGGCTGACCGAGGTCGAGGTGGACCTGCACCTGGAGACCAAGGGCCCGGAGCACTGCGCGGCGGTGGTCGGCGAGCTGCGGGACGCGGGGTTCGTCGTCTCCAGCTGACCCCGGGGCCGATCCGGGTCGTCGCGACGGCGGTGCCATGACGATCACGGTGGTGTTCTCCTGGCCGTCGGTGCGCAGGTACCGCTCCGCCGTGGGGTGAACGGCGCCCGGACGCGCCGAAGGGCGGCCGCGGAAGCTCCGCGGCCGCCCTTCGCGTCGGTCGCCGTCCGGTCAGCCGGCGTGCGGCGTGACCTTGAGGATCTTCACCATGGCCTGCTTGCCGTTCGGCAGCTCGTAGGTGGCCTCGTCGCCGATCTTCTTGCCGTCGATCGCGCGGCCCAGAGGCGACTGCGGGGAGTAGATGTCCAGGGCGTCGGCGCCGGCCACCTCGCGCGAGGCGAGCAGGAACTCCATGGTGTCGTCCTCGTCGCCGTCGAAGGCGACCGTGACGATCATGCCCGGGGCCACCACACCCGAGTCCGCGGGGGCCTCGCCGACCTTGGCGCGCTCCAGCAGCTGGGTCAGCTGCCGGATGCGCATCTCGTACTTGCCCTGCTCCTCCTTGGCGGCGTGGTAGCCGGCGTTCTCCTTGAGGTCGCCCTCCTCGCGCGCCGCCTCGATCTTCTGGGCGATCTCGATGCGCCAGGGCCCGGTCAGGTGATCCAGCTCGGCCTTGAGCTGGTCGTAGCCGGCCTGAGTGAGCCAGGTCACGTTCTCACTGGTCTGGGTCACAGGTGCTCCTCGTAGGTGCTGGGGCTGTGCTGAGGGTGTGAGTCGTCAGCAGGGTTGGTGGTGATATCGGTCTTAACTACAAAGCAACGCCCGCTCCCGTACCATCCGGTGCGGAAGGGGCGAAACCACGAGCCTAACAAGTCCTGCCGACAAGCGGGAGGGTCGTTGGCGCGCCATTGACGACAGCGTTGCGCCAAGGTGTACAGCAACCGGGTGCGGGGCTCTTCTCTGGATGCCCGTTCACCGAGACGAATATGCGCCGGTCGCCCGGCCGGACGCCACCGAATACCCGGCCGGTTCGCGGGTCATCCGCGGGTCATCCGGCGGGCGTGCAGCCCAGCAGCTCGGCCGTGGTGCCCCGGGCGGTGGTGCGCAGGCTGACCACCGCGTCGTAGCTGGACCCGGCGGCCGGGACCGGGAAGTCGGCCAGCCCGACCACCGAGCCGTCCCGGCCCTGCGAGCGGACCGTGCAGCTGCCGGCCGTCCCGTCGCTCTTGCGCACCGCCAGGTGCAGCTGCACCTCGGCGTCCGAGACCGCCTCGAAGGTCGGCACCGAGCCGTTGATCGCCGTCTCCCGGAGCAGGTACGAGCCGCCCAGCCAGGCGACCACGCCCAGGCCCAGGACGCCGCAGACCGCGCCGACCACCTTCAGGCGGCGGTCCGAATCGCGGTCGTCGCGACGGCCGTAGCGCCCCTGGGGCGGCTGGGGGGCGACGGTGTCAGCACTCATGGGGCCGATTCCTCTCCGGGGAAGGGCCGCGCGGGTGGTGCTGGGGAATGCGACGCTCCTCCAGTCCGTCACTATAGGAGGGGCACGCCCGCGGCCGATGCGGCGGGGGCAGGGCTCGGCCGCGCCGGCGGGTGTACGACGGCCGGTCCCGCGGCGACGCGGTCCCGAAGTGAGCGGCTCGGACGGCGGGCGGACCGGACTTCGCGGGACGCCCGGACTATCTGGAAGGAACGCAAGGCGTTGACTGAGCAGTTGCGACTGATGGCGGTGCACGCCCACCCGGACGACGAGTCCAGCAAGGGCGCCGCCTCCATGGCCATGTACGTCGACCAGGGGGTGGACGTGCTCGTGGCCACCTGCACCGGGGGCGAGCGCGGGTCGGTCCTCAACCCCAAGCTCCAGGGGGACCCGTACATCGAGGAGAACATCCACGAGGTGCGGCGCAAGGAGATGGACGAGGCGCGCGCGATCCTCGGGGTCAAGCAGGCCTGGCTGGGCTTCGTCGACTCCGGCCTCCCCGAGGGGGACCCGCTGCCTCCGCTGCCCGAGGGCTGCTTCGCCCTCCAGGACGTGAAGGAGGCGGCCGAGCCGCTGGTCCGGCTCATCCGCGCGTTCAAGCCGCAGGTCATCACGACCTACGACGAGAACGGCGGCTACCCGCACCCCGACCACATCATGACCCACAAGATCACCATGGTGGCCTTCGACGCCGCCGGCGACCCGGACGCCTACCCGGACGCCGGCGAGCCCTGGCAGCCGCTGAAGCTGTACTACAACCACGGCTTCCCGATGGGCCGCATCCGCGCCCTGCACCAGTACCTCACCGACCACGGCCACGACTCGCCGTACGGCGAGTGGATCGCGGGCTGGGAGAAGAGCGGCCGCAAGGAGCGCGAGATCACCACCCGGGTGCGCTGCGACGACTGGTTCGAGACCCGCGACCGCGCGCTGATCGCCCACGCCACCCAGATCGACCCCGACGGCCCGTGGTTCCGCGTCCCGCTGGAGGTCCAGCGCGAGGTCTGGCCCACCGAGGACTACGAGCTCGCCCGTACCCTGATCGATGTGGACCTGCCGGAGGACGACCTGTTCGCCGGCCTGCGCACCCCCACCATGGCGGCCGAGGCCGCCGACACGCGCGACTGACCCACCCCCCCGATGGCCCGGCTCCGTGTGAGCCGGGCCACCATAGAGATATGAGCGCCCCCGTGAACCTCCTCCACCTCGCCGCCGACCTCGCGGTCGACGACGCCAAGGTCACCCCCGGTCTCCTCGGCTTCGTCGTGTTCGCCGCCCTCGGCGCGGCCACCTGGTTCCTGGCCAAGTCGATGAACCGGCAGTTCAAGAAGGTCGACTTCACGGAGGAGCCGGAAGCCCCCAAGGAGTGACGGCAGGCCCCCGGCCGAGCGCCGGTGCGCGGGGCCGGGGGCCAGGGCCGGGGGGTCGGACGAACGTGCGGGCCGGTCGGTCCTACGAGCGGCGCGGCACCGGGATCACGTACCGGCCGAACACCAGATCGCGCAGGACGTCGTCGCCGCCCTCCACGACGGAGACGTAGCGCATGTCCCGCATCAGCTTGCCGATCGGCGACTCGTGGGTGTACCCGAGCCCGCCGAACATCTCGGAGCCGACGCTCGCCACCTCCCAACCGGCCTGGCCGCAGAACATCTTGGCGGTCAGCGCGGACTTGAGGGTGCCCTGCCGGTGGAACAGGTCGGCGGCGTCCGGGTTCGCCATGATCGCGTCGTAGTCGCGGGCGGCGCGCAGCAGGTGGCTCTTCATCACGTCGATCTGCATCTCCATCTGCCCGAGCTTGGCCGCGAACACCTGGCTGTCCAGCAGGGTGCCGTCGTGCAGCGGCTTGGTCTTGGCGTAGGTCATGCAGTGGTCGCGGACGCGGCGGGCGATGCCGAGCGCGGTGGTGGCGATCAGGATGCGGCTGGCGTTGAGGCCGATCTCCAGCAGCCGCAGGCCCGAGCCCTCCAGGCGGTTGGCGACGGGCACCCGGCAGCCCTTGAGGCTGACCTGGTAGGTGTACGAGGCGCGCACGCCGATGACGTCCCAGCGCTTCACGATCTCGATGCCGGGGGTGTCGCGCGGGATCAGCACCATGGCGGACTGCTCCGGGTCCTCGGCCGAACGGCCGACGACCAGCAGGAAGTCCGCGAAGTCGGTGTTGGTGGAGAAGAACTTCTCGCCGGTGACGACGAGTTCGTCCCCGTCCACGGCCACCACGGTGTCGATCTTGGCGAGTTCGCTGCCCGCCGTCCGCTCGCTGCCCAGCGTGGCGCAGAACGAGCCCCGCTCGACCATCGGCCTGAGGTGGCGCTCCTTCAACTCCTCGGAGCCGTACAGCTGCACCATGCTGGTGCCCAGCACCGAGATGAACGACGTGAACGCCACACCGGCGTCGCCGTAGGCGAGCTCGTTGACGATCTCGACACCGTCCTCCAGGCTCAGGCCCCGGCCGCCCAGCGACTCGGGCAGCCACCAGTTCGCCAGCCCGGTCTCCCGGAACCGCTCGTAGACGTCCGAGGGCTTCTCCTCGAACGCGTCCAACTCGGCGTGACGGCCGTCGAGATGCTCCTTGACGAACCGGCGGACGGCCTTCAGGTCTTCAGATTTCATCATCCCACTACTCATTCAGTGCGCGCTGGATGAGGTCGTCGACGTCCAGGGCGTCGATCTCGTCATCCAGCTGGTCCGCTGCCGAGTCCTCGTCGTCTTCCCGGAGTTCCACGTCCGGTGCGTCCTCCGGGAACAGCAGTTCCCGGATCCGTTCCGCCAGTGCCGCCGGGGTCGGGTAGTTGAAGATCACCGTCGCGGGGACCTGGACCCCCGTGTCCTTCTTGACCTGGTTGCGGAACTCCACCCCGCTCAGCGAGTCGAAGCCGATCTCCTTGAAGGACATGTCGGCGTCGATGTCGTCGACGTCCGCGTAGCCCAGCACGACGGCCGCCGTGGCGAGCAGCAGGTCCAGCAGCTCACCGCGCTGTTCGTCGGGCGACAAGGCCGCCAGCCGCTGGGCGATCGTCGATTCGGTGCGCTCCTCGACGCGCCGCTGCCGGGGCGGGGCCATGCCGCGCAGCAGCGCGGGCACGGACTCCAGCTGCCGCAACGCGGACGCGTCGACCACGGCGGGCACCACCGTCGCCGTGTCGAGGGCGAGCGCGGTGTCGAACAGCGCGGCCCCCTTCGCGGCGTCCAGGGGCACCATCCCGTTGCGCCGGAACCGGGCCAGATCGGCCTGGCCGAGGGTGCCGGCCATGCCCAGCTCCCACGGGCCCCACGCCAGCGACATCGCCGGCAGGCCGGCGGCCTTGCGGTGCGCGGCCAGGGCGTCCAGGAACGCGTTGGCCGCGGCGTAGTTCGCCTGGCCGGCGTTGCCGAGCGTCCCGACGACGGACGAGTACAGGACGAAGGCCGACAGGTCCAGGTCCTTGGTCAGCTCGTGCAGGTGCCAGGCTGCGTCGACCTTCGGCCGGAACACCCGGTTCAGCTGGTCCGGCGTCAGGGACTCCGCGGCGCCGTCGTCGAGCACGCCCGCCAGGTGGACGACCGCCGTCAGCGGTGCCTCCGCCGGGATCTCCGCGATCCTTTCGGCGAGCGCGGCCGGGTCGGACACGTCGCAGGCCGCCTGTGTGACGCCCGCTCCGAGCGCGGCCAGCTCCGCGGCCAGGTCGGCCGCTCCCGGTGCCGCCGATCCGCGCCGGCTGAGCATCAGCAGGTGCCGCACCCCGTGTTCGGTCACCAGGTGCCGGGCGAACAGCGCGCCGAGAGCGCCCGTCGCGCCCGTGAGCAGCACCGTGCCCTGCGGGTTCCAGGCCGGCGGTGCGGCCTGCGCGGTCGGCGCGGGGGCCAGCCGCGGCACGTACGCCACGCCGCCGCGCAGGGCCAGCTGCGGCTCGCGGGACAGATCCAGCGTCTTCAGCGCCCGCAGCGACGCCTGGTCCTCGTCGGTGTCGACCAGGACGAACCGGTCCGGGTGCTCCGCCTGCACCGACCGGACCAGGCCCCAGACCGGGGCGCCGGACAGGTCGGGCGATTCGTCCCGGGTGACCGCCACCGCGCGACGCGTCACGATCACCAGCGGACGCTGGTCGGACCGCTCGTCCCGCAGCCGCTTCTGCACCAGGTCGAGCACCCGCTGTGCGCTCGCCCGTGCCGCCGTGGGGACGTCCCCGTCCCCACCCGGGGCCACGTGGGCGAACTCCGCCCCCGGCACCGAGCCGCCGGGGGCGGGCGCCTCGGACAGCGCCGTCCAGTCGACGGCGTACAGGGCGTCCGCGGCGTTCCCGCCGGCCAGCTGCTCGACGGACGCCGGCATGAGCGTCAGCGACTCCACGGACAGCACCGGCGTGCCGCCGGGGCCGGTGATCTGCAGCGACACCTCGTGGGCATCCTTGCGGGCGATCCGGACCCGCAGGTCCGTGCCGCCGAGCGCGTGGCCGGTCACCCCCGACCAGGAGTACGGCAGGAGCACCTCGGTGGGATCCGAGCCGGTCAGCAGCGACAGCATCGGGTGCAGCGCCGCGTCGAACAGGGCCGGGTGCACGGCGAACCCGGCGCCGGCGCGGGGGACGTCGCCGGGCAGCCGGACCTCGCCGTAGACCTCGTCGCCCTGCCGCCACAGGGCGCGCAGCCCCTGGAAGGCCGGCCCGTAGACGTAGCCGCGGTCGACGAGCTCCGGGTAGAAGTCCGCCAGGTCTACGGGCGCGGCTCCCTCGGGCGGCCACACGTCGGAGGCGGACGCGTCGGGCACCGGCCCCGTGCCGGTGGACAGGAAGCCGGTCGCATGCGTGGTCCACGAGCCCGCCGCCGAGGACGGACGCGAGTGGACACCGATGGGGCGCCGGCCCGACTCCTCGGGCGCGCCGACGATGATCTGGAGCCGGACGGCGTCCTCGCCGAGGAGCAGCGGCGCCTGGAGGGTCAGTTCCTCCACGCTCCGGCACCCCGCGTCGTCCAGGGTGTGCAGCGCCGCTTCCACGAAGGCCGCCCCGGGGAGGACCACGGTGCCGAAGATGGCGTGGTCGGCCAGCCAGGGGTCGTCGGCCGACGAGATCAGGCCGCTGAGGACCAGTTGGTCGCCGACCGCGAGGTCGGTGGAGGCGGCGAGGAACGGGTGCTCGACCGCGGCGAGTCCGGCGCTGCCGACATCGCCCTGCGGCTTCGCGGGCTGTGCCCAGTACCGCTGCCGGTCGAAGGCGTAGGTGGGCAGGTCGACGTGGCGCCCGGCGGCACCGACGGCGCCGAGGTAGGACTGCCAGTCGACCGGCACGCCCGCCACGTGCAGTCGCGCCAACGCCTCGACCGCCGCTCGGGGTTCGGACCGGTCCTTGCGGACGACGGCGACCACGGGCAGGTCGGGTGCCGAGTCGGCCAGGGTCTCCCGCGCCATGGCGGACAGGACCCCGTCCGGGCCGACCTCGACCAGGACCTCCGCCCCGGCCGCCACCGCGGCACGCACCCCGTCGGCGAACCGCACGGCCTCGCGGACGTGGCGCACCCAGTACTCCGGCTGCTCCAGCGCACCGCCCTCGGCCAGGCCGCCGGTGACGTTCGAGACGACCGGGATGCGCGGCGCCGCGTAGGACACCGACCGCGCCACCTCGCGGAACTTATCCAGCATCGGCTCCATCAGCGGCGAGTGGAACGCGTGCGAGACCCGCAGCCGCGTCGTCTTGCGGCCCATGGCGGCGAGCGTCGTCTCGATCTCGGCGACCGCGTCCTCGGCGCCGGAGACCACCGTGGAGGTGGGGCTGTTCACGGCGGCGATCGAGACGGACTCCTCGTATCCCTCCAACGCGTCGGTGACCTCGTCCTCGTCGGCCTGGACGGCCAGCATGGTCCCGCCCTTGGGCAGGGCCTGCATCAGCCGGCCGCGGGCGGCGACCAGGCGCGCCGCGTCGGCGAGCGAGAAGACCCCCGCCACATGGGCGGCGGCCAGCTCGCCGATGGAGTGGCCCACCAGGACCGAGGGGGAGACGCCCAGCGATTCCAGCAGCCGGAACGCCGCCACCTCGAAGGCGAAGAGAGCCGGCTGCGTCATCGCCGTCTCGTTCAGCAGCGGCGCCTGCCCGGAGTCGGGCTCGGCCGTCACGACGTCGTCGATCGCGTGGTCCAGCAGCGGATCGAGCTCGGCGCAGACCTCGGCCCAGGCCCGCGCGAAGGCGGGGAAGGTCCGCACGAGTTCGCGGCTCATGCCGAGCCGCTGGCTGCCCTGCCCGGAGAACAGGACGCCGACGCCCGGTGTGGCCGCCGCGCTGCCCGTGATCACGGCCGCCGAGCGGTCGCCCTGAGCCAGCGCGTCCAGTCCGGCCAGCAGTTCCTCCCGCCCGGAGCCCAGCACCACCGCGCGGTGGTCGAACGCCGTCCGGTCCGCAGCGAGGGAGTGCGCCACGTCGGCCACCCGCGGCGCCGGCTCGGCGGACGCCGCGGCCCGCAGCCGCTTCGCCTGCCCGGCGAGCGCGCGGCTGCCGCGCGCCGAGACCAGCCACGGCACGAGGCCGGCCGGCTCCTGCTCGTCGGCCCGCTCCTGGGGCTCGGCGGGATCGCCCTGTTCGAGGATGACGTGCGCGTTGGTGCCGCTGATCCCGAAGGACGAGACACCGGCCCGGCGCGGCCGGTCGGCCGCCGGCCACGGCTGCTGCTCGGTCAGCAGCTCGACCGCACCCGACGACCAGTCGACCTGGCGGGACGGCTCCTGCGCGTGCAGTGTCCGCGGCAGCACTCCGTGCCGCATGGCCATGATCATCTTGATCATGCCCGCGGCCCCCGCCGCGGCCTGGGTGTGTCCGATGTTCGACTTCACCGACCCCAGCCACAGCGGCTGTTCGCGGTCCTGCCCGTACGTCGCCAGCAGCGCCTGGGCCTCGATCGGGTCGCCCAGGGACGTGCCGGTGCCGTGCGCCTCGACCGCGTCGACGTCCGTCGGGGACAGGCCGCCGCCGGCCAGCGCCTGGCGGATGACCCGCTCCTGCGACGGTCCGTTCGGGGCGGTGAGCCCGTTGCTCTCGCCGTCCTGGTTGACCGCACTGCCGCGCAGCACGGCCAGCACGCGGTGCCCGTTGCGCCGCGCGTCCGAGAGGCGTTCGAGCACCAGCACGCCCACGCCCTCGGACCAGCCGGTGCCGTCCGCCGCGGCGGAGAACGCCTTGCAGCGGCCGTCGGCGGCGAGCCCGCCCTGGCGCGCGAACTCGATGAACATGCCGGGGGTCGACATCACCGTCACTCCGCCCGCCAGCGCCAGGGAGCAGTCCCCCGAGCGCAGGGACTGGGCCGCCAGGTGCATCGCCACCAGCGACGACGAGCACGCCGTGTCGATGCTCACCGCCGGCCCTTCGAGGCCCAGCGCGTAGGCGACCCGGCCGGAGACCACGCTGGTGGCGCTTCCGGTCAGGGCGTGGCCGCCGAGGTTGTCGGGGACGTCCTCCAGGTGCGGGAGGTAGTCCTGGGCCATGGCGCCGATGAAGACGCCCGTCCGGCTGCGGCGCAGCGCCGCCGGGTCCTGACCGGCCTGCTCCAGCGCCTCCCACACCGTTTCCAGTACGAGCCGCTGCTGCGGGTCCATCGCCAGCGCCTCGCGCGGGCTGATCCGGAAGAAGGCGGCGTCGAAGTCCGTGGCACCGGCCAGGAAGCCGCCCCAGCGGGGGAAGTCCGCGCCGGGGGCCACCTGCCAGCCGCGGTCGTCAGGGAACCCCGAGATCGCGTCCCCGCCCTCGGAGACCAGCCGCCACAGGTCCTCCGGCGAGTTCACGCCGCCGGGGAGCCGGCAGCCCATGCCGATGACCGCGATCGGGTCGTCGGCCGGTGCGGCGGGGGAGGAGGCGGTGCTCGCCCGGTGGGCGGGCCGGTCGGCGCCGGGCCCGGACAGCTGTTCGCGCATGTGCCGGACGACTGCGGCGGGGGTCGGGTGGTCGAACAGCAGCGAGGTCGGCATCCGCAGTCCGGCCGCGGTGTTCAGCCGGTTGCGCAGTTCGACGGCCGTCACCGAGTCGAAGCCGAGCTCCTTGAACGTGCTGTCGGCTCCGATCAGCGCCGGGTCGGGGTGGCCGAGCACCACTGCCGCTTGCGAGCGGACCAGCTTCCACAGGTCCTGCTCGCGCATCCCGGCGGGCTCCGGCTGGGCGGGTTGGGCGGTCTGGGCGGTCTCGGCAATCCCGGTGCCCGCGGCCGACGGCGGCACGTGCGACGCCGCCCGCTCGCCGGAGACCCAGTACGGCTGCCGTTCGAAGGCGTAGGTGGGCAGCTCCACCCGGCGGGCGTCAGGGAAGGCCGGCCTCCAGTCGACCGGAAGGCCCAGGGCGTACAGCTCGGCCATGGACAGCAGCAGACGGCGGGCCTCGTCGTCGCCCCGGCGCAGCGTGCCCTGGACCACCACGCCGCCCTGGACGGCAGAAGAGGCCGCCGTGTCCTCGATGGCCGTGGTCAGCACCGGGTGCGGGCTGATCTCCAGGAAGACGCGGTACCCGTCCTCGGCCAGCGCGGTGATGGTCTCCGAGAGCCGCACCGGCTGCCGCAGGTTCCGGTACCAGTACTCGGCATCCAGCTCGGCCGCCTCCGCCGGGCCGGCGGTGACCGTCGAATAGAACGCGACACCGCTGTCGGTCGCCGTGATGCCGTCGGCGGCCCGCAGCACCTCGTCCCGGATCGCCTCCACGTGGGAGGAGTGGGACGCGTAGTCGACCGGGATGACCTTGGCGCGGATCCCCTGCGCCTCGTACTCGGCCACGACCTCGTGCACCGCGTCGACGGCGCCGGCGATGACGACCGCGTTCGGGCCATTCACCGCCGCGACCGAGACCCGCGACTGGTCCACCTGCTCGGCGGGCACGGCCAGCGAGGCCAGCGTCCCGCGGCCCGAGAGCCCGGCGTCGATGGCCAGGCTGCGCCCGACGACCAGCCGGAGCCCGTCGGCCAGTGAGATGAGGCCGGCCGCGCAGGCGGCCGCGATCTCGCCCTGCGAATGCCCCACGACGGCGTCCGGCACCACACCGGCCGAGCGCCACACCTCGGCCAGGGAGACCATGACCGAGAACAGCGCGGGCTGGACCACGTCCACGCGGGCCAGCGCCGCCTCGTCACCGAGCACGTCCCGCAGCGACCAGTCGACGAGGCCGCTCAGCAGCTGCTCGCACTCCGTCATCCGGGCGGCGAACACCGGGGACGACTCCCACAGGCCCAGGGCCATCCCGACCCACTGGGAGCCCTGGCCCGGGAAGACCCACACGACGCCGGAGCCGGTCTCCGTGGGGGATCCCGCCACGACCGCCGCCGACGGCTCGCCCGCCGAGAGCGCCGTGAGGCCGTCCAGCAACTCGGCGCGGTCCGCGGCGACGACGACGCCGCGGTGCTTGAGCGCCGAACGGGTCGTCACCGTGGAGTAGCCGACATCGGCCGGGCGCAGCTCGGGCCGGGACTCCAGCCACTGCCGCAGCCGCTCGGCCTGGGCCCGCACGGCCGTCGCGGACGCGCCCGAGACCACGACGGGCACCGGGGCGGAGAGCTCTGGCGCCTCCTGCACCGGCGCCTCCTGCACCGGGGCCTCCTGCGCCGGGCTGGAGGCGAGGTGGTCGGCGACGACGAGGTGGCAGTTGGTGCCGCCGACGCCGAACGAGCTGACGCCGGCCAGCCGGGGGCCCTCGGGCCAGGGCCGGGCCTGCGCGTTGACCCGCAGCTTCCACTGCTCCAGCGGGATCTCCGGGTTCGGGCTCTCGTAGTTGAGGCTCGCCGGGAGGATCCCGTGCTTCATCGACAGGGCGACCTTGATCAGGCCCAGCACGCCGGCGGCCGGTTCGAGGTGGCCGATGTTGGTCTTCACCGAGCCGACGAGCAGCGGCCGTTCGGCGTCGCGGGCCGTGCCGAGCACCGATCCGAGCGCGCTCGCCTCGACCGGGTCGCCCACCTTCGTGCCGGTGCCGTGCAGTTCGACGTACGCCACCTGCCCGGGGTCCACCCCCGCCCGGTCGTACGCCTGCCGCAGCAGGGCCTGCTGCGCGTCGCCGTCGGGGACGGTCAGCGCCTGGCCGTCGCCGTCGTGGTTCACCGCGCCGCCGAGCAGCACGCAGTAGACGGGGTCGCCATCGGCGAGGGCGTCGGCGAGGCGCTTGAGGACGACCACGCCGGCGCCCTCGCCGCGGACGAAGCCGTTGGCGCGCGCGTCGAAGGTGTAGCTGAGGCCGTCCGGCGACAGCGCGCCGGAGCGGGCGAAGGCGAGCGTGCTCTCCGGCACCAGGTTCAGGTGCACGCCGCCGGCCAGCGCGAGCCGGGCGGCGCCCGAGCGCAGGCTCTCGCAGGCCATCTGCACCGCGACCAGGGAGGAGGACTGGACCGTGTCGACGGTCAGGCTCGGCCCGTGCAGGCCGAGTCGGTGCGAGACCCGGTTGGCGATCAGGCCCCGGCTCAGACCGGCGATGGAGTGGTGGGACAGCGCGTCGGCGCCGTGGCGGTGCACCAGCGAGGCGTAGTCGTCGCCGGTGGCGCCGAGGAAGACCGCGGTGGCGCTGCCGTGCAGGCTGTCCGGCGGGAGGTAGGCGTCCTCCAGGGCGTCCCAGCTCAGTTCGAGCACCATGCGCTGGCGCGGGTCCATCGCCGCGGCCTCGCGCGGTGAGATCCCGAAGAAGCCCGCGTCGAAGTCGGCGACGCGGTCGAGGTACCCGCCCCGGCGGAACGGCGCCAGCTCCGGGACGTCGTGGGCCCGGTCCGCGGGTGCCTCGGTGATCGCGTCCTCACCGCCCCGCAGCATCCGCCAGAAGGCATGGATGTCGTCGGCACCCGGGACGCGGCAGGCCATCCCCACCACGGCGACGGCATGGTCGTTCATCGGGATCCTCTGGTCATCGGGCCGTCGCTCGGCCTCGTACGCGTGCATAAGTTCCGGATCTCCCCGTCCCCAAGACAGATAAGCGGTGGTGCTCGGCAGGCGAGGCCCGGGTGCGGCCGCGTGGACCGCGGCCGCACCCGGGCGGTCTCGTCAGGCCTCGCCGAACTCGGCGTCGATCAGCCGGAAGACCTCGTCGGCGGTCGTGGCCGCCTCGATGAGATCGTTCTTGCTCTGGCCGCCGCCGCCATCGGTGAGGGCGGCCAGCAGCGCGCGCAGCTGTCCTGCGACCCGCTGCTGCTCGCCGGGTTCGGCTGCGGTGAGCAGGCCTTCCAGCTTCTTCAGCTCCTGGTCGATCAGCGGCTCCGTGGCGGCGCCGCCGATCTCGGAGAGGAGCAGCTGGGCGATCGCCGCCGGCGTCGGATGGTCGAAGATCAGCGTCGCGGGCAACCGCACCCCCACGGCCTGGTTCAACCTGTTGCGCAACGTGACGGCGCCCAGCGAGTCGAACCCGAGCTCCTGGAACGGCCGGTCCGGCTCGATCGCGGCGGCGGAGGCGTGGCCGAGGACGGCCGCGACCTGCGCCTGCACCAGTTCGAGAACCACCCGTTCCCGGCCGATCTCGGCCACCCCGGCCAGCCGCTGCGCCAGCGACGGGCCCGCGGGCTCCGCGCGTCGTGCCGGCATGCGCACCAGTCCGCGCAGCAGGGCGGGCAGCTGGTCCGCCCGCGCCTGGACCCGCAGCGCGGCCATGTCCAGCTGGGCCGGGACCAGCAGCGCCGCATCGAAGTCCCCGGCCTGGTCGAACAGTTCCAGCCCGAGCTCGGCCGACAGCGCGACGGAGCCCATCCGCTCCAGCCGGGCGAGCTCGGCTTCGCCGAGGTCGCCGGTCATGCCGGTCGCGTCCGCCCACAGGCCCCAGGCCAGGGAGGTGGCCGGCAGGCCGGCCGCGCGCCGCTGGTGTGCGAGGGCGTCGAGGGAGGCGTTGGCCGCCGCGTAATTCGCCTGGCCGGGGCTGCCCACCAGCCCGGCCATCGAGGAGAACAGCACGAACGCCGACAGGTCCGTCCCGGCGGTCAGTTCGTGCAGGTGCCAGGCCGCGTCGAGCTTCGGGCGCATTACCCGGGCCAGCCGCTCGGCGGTCAGCGCCTCGACCACGCCGTCGTCCATCACGCCCGCCGCGTGCACGACCGCCGTCAGCGGCCGCTCCAACGAGCCCAGCAGCTCGGCCAGTTGGACGCGATCGGACACGTCGCAGGCGGCGACCCGCGCCCGGGCGCCGAGCGTCTCCAGCTCGGCGACGAGCTCGTCCACGCCCTCGGCGGCCGGGCCGCGGCGGCTCACCAGCAGCAGGTGCTGCGTGCCGTGCCGCTCGACCAGGTGCCTGGCGAACAGCGCGCCCAGACCACCCGTACCACCGGTGATCAGCACCGTGCCGTCCGGATCCAGGGACCACCCCGTACCCGGTGCCGCCGTCTCGGCGCGCACGAGCCGCGGCGCCAGCACCTCACCCTTGCGCACCGCCAGTTGCGGCTCGTCGAGGTCGAGGAGCGACTCCCATCCTGGCTCGCCGTTGCCGTCGAGGTCCACCAGGATGAATCGCCCGGGGTGTTCGGACTGGGCGCTGCGGACCAGGCCCCATACCGGGGCCTGCGTCACGTCGGGTGTCTCGTCGCCCACCGCGACGGCGTTGCGGGTCACGAGGACCAGCCGTGCGTCGCCCAGCCGGTCGCTGGCCAGCCAGCGTTGCACCAGTTCCAGCGCGCGGCCCGCGGTCATCCGGGCGGCCTCGGCCGCGTCGCCGGTCCGGGCAGGGGTGTCGAATCCGGCGAGGACCGCGTCCGGCACTGCCGCGCCGTCGGCGAGCGCCTTCTCCAGCGCGTCCAGATCCGCGAACCGCTCACCCAGATCGGCCAGCTCTCCGAGGATCGCCACCCGCGCCGGCGCAGGCGACTTCCCGGCCGCGACGGCGGCCCAGTCGACCCGGTACAGCGAACGCTGCCCGCTCCGGCGGGCGGCCTCCAACTGCGCCTGCTCCACCGGACGGACGTCGAGCCGCTCCACGCTCGCGACCGGCAGGCCGTCCTCACCGGCGATCTCGAGCCGCAACGCGGTCTCACCGGCCAGGCCGATCCGCACCCGCAGCCGGGTGAGGCCGGCGCGCTCGATCCGCACCCCGGACCAGGAGAACGGCAGCCCGCCCTGGGAGTCGGTGCCCTCGTCGAGCATGCCGAGCCCGCCGTGCAGCGCGGAGTCGAACAAGGCGGGGTGCAGGCAGAACCCCCGGGCGGAGCCTGCGACCTCCGGCAGCTCCAGTTCGGTGTAGACGTCCTCACCGAGGCGCCACGCCGCCTGCACGGCCCGGAAGGCGGGGCCGTAGTCGAAGCCGAGGTCGGTCAGGTGCGCGTGCTCGTTCACGCCGGCGTAGAGCGTTTCGACGGGGACGGGCTGGGCGCCGGGTGGCGGCCACTGTAGGGGGAACGGGGCCGGGGCTTTGGCGTGGGTGGTCAGCCAGCCGCGTGCGTGGCAGGTGGTTTCCGGTTGTCCGTCCTGGCTGTGGGTTTCGGGGCGGGAGAAGACGGCGATTTCGCGGCGGCCGTCGTCGCCGGGCTGGCCGACGGTGACTTGGAGGTGGCGTGCGGTGTCCTCGTCGAGGATGAGTGGGGCTTCGATGACGAGTTCGTCGAGGACGGGGCAGCCGGCGGTGGCGCCGGCGGTGAGGGCCATGTCGACGAGGGCGGTGCCGGGGACCAGGACCATGCCGAAGACGACGTGGTCGCGGGTCCAGGGCTGTGCGTCGATCGACAGGCGGCCGGTGAACAGCCATTCGTCGCGGTCGCCGAGTTGTGCGGCGGCGGCCAGGACGGGGTGTTCGACGCGGTGGAGTCCGGCCGCGGTGGCGTCCTGGGTGCCTGCGCTGGGGGTGAGCCAGTACCGTTCGCGCTGGAACGCGTAGGTGGGCAGCGGTACTTGCTGTGCGCCGCTGGCGGCGAAGTACGCGGGCCAGTCGACGGCGACGCCGCTCACGTGGGCCTCGGCGAGCGAGGTCGTGAACCGTCGCGGACCGCCCTCGTCACGGCGCAGCGAACCCACCACGGAGACCCGGTCGTCGGCGTCCTGCGCCTCGACGACGTCCTCCACGGCCATGGTCAGCACCGGGTGCGGGGACATCTCCAGGAAGCAGCCGGTGCCGTTGTCGATCAGCGCGCGGATCGCCGGCTCGAAGCCGACCTGGCCGCGCAGGTTCCGGTACCAGTAGGCCGCGTCCATCGCCGAGGTGTCGATGAACCCGCCGACGACGGTGGAGTAGAACGGGACCCGGCCGCTGGTCGGCTCGACCGGGGCGAGCACCTCCAGCAGGTCGGTCTCGATGATCTCGACCTGCGCGGAGTGCGAGGCGTAGTCGACCTTGATCCTGCGCGCCCGGATGCCGTCGCGCTCGCAGGCCTCGAACACCTCGTCCAGCGCGGCGGGTTCGCCCGCGACGACCACGGCGGCGGGGCCGTTGACGGCAGCCACGGAGAGGCGGCCGTCGTAGGGCTTGAGCAGTTCCTCGATGCGGTCGACGGGCAGGGGGACGGACATCATGCCGCCCAGGCCTGCGAGCCGGTCGCGGACGAGTTGGCTGCGCACCGCGACGATCCGGGCCGCGTCGCGCAGCGACAGGCCGCCCGCGACGTAGGCGGCGGCGATCTCGCCCTGGGAGTGGCCGACCACGGCAGACGGCTCGACGCCGTACGAGCGCCACAGCGCCGCCAGCGACACCATCACCGCGAACAGGGCCGGCTGCACGACGTCCACCCGCTCGAACGTGGGCGCGCCCTCGCTGCCGCGAAGGACGTCCTCCAGCCTCCAGTCGACGAACTCCGCCAGCGCCTCACCGCACGCGGCGATCTCCGCCGCGAACACCGGTGAGGAATCGAGCAGTTCGACCGCCATGCCGACCCACTGCGCCCCCTGACCGGGGAACACGAACACGGGCTTGTTGCCGACCGCCTGGCCCTCGACGACGTTGGCGGCAGGCTCCGCGGTGGCAAGGGCCGCCAGCCCGGCGAGCAGCTCCTGACGGTCGGAGGCCACCACCGCGGCGCGGCGCTCCAGCTGCGCTCGCGTCGTCGCCGCCGAGAAGCCGGCGTCCAGGACTGAGACGTCCGGCTGCGCGAGCAGGTGTGCCCGCAGGCGGTCGGCCTGTTCGCGCAGCGCCGCCTCACTCCGGCCGGACACCACCACCGGCACCGCCGCCAGCGGACGGGGATCGCCCTGGAGCGGCGCCCGGTCCTCGACCGGCGCCTCCTCCAGGATGACGTGCGCGTTCGTGCCGCTCACACCGAAGGACGACACACCCGCACGCCGCGGCCGCTCCGAAGCCGGCCACTTCTGCGCCTCGGTCAGCAGCTCGACCTCGCCCGAGGCCCAGTCGACGTGCGGCGACGGCGCGTCCACGTGCAGCGTCCGCGGCAGCACGCCGTGCCGCATCGCCATGACCATCTTGATCACGCCGGCCACACCGGCCGCCGCCGAGGTGTGCCCGATGTTGGACTTGACCGAGCCGAGAAGCAGCGGGCCATCGGTCCGCTCGCGCCCGTAGGTCGCCAGCAGCGCCTGTGCCTCGATCGGGTCACCGAGCTTGGTGCCGGTGCCGTGGCCCTCGACGGCGTCCACGTCGGCCGCGCTCAGCCCGGCGTTTGCCAGCGCCTGCCGGATCACGCGCTCCTGCGACGGGCCGTTCGGCGCGGTGAGCCCGTTGCTCGCACCGTCCTGGTTGACCGCGCCGCCGCGGATCAGGCCCAGGACGCGGTGACCGTTGCGGCGCGCGTCCGACAGCCGCTCCACGACGAGCAGACCCGCGCCCTCGGCGAACCCGGTGCCGTCCGCGGAGGCCGCGTACGCCCTGCAGCGCCCGTCCGGCGACACCGCCCGCTGGCGGCTGAACTCCGTGAGCAGGTACGGCCCCGCCAGCACGGTCACGCCGCCGACCAGCGCCATCGAGCACTCGCCGTTGCGGAGCGCCTGCGAGGCCACGTGGAGGGCCACCAGCGACGAGGAGCACGCGGTGTCCACCGACACCGCGGGCCCTTCCAGCCCCAGGGTGTAGGAGATCCGGCCCGACGCCACGGCGGTCGTGTTGCCGGTCAGGCGGTAGCCCTCCATCTCCGCCGTCATCGCGTCGCCGTAGTCCGTGGTGACCACGCCGCAGAAGACGCCGGTGTCGCTGCCGCGCATCGACGTCGGGTCGATGCCGGCGTCCTCGAACGCCTCCCAGGCCGTCTCCAGCAGCAGCCGCTGCTGCGGGTCCATCGCGAGCGCCTCACGCGGACTGATCCCGAAGAACTCCGCGTCGAACTCGCCCACCCGGTCCAGGAACCCGCCGCCACGGGTGGACACCTTCCCGAGCTGGTCGGGGTCCGGGTCGTAGATGTCGCGGTCCCAGCCGCGGTCGGTCGGCAGCCCCGACACGGCGTCACGGCCCGACGCGACCAGCTCCCACAGCTCGTCCGGCGAGGTCACCCCGCCGGGGTAACGGCAGCTCATGCCGATGATCGCCAGCGGCTCGTCGGTGGCCGTCCGTCGCCGAGGGCGCGCCGCGGGGCGCGGCGCCTGCGTGACGGCGCCGACCTCGGTGAGGATCAGCCGGGCGACGGCCAGCGGGCTCGGGTGGTCGAAGACCAGCGTGGCGGGCAGCCGCACCTCGGTGGCCTGGGTGAGCCGGTTGCGCAGTTCGACCGCGCTGAGCGAGTCGAACCCGAGGTCCTTGAAGGTCCGTTCGGCGCCGATCGCGGCGGCGGACGCGTGCCCGAGGACGGAGGCGACCTGCGCCTGCACCAGTTCGAGCACCACCCGTTCCCGGTCGGCCTCCGCCACCTCGGCGAGTCGCTGCGCCAGCGACCCGCCCGCTGCGGCGTGCCGTGCCGGCACCCGGACCAGTCCGCGCAGCAGTGCCGGCAGCATCCCGGCCCGCGCCTGGACCCGCAGCGCGGCCGGATCCAGCCGCACCGGCGCCAGCAGCGCGGTGTCCGCGCCGAGGGCCCGGTCGAACAGGTCCAGCCCGAGCTCGGTCGGCAGCGCGCCGACGCCCATCCGCTCCAGCCGGGCGAGCTCGGCCTCGTCCAGCTCGCCGGTCATGCCGGTCGCGTTCGCCCACAGGCCCCAGGCGAGCGAGGTCGCCGGGAGCCCTGCCGCGCGCCGCGTCGCCGCGAGCGCGTCGAGGGCGGAGTTGGCGGCGGCGTAGTTCGCCTGGCCGGGGCTGCCGATCAGCGCGGCCACCGAGGAGAACAGCACGAACGCCGACAGGTCCCGGTCCTTGGTCAGCTCGTGCAGGTGCCAGGCCGCGTCCGCCTTCGGACGCATCACCCGGGCCACCCGCTCGGCGGTCAGCGACTCGACGACACCGTCGTCCAGCACGCCTGCCGCGTGCACGACCGCCGTCAGCGGCCGCTCCAACGAGCCCAGCAGCTCGGCTAGTTGGACGCGATCGGACACGTCGCAGGCGGCGACCCGCGCCCGGGCGCCGAGCGCCTCCAGCTCGGCGACGAGCTCGTCCACGCCCTCGGCGGCCGGGCCGCGGCGGCTCACCAGCAGCAGGTGCTGCGTGCCGTGCCGCTCGACCAGGTGCCTGGCGAACAGCGCGCCCAGACCACCCGTACCACCGGTGATCAGCACCGTGCCGTCCGGATCCAGGGGCGAGCCCGTACCCGGTGCCGCCGTCTCGGCGCGCACGAGCCGCGGCGCCAGCACCTCACCCTTGCGCACCGCGAGCTGCGGCTCGTCCGAAGCGAGCAGCCCGCTCCAGTCCGGCTCGCCGTCGCCGTCGAGGTCCACCAGCAGGACGCGGCCCGGATGCTCGGACTGGGCACTGTGCACCAGGCCCCACACCGGGGCCTGCGCCACGTCGGGCGCTTCCTCGCCCACCGCGACGGCGTTGCGCGTCGCCACGACCAGCCGCGCGTCGGTCAGCCACTCGCTCGCCAGCCAGCGCTGCACCAGCTCCAGCGCCCGGCCCGCGGTCACCCGCGCGGCCTCCGCCGCATCAGCGGCACCGGACGGGGCCTCGATCGCGGCGACGACCGCCTGCGGCGCCTCGGCGCCGTCGGCGAGCGCCTCCTCCAGCGCGGCCAGATCGGTGTAGTGGTGCTCTTCGCCCGTGTCGCCCGCGCCCAGGAGCGCGATGCGGACCGGCCCGGCGGAGTCCTCGGCGGTGACCGCGGCCCAGTCGACCCGGAACAGCGCGTTCTGCCTGCCTCGCCCGGCACCTTCGAGGTTCGCCTGCTGGACGGGGCGCACGATGAGGGAGCGCACGGAGACCACCGGCGTCCCGTCCGCGTCGACGGCGTCCAGCCGCAGCGAGGTGCCGCCGGTCATGGTGGAACGGACCCGCAGCCGCGTGGCGCCGGTGCGGTCGAGCTGCACGCCGTTCCAGCTGAACGGCATGAGGTGGGCGCCGGCACCGTTCTCGGTGAGCAGGATGACGCCGCTCTGGAGGGCGGAGTCGAAGAGCGCCGGGTGGATGCCGAAACCCTCGTGGCCCTCGGGCAGGGTCACCTCGGCGTAGGTCTCGTCGCCGGCGCGCCAGACGGCCTCGACGCCGTGGAAGAGCGGGCCGTAGTCGTAGCCGATGTCGGCGAGGCGCGTGTACAGCTCGTCGACCGGGATCGGCTCGGCGTCCTGCGGCGGCCACTGCGCCGGCCAGTCCGCGACGGGCGCGGCGTCGGCGCCCAGGACGCCCCGGGCGTGGCAGGTGATGTCCCGGTCGCCGTCCTCCGTGTCGGTTTCCGGGCGCGAGTAGAGCGCCACGTCGCGGCGGCCGTCGTCGTCGGGCTCGCCGACGGTGACCTGCAGCTGCCGGGCGACACCGTCCTCGAGGATCAGCGGCGACTCGAGCACCAGCTCGTCCACCACCGGCACGCCCACCCGGCGGCCGGCGGCGATGGCCAGTTCGACCAGTGCCACGCCGGGCACGACCATGGTGCCGAGGAGGACGTGCTCGGCGGCCCAGGGCTGGGTCTCGGTGGAGACGCGGCCGGTGAAGACCCACTCGTCGCGGTCGCCGACGGAGATCGCCGCCGCCAGCAGCGGGTGGTCCATGCGGCCGAGTCCGGCCGCGACGGCGTCCGCCGTTCCGGCGTTCGGGGCCAGCCAGAAACGCTCGCGCTGGAAGGCGTAGGTCGGCAGGTCGACGGTCCTGGCGCCGGTGCCGGCGTAGAAGGCGTTCCAGTCCACGCCCGCACCGGCGGTGTGGGCCCGGCCGAGGAATCCGGCGAAGGTCTCCCGCTCGTCCTGCTTGGCGCGCAGCGCCGCCGCGAACACGGCCTCCGCGTCCTCGTCGACGCACTGACGGGCCATGGCGGTCAGCACAGCGTCGGGGCCCAGTTCCAGGAAGCGGCGGACTCCCAGCTCCCACAGGGTGTTCACGCCATCGGCGAAGCGGACGGCCTGGCGGACGTGCCGGACCCAGTACTCGGCGTCGAAGGCCTCGACCAGGCTGCCGGTGACGTTCGAGACCACCGGGATCTGCGGCTCGGCGTACGTCAACCTCCGTGCGACCGCACGGAATTCGTCGAGCATGGGCTCCATGCGGGGCGAGTGGAAGGCGTGCGAGACGCGCAGGCGCGTCGTCCTGCGGCCCTCGACCTCGGGCAGCCACTCCTCGACGGCGTCCTCGTCGCCCGAAACGACCACCGCGGTGGGGCCGTTGACGGCGGCGATCTCCAGTCGGCCCTCGAAGCCGGCCAGCGACTCGGCGACGTCGGCCTCGCCGGCCTGCACGGCGACCATCGCGCCGCCGGCGGGCAGCGCACCCATCAACCGGCCGCGTGCGACGACGAGTTCGGCGGCGTCGGCGAGCGACAGCACCCCGGCGACGTGTGCGGCGGCGATCTCGCCGACCGAGTGCCCGACCAGGTAGTCGGCCCGCAGGCCGAGCGATTCGGCCAGGCGGAACAGCGCGACCTCGACGGCGAACAGCGCGGCCTGCGTGAACTCGGTGGAGTTCAGCTCCTCGCCGCCGCCCGCGATCAACTCCCGTACCGAGCGCCCCAGTCGTGGGTCCAGCTCCGCACACACGTCGGTCAGTGCATGGTCGAACACCGGGAACGCGCCCGTGAGTTCGAGGCCCATGCCGGTGCGCTGCGAGCCCTGGCCGGTGAACAGGAACGCCGACTTCCCGCCGACAGCACCCACACCCGCCGCGACCTGGGCCAGGCGCTCGATCAGCTCGTCGCGCCCGGAGGCCACGACCACGGCGCGGCGCTCCAGCAGCGCCCGCGAGGCGACCGACGAGAACCCGAGGTCCGCGACCGACGCGTCCGGGTCGGCGGTCACCCGCTCGCGCAGCCGCTCGGCCTGCGCCCGCAGCGCCGCGTCGGTGCGCGCGGACAGCACCACCGGCACCGCGCCGGCGGGCCGGGCGACCTCGCCCTCGGGGGTCTCGGCCGGCTCGTCCGCCGGCGCCTCCTCGACGATGAGGTGCGCGTTGGTGCCGCTGACGCCGAACGACGACACGCCCGCCCGTCGCGGGCGCTCGCCCGCCGGCCAGGGACGCGCCTCGGTCAGCAGCTCGACCCGCCCGGACTCCCAGTCCACGTGCGGCGACGGCTCGTCCACGTGCAGCGTCCGCGGCAGCACGCCGTGCCGCATCGCCATCACCATCTTGATCACACCCGCCACACCGGCCGCCGCCGACGTGTGACCGATGTTGGACTTGATCGACCCCAGCCACAGCGGGTCGTCCCCGGCCCGCTCCCGCCCGTAGGTCGCGAGCAGCGCGTGCGCCTCGATCGGGTCGCCGAGCTTGGTGCCGGTCCCGTGGCCCTCGACGGCGTCGATCTCCGCCGGCGACAGTCCGGCACTGGCCAGTGCCTGCCGGATCACCCGTTCCTGCGACGGCCCGCTCGGCGCGGTGAGCCCGTTGCTCGCACCGTCCTGGTTGACCGCGCTGCCGCGGATCAGGCCGAGGATCTTCCGCCCGTTCCGCCTGGCGTCCGAAAGCCGCTCCAGCACCACGAGGCCGACGCCGTCGGAGAACCCGGTCCCGTCGGCATCCGACGAGTACGCCTTGCACCGCCCGTCCGGCGCGAGCCCGCGCTGACGGCTGAACTCCACGAACAGGAACGGCCCGGCGAGCACGGTCACACCGCCCGCGAGCGCCAGCGAACACTCACCGGAGCGCAGCGCGTTCGCCGCCAGGTGCATCGCCACCAGCGAGGACGAGCACGCGGTGTCCACCGACACCGCCGGGCCTTCCAGGCCCAGCGAGTACGCGACGCGCCCCGACATCACGCTGCTCTGGGTGCCGGTCACCCGGAACCCCTCCAGCTCCGGCAGCGTGGACGGCCCGTAGTCCGAGGAGACGGTGCCGGCGAACATGCCGGTGTCGCTGCCCTTCAGACTGGACGGGTCGATGCCCGCGTCCTCCAGCGCCTCCCACGCGGTCTCCAGCGTGAGCCGCTGCGTCGGGTCCATCGCCAGCGCCTCACGCGGACTGATCCCGAAGAAGTCCGCGTCGAACGTCGTCGCCGTGTCGACGAAACCACCCTCGACGGCGTACGCGCTGCCCGGCCGCTCCGGGTCCTGGTCGTAGAGCCTCTCCAGGTCCCAGCCACGGTCGGTCGGGAACGGGCCCATCCCGTCCCGGCCCTCGGCGACCAGCCGCCACAGCTCCTCGGGCGAGGTCACCCCGCCCGCGAACCGGCAGCTCATGCCGACGATCGCGATCGGTTCGACGTCACGCTGCTCCAGATCGCGCACCCGCCGGTTGGCGGTGCGCAGTTCGGTGGTGACGCGCTTCAGGTAGGTGCGGAGTTTCTGCTCGTCGCTCATCGGTCCGCCCACCGGTCCGCTGCGGTCGTCGTCCATCTTCCCGGTCATGCGGATCCGAGCTCCTTGTCGATCAGGTCGAACATGTCGCTGTCAGAGACGAAGTCGAGGTCGTCTTCGAAGGTGTCGTCGTCGGCGGCGTCCTCGGTGCCGGTCACGCCCAGCAGGGCCCGGAGCCGGTTGCTGAGCGAACGCAGCCGCGGTTCGGCGTCCGCGAGTTGCTTCTCGTGGCCGGAGACCGTGATCAGCAAAGCTTCCAGCCGCTGCAGCTCCTGATCGAGCGGCGAAGGCTGCTCGATGCCGCCCGTTCCACCGACCAGGGACAGGATCGACCGCGCCGCCTCGAGCGGCGTCGGGTGATCGAAGACCAGCGTCGCCGGCAACCGGAGCCCGGCCACCTGACTGAGCCGGTTACGCAGCTCGACCGCGGCCAGCGAGTCGAACCCGAGGTCCTTGAAGGCGCGTTCCGGATCGATCGCCGTGCCGGAGGCGTGGCCGAGGACGGCCGCGACCTGCGCCTGGACCACTTCGAGGACGACCTGCTCCTGGTCGGCCTCGGCCACCGCGGCCAGCCGCTGCGCCAGCGACCCGCCCGCGGATTCCCTCCGTCGGGCCGGGGTGCGCACCAGACCGCGCAGCAGCGCCGGCAGCATCCCCGCCCGCGCCTGCATCCGCAGGGCGGCCAGGTCCAACTGGATCGGCACCAGGAGCGCGGCGTCCAACCGCAGTGATTCGTCGAACAGTTCGAGGCCGAGGTCGGCGGAGAGCGCGCCGATGCCCGTCCGCTCCATGCGCGCGAGGTCGGCCTCGTCCAGCTCGCCGGTCATGCCGGTCGCGTCCGCCCACAGGCCCCAGGCCAGGGAGGTGGCCGGCAGCCCTGCCGCGCGCCGCTGGTGTGCGAGGGCGTCGAGGGCGGCGTTGGCGGCGGCGTAGTTCGCCTGACCGGGGTTGCCCAGCTGCGCGGCGGCGGAGGAGAACAGCACGAAGGCCGCCAGCTCCATTCCTGCGGTCAGCTCGTGCAGGTTCCAGGCGGCGTCCACCTTCGGGCGCATCACCCGGGCCACCTGCTCCGCGGTCAGCGACTCGACGACACCGTCGTCCAGCACACCCGCCGCGTGCACGACCGCCGTCAACGGCCGCTCCAACGAGCCCAGCAGCTCGGCCAGTTGGCCGCGATCGGACACGTCGCAGGCGGCGACCCGCGCCCGGGCGCCGAGCGCCTCCAGCTCGGCGACCAGCCTGTCCACGCCCTCGGCGGCCGGGCCGCGGCGGCTCACCAGCAGCAGGTGCTTCGCTCCGCGCCGCTCGACCAGGTGCTTGGCGAACAGCGCGCCCAGACCACCCGTGCCACCGGTGATCAGCACCGTGCCGTCCGGATCCGGCGCCGCGGGTACGGTCAGCACGACCTTGCCGACGTTGCGCCCCTCGCGCAGGTGGCGGAAGGCGTCCTGGCCGCGGCGCACGTCCCACGAACGGATCGGCGAGGGGGTGAGCACCCCGCGCTCGAACAGCTCGGCGATCTCGACCAGCATCTGCTGGATGCGCTCCGGCCCGGCGGCGGCCACCAGGTCGTACGCGCGGTAGTGCACGCCGGCGTGCTGCCGGGCGACGGCCTCCGGGTCGCGCAGGTCGGTCTTGCCCATCTCCAGGAAGCGGCCGCCGCGCGGCAGCAGCTCCAGCGAGGCGTCGACGAACTCGCCGGCCAGCGAGTTGAGCACCACGTCCACGCCCGCGCCGCCGGTGGCCTCCCGGAACGCGTCGCGGAACCCGAGGTCGCGGGAGTTGGCGATCCGCTCGGCCGGCACGTCCAGGGCGCGGACGGCGTCCCACTTGCCGGGGCTCGCGGTCGCGAAGACCTCGACGCCGAAGTGGTGGGCGAGCTGGATCGCGGCCATGCCGACGCCGCCGGCGGCCGCGTGCACCAGCAGCTTCTCGCCGGCCCGCAGGTCGGCGAGGTCGACCAGCCCGTAGTACGCCGTCAGGTAGACGACGGGGACGGCGGCGGCCTCGGCGAAGGTGAGACCGGCCGGCATGGGCGCGACCGTCCGCCGGTCGGCCACCGTCACCGGCCCGAACGCGTCCGTGACCAGGCCGAACACCCGGTCACCCGGCACCAGGTCCGTCACCCCGGAGCCGACCTCCAGCACGACGCCTGCCGCCTCACTGCCCAGCGGCGCCTCGCCCGGATACATCCCGAGCGCGATCAGCACGTCCCGGAAGTTCAGGCCCGCGGCCCGCACTCCGATCCGCACCTCACCCGCGCCCAGCGGCCGGCCGGCCTCGGACGGGACGATCGCCAGGTTCTCCAGCGACCCCTTCCGCGTGATCGCCAGCCGCCACAGGTCATCGGCTGCCGCCGCGGGCGCACGCCCGAGTCGCGGTGCCGTCAACCGGCCTTCGCGCACCGCCAGTTGCGGCTCGTCGAGGTCGAGGAGCGCCCCCCACTGCGGCTCGCCGTTGCCGTCGAGGTCCACCAGGATGAATCGCCCGGGGTGTTCGGACTGGGCGCTGCGGACCAGGCCCCATACCGGGGCCTGCGTCACGTCGGGTGTCTCGTCGCCCACCGTGACGGCGTTGCGGGTCACGAGGACCAGCCGTGCGTCGCCCAGCCGGTCGCTGGCCAGCCAGCGTTGCACCAGTTCCAGCGCGCGGCCCGCGGTCATCCGGGCGGCCTCGGCCGCGTCGCCGGTCCGGGCAGGGGTGTCGAATCCGGCGAGGACCGCGTCCGGCACGGCCGCGCCGTCGGCGAGCGCCTTCTCCAGCGCGTCCAGATCCGCGAACCGCTCACCCTGCGCCGTCAGGTCGCCGAGGGCCGCCGACTCGCCGAGGACGGCCAGCCGCACGGGCTTCGGGGACTCGGCCGCGACCTCGGCCCAGTCGACCTGGAACAGCGAATTCCGCATGGTGCGCTGGGCGCTCTCGAGCTGCGCCGGTTCGGTCGGGCGGAGGGCGAGGGCGCCGACCGCCACGACGGTGGCACCGGTGTCATCGACCGCGTCGATCCGCAGGGCGGACCCGCCCGCCGAGCCGATCCGCACCCGTACCCGGGTGAGGCCCGTCCGGCCGAGCTGCACGCCCGACCACGAGAACGGCAGGTCGACCGACGATCCCGCGTCCTTGTCCAGCATCACGCCGTGCAGCGCGGCGTCGAACAGCGCCGGATGGACGCCGAATCCGTCGGTTCCGGCGTCGTCGGGCAGCGCCACCTCGGCGTACACCTCGGAGCCGCTGCGCCACGCCGCCTGCACACCCTGGAACAGCGGCCCGTAGTCCAGGCCGAGGTCGGCCAGTCGCGGGTAGAGCGTTTCGACGGGGACGGGCTGGGCGCCGGGTGGCGGCCACTGTAGGGGGAACGGGGCCGGGGCTTTGGCGTGGGTGGTCAGCCAGCCGCGTGCGTGGCAGGTGGTTTCCGGTTGTCCGTCCTGGCTGTGGGTTTCGGGGCGGGAGAAGACGGCGATTTCGCGGCGGCCGTCGTCGCCGGGCTGGCCGACGGTGACTTGGAGGTGGCGTGCGGTGGCCTCGTCGAGGATGAGTGGGGCTTCGATGACGAGTTCGTCGAGGACGGGGCAGCCGGCGGTGGCGCCGGCGGTGAGGGCCATGTCGACGAGGGCGGTGCCGGGGACCAGGACCATGCCGAAGACGACGTGGTCGCGGGTCCAGGGCTGTGCGTCGATCGACAGGCGGCCGGTGAACAGCCATTCGTCGCGGTCGCCGAGTTGTGCGGCGGCGGCCAGGACGGGGTGGTCGACGCGGTGGAGTCCGGCCGCGGTGGCGTCCCCGGTGCCTGCGCTGGGGGTGAGCCAGTACCGTTCGCGCTGGAACGCGTAGGTGGGCAGCGGTACTTGCTGTGCGCCGCTGGCGGCGAAGTACGCGGGCCAGTCGACGGCGACGCCGCTCACGTGGGCCTCGGCGAGCGAGGTCGTGAACCGTCGCGGACCGCCCTCGTCACGGCGCAGCGAACCGACGACGCCGACGCGGTCCTGTGCACCGTGGGCCTGGGCCGTCTCCTCGACGGCCATCGTCAGGACCGGGTGCGGGGACACTTCGACGAAGAAGGTCACGCCGTTGTCGATCAGTGCGCGGATCGCGGGCTCGAAGCCGACTCGGCCGCGCAGGTTTCCGTACCAGTACCGTGCGTCCAGCGTCCTGGTGTCGACGAAGCCGCCGGTGGCGGTCGAGTAGAACGGAATCTGCCCGGAGACCGGCGCGATCGGCGCGAGCACGTCCAGCAGTTCCGTCTCGACGGCCTCGACCTGCGCCGAGTGCGAGGCGTAGTCCACGTTGATCCTGCGCGCGCGCACGCCGTCGCGCTCGCAGGCGGCGATGAGTTCGTCCAGTGCCCCGGGTTCGCCGGCGATCACCACCGTCGCGGGGCCGTTCACCGCGGCGACCGAGATCCGGCCCCGGTAGGGCTGGAGGAGTTCCTCGGCGCGTTCCACGGGCAGTGCCACGGAGACCATGCCGCCCCGGCCGGCGAGCCGCTCGAGGACCAGCCGGCTGCGCAGGGCCACGATCCGGGCCCCGTCCTGCAGCGAGAGTCCACCCGCGACGCACGCGGCGGCGATCTCGCCCTGGGAGTGGCCGACCACGGCAGACGGCTCGACGCCGTACGAGCGCCACAGCGCCGCCAGCGACACCATCACCGCGAACAGCGCCGGCTGCACGACGTCCACCCGCTCGTACGACGGCGCACCCTCCACCGACCGCAGCACGTCCTCAAGACGCCAGTCGACGAACTCCGACAGCGCCTCACCACACGCGGCGATCGACTCGGCGAACACCGGCGAGGAGTCCAGCAGCTCGACCGCCATGCCGACCCACTGCGCCCCCTGACCGGGGAAGACGAACACGGCCTTGCCGTTCCCCGGCCGACCCTCGAGCACATGCGCGGCGGGGTCGGCCGCGGTGAGGGCCGCCAGACCGCTCAACAGCGCACCGCGGTCCGGAGCCACCACGACCGCGCGGTGCTCCAGCTGCGCCCGCGTCGTCACCGACGAGAAGCCGATGTCCAGGACGGAGACGCCCGGCTGGGCGATCATGCGGGCCCGCAGGCGGTCGGCCTGTTCGCGCAGCGCCGCCTCACTCCGCGCGGAGATCAGCACCGGCACCACCGACGGCGGCTGGGCCGCGTTCCCGTCCTCGTCCGGCTGCGGCTCCTCGATCGGCGCCTCCTCCAGGATGACGTGCGCGTTCGTGCCGCTGATGCCGAACGAGGACACACCCGCGCGCCGCGGTCGCTCCGTGGCCGGCCACTTCTGCGCCTCGGTCAGCAGCTCGACCTCGCCCGAGGCCCAGTCGACGTGCGGCGACGGCGCGTCCACGTGGAGGGTGGCGGGCAGCACCTCGTGCCGCATCGCCATGACCATCTTGATCACGCCGGCCACACCGGCCGCCGCCATCGTGTGCCCGATGTTCGACTTGACCGAGCCGAGACGCAGCGGGCCGTCCGACCGCTCGCGCCCGTAGGTCGCCAGCAGGGCTTCCGCCTCGATCGGGTCACCGAGCTTGGTGCCGGTGCCGTGGCCCTCGACGGCGTCCACGTCGGCCGCGCTCAGCCCGGCGTTCGTCAGTGCCTGCCGGATCACGCGCTCCTGCGACGGGCCGTTCGGCGCGGTGAGCCCGTTGCTCGCACCGTCCTGGTTGACCGCGCTGCCGCGCACGAGGGCCAGGACGCGGTGACCGTTGCGGCGGGCGTCCGACAGCCGCTCCATCAGCAGCAGTCCCGAGCCTTCGCCCCAGGCCACGCCGTCCGCGGCCGCCGCGTACGCCCTGCACAGCCCGTCCGGTGACAGGGCCCGCTGCCGGCTGAACTCGATGAAGTTGTTCGGCCTCGGGTGCACCGTCACGCCGCCGACCAGCGCCAGCGAGCACTCCCGCGCGCGCAGGGACTTGGCCGCCAGGTCCACGGCGACGAGCGAGGAGGAGCACGCGGTGTCCACCGACACCGCGGGCCCCTCGAACCCGAACGTGTAGCTGAGCCGGCCCGAGGCGACGCTGCCGGCGGCGGCGGTCGGGAGGTAGCCCTCGATCTCGGCGCTCCGGTCGCTCATCCCCGCGACGAAGCCGTAGTCCTGGAACATCACGCCGCAGAAGACGCCGGTGTCGCTGCCCTTGAGGGCCAGCGGGTCGATGCCGGCGTCCTCGAACGCCTCCCAGGCCGTCTCCAGCAGCAGCCGCTGCTGCGGGTCCATCGCGAGCGCCTCACGCGGACTGATCCCGAAGAACTCCGCGTCGAACTCGCCCACCCGGTCGACGAATCCACCGCTGCGCGTATAGGAGGTGCCCGGATGGTCCGGGTCCGGGTCGTAGAGCCGCTCCAGGTCCCAACCGCGGTCGTCCGGAAACTCGGAGATCCCGATGCGCTCCGCCGCCAGCAGCTCCCACAGCTCCTCCGGCGACGTCACGCCACCCGGGAAGCGGCAGCTCATGCCGACGATCGCCAGCGGCTCGCCCGCACGGTCCAGAAGCTGCTGGTTCTGCCGCCGGAGGCGCTCGGTTTCCTTGAGCGACTGCCGGAGGGCCCCGACGATGTCCTTCTTATCGGCGGCCATGCCTACTCCTTCACGTCTGGGCGCACGGCGGCAACCAGGTCCTCGGCTGCTCTCATGCCACGCTTTCGTGGGCCGTCTGGATCAGGGTTTCCGGTAGCGATGTGACCGATCGACGCAGCCACCCCGGCCGTCGGCACGCTGTCGTGCACCCCGGCCGCCGGCACACCGTTGTGCCGGCATTCCCCCGCCATGGCATTCCCCCGCCATGGCAATTCCCCGTCTTGGGCCGATGTCCGCAGGCCCGCAAGTGACGGTACGCATCTTCGTGTGCGGTCATGAGAGCGTTGTCCGCTACCTGCCAATGTGATCGAGATTGGAACTGGCCAGGGTGTTCGCAGGCGGCCGATGACCGGCGAGGCGGGAGTTCACGGCGAAGCCCTGCCGAAGCGTGATCAACATCGCTGTCAGCTTCTGGCCAGTGGTCTGGACCGGCACTGAAACAACGGCGTGGTGAACGACGTCGACGTGAAGTGGCCGACGACGTCAGGCAGTTCGGGTGCGCCAGATTTCCGCCGATCCCCGTGCGTCGATAGCGACCCGATGTGACGAACCGATGTAAACGAACAGCGTCCCGCTCCGGAGAGGCGTTGGTGTCGCTTCTCCGGAACGGGACGCTGGGGCGGACGGGCGCAGCCGTCGCCCGTTGGTCGTCAGTGCTCGCCGCCTCCGGGGACCGCCTCGATCATCGAGAAGGCCATCGGAGCGGGCAGCAGGGCGAACCGGGTCACGGTGAAGCCGGCCCGCGCGCAGAGGCCTTCGAACTGGGCCCTGGTGCGTCCCCGGGCCGCGCCGATGAGGTGCATGTGGAGATCGCTGAGGTACATCGTGTCCGGGAGAGAGCCGTCGACGGTGTCGGGCATGACCGGATCCACGATGAGCAGGCGGCCGTGCGGGGGCATCGCTCGCCTGATGTTGCCGAGGATCGTGACGGCGCGCTCGTCGTCGGCGTAGTGCACGACGTTCTTGATCAGGTAGAGGTCGGCACCGGCGGGCACCTCGGTCGCGAGGTCGCCGGAGACCACGGTGCAGCGGTCGGCGACTCCGGCCGCCGCCAGGGTCCCTTCGGACATGCCGACCGCCGCGGCGGTGTCGTACAGGATGCCGCGCAGGCCCGGATGGGCGGCGAGGACGGCGGCGAGCACCGCGCCGTTGCCGCCGGCGACATCGGCGACGGTGCCGAAAGCGCCGAAATCGTAATGGTGCGGCAGCGCTTCCGCGGTCTGCACGGCACTCTGCCGCAACGTGGCGGGGAAGTTCTTCGACAGTTCCGGGTCGCCCCCGACGTATTCGAAGAACGACTTTCCGAAGACGGTGCCGAAGGTGGAACCTCCGGTGCGTACGGCGGTGTCCAGTTCGCGCCACGCCGCCTGGATCGCCGGATCGGTGAACATCCGGGTGAAGGAGTTCAGCGAGTCGGCGCGATCGGTCCGCAGCAGGGCGCCGACCTCGGTCAACCGGAAGTGCCCGGACTCCGCCTGGGTCAGGACCCCGAGCGCGGTGAGCGCACTGCACAGCTGGGTGGTCACCGCAGCATCCGTGCCGAGCGCGGCGGCGATCTCGGTGCCGGTCAGCTCGCCGTCACCGAGGGTGTCGGCCACCCCCAGACGCGCCGCGGTGGACACCGTCTGCATGGCCATGTGCCCGAATGCCAATTCGAACAGTCGTTGCTTGTGCTTCGCTTCAGTCATTGACGCCTTCCTCATCGTGCGGTGCTTGCCGTCCTGGCGCTCACTTCAGGCGCACCGGCAGGGAACCGAAACCGCGCATGAAGCCGATCCGCCAGTCGGGGAAGAACTCGGGATCCGCCAGCCGCAATCCGGGGAACCGCTGCAGCAGCTGGGCGAACGCGACGTTCGCCTCCAGCCGGCCCAGCGGGGCGCCGAGGCAGAAGTGGATACCGTGCCCGAAGGCCAGGTGCTTGGGGCTCTCGTCCACCTCGTGCAGCCGGGGCGGCTCGTCGTTGTACGCGGGGTCGTGGTTGGCCGCGTCGAGCGAGACGCACACGAGCTCTCCGGCCGGGATGGTGACACCGCCGAGGCTGACGGCCTCGCCGGTGTACCGCATCGTCGCCCAGCCGACCGGACCGAAGCGCCGGAGCACCTCCTCGGTCGCGGCGGGGATCCGGTCCGGGTGCGCCCGCAGCCCCTCCAGCGCCTCCCGGTCCCGAAGCATCAGGTAGACGCCGTTGCCGATCAGGTGCAGCGCCGTCTCGTGCCCGGCGACCAGCAGCAGGAACGCCATCGCGATCAGCTCGTCCGGGCTGAGCTGATCACCGTCCTCGCTGTCGGCGATCAGCCCGGACAGCAGGTCGTCACCGGGTTCGGCGCGTTTGGCCTGCAGGAGCGCGGCCAGGTAGTCGCTCATCTGCTGCGAGACCGCGGCCATGTCGACGCTGGGATCGGCGTCCAGCAGGATCCTGGACCACTCCTGGAACTTCTCCCGGTCGTCGAACGGCACACCGAGCAGTTCGCAGATCACCATGACCGGCAACGGCGCCGCCAACGCCTCGATCAGGTCGACTTCGTCCTGGCCGTCCATCCGGTCGAGCAGGCCCTCGGTGATCTGCTCGATGCGCGGCCGCAGGGCGGCGACCCGTCGTCCGGTGAACTCCCGGCCGACGAGCTTGCGCAGCCGGGTGTGCACGGGCGCATCGCTGTTCAGCATGTGCGAGCTCAGCAGTTCCGAGGCGCCGGCGCCCCGCCCGTCCGGCGCGGCGCGGCGCAGGATCTCGTAGAGATCGGTGACGTTCTTGCGCATCCGCGGATCCGCGAGCGCGGTGCGGGCCTCGTCATAACCGGTGATCAGCCAGTGCGGCAGACCATTGGGCCGGCGGACCCGGAAAACGGGACCGTTCTTGCGCCAGCGCCGGTAGTACTTGTGCGGGTCGTCGAAGAAATCCGTGCCGATTGCCTCTTCCTGCACGGATCCGCCGAACTGATTCATCGTCCTTTTCCCCCTGAGATCACTTGTCTGATGGCGGACACGGTGCGGCCCGTACCGGCCGCACCGCGTCGGTTCCGTGCGTGCGCACGGTGGAACCGGTCTGCGGCCTCTTAAGGTCTGGGGAGGTCCGCGGGGTCGGTGAACCAGTCCTCGACGGCGACGTCACAGGACTTCAGGATGTAGGCGAGCATCGAGTACGCGCCGATGATCGCCAGCACTTCCAGCATCTGCTGGTCGTCGTACGCCGACGAGAGCTGCTGCCACGTCCGGTCGGACAGCGCGGCCCGCGGGCCGCGCAGCTCGTCGACCGCCCGCAACAGGGCGGCATCGTGCTCGGACCAGCCGGGGGCGTCCGGGCCGGCCGGGACCCGGGCGATCTCCTCCTCGGTGATACCGGCCCGGGAGCCGATCGCCACGTGGTGGGCCCACTCGTAGTGCGACTGCAGGAGGTACCCCACCCGCAGCACCATCAGCTCCCGGTCGCGCAGGGGCAGCTTCCCCTGGCCGAGCGTGGAGAGCATCGGGTTCATCCCGGACAGCAGCGCGGGGTGGTTGCCGATGACGCCCAGGACGTTGGGCACGGGGTTGCCGACCATGTGGGCCAGCGGACCATCGGGGTCGGTCTGGACCTCGGCGGGCATCCCGAGCAGCGGACGGACCTGCGCCGCGGGCGCGGGAGCCATCCGGGGCGCGGTGCTCTGACTCGTCATGCGGTCACCTCGGCTTTCAGGGACTCCTCCAGCTCCACCATGTGGTGCAGGCACTGGAGCGGTCCCGGAGTGCCGTCACCGTTGAGTTCGCGGTGGACGGCACCGATGTTGAGGACGAGGCGCTCGGCGTTCTCGAAGTCGGCGAACCTGCTGAAGTCGAATTCCCGAGCCGCCTCCAGGGGGGACTTGCCCTGCTGGTGGGCGGCGGTGGCGTGGGCCTTCACCTGCTCCAGGTAGTCGCGGACCTGGACGACCTCCTGCTTGCCGCCGACCGGGCCGTGGCCGGGGACGACGAACTCGGGGTCGAGTTCGAGGATCGTGTCGCAGGCGCGGATGCAGTTGTCGACGGGGCCGGAGTGGATGACGCCGTGCGTGCCGAACATGAGCAGGTCGCCGGCGTACACGACCCGTGCATCGGGAACGTGGACGATGACGTCGCCCACCGTGTGGGCCGGGCCGGCCTCGATCAGCCGGACGATCCGTTGGCCCACGGTCAGCTCGAGCTCCCCGTTGAACGTGATCGTCGGGTAGGTCGGGGTGATGCCGGAGAAGTCGAACGGCTCCAGGTGCCTGCGCAGCCGGGGATCGGCGTCGGGGGCCAGGAGCGGGGACGTTGTCTCCGGACCGGCGTGGCGCATCGCCCGCGCCGCCGCGATGGAGGACACGATCATGGCGTCCCCCACGAGCTGGTTGCCCCACCAGTGGTCACCGTCGTGGTGGGTGTTGACCACCCAGCAGATGTCCGCGGTGGGCACCGCTTCGGCGATGGCGGACAGCATCTGCCGGGTCTGGCCGAGGGAGAACAACGTATCGACGAGCAGTGCTTCTTCACCGCTGTGCACCAGGCCGGCGTTGCCGAACCCGGTGGCGCAACTGCCCTGCAGGTAGGCGAACGTCTGTGGCGCGAGCTGGTGCACGCCGGTGGTGAACGGAACGGACACAGGTATCTCCTTGTTCAATGAATATCCGCGGTCAGTTCCCGGCCGCGACCGCGGTCCGGGGGCGCAGCACCATCCGCGGACCGCGCTGGGGCACCACCACCGGGCCGCGCGGCACCGCCTTCGCCGGGTCCTCCTCGACCCGCTCGAAGTCGACGTTGGTCACCAGCTCGCGCAGCATGGTCTTGATCTCGTGGATCGCGATCTGGTCGCCCATGCAGCGGGTGTGCCCGCCGCCGAACGGGATCCACGTGTACTGGCCCGGCTGCACGCCGAGGAACCGCTCCGGGCGGAACTCGTCCGGCTCGGGGTAGCGCTCCGGGTCGTTGTTCATCAGCTCGGCGCTCGGCACCAGCAGCTGACCGGGCTCGTACCGCACGTTGCCGATCACGATCGGCTTCATGACCTGACGCGCCAGGTTGTTCGGCAGCGGCGGGTTCTTCCGCAGCACCTCGTGCGCCGCGGCGGTGAGGTACTCCTGGGACGCACCCTCGGCGATCTCGGCACGCAGCTTGCCGAGCCGCTCCGGATCCCGGGAGAAGTGCTCGATCGACCAGCAGACCGCGGAGACGGTCGTCACGGTGCCGGCGACGAACATGGTCATGATCTCGTCGCGCAGTTCCACGCCCGACAGGGACGAGCCGTCCTCGTGCGTGATGCCGAGCAGGACCGACAGCATGTCGTTGCCGAGCTCACCGACCTCCAGGCGCTCGGCCACCGCCTCGGCGATCAGGGCGTCGACCCGGGGGCGGTTCTTCCAGAAGTCCTTGACGCCGGTGCCGGGCCGCTTCTTCATGAGCCGCTTCTTCGCCGGCGACCACCGGTCGAACATCAGCATCGCGGTCGGATGGGTGTTGATCTCCAGCAGGTCCATCAGCGCGTCGAGCAGCCGGGGCCAGTTGGTCGGGACCACCTTGCCGAACACGACCTCGCGGATCACGTTCATCGCCCAGCGGTGCACCAGCGGGTGCATGTCGACGACCTCGTCACGCGGCCACTGCGCGACCGCGTCCACCGTGATCTGCTCCACCGCTTCGGTGATGCGGTTGAAGGCCGCGCCCTTGAAGCTGCGGGTGAGCGCCTTGCGGCGGGCCAGGTGCTCGCCCTCGTCGAGGAAGGCGATCCCGGTGTGGCCGAAGAACTTCTCCAGCGCGCCGTTCGAGCTGCCGCAGTGCAGGCTGGTGCGCGGTCCCTGGAAGAGGGCCCGCACGTCGTCCGGGTCGGTGAGGATGAAGAACTCGACGCCCGGCAGGAAGCCCAGCCTGAACCGGGAGCCGTACAGCCGCTTGCACTCGTTCAGGAAGTCGGTGCGCTGCTGGGTGAACCGGATGAGCTGTTCACGCTGGCCCAGGGTCGGACCCGGCACCTCCGAGGACGGGATCACCGCCGTCTCCGCAGGCTTCGCGGTGTGGTCGACCGGGCAGCGCCCGGCTCTGTCCTCGACCGCCACGTCGTTCGAGTCGGGGTTCATCACTTCTCCTTGTCGTGCAGAGCTGAGTCAGCAGAAAAGCCGCACCGGACCCACGTCTCGACGGCCTCGGCGCACTTCGGGTCGTTGATCAGTTCGAAGTGGCCGGCGTCGAGGTGCACCAGATCGCCGCCGAGGTCCCACGCGGGCCAGGAATGCGTCTCGTTCGCCCGGACGTACAGGCACGGAGCCTCGACACCGGCGTCGGCGCGCTCGGCCAGCAGGCGCAGGTAGGCGCCCATCGCGAGCCAGCCGGAGTCGTCGAAGGCGAGGTCGCGGCCGCCGCTGAGCAACGCGTCCATGCTCGACGCGAACGTGCCGCCCTCGTTCGCGACGACGGACCGCGGATCCGGCGAGTCGAGCAGGACCAGGCCCGCCGCGGGCCGACCCGTGCGTTCGAGCTCGGCGGCCAGTGCGTGTGCGACGGCGCCGCCGATGGAGAAGCCGACGAGAACCACCTCGGTGTCGCCGACGGCCTGTCGGATCCCGTCCGCGAGCATCCCGATGACGGTGTTCCAGGAGCCGGGCAGCGGCTCGTCGTCACGGAAGCCGGGCAGCGAGCAGGAGAACACGTCACGGCCGCGCAGTCCCTGGGCGAGCGCCAGGAACAGGTGCGGGCCCGAGCCGACGGCGAACGACGGTACGCAGACGATGGCCGCCTGCCCCGGATCGCCCTTGGCGAGCCGCACCACCCGTGCGCCGTCCTGCGGCAGTTCCGCGGGCGAGGTGAAGGCCGGGCGGAAGCGGGAGGCCTCCATCAGCCAGCTCATCGCCCGGTCGAGCTCGCCCTCGGCGTGGGCGTGGCGAACCAGCGACGTGAACGTGCCGCGGCCGTCCGGGGCGGGGCGGGTGGCCGTGGACCCGCGGGACGCGGAAGCGTCCGGTGCGGACCCGTCACGTGTGGCCACGCCGCTCGGCGCACGTTCGCCGGCGTCGCCGGATGCGCCGTGGGGGGCCGCCTCGGCCGCCGCCACCTCGTCCGCCAGGTGCCGGACGAGCCAGCGGGCCAGACCGAAGGCGTCGGGGTGTTCGAAGATGACGGTCGACGCCACCTGAACGCCGGTCACCCGGCGCAGGCGGTTGCACAGCCGGACCACGCCGACCGAGTTGAAGCCCATCTCCCAGAAGCCCTGGTCCGATTCGACCGCGTCGCCGGACTCGTGGCCGAGGACGGCCGCGACCTGGGCCCGGATCACCTCCTGCGCCAGCGCCTCCCGCTCCTGCGCGGGCACGGCGGCCAGCTGCCGCACCAGCACTCCGCTGCTGTCGTCCGCGTCCTCGTCGTGGTGCTCGGCGGGCAGTGCCGCGATCGGGGCACCCGGTCCGGACGCGGCCGGCGCCAGCCAGTACCGCTTGCGCTGGAACGCGTAGGTCGGCAGGGGCACCCGCGCGGCCCCGGTCCCGGCGTAGAAGCCGGCCCAGTCCACCTCGATGCCGGCCGTGTGCGCCTCGGCCAGCGACAGCGCGAACCGGTCCAGGCCGCCTTCGTCGCGCCGGAGCGTCCCGATCGTGGCGACCGTCGCGACCCGGCCCTCGGCGTCGTGGGCCGTCGCGGTCTGCTCGATCGCGGTGGCCAGCAGCGGATGGGGCGACACCTCCACGAAGCGGGCCGCGCCGTCGTCGATCAGCGCGCAGATCGCGGCTTCGAAACCGACCTGGTTGCGGATGTTCCTGTACCAGTAGGTCGCGTCCAGGCCGACGGTGTCGACGTACCCGTCGACCGCCGTGGAGTAGAACGGGACCCGGCTCGCCCGGGGTGCCACCGAGGCCAACGACTCCACCAGCGCGGCCTCCAGGGGCGCGACCGCGGCGGTGTGCGAGGCGAACGCCGAACCGAGCGCGCGGGTTCGTACGCCGTCGCGTTCGCACGCGGCCTGGACCTCGACCAGGACGTCGGTGTCACCGGCGAGCACCACGGAGACCGGGCTGTTCACCACGGCGACCTCGGCCCTGCCGGCGTACGCGGCGATCCGCCGCTCGACCTCGTTGTCCGATGCCCCGATCCAGAGCAGGCCCGCGTCGCCCGGCAGCAGGTCGTGCGCGAGCCGGTTGCGCATCACCACGATCAGGGCGGCGTCCTCGAGCGACAGCGCACCGGCGACGTAGGCGGCGGCGACCTCACCCTGCGAGTGACCGACGATCACATCCGGTTCCACGCCGTGGGCCCGCCACAGCGCCGCCAGCGAGACCATCATCGCGAACATCGCGGGCTGCAGCACGTTCAACGGGATCACCCCGTCGACCACGTCCAGCGACGGCGCACCCGGCGCACCCCGCAGCACGTCCTCCAGGTTCCAGTCCACGTACGGCTCGAACGCCTTCGTGCACGCCGCGATCTCGTCCGCGAACGCCGGTGCGGTGTCCAGCAGTTGCACCGCCATCTCGGTCCAGTGCGAACCGTGGCCCGGGAACACGAACACCGTCTTGCCGTTCAGCACCTTGCCGTCGACGGTGTGGTCGGCCGGCATGTCGCCGGCCAGCGCCGCCAGCCCGTCGAGCAGCTCGGCCCGGTCCCGGGCCGCGACCGCGGCCCGCCGCGGCAGTGCCGCCCGGGTCGTCGCCGTCGAGAAGCCGACGTCGACCGGGTCGAGGCCGGGGTCGTCGAGCAGAGCGGCGTGCAGCCGCTCGGCCTGCGCCCGCAGCGCGGGCCGGGAACGGGCCGAGAGCAGCACCGGCACGGCGGGCGGCCGCTCGCCGGTGGACCGCGGCAGCGGATCCGGCGCCGGGGCCTCCTCCAGGATCACGTGCGCGTTGGTGCCGCTCATGCCGAAGGCCGAGATACCGGCCCGGCGCGGCCGGCCGTCGCTCTTCCAGGGCCGGTCCTCGAGAAGCAGCTCGACCTCGCCGGCCTCCCAGTCGACGTGCGGGGACGGCTCGTCGACGTGCAGGGTGCGCGGCAGCACTTCGTGTCGCAGCGCCTGCACCATCTTGATCACGCCGCCGACGCCGGCGGCGGGGCCGGCGTGCCCGATGTTCGACTTGAGCGACCCCAGCCACAGCGGGCCCTGGCCGTCGCGGTCCCGGCCGTAGGTCGCCAGCAGCGCCTGCGCCTCGATGGGGTCGCCCAGCTTGGTGCCGGTGCCGTGCGCCTCCACCACGTCGACCTGCGCCGCCTCCAGACCCGACGCGGCCAGGGCCGCCCGGATCACCCGCTCCTGGGAGGGGCCGTTCGGAGCGGTCAGGCCGTTGGTGGCGCCGTCCTGGTTGATCGCACTGCCGCGCAGGACCGCCAGCACCTGGTGGCCGTTGCGGCGTGCGTCCGACAGCCGTTCCAGCACGAGCAGGCCCATGCCGTCGGAGAACGACGTGCCGTCCGCGGTCGCCGCGAACGCCTTGCACAGGCCGTCCGGTGACAGACCGTGGATGCGCGCGGTGTCGGACAGGGCGGTCGGGGTGGACATCACGGTCACACCACCCGCCAGGGCGAGCGAACACTCGCCCGCCCGCAGCGCCTGCATCGCCAGGTGCAGCGCCACCAGGGACGCGGAGCAGGCCGTGTCCACGGTGACCGCCGGGCCCTCCAACCCCAGGGTGTAGGAGATCCGCCCGGACAGCACGCTCGACATCACACCGGTCATGTGGAACTGCTCGAGCTCGGGCGGCATGGCGGTGCCGTAGTCCGGGTTGACCGCACCGCAGTACACGCCGGTGTCACTGCCGCGCAGCGAGGTCGGGTCGATGCCCGCGTGCTCGAACGCCTCCCAGGCCCCCTCCAGCAGCCAACGCTGCTGGGGATCCATCGCCCGTGCCTCGTGGGGGCCGATGCCGAAGAAGCCGGCGTCGAAGTCGCCCGCGCCCTTGATGAACCCGCCGACCCGCGCGTAGGTGGTGCCGGGGTGCTCGGGGTCGGGGTGGTACAGCTCGTCGATGTTCCAGTCGCGGTCGGTGGGAAACCCACCCATGCCGTCCCGACCGGCGGCCACGAGCTCCCACAGGTCGTCCGGCGAGTTCACCCCGCCCGGGTACCGGCAGCTCATCCCGACGATCGCGAGCGGTTCGTCGACCGCTCCGCGGCGCGAGCGCACCACCGGCCGCGGGGTGTCGGCGGTCTCGGCCAGTTCGCCGACGATCACGCGGGCGATCGCCGCCGGAGTCGGGTGGTCGAAGACCATCGTCGCCGACAGCCGCAGGCCGGTGACCCGGGTCAGTCGGTTGCGCAGCTCGACGGCGCCCATGGAGTCGAGCCCCACGTCCTTGAACGGGCGCTCGGGGTCGATCGCGGTGTGGGCGTCGTGCCCGAGGACCGCGGCGAACTGCGCGCGCACCAGGTCGAGGACGACCCGCACGCGGTCCGCCTCGGGCGTCCGGGCGAGCGTGCGCGCCAGCGATCCGCCTGCGCGGCCACGGCGGGCGGGCGTCCGGACCAGTCCGCGCAGCAGCGGGGCCAGCGTTCCCTGATGGGCCCGGGCCCGCAGGTCGGCCGCGTCCAGGTGGAGCGGCGCGAGGAGGGCCGGCGTCGCCGCGCCCATCCGGTCGACCAGCTGCCGCGCCGGCCCGGGCTCCTCGGCGGCGTCCACCGAGATGCCGTCCACCGAGGTGCCGTCCACCGAGGTGCTCCAGACCAGTGCGGTCACCGGCACGCCCTCGGTGCGCCACCGGTGGCCGGCGGCGTCCAGGGCCGCGTCGGCGGCGGCGTTGGCGACTCGCCCGGCGGTGCCGAAGAGTCCGGCGCCGGAACAGACCAGCGCGAACGCGGCCAGGTCCTGACCGGCGGTCAGCTCGCGCAGCCGCAGCGCGACGTCGAGCTTCGCGCCGACCGCCCGGTCGAGCTGGTCGCCGGTGAGCGTCTCGAGGGTGCCGTCGTCGACGACCCCGGGCGCGTGGACGACCGCGGTCAGCGGAGCGTCCAGGGAGGACAGCGCGTCGGCGAGCGCGTCGGCGGTGTCGCAGACCACGGCGCGAGCGCCCGACCCGGCCAGCTCGGCGACCACCGCGTCGACGGCCTCGTCGGGGCCGCCGAAGGTCACCAGGAGCAGCTGCTCGGCGCCGTACCGCTCGGCCAGCTGCCTGGCGACCACCGGGCCGGCACCGCCCGGACCGCAGGTGATCAGGACCGTCCCGGCCCGATCCGGCACCGCTCCGGCCTCGATCGGGGGAGCGGGGGCGAGGCGGGGCGCGAACAGCGCACCCTCGCGGACTGCCAGCTCGGGCTCGTCGAGCTCACCGAGCACGGTCCAGTCCGCGATGCCGTGCTCGTCGAGATCGACGAGCACCACCGTGTCCGGATGTTCCGTCCGGGCGACGCGTACCGCACCCCAGACCGCCGCCGCCGCGGGATCGGGCACGAGGTCGCCGGCCGCGACCGCGCCGCGGGTCACCAGCACCAGCCGCGCGTCGGCCGACAAGGGGCTCGACAGCCAGCCGCGCACCGTGTCGACGGCATGCCCGGCCAGCTCCCGGACCCCGGTGTCGCCGTCCGGCGCCGTGATCGGAGCCAGGACGAGGGCGGGCGCCTGCGCGCCGCCGGCCAGCGCCGACTTCAGGGCGTCGAGATCGGCGTACCGCTCCCCGGCGGCCTCCAGGTCACCCAGGACCGCGATCCGCGCCGCCGGCGACGGCTCCGCGTCCACCGTCGTCCAGGTCAGCTCGAACAGGGAGTCCGTGCCGTGCCGCAGCGCACCGTCGAGTTCCGGCGCGGGACGGTAGCCGACCCGGCCGACCGACAGCAGCGGCCCGCCGTCGACGTCCACCGCGTCCACACGCAGCACCGAGTCCGCCGCCGTGACCCGCACCCGGGCGCGCGCCGCGGTGGTCGGTCCGAACGACACGTCCGACCACGAGACCGGCAGGTTCGGCGAAGCACCCGGCTCGGCGTCGAACAGGCCGCCCTGGAGCGCCGCGTCGAACAGCGCGGGGTGGAGTCCGTACCCGGTGCCGTCGATGTCGTCGGGCAGTGCGACCTCGGTGTAGATCTCCGCGCCGCGACGCCAGGCCGCCTGCACTCCCTGGAACAGCGGACCGTAGTCGACCCCGGCCTCCGCGAGGCGCGTGTAGAGGTCGTCGACCGGGACGGGCTCGGCGTCCACCGGCGGCCACTGCGCGTCGAACGGCACCGGCGACGCCGTGGCGCCACCGAGCCGGCCCCTGGCGTGGCAGACCGCCTCCGGCCGATCGCCGGCAGCGCCGCCGGCGGTGGCGCGCGAGTAGATCGCGATCTCGCGGCGGCCGTCGGCGTCGGCGGCACCGACGGTCACCTGGACCTGCCGCGGCTCGTCGGTGAGGACCACCTGCGCGGTGATCTCCAGCTCCTCCAGCACCGGGCAGCCGATCGCCGTTCCGGCCGTCACCGCCAGGTCGACCAGGGCGACACCGGGGACCACCAGCGCCCCGAGCACGACGTGATCGGCGATCCACGGCTGCGTGCCGGCCGCGATGCGCCCCGTGAACACCCATTCGTCGCGGTCGGCCACCGGCACCGCGGCGGAGAGGACCGCGTGGTCCAGCCCGACCTGACCGGCCGCGGACGCGTCCGCCGAGCCGGTACCGGGCGCCAGCCAGAACCGCTCGCGCTGGAACGCGTACGTCGGCAGATCCACCCGGGCCGCCGAGGTCCCGGCGTAGTAAGCCGCCCAGTCGACCTCGACTCCGGCGATCCGCGCCCCGCCGAGGAAGCGGGCGAACGTCTCGGCCTCGTCGTGCCGCGCGCGCAGCGCCGGAACCAGGACGGCGTCGTCGGCGCCGTCGAGGGTCTGCCCGGCCATCGCGGTCAGCACCGCGTCCGGGCCGAGCTCCAGGAACCGCCGGGCACCTAGCCCGTACAGGGTCCGCACACCGTCGGCGAACCGCACCGCCCGCCGGACGTGCTTCACCCAGTACATCGGGTCGGTGATCTCGTCGGTCACCCGCTCGCCGGTCACGTTCGACACGATCGCGATCTTCGGCGTGGAGAACCGCAGGCCCCGGGCGACGGCGGCGAACTCCGCCAGCATCGGCTCCATCCGCGGCGAGTGGAACGCGTGCGACACCTTCAACCGCGACGTCTTCCGGTCCGCGAAGTTCGCCAGCCACTCCTCGGCGGCGTCGGCGTCACCGGACACCACCACCGCCCGCGGGCCGTTCACCGCGGCGATCTCCAGCCGGCCCTCGTAGCCGCCCAGCGTCGCGACGACCTCGTCCTCGCCGGCCTGGACCGCCACCATCGCGCCGCCCTCCGGCAGCGCCCCCATCAACCGGCCGCGCGCCACCACCAGGGCGGCGGCGTCCGCCAGCGACAGCACCCCGGCCACGTGTGCCGCGGCGATCTCGCCCACCGAGTGCCCGATCAGGAAGTCCGGTCGCACACCGAACGATTCGACCAGCCGGTACAGCGCCACCTCGACGGCGAACAACGCCACCTGCGTGTACTCGGTGGCGTTGAGCAGCGCCGCCTCGGCGGAGTCCGGCTCCGCGCTCAGCAACGCGCGCATCGAGCGGCCGACCAGCGGATCCACCGCCGCGCACACCTCGTCCAGCGCGGTGGAGAACGTCGGGTACGTCTGCGCCAGATCGATGCCCATCCGGGCCCGCTGGGCGCCCTGACCGGTGAACAGCACCGCCGTCTTCCCGGCGACCGCCCGGAAGTCGACCGCCCCGGGCTCCCCGGCGGCCAGGGCCGTCAACGCGGCCATCAGCCCGTCCCGGTCGGCGGCCGGGACGACCGCGCGCCGTTCCAGCAGCGCGCGCGTGGTCGCCATCGAGTACCCGATGTCGGCCGGCGTCAACTCCGGCCGCTGCGCCAGGTGTTCGCACAACCGCCCGGCCTGCGCCCGCAGCGCCGCCTCGGTGCGCCCCGACAGCAGCACCGGTACGACACCCGAGGGCCGTCCTGCCGCATCCGGGTCCGTGGTCGTGCCGGGCGCCGAGGGCGCCGAGGGCGCCTCCTCCAGGATGACGTGCACGTTGGTGCCGCTCACACCGAACGACGAGACACCCGCCCGCCGCGGCCGGTCGCCCGGCCGCCACGGCTGCGAGCGCGTCAGCAGGGCGACCTGGCCGCTGTCCCAGTCCACGTTGGACGACGGGGTGTCCGCGTGCAGGGTGACCGGCAGCGTCTCGTGACGCATCGCCAGCACCATCTTGATCACGCCGGCGATACCGGCGGCCGCCGAGGTGTGCCCGATGTTCGACTTGATCGACCCCAGCCACAGCGGGCCGTTCGTCCGTTCCCGGCCGTAGGTGCGCAGCAGCGCGTGCGCCTCGATCGGGTCGCCGAGCTCCGTTCCCGTGCCGTGGCCCTCCACGGCGTCCACGTCCGCGGGCGACAGACCCGAGGTGGCCAACGCCGCCCGGATCACCCGCTCCTGCGCGGGGCCGCTCGGCGCGGTCAGCCCGTTGCTCGCACCGTCCTGGTTCACGGCGCTGCCGCGCACGACGGCCAGCACGGTGTGCCCGCGCCGCCGCGCGTCCGAGAGCCGCTCCAGCACGATGAGACCGCAGCCGTCGGCGAAGCCGGTGCCGTCGGCCCCTTCCGCGTACGCCTTGCACCGGCCGTCGGGCGCCAGCCCGCGCTGCCGGCTGAACTCGACGAGCAGGGTCGGGCTCGACAGCACGGTCACACCGCCGACCAGCGCCATCGAGCACTCGCCGCCCCGCAGCGCCTGCGCGGCCTGGTGCAGCGCCACCAGCGACGACGAACACGCGGTGTCCACCGTGACCGCCGGGCCTTCCAGCCCCAGCAGGTACGAGATCCGCCCGGCCAGCACGCTGGTCAGGATGCCCAGCCGGTACCCGCCCAGCTCCGGGGGCATCGTGGCGCCGTACTCGGAGCTGATCGCACCGCAGAAGACACCGGTGTCGCTGCCGCGCAAGGACGTCGGATCGATCCCGGCGTGCTCGAACGCCTCCCACGCGCCCTCCAGGATCAGCCGCGCCGCCGGATCCATCGCGAGCGCCTCGCGCGGACCGATCCCGAAGAAGTCGGCGTCGAACTCCGCGACCCCGTCGACGAATCCGCCCGTCCGGGCATACGTGGTCCCGGGATGATCCGGGTCCGGGTGGTACAGGCGGTCGACCTGCCAGCCGCGGTCCTCGGGCAGCGGCACCATGGCGTCGCGGCCCTGCGACAGCAGCTCCCACAGGAGCTCCGGAGACGTCGCGCCGCCGCCGAACCGGCAGCTCATTCCCACGATCGCCAGGGGCTCGGACGCTCGCGTCCGCAGCTGCCGGTTCTCCTTGCGGAGCTGCTCGTTGTCCTTGATCGACATGCGTAGCGCGTCGACAAGCTCGTTCGTGTTCGCAGTCATGCTCGTTCCTCACTTCCCGCGCGGCGGTCGGCGCGCATGTCGGCCGTACGCACCTAGCGGTCCCCTCGAGCCATCCGGATCAGTGCTTCCGCGTCGAGGTCGTCGACCGACCCGTCGCCGCCGTCCCGGGTCTCCTCCTCCGGCACCTCGCCGCGCGCCAGATCGAACAAGGTGTCCAGCAGCCCCGCCTGGCGCAGGCGGTCGATCGGAATCGAGGCGAGAACCGCGCGGATCCCGGCGGTGTCGTCGTCGGCCCGGCCGCCGGTCACGGCCTCCGGTTCGACGGATTCGAGCAGGTACCGGGCCACCGCCGCCGCGTTCGGGTGGTCGAAGACGAGGGTGGCCGGCAACCGCAGACCGGTGATCTTGTTGAGCCGGTTCCGCAGCCCGACGCTGGCGAGGGAGTCGAATCCCATGTCCCGGAATGCCCGGTCGGGTTCGACCGCCGCCGCCGACTCGTGTCCGAGCACGGCCGACACCTGCGCCTGCACCAGCTCCAGGACCACCTGTTCGCGGTCCTCGTCGGTGACCCCGGCCAGCCGCTGCACGAGCGAACCGCCGGCGGCCTCGGCGGTCCGTGCCGGAACCCGCACGAGTCCGCGCAGCAGCGGGGGCAGCGCTCCCGTCCGGGCCTGGGCCCGCAGGGCGGCCAGGTCCAGTTGCACCGGAGCCAGCAGTCCGGCGTCGAGCCCCAGCGAGTAGTCGAACAGCTCCAGGCCACTATCGACCGGCAGCAGTGCCACGCCGGCACTCTCGATGCGGGCCACGTCTGTGCTGTCGAGACGGCCGGCCATCCCGGCGCCGTCGCCCCACAGCCCCCAGGCCAGGGAGGTGGCCGGCACTCCGTCGGCCCGCAGCCGCTGTGCCATCGCGTCGAGACCGGCGTTCGCGGCGGCGTAACAGGCCTGTCCCGGGTTGCCGAACAGCGAGGCGCCCGAGGAGAACAGCACGAACGCCGACAGGTCCGTGTCCGCGGTCAGTTCGTGCAGCAGCCACGCCGCGTCCACCTTCGGCCGCATGACCTCGGCGAGCTGTTCCGGGGTCACCGACTCGATCACCCCGTCGGCGAGCACGCCGGCGGTGTGCACGACCGCCGTGAGCGGGGCCTCCAGCGAGTCCAGCAGGGCGACGACCTGGTCCCGGTCGCCGATGTCGCAGGCCTCGATCCGCACCCGCGCACCGAGCGCGGTCAGCTCGGCCTCCAGTTCGACGGCGCCGTCGGCGTCGGGGCCGCGCCGGCTGACCAGCACCAGGTTCTTCACGCGGTGCGTGGCGGCCAGGTGACGGGCGAACACCACGCCCAGGCCGCCGGTGCCGCCGGTGACCAGCACGGTGCCGTCCGGGTCGAGCGAGCGCGTCGCGTCCGCGGCGACCGCGGGCACCCGTGCCAGTCGCGGCGCCGACACCCGGCCCGCCCGTACGGCCAGTTGCGGTTCGTCGGCTGCCAGCAGGGCGTCCCACGGCACGTCGGCATCGTCGGCGCCGTCGGCGTCGAGGTCGACGAGCACGATCCGGCCCGGATGCTCGGTCTGGACGCTTCGCCCGAGACCCCAGGCCGAGGCCTGGGCGATGTCGGGAGTCTCCCCGTCGAGCGCCACCGCGCCGCGGGTGACCGCGACCAGCCGGGTACCGCCCAGGGCTTCACTGGCCAGCCACCGCTGCAGGGTGGCGAGCATCTGTTCGGCGGCTTCGCGGGCCGCCGAGGCCGGAGCGTCGGAGGTGACGTCCGAGGTGATGTTCCGGTCGATCCGGACCAGGACCGCGTCCGGGGCCCCGGTGCCCTCGGCGACCGCCCGCTCCACCGCGTCCAGATCGGTGAAACCGTCGGCGCCCCAGCCCACGCGGACCAGCCCCGCCGGTTCCGCCGGGCCCATCGGCACCGGCACCCACTCGACGCCGTACAGCGACTCCGGTCCGCCGCCGCGCACCGCCTCCAGCTGCGCCGGGTCCACCGTTCGGTACACCAGGCCGCCGATGCTCATCACCGGCTCGCCGGTCTCGTCGAACATGTCGACGTGCAGTCCGGTCTCGGGGGACGCGGCGATCCGCACCCGTGCCGACCGCACCCGCCGCCCCGAGCGCACCCCCGACCACGTGAACGGCATCTCCACCGACGCGTTCGGGTCCTTGTCGACCAGCGCGCCCTGCAGCGCGGCGTCGAACAGGGCCGGATGCAGCACGAAGCCCGCATCGTCGGCGTCGTCGGGCAGCGCCACTTCGGTGCAGATCCCGGTCCCGACCCGCCAGGCGGCGCGGATGCCCTTGAACAGCGGCCCGTAGTCGAGTCCGGCCAGCGCCATCCGCTCGTACAGCGCGTCCACCGGGATCGGCTCGGCACCCGCAGGCGGCCACTGCGCCGCACCCGGTACGGGCGAAGCGGACTCGGCGGTCAGCCAGCCGCGCACGTGGCAGACCGGTTCGGGAGCCTCGTCGTCCCGCCCGGCGTCCGGGGCCGAGTACACCGCGACCTCGCGGCGCCCGTCGTCGTCCGGAGCGCCGACGGTCACCTGGACCCGGCAGCCCGCCTCGTCGTCGAGAACGAGCGGCGCCTCCAGCACCGCCTCGTCCAGAGCCCCGCAGCCGACCCCGGCGCCCGCGGCCAACGCCAGTTCCACCAGCGCGGTTCCCGGGGCGATGGGGATGCCGAAGACCACGTGGTCACGGATCCACGGCTGGGAGTCCGGGGAGATCCGGCCGGTGTAGACCCACTCGTCCCGGTCACCGACCCGCGAGGCCGCCGCGAGGACGGGGTGGTCCACCGCGTGCAACCCGAGGGCCGCGGCGTCCCCGGCGCCGGTGCCCGCCGTCAGCCAGTACCGGTTGCGCTGGAACGCGTAGGTCGGCAGGGTCACCGCACGCGCACCGCTGCCCGCGTAGAAGGCCGACCAGTCCACCGCCACACCGGCGACATGGGCCTCGGCCACCGACGACGCGAACCGCTCGAAGCCACCCTCGTCACGCCGCAGCGATCCGACGACGCCCACCCGGGAGTCGGCGCCGTGATCGGCGACGGTGTTCTCCACCGCGATGGTCAGCACCGGGTGCGGCGACACCTCCAGGAAGCATCCGGCGCCGTTGTCGACCAACGCCCGGATCGCCGGCTCGAACCCGACCCGCCCGCGCAGGTTCCGGTACCAGTACGCGCCGTCGAGCACGGTGGTGTCGACGAACCCGCCGACCGTCGTGGAGTAGAACGGGATCGTCCCCGGCATCGGTGCGACCGGAGCCAGCACCTTCGCCAGCTCGTCCTCGATGCTCTCCACCTGCGTCGAGTGCGAGGCGTAGTCCACGGCGATCCGCCGGGCCCACACCTCCTCGCGCTCGCACGCCGCGAGCAGCTCTTCCAGGGCCCCGGGCTCCCCGGAGACCACCACGGCCGCCGGACCGTTCACCGCGGCGATCGACGCCCGTCCCCCGGACGGGGCGATCAGCTCCTCGACCCGCTCGACCGGCGCGGTGACCGACACCATGCCGCCGAGCCCGGCGAGCCGCTCCGCGATGGCCCGCGACCGCAGAGCGGCCACCCGCGCGCCGTCGGCCAGCGACAAGGCGCCGGCCACCACGGCCGCGGCGATCTCACCCTGCGAGTGGCCGACCACCGCCATCGGCTCCACGCCGTAGGAGCGCCACAGCGCCGCGAGGCTCACCATCACCGCCCACAGGGCGGGCTGCACCACGTCGACCCGCTCGTACGACGGCGCGCCCTCGGTGCCGCGGAGGACGTCGTCCAGCTTCCAGTCGACGAACTCCGACAGCGCCTCACCACAGGCGGCGATCTCCGCCGCGAACACCGGCGAGGAGTCCAGCAGTTCGACCGCCATGCCGACCCACTGCGCGCCCTGCCCCGGGAACACGAACACCGGCAGCGCGCCCGGGGTGAGCACCCTGCCCTCGGCCACGGCCGCCGATGTTCCGCCCGCGGCCAGCTCGGCCAGTCCGGACAGCAGGGTGGCGCGATCGGATGCCAGGACCACGGCACGCTGATCGAGGTGGGCCCGGGTCGTCGCCGAGGAGAACCCGACCTCGGCCGCAGTGAGCTCCGGACGGGCCAGCACACTGGCGCGCAACCGGTCCGCCTGGGCCCGAAGAGCCGTCGTGCCGCGACCGGACACCGGGACCGGAACCACCGGCAGACCGGCGACCGGGGCCGGTTCGACCGCGTCGGCGGGCTCGTCGACGGGTGCTTCCTCCAGGATCACGTGGCAGTTGGTGCCGCCGACCCCGAACGCGGACACCCCGGCCCGGCGCGGACGATCGCCGGCCTTCCACGGCCGCGTCTCGGTCAGCAGTTCGACGCCGCCGGACTCCCAGTCCACGTGCGGCGAGGGCCGGTCCACGTGCAGGGTGGCGGGCAGCGTCTCGTTGCGCAGCGCCTGCACCATCTTGATGACGCCGGCAAGTCCCGCGCCCGCGGAGCTGTGCCCGATGTTCGACTTGATCGAGCCCAGCCACAGGGGGCCGTGCTCGCGTTCCTGACCGTAGGTGGCCAGCAGGGCCTGAGCCTCGATCGGGTCGCCCAGCTGGGTGCCCGTGCCGTGACCCTCCACCGCGTCCACGTCCGCCGCCGACACCCCGGCGTTGGCCAGCGCCTGGCGGATCACGCGTTCCTGCGACGGGCCGTTCGGGGCCGTCAGGCCGTTGCTGGCCCCGTCCTGGTTCACCGCGCTGCCGCGTACCACCGCCAGCACCCGGTGCCCGTTCCGCCGCGCGTCCGACAGCCGCTCCAGCATCACCACGCCCGCGCCGTCGGAGAAACCGGTGCCGTCCGCGGCAGCCGCGTAGGGCTTGCACCGGCCGTCCGGAGCCAGACCGCGCTGCCGGCTGAAGTCCACGAACAGCGTCGGCCCGGCCAGCACCGTCACGCCGCCGACCAGCGCCAGGGAGCACTCCCCGGCGCGTAGGGCCTGTGCGGCCAGGTGCAGGGCCACAAGCGACGACGAACACGCGGTGTCCACGGACATCGCCGGCCCCTCCAGGCCGAAGGCGTAGGCGACCCGGCCCGACACCACACTGGTCGTGCCGCCGGTCAGCCGCAGCCCCTCGATCTGCGGTGCCGCACCGGCCGGTACCGCCGCGTAGTCGGACGGGCCGACACCGGTGTAGACCCCGGTGTCGCTGCCGCGCAACGAGGCCGGATCGATGCCCGCGTCCTCGAACGCCTCCCACGACAACTCCAGCAGCAGCCGCTGCTGCGGGTCCATGGACAGCGCCTCACGCGGGCTGATCCCGAAGAAGTCGGCATCGAACATCGTGGCGCTGGAAACGAATCCGCCCGCGCGGGTGTAGCTGGCACCGAGCCGGTCCGGGTCCGGGTCGTAGATCCCCTCCAGATCCCAACCGCGATCGACGGGGAATCCGGATATCGTGTCCCGGCCTTCGGCGACGACCTCCCACAGTTCCTCCGGGGAGTCCGCGCCAGGGTAGCGGCAACTCATACCGACCACCGCGAGCGGCTCGGTGGCGCGTTCTTCCTTTTCCCGTAGCAGGGCCCGCGTTTCGTTGAGTTCGATCACGGACTTCTTGAGGTAGCGGAGAAGCTTTTCCTGCTGCTCGTCGGTCTCCGTAGTCATGCCTTCCCTCGCACCTCAATGAACTCGACTTCGATGAACTCAAACGACGACGCTTGGTATCGCGCGGGATCCCGTTCGGGCTCCGCGTCCGGTATCAGGGCAAAGAAGTCGCCATCGACCGCGCCCCGGTCTGGTGTGTGAGATTCCGTGCCTCAAAAGCCGATGGCCGCGGCACTTCCCGGATCCCCGAATCCGGTCTTTCGCTGGTCGGTACGACAGGCACAAGATCTAGCAGGTTCGTGTAGATGCAAGCTCCGCTAATGGCCAGAACCTGCCAGTGACGGACTCTTGCGTGTCCCGAACCTGCCAGGCAGGAGGTGAGAACAGGACCCGGGCAGGATGAGGAAGGCCGACCGCCGGCGCCGAGTACGGCGCCGGCGGCCGGCCATGGGCTGCGGACCGCGGTTCGGGTTATTCCGTACCGGCCGTCCCTCCGCGCGCGGCGTCTCCGGTGTGCCGGTTCGGGCGGCCGAAGTCGAGCCAGGCGCGTTCCCACTGGCGGGTCAGTGCCGGGTAGACGATGAGGTACCGGAACGGAAGGATGCCGGCCATGTAGACCCGTCCGAACAGACCGTTGGGCTTGACCAGCGCCGCCATGCGCAGTTCGTATCCGCCGTCCTCGGTCGGCACCCAGCCCAGGTGCATGACGGTGTGGCAGGTCTTGTTGCCCAGCTCGCGGGCCGCTTCGTTGTCGAGCTGGTACACCTCGGAGAACGGGTCGGTGGCGGGGATGACGTCGTTCGCGGTCCGGGCGAGGTCGTCCGGGATGCGGTCGCACAGCGAGCCGACCCGTCCGCCCAGGCCCGCCTTGGGGGTGTCCCAGCCGAGCAGGGCGCCGAGCTTCCAGCGCACCGCGAACAGGAAGTTGACCGCGGCGGGAGCCTTCCGGGTGTCGTAGGCCGTCTTCAGTGCCTTGACCATCACGGGGAAGTCGTCGGGCCCGGCGTCGGGCGTGCGGAAGGACCACACGTCCTCGATCCGGAAGTCACGGGTGAACTCGTGGATCCGCCACGGCTGTGCGGTGTGGGCCGCCTTCGGGATTCGCATCGGTCATTCCTTCCGAGCCTGTGTGCCCTGTCGGTTGGGCGGGGACCCGGCGATGCCGTCGCCGGCCGTCCGCGCGGCGGTGGTCGCGGCGGAGTCGGGCGCCGTCTTCGTGGACCACGCCATCGATGCGGCCGGCGCGCCGGGTCACGGTCGCACCAGGGAATACGGATCCGCCAGTTTTGGAACTGTTGGTTTCGGTACTCCTGGTTCTGTATGTTGCACCCATGTCTGATCGGAAGCAAGCTCGCACCCAGGGGGGCCGCCCCCGAGACAGCCGCGTCGACGACGCCATCGCCTCCGCCGTTCGAGAACTGCTGACCGAGGTGGGATACACGCGGCTCACGATGGCCGAGGTGGCCGCGCGAGCCGGCGTGGGCAAGGCGGCGATCTACCGGCGCCACGCCACCAAACAAGAGATGATCTTCGACGTTCTGCTGCCGGACCAGTTCCTGGCCACGGCACCCGACCGCGGATCGCTCCGCGCCGACCTGGCCGCCGTGCTCGCCGAGATCGCGGACACCATGGCGTCTCCGCCGGAGGGGACGGTCCCCGGCCTGCTGGCCGACGTCCACGCCGACCCCGCACTGCGCGACCGGTTCGTCGAGAGGTACCTGGGATTCCAGCGCCGGACCCTCACCGAGATCCTGGACCGGGCGACCGCCCGGGGCGAACTCACCACCCGCCCCGACCCGGCCACCCTCAACGCCCTGCTCGTCGGCCCGGTCTTCGCCTGGCTGTTCCTGCTGCGCGAATCCCCCGACCAACTCCCCGCCCTGACCTCCGCCCTGCTCGACGCGACACTCGCCCTCGTCGGCGCCACACCCCCCACACCGGGTCGATGAACCGGCAGGTCGAGAGGGTCGGCCACACGGACGAGCCGGAGACTCCCGAGGAGTGATACTCAGGGCGTGTCCTGCGCGCTCCGCCGCGGGCCCGGCAAGGACCCGCACGACGCGCCCTGACCCCCGGTCGTGCGCCGATGCGCGAGGATGGGGGCATGCCGAACCGTCTCGCGGACGCGACCTCGCCCTACCTGCTGCAGCATGCCGAGAACCCGGTCGACTGGTGGCCGTGGGGCCCCGAGGCGTTCGAGGAGGCGCGGCGGCGGGGCGCGCCCATCCTGCTGTCGGTCGGGTACGCGGCCTGCCACTGGTGCCACGTGATGGCGCACGAGAGCTTCGAGGACGCCGGGGTCGCCGAGTACCTCAACGAGCGGTTCGTCGCGGTCAAGGTCGACCGGGAGGAGCGGCCGGACGTCGACGCCGTCTACATGGAGGCCGTCCAGGCCGCCACCGGGCAGGGCGGCTGGCCGATGACGGTGTTCCTCACCCCCGACAAGGAGCCGTTCTACTTCGGCACCTACTTCCCGCCGCAGCCCCGGCACGGCATGCCGTCCTTCCGGCAGGTGCTGGAAGGCGTCGACGCGGCCTGGCGGGACCGCCGGCAGGAGGTCGGCGAGGTGGCCGCCCGGATCCGGGCCGACCTCGCCGAACGGGCCTCGGTCTACTCGGCCGGCTCCCACCGTCCGCCCGCGCAGGCGGATCTGCACCAGGCGCTGGTCGCCCTCAGCCGGGAGTTCGACCAGCAGCGCGGCGGCTTCGGCGACGCGCCCAAGTTCCCGCCGGCCATGGTGATCGAGTACCTGCTGCGCCACCACGCCCGGACCGGCTCGGAGGCGGCGCTGGAGATGGCCGTCCGCACCGGCGAGGCGATGGCCCGCGGCGGCATCCACGACCAGCTCGGCGGCGGCTTCGCCCGGTACGCGGTGGACGCCGGCTGGGTGGTGCCGCACTTCGAGAAGATGCTGTACGACAACGCGCTGCTGCTGCGCGCGTACCTGCACCTGTGGCGGGCGACGGGGTCCGCCCTAGCCCGCAGGGTCGCGCTGTCGACCGCGGACTTCCTGCTGCGTGAACTCCGCACGCCCGAGGGCGCGTTCGCTTCCGCGCTGGACGCCGACAGCCTCGACGAGGAGACCGGCGCCCCGGCCGAAGGCGCGTACTACGTGTGGGAGCCGGGTCAGTTGGTGGACCTGCTCGGGCCGGCCGACGCCGCCACCGCCGCCCGGCTGTTCTCGGTGACGGCGGGCGGGACCTTCGAGCACGGCACGTCGGTGCTCCAACTCCTCGCCGAACCGGAGGACTTCGACGAGTACGAGGAGATCCGGCGGCGCCTCCTCGAAGCGCGCGCGCAGCGGCCCGCGCCCGCCCGCGACGACAAGGTCGTCGCCGCCTGGAACGGCCTCGCCATCGCCGCCCTCGCCGAGACCGGCGCCCTGCTGGAGCGGCCCGACCTCGTCGAGGCCGCCGAACGCGCCGCCGACCTGCTGCTCGCCGTCCACCTCACCCCCGACGGGCGGCTGCTGCGCACCTCCCGGGACGGCTGCGCCGGTGCCAACGCGGGCGTCCTGGAGGACTACGCGGACACCGCCGAGGGCTTCCTCGCGCTGTACGCCGTCACCGGCGGGGCCGAGTGGCTCCAGCTCGCCGGCGGACTGCTCGACACCGTGCTCGGGCACTTCGCCGACGAGGCGTCCGGCGCCCTGTACGACACCGCCGACGACGCCGAGGAGCTGATCCGGCGCCCGCAGGACCCGACCGACAACGCCACCCCGTCCGGCTGGACGGCCGCTGCCGGGGCCCTCCTCGCATACGCCGCGTACACCGGCTCGGACCGCCACCGCACCGCCGCCGAACGGGCGCTCGGCATCGTCGGCGCGCTCGCGTCCCGGGCGCCGCGCTTCATCGGGTGGGGGCTCGCCGTCGCGGAGGCGCTGCTGGACGGGCCCCGCGAGGTCGCCGTCGTCGGCCCGGCCGGTGATCCGGCGACGGCCGCGCTGCGCCGGGTCGCGCTGCTGGGCACGGCGCCCGGGGCGGTCGTGGCGGTGGGCGAGCCCGGGGATCCGGGTGCGGAGGTGCCGCTGCTGGCCGACCGGCCGCTGATGGGCGGGGCGCCCGCCGCGTACGTCTGCCGGCACTTCGCGTGCGACGCGCCGACCACGGATGCGGCGGTGCTGGCGGAGCGGCTGGGCGTGGCGGTCGAGTAGGTCGCCGGTGGCCGCGTGGATCGCCGGTGTCGAGTAATTCGCTGGTGGGCCGCGGGCGTTCGGGGCGAGAATGCCCCATGGCCTGGACCCTGAGCACCTCCCTCGACGACTTCCGAGACCGGGCGGGCGGCTTCCTCGCCGCCCACCCCGCCGAGAACACCGTCCTGCTCACGGTCGTAGACCGGCTCGCCGAGCGCGGGCTGAACGTCTTCGGGGAACGGCCGCCGGTGTTCGGGTGGTGGCGCGCGTCGGAGGGCGGCCCGGTCGCGGGCGCCTTCCTGCGGACTCCGCCGTACGAGCCCCGGCTGGGCCTCATGCCGGTGCCGGCCGCGGCCGAACTCGCCACCGAACTGGCCGCCGCCGGGCCGGAGTTCAGCGAACTCGCCGGCGTCAGCGGAGGTGCGGACACGGTCCGCTCCTTCGCCGCGGCATGGAGCGCCGCCACCGGGGCCGGCCACTCCGTCGTCGAGAACCAGCGGCTGTACCGGCTCGGCGAGTTGACCGGTCCGCCGCGCCCGCCGGCCGGCCGCCACCGGCCCGCCGAACCGGGCGACCGCGACCTGGTGATCCGCTGGTACGGGGAGTTCCGGGGCGAGACCGGCGTCATGCTGCCGAACATCCCGCAGGCCGTCGACGACCGCATCGCCGCCGGCGGGCTCCACCTGTGGGAGGACGACGGCCACCCGGTCGCCCTCGCCGGAAACAGCCCGGTGACCGCCGGCATGTCCCGCATCGGCCCCGTCTACACCCCCGCCGACCTGCGCGGCCGCGGCTACGCCAGCGCCGTCACCGCCGCCGCCTCGGCCCACGCCCTCGCCCAGGGCGCGGCGGAGGTGCTGCTGTACACCGACCTCGCCAACCCGACCAGCAACTCGATCTACCAGCAGATCGGGTACCGGCCGGTGGAGGACTGCCTGGCGGTGGACTTCGCGAGGTAGCGGTTCACGCGTGGTCGATCGGGCTCCCGCCGACGATCCTCGCGTTGAAGCCGACGATCCTCGTGTCGAAGGGGTCGGGCGCATCGGTCGCGACGGGCGCCGGCAGGTGATCGGCGTTCACGTAGGTGTGGGCGCACGTGACGAGGTGGCCGCCGGCATCCTTCATGGTGCCGGCGAGCTCGTCCAGCAGCGTCTTCCACGCGGTGCCGCATCTCTGCAGCGCCGTCCCGCTCTTCCAGCCGGTCAGGCTTGCGGCCGCCTTGTCGGTGGGGTCGCCCAGCTTCGCCGTCTCGTCCGGCACCTTCCCGGCCACCGCCACCGCGTTGGTCCCGGCCGCCGTCAACTCCCGCGGATTGACCGTGAATCCCGTCCCGCCCGCCATCGTGTCCCCTGATCGCCGTGTCGGTCGCGGGCGCTATGGTAGCCGCGAGTATGCGGGTGGGAACCATGGGTCACGGGTGGCTATGGCGATGGACCTCAGAAGTCTGAAGAACGCCAATGTGGCCGATCTCCACACGCTGGCGGACGCGTACGACGCCCTATGCAAGGCGTACTCCCAATACGCCGCGGACTGGAAGAGCGGTACCGCGGACCGGGTCCACGGGTCCGAGTGGACCGGTCCGGCAGCCACCGCCGCGATCCCCGTGCTGGACGGCATCACCGACAAGCTGCGTGCGGCGACGATCGAACTCGGCTGCATCGGCAGGGACTTGCGGGACTGTGCCGACGCCTTCACGCTCGCCCGGAGCAGGCTCCGCCAGGCGCTCCTTGACGCCCGGGCCAAGGGCCTGTCGGTCGACGAGTGCGGCACGGTGAGCCGGCCCCCGTCGACGAACCCTTACCGGGCGCCGGACCGAGAGGCCCAGCAGAAGGCGGCGGCCGAGGAGATCGGCAGGCGGATCGGCGCGGCGCTGGCGGAGGCCACGTCGGTCGACGAGCGGCTGGCCGAGGCGCTCAAGCGGTACGCCGACCACGCCGCCGACCAGTCCGGCCTGGACGTCAGGACGGCGAGTGCGGACGCGTACCTCGCCGCGACGGGCAACGCGGCGAGGCGGCTGAACACGCCGGACAAGGACGCGGCCCCGACGGAGGTCAACGGCTGGTGGAAAGCCCTGGGGCCGGAGGGGCAGCAGTGGTGCGTCAGCCACCACCCGCAGGCGATCGGGAACCTGGACGGCATCCCGGCGGAGGTGCGGGACCGCGTGAACCGTGCGCACCTGAGGACTCTGATGACCGGCATCATGAAGAAGCACGACGGCCACCTGCCGATGACCTCCCACGAGAAGGCCCTGTACCACCTCTACGGGCCCATCGTCAGACGGCTCGACAAGGACGGGAGGGACCCGGCGTCCCCGCGCGTCCTTCTCCTCGGCCTCGGCAGTGAGGGCAAGGGCCGAGCCGTCCTCTCGTACGGGAACCCGGACACCGCCACCGACATCTCCGCCTACGTGCCGGGGATCACCACCGACACCCACAGCCTGGGGACGGCGGGCCGCGTGCACGACGGCACCAACGAGGCGGAGAACGCGCTGAGCCTCTATCGCGCGGCGAGCAGGAAGGCCCCTGCCGGTCACTCGGTCGCCTCGATCGTGTGGCTCGGGTACGACCCGCCGGGAATGGACCTCGGTGCCGCGTCCACGAAGGCCGGCAGGGACGGCGCACCGGCGTACGCGAAGTTCCTGAGCGGGCTTCGGGCCGGCCACGAGGGCCGACCACCGCACATCACGTCGATCGGGCACAGCTACGGCTCGTACCTGGTCGGCCAGGCGACCAGGCTCGCCACCAGGCCGGGCTCCTACGACGCGGCGCCGGACGACGTGATCTTCCTCGGTAGCCCCGGTGTCGGTGTGGACAAGGCCTCCGACCTCGGGATGCCCGGCCGCGTGTGGGTCGGCGCGGCCGACAACGACGTCGTGACGCGCCTGCCGTCGAAGTTCGGCATCGACCCGGACGAGCGCTGGTACGGCCGCGATCCGGCCAGTAGGCACTTCGACGCGAACCGCTTCACCGTCGACAACTGGAGCAGGGGCAACCCCGTCGACGCGCACACCAAGTACCTGACGGGGCGCGGCGGGCCTTCGCTGGACAACATCGCGGCCATCGTCACCGGGAGCGGTGACGTCGAACTGGAGGGCCGGCGGTGAAGCGCGCCAGCGAGCACCGGGGTGCCGACGGATTCAGAATGATCCGCATGGCGAAGGTGGGCTCCTCGACGCTGGCCCGCCGGGTCAGCACGGTCTCGCCCTGCTGGAGAGCGGGTTCGCCGGGGGATCGCCGGATCGTACTCGTCGGAGAGGACGAGGTCCTCCTTGGTGGCGAAGTACCGGAAGAAGGTGGACGGGGAGACCTCGGCCGCCGCCGCGATCTGCTCCACCGTGGTGTTGTCGTAGCCCTGTTCGGTGGCCGTCAGGTGGCGATGCGTGTCCATGCGCGCACACTCCGTTGCGTGTCCTGCAAGTGCTGTTTCCGCACACGGAATTGACGCAACGTTGATCTGCTGTTCGCCGCTCGGGGGCGGTTATGGGTGACTGTCGGTAGATATCATGTGGCAATCGGTCAGTGCTGGCCGAGGTGTGCCGAGAGCGGAGAAGGGGTGGAGCGGCAGGAGCCGACCACGAGCCCGGCGCCGGGAAAGGGGAGCCGCATGGCCGACACGGACGACAAGAAGGCGAGTGCCCAGGTGTGGGGCGCGGCGGTGGTGGTGGCGTCCGCGCTGGCCGTCGTCGCGGCTTATCTGATCAACGGTGCGGTGCTGGTCCTGGCGGTCGCCGGGGTCGAGGTGCTGCTGCTCATGGTGTACGTCGGCCGGCGCTGGCGGGCCCTCCACCAGTCGAAGGCACCGGAGAGGCACCGCTCGTCCGCGGGCTCCCCGGGTGCCGCGCACTGCGAACGCTGCCGCCGGGCCCGGGAGGCGCTGGACGCCCGCCAGGCCCGCGACCGTACTCGCGCCGACCGCGAGCCTGACGGCTCCCCGCACTCGCGCCGCCCGCAGGGCCGGGCACCGCACGAGCACCCGTGGACAGCGGAACGGGCGGTCACCCGGTCCGTGGACCGGACGACCGCCCGTGGTGCCGCGCCGGACTCAGCCGGCCGTGTTGTAGGCCACCAGTGACACCCCGACGTACTGCACGATGAACGCGCCGAGGGTGAAGGCGTGGAACACCTCGTGGAACCCGAACCAGCGCGGTGACGGATCGGGCCGCTTGAGCCCGTACACCACACCGCCGATGCTGTAGAGCACCCCGCCGACGATCATCAGCACCAGGACGGCGACACCGCCGGTGCGCAGGAAGTCGGGCAGGAAGAAGGCGGCGGCCCAGCCCAGCGCGATGTACACCGGGGTGTACAGCCAGCGCGGCGCGCCGACCCAGAACACCCGGAACGCGATCCCGGCCAGCGCGCCGCCCCAGACCGCCCAGAGCAGCACCTGCTGGGCGGCGCCCTTCAGCAACAGGATCGTGAACGGCGTGTAGGTGCCCGCGATGATCAGGAAGATGTTCGCGTGGTCCAGCCGGCGCAGGACGGCGTCGCCGCGCGGGCCCCAGTTGAAGCGGTGGTAGACCGCGCTGACCCCGAACAGCAACCAGGCGCTGGCCGAGTAGATCGCGCAGGCGATCTTGGCGGGCGTGGAGTCGGCCAGGCAGATCAGCACGATCCCGGCGGCGACCGTGGCGGGGAACATTCCGGCGTGCAGCCAGCCGCGCCACTTCGGCTTGCCCTCGGCGCCGTCCGGGCGCACCGGGCCGGCCGCCCCCTTCGTGCGCTCCGCGAACTCAGCAGTCATGCGCGGCATGCTACCGGCGACCTACGGATCCGTAGGTTACCAGCCCGTAGGAAGTGGCGATCATCACTCTTGGACGTTTTGGAGCATTTGAAGTGTGGCCCCGCGCACGCCGTCCGGGATGTAGGCGACCTGTTACTGGCCAGTAATGATACTTTACGTAGTAAAAGATGCGTCAATTTCACCGCTGCGCCGCAATCCGCGCCGAAGGCCGGGGCTACGCTGCAAGCACCCTCAGACCCCCGCTACGCCGCCTCCCCGCCGAGATGGCGTGAAACGGAGCGATCGTGTCGTACGAGATCTCTGCTGTCAGCGCGTCCGCGCCCACCCGTCACCAGCGCCTGCTGGCGTGGGTGAGCGAGATCGCTGAGCTCACCCAGCCGGACCGCATCGAGTGGTGCGACGGCTCCGACGAGGAGTACCAGCGCCTCGCGGACCTGCTGGTGGCTCAGGGCACCTTCAAGAAGCTGAACGAGGAGAAGCGCCCCAACTCCTACTACGCCGCCTCGGACCCCACGGACGTGGCGCGCGTGGAGGACCGCACCTTCATCTGCTCCGAGCAGGAGAAGGACGCCGGCCCCACCAACAACTGGAAGGCTCCCGCCGAGATGCGCGAGATCTTCCAGGGCGAGAAGGGTCTGTTCCGCGGTGCGATGAAGGGCCGCACGATGTACGTCGTGCCGTTCTCGATGGGCCCGGTCGGCTCCCCGCTGGCCGCCTACGGCGTCGAGATCACCGACTCCGCCTACGTCGCCGTGTCGATGCGCGTGATGACCCGCATGGGCAAGGCGGTGCTCGACCAGCTCGGCGAGGACGGGGACTTCGTCAAGGCCGTGCACACCGTCGGCGCCCCGCTCGCCGAGGGCGAGGCGGACGTCCCGTGGCCGTGCAACACCACCAAGTACATCTCGCACTTCCCGGAGACCAAGGAGATCTGGTCCTTCGGCTCGGGCTACGGCGGCAACGCCCTGCTCGGCAAGAAGTGCTACGCGCTGCGCATCGCCTCGACCATGGCCCGCGACGAGGGCTGGCTGGCCGAGCACATGCTCATCCTGAAGCTCACTCCGCCCTCCGGTGAGGTCAAGTACGTCGCCGCCGCCTTCCCGTCGGCCTGCGGCAAGACCAACCTGGCCATGCTCCAGCCGACCGTCCCGGGCTGGAAGGTCGAGACGATCGGCGACGACATCGCCTGGATGCGCTTCGGCGCCGACGGCCGCCTCTACGCCATCAACCCGGAGGCCGGCTTCTTCGGCGTCGCCCCCGGCACCGGCGTGGACACCAACGCCAACGCCATCGACACCCTCTGGGGCAACACCGTCTTCACCAACGTCGCCCTCACCGACGACGGCGACGTGTGGTGGGAGGGCCTCACCGAGGAGCCCCCGGCGCACCTGACCGACTGGCGCGGCAACGACTGGACCCCCGAGTCCGGCACCCCGGCCGCCCACCCGAACGCCCGCTTCGCCGTCCCGGCCGCGCAGTGCCCGACCATCGCCCCCGAGTGGGAGGACCAGGCGGGCGTGCCGATTTCGGCGATCCTGTTCGGCGGCCGGCGCGCCACCGCCGTCCCGCTGGTGACCGAGTCCTTCGACTGGCAGCATGGCGTCTTCCTCGGCGCCAACATCGCCTCCGAGAAGACCGCCGCCGCCGAGGGCACCGTCGGCGAGCTGCGCCGCGACCCGTTCGCGATGCTGCCGTTCTGCGGCTACAACATGGGCGACTACTTCGCCCACTGGCTGAAGGTCGGCGCGCAGGCGGACGCGTCGAAGCTGCCGAAGATCTACTACGTGAACTGGTTCCGCAAGAACGCCGAGGGCAAGTTCGTCTGGCCCGGCTACGGCGAGAACAGCCGCGTGCTCAAGTGGATCGTCGAGCGGCTGGAGGGCACCGGCGAGGGCGTGAAGACCCCGATCGGCGTGCTGCCCACCACCGAAGGCTTCGACCTGGACGGCCTGGAGCTGTCCAAGGACGACCTCGACCTGCTCTTCACCGTGGACGCCGACATCTGGCGCCAGGAGGCCGCGCTCGTGCCGGCCCACCTGGAGCTGTTCGGCGACCACACCCCGAAGGAGCTGTGGGACGAGTACCGAGACCTGGTCGCGCGTCTCGGCTGAGCCTCCTGAGCCTCAGCGATGACAGAGGCCGGTGCGCCGCACGAACTGCGCACCGGCCGAGCGACAGGACGGCCGGAGCCCCGCCGGACGATCTTTCCCCGACCAAGGAGATCGTCCGTGCCGGGACTCCGGCCGTAGTGTTTTCGGAGCCGGGGTGTTACCAGGGGGTCCGGGTGATGGCGGTGATCCAGGCCTGGTTGCCCTGGCAGACGCCGGTCGTGGAGCTCGGCCACTGACGGGCGGGGGCGCCGTTGTCGGTGCGCCAGTCGGCGATCTCGAGCTTCATGGCCGAGTTGAGGTTCTGCAGGCCGAGCTCGTTGCGCGAGCCGATGTCGCCGGCGTAGTTCCAGTGCTGGTTCCAGCCGCCGGTGCAGTCCCACTGGCGGGCGGGGGCGCCGTACTCGTGGCTCCAGTCGGCGATCTCCAGGCACTTGCCGGAGAAGCGGTTCACCAGGCGGAAGCCGCCGCTGTCGGGCACGTAGTCCCACCGCTGGTTGGCGCCGCCGGTGCAGTCCCACTGGCGGGCGGGGGCGCCGTTGTCGGTGCGCCAGTCGGCGATCTCCAGGCACTTGCCGGAGTGGGCGTTCACGATGGTGCTCGACGTCGGGTTGCGGAAGCCGCCGTTGTACGCGGCGGCGGGCGTGGCCGGCAGGGCGGCGGCCAGCGCGACGGCGGCGCCGGCGACGGCCGCGGCGGCGCGGGCATGGGTGAGCGGAATGCGGATGGTCAAGGCGGACCGGTCCCTTGCGGAGGAGTGGGGGCAGGGGAGCGGAGCCATCCGGGCGGTGGAGCGCCTCGGTGTCCGCGTCGGCCCGGGCCGCGGCGCACCACCGACCGGCCCGTCCCCCCTACGGCCCGGGGAGGTACCCGGGCCGCCGACGCGCGGGAATACTACTCCCGGGGCGGTGTCTCCTGATCAAACGGGAGGTCAAGGTTGGGCGTAGCCGCTGAGGAAGTCCCCGATCCGAGTGACCGCGTCCGTGATCTCCTCGGCCCGGGGCAGCGTGACCAGCCGGAAGTGGTCCGGCTCGGGCCAGTTGAAGCCGGTGCCCTGGACCAGCAGGATGCGCTGGGCGCGCAGCAGGTCCAGCACCATCTGGGCGTCGTCCTTGATCTTGTAGACCTTCGGGTCCAGCCGCGGGAACGCGTACAGCGCGCCCTTCGGCTTGACGCAGCTGACACCGGGGATCTCGTTCAGCAGCCGGTACGCGGCGTCGCGCGAGGCCAGCAGCCGCCCGCCGGGCAGGACGAGGTCGCGGATCGACTGCCGCCCGCCGAGCGCCGCGGCCACCGCGTGCTGGGCCGGCATGTTGGCGCACAGCCGCATCGAGGCGAGCACCGTGAGGCCCTCGATGTAGCTGCGGGCCCGTTGGCGGTCGCCGGACAGGACCATCCAGCCGGAGCGGAAGCCGGCCACCCGGTAGGCCTTGGAGAGGCCGTTGAAGGTGACGCAGAAGAGGTCCGGCGCGAGCGTGGCCAGCGGGATGTGCTCGGCGTCGTCGTAGAGGATCTTGTCGTAGATCTCGTCCGCGTAGACCACCAGCTTGTGCCGGCGGGCGATCTCGACGATGCCCTCCAGCACCTCGCGCGGGTAGACCGCGCCGGTCGGGTTGTTCGGGTTGATCACCACGATGGCCCGGGTCCGGTCGGTGACCTTGGCCTCGATGTCGGCGAGGTCCGGGTACCACTCGGCCTGCTCGTCGCAGCGGTAGTGCACCGCGGTGCCGCCGGCCAGCGAGACGGAGGCGGTCCAGAGCGGGTAGTCGGGCGCCGGGACGAGCACCTCGTCGCCGTCGTCCAGCAGCGCGGTCATGGCGAGCTGGATGAGCTCGGAGACGCCGTTGCCGAGGAAGACGTCCTCGACGGTGAGGTCGTGCAGGCCGCGGTCCTCGTAGTGCATGACGACGGCGCGGCGGGCGGAGAGGAGGCCCTTGGAGTCCCCGTAGCCGTGCGCGCCCGCGAGGTTGCGCAGGATGTCCTGGAGGATCTCCGGGGGCGCCTCGAAGCCGAACACGGCGGGGTTGCCGGTGTTGAGCTTGAGGATGCGGTGGCCCTGTTCCTCCAGCCGCATCGCCTCGTCGAGCACCGGGCCGCGGATGTCGTAACAGACGTTGGCGAGCTTGCTGGACTGGATGACCTGCATGCCTGCCTACTTTAGGGGCACCGGCGGGCCCGGCGGCGCGCGTTCCGGCACGCGCACCGACGGGCCCTGAGCGGCCTCCTTGGATCGGCAGGCGGGGCCGTCAGCCGACCTTCCAAACCAGGGGCGCGGTGTCCAGGATGTTCCCGTACGTGAGGAACGCGGGCGGATTGTCGTTCGGAACGAGATAGACGGCACACAGCTTCACCGACTGCCCGTCCGCGAGCGGCACCAGCGACTTCGTGTCGCACTGCGGGATGGACCTCTGCAGGGTCGGCGCGGGCAGCGTGCCCGCCGAGTGGTCCCTGGGCTTCACCCAGGCCCGCATCATGTAGGCGTCCTGGGCCAGCGGGGTGCCGGTGCGGTTGGTGAACGTCATGGTGACGTAGTACGGCGTCTTGCCGTTGGTCAGGTCCGGCATGAAGGCGAACGGGGCGATCTCGGCGGCGGTGCCCTTGGTGATCGAGACCGCGGTGGCGTCCACGGTCGAGCTCTTGCCGAGGTAGCGGCCGGTGGCGCCGAGCGGCAGCGGGCGGTCGTAGCTGATCTGCGTGACGTTGTTGCCCCCGGCGGTGGCCACCGGCTGCGGCGCGTCCCCGCCCGCCGCGGGGGCATTCGACCCACCCGCCGCGGGGGCGCTCGACCCGCCCGGCGCCGGGGCGCGGCTGGCCGGGGGAGCTGCGCCGGTCGGTGTGCCGGCGGGAGCGGCGGCCGGGGCGGTGACGGGCGGTGCGGCCGGGGTGTCCGTGCTCGCGGCGACCGGGTCGGAGTTGTCCGGCCCGCAGGCGGCCAGCAGCAGCGCGAGCGCCGCCGCCGGGACGCCGGCGCGGGCGATCTTTCCTAAGGGCCGGGTCTTCGTCACGGTCTCTCCCCCGTTGGATGATGTGGTCGGTGGGCCCGCCCGCCGGGCGTCCCGACTGTCATGCGGGCGCCGATCGAGAGGGGGTTGCGCCGGTGATGCTAGCCGCCGCCGGGGCCGTACTGGCCGGTTTTCTGGTAGCTCCACTGCTGCGGGGCCTGGTTGCCCGATTTGCCGTGCCCGAGGGTGAACCCTGGTGCCGTGTATGCCCGTTGTGTGCACGTCCGACGCAGGTGCTGCCGCCGGGCGGACGCTGTCCGGGGTGCCGCGAGCGGCTGGGCGCCGCGGCCTGGACGGTGGAGTCGGCCGCGGCGGCGGTCGCCGTCGCGGTGCTGCTCGCCGCGGACGGCCCGTCGGCGGCGGCGCTGGGCTGGGCGGCCGCGCTCGGTGTGGTGCTCGCCTTCGTCGACGGCCGGGTGCGCCGGCTGCCGTACCGGCTGACCGTGCCGCTGGCCGCCGGGCTGGCCGTGCTGCTGGCGGTGGCGGCGCTGGCCGAGGGCAGCCCCGGGGTGCTGGTGCGCTGCCTGCTGGTGGCGCTGACCGCCGGCGCGCTCTTCGAACTGCCCGTCTGGCTGGGCCTGATGGGCCCCGGGGACTCCCCGCTGGCGTTCGCGCTGGGCGGCCTGCTCGGCTGGTACGGCTGGGGCGTGGCGTTCAGCGGGCTGTTCTGCACCGTCCTGCTGGCCGGCCTGTGGGCGATCGTCCGGGCGGCTGCCGCGCTGGCGCGCCGCCGGCCGGTGCGCGGACTCGACATCCCGGTGGGCCCGTTCCTGCTGCTCGGCACCCTGCTGGCGGTGCTGGCCCGCTAGTGAGCTGGTTCGGAGATGCGTGAGCAGTAGCGGCAGATTCGATCGATGATCTGGTCGGCGGTCTTGGTCCACCTGAACGGCTTGGCGCTCTCGTTCCAAACCTTGATCCAGTTCTCAAGGCTGGCCTTGAGGTCGTCCAGCGAGCAGTGCACGCCGCGTTCGAGGCAACGCCGTTCCAGTTCGGCGAACCACCGCTCGACCTGGTTGATCCACGACGAGTACGTCGGCGTGAAGTGCAGCTGAAAACGCGGATGCGCCAGCAGCCAGCGATGCACCACGGGCGCCTTGTGAGCCGACAGGTTGTCGCAGATCACGTGGACCGCCAGACCGGGCTCGGTCTGGCGGTCGATCTCGTCGAGGAAGTCCCGGAAGTCCACCGCCCGGTGCTGAGCCGACAGCTTCCCGATCACCTTTCCGGTCGCGATGTCCAGGGCCGCGAACAGGTCGACGGTGCCGTGGCGGACGTAGTCGAAACTGCGGCGCTCGGGCACCCCGGGCAGCATCGGCAGCACCGGGGCGGTCCGCTCCAGTGCCTGGATCTGCGGTTTCTCGTCGACCGCGAACACCGCCGCGTTCGCCGGCGGCGCCAGGTAGAGGCCCACGACGTCCCGGATCTTGTCGATCAGCTGCGGGTCCGGGGAGACCTTGAACACCTCCGTGCGCCAGGGCTGCAGCCCGAACGCGTGCCAGATCCGCAGCACGCTGGAGGGTGAGATGCCGATCTTCCTGGCCAGCTCGCGTTTGGACCAGTGCGTGCCGCCGTCCGGCACCTCCTCCAGGGTTCGCACGACCACTTCCTCCACCTGGGCATCGGTGATGGTACGTGGGACCCCGGGGCGCGGCTCGTCTGTCAGGCCGTCCAGCCGTGCGCGCAGGAACCGGGCCCGCCACTTCGTCACGGTCCCGCGGTTCACGCCCAGTCGGGCCGCCACCGCGAGGTTGCTGCCGCCCTCCGCACACGCCAGGACGATCCGTGCCCGCAGGGCCAGCCCCTGCGCGGTCGTCCGGCGCTTCACCCAGCCCTGCAACACCTGCCGCTCCGCCTCGGAGAGCACAAGCGGCTTCAGCCTGCTGTCACCCACGCACCCCAGCACACCGCGCCCAAGGCCCAAGCCGCAGCCGTTCCCAGGAAGTCGGTACGCACGGCAACTCATGAGGCGACGGACCGACTCCGAACCAGCTCACTAGGGCCCCGCCCTCGGCGCGTGGGCTCAGTCCTCAAGGAGCGGCGCGCCGAGGGGAGTTACGGCCTCGCGGCGCTCACGGCATCCGGTGGACGAACGGGCCGACCGTGGTGGAGAACGCGTTGCCGTTGTTGGCGTCCCAGTTGGTGGACCAGGTCATCGCGCCGCGGATGGTCGGCCACTTTGCCGGCGGCACGAAGCCGCCGCAGCCGTTGCCGGTGGCCAGGCAGTTCAGCGCGTTGTTCACCACCGCAGGGTCGACGTAGCCGCTGCCCGCCGCCCGGCCGGAGGCGGGGACGCCGATGCCGACCTGGTCGGGCCGCAGGCCGCCCTGGATGTGGGTGCAGACCTGCGAGGTGATGAAGTCGACGGTGCCCTGGTTGTAGACCTTGCCGTCACAGCCGTTCATGCCGCCCGAGTTGTAGAACTGGGTGTTGACGACGGTGAGGATGTCCTTGGTGTTCAGCGCCAGTTGGAAGTAGGCGCCGGCGGTGCTGTACATCCCGATGGTCTCGGGGGCCATGGTGAGGACGAACCCCCCACCGGCCTTGGCCCGCAGAGCGTGCAGCGCGTCGCCGAGCGGGCCGGGCTGGACGCCGTTCTCCAGGTCGACGTCGATGCCGTCGAAGCCGTAATCCCTGAGGATCGAGTAGGCGCTGTCGGCGAACGCGGCACCGGCCGTGGCGTCGCCGACGGTGATCGCGCCGTTCTGGCCGCCGATGGAGAGGACGACCTTCTTGCCGGCCGCCTGCTTGGCCCTGATGTCGGCGCGGAACTGCGCGTCCGTGTAGCCGCCGAGGGCCTTGGACAGGCCCGGGTCCAGGGTGAAGCCGATCGCGCCGGTCCGGGTCGGCACGGCGTCGGCGAAGGAGACCGCGATGACGTCGTAGGCGCTTTGGACGTCGCCCAGGCGCTGCGGGGTCGAGCCGTTGTCGAAGTTCTGCCAGTAGCCGGTGACGACGTGCGCGGGCAGGCCGGTGGCCGGCGGGGTGGTGCCGGTCGCGGTGGCCGTCGGCGAGGCGGTCGCGGTCGGCGTGGCGGTCCGGGTGGGGGTGACCGTCGGGGTGGCGGTCGGTGACGGGGTGGCCGTGGCGGTCGGGCTCGGCGTCGGGGCGCCGCCCGGGCCGATCAGGCTGACGTCGTCGGCGAGGTAGGCGCCCTGGCCGTACCAGCCGTGCAGGTACAGCGTGACGCTGGTGGCGCCGGGCCCGGTGGTGAAGGTGGTGGACAGCTGGTTCCAGCTGCTCTGGCCGGACCACGTGCTCGGGTCGGTGCCGCCGGTGCCGCGCGCGCCGAGGTAGACGTACGGGCCCTGGACCCACGCGCTCAGCGAGTAGCCGGTGTCGGGCAGCACGCTGATGGTCTGGGTGCACTCGGCGGTGTCCGCGGCGCCCGGCGTGGCCTGGAGCGCGCCGGTGCCGGAGTGGACCGGACTGCCGACGGCAGTGGCGGTGCCGGTGCAGGTCCAGCCGGCCAGGCCGCTCTCGAAGCCGCCGTTGGCGACCAGGTTGCCAAGGGCCGCGCCGGCGCCGCCGGCGAAGAGGGCGAGGCCGCCGCCGGCCAGGGCGAGGGCGGTCGCACCGGCCGCGACGGCCGGGAGGGGGCTGCGCCGGCGCTCGTGCGCGGGCTGGTTCGGCGTACGGGCCATGGGAGTGACGCTCCTGGGGAAGAAGCGGCCGCCGCGGTGGGGGGCGCGGCGGCCGCGTGTGGGGGAAGGGAGATCCGCAGAAGGTGCAGGGGGAGGGGCGGGGGCCGCGATCCGGTCCGCCGAGCTCGTTCCGTCCTGGTTCACAAGCTGGACTAGACCATTGCCGGTCGTCAAGCACCGGACCGACGGCTTACGGTTGCCTTAAGGAAGCGGAGACCGTTCCGTGTCCGGCGCCGTGGCGCGGCTCACCGGCGCCCGACACGCCCGCTGCGACAAACTTCGTACAGGACCGTGACCAGACCGCTACCTGCGGCTTTCCCGGCCGCCCGCCTGCCGGAGTAGGCTGCGCCGGGGTGGTGACGAACCCGATGAAATGAGCACGGAGGGGCCGAGACAATGGGTCTGCGCGATGTCGTGGAACGCACGCCGGGGCTGCGCACCCTGCTGGACGGTATGTACGGGCTCTACGGCCGCCGGGTCGAGGTCCACCTGGCGCGCACCCCGCACCACATCGGCGTGATCCTGGACGGCAACCGCCGCTGGGCCAAGGCCACCGGCGGCTCCACCGCGTACGGCCACCAGCGCGGCGCCGACAAGATCAGCGAGTTCCTCGGCTGGTGCGACGAGACGCACGTCAAGGTCGTCACCCTCTGGATGCTCTCCACCGACAACCTCGACCGGCCCGCCGACGAACTCGTCCCGCTGCTCGGGATCATCGAGGACGCCGTGACCGGCCTCGCCGCCGCCCGCCGCTGGAAGGTGCACCCGGTCGGCGCGCTGGACCTGCTCCCGCAGCACACCGCCGACGTGCTCAAGCGGGCCGCCGAGGAGACCGCCGGGATCGACGGCATCACCGTCAACGTCGCGGTCGGCTACGGCGGCCGGCACGAGATCGCCGACGCCGTCCGCTCGCTGCTCCAGGAGCACGCCGGGCGCGGCACCTCGATCGAGGAACTGGCCGAGATCCTGGACGTCGAGCACATCGCCGAGCACCTCTACACCCGCAACCAGCCCGACCCGGACCTGATCATCCGCACCTCGGGCGAACAGCGCCTCTCCGGCTTCCTGCTCTGGCAGAGCGCGCACAGCGAGTTCTACTTCTGCGAGGCGTACTGGCCGGCCTTCCGCAAGGTCGACTTCCTGCGGGCGCTGCGCGCGTACGAGGAGCGGCACCGGCGGATGGGCCTCTGACCCCGCCGGCCGACCCCCAGTAGGGCTGGCCTACCCGGCCTCCGCGCGAGGCCAAACGTTCACCGGCAATGATCCGTCAGTTCGCCGGGGGCACGAATGCACCGCCCCTCGCCTGGGAATACTCCGGTCAGTCCGGTCCCGAGGCCACCGGGGCAGCGGGGGCCGGCTTGCCGCGGATGACGCAGGGTCATTCGCTCTGGAGGCCTAGTGGTCAGTTCCAAGAGCCGCCGGACACCAGACCGGCGCACGTACGTTCTCGACACCAGCGTGCTTCTGGCGGACCCTCTCGCCATGACCCGCTTCGAGGAGCACGAGGTCGTCCTCCCGGTGGTGGTCGTCACCGAGTTGGAGGCCAAGCGACACCACCCCGAGCTGGGCTACTTCGCCCGCCAGGCGTTGCGACTGCTCGACGACTACCGGATCCGCCACGGACGGCTCGACGAGCCGATCCCGGTCGGCGAGCTCGGCGGCACCATCCGGGTCGAGCTCAACCACTCCGACCTGTCGATACTGCCGGTCGGCTACCGGGCCGGCGGTGAGGCGGACACCCGGATCCTCGCGGTCGCCCGCAACCTGCAGGCCGAGGGCTACGACGTCACCGTCGTCTCCAAGGACCTGCCGCTGCGGATCAAGGCCAGTTCGGTGGGCCTGCTCGCCGAGGAGTACCGGGCCGAGCTGGCGATCACCTCCGGCTGGACGGGCATGGCCGAGCTGCACGTCCGGGCCGAGGACGTGGACGCGTTGTTCGCGGCCGGTCATGACGCCGCGGTCGACATCGAGGAGGCCGCAGGGCTGCCCGTCCACACCGGACTGGTGCTCACGTCGGAGCGCGGCCGGGCGCTAGGCCGGGTCGCCGGGGACGGGCGGATCCGGCTGGTGCGCGGCGAGCGGGAGGCGTTCGGCCTGCGCGGGCGCAGCGCCGAGCAGCGGGTGGCGCTGGACCTGCTGCTCGACCCGGACGTCGGCATCGTCTCGATGGGTGGCCGGGCCGGCACCGGCAAGTCCGCGCTGGCGCTCTGTGCGGGGCTGGAGGCGGTGCTGGAGCGGAGGCAGCATCGCAAGGTGATGGTCTTCCGGCCGCTGTACGCGGTCGGCGGCCAGGAGCTCGGCTATCTGCCGGGCTCCGAGACGGAGAAGATGAGCCCCTGGGCGCAGGCGGTCTTCGACACCCTCTCCGCCGTCACCACCCCGGACGTGATCGAGGAGGTCATCGCGCGGGGGATGCTGGAGGTCCTGCCGCTCACCCACATCCGGGGGCGCTCGCTGCACGACGCCTTCGTGATCGTGGACGAGGCGCAGTCGCTGGAGCGGAACGTCCTGCTGACGGTGCTGTCCCGGATCGGCCAGGGCTCGCGGGTGGTGCTCACCCACGACGTGGCGCAGCGGGACAACCTCCGGGTGGGCCGGTACGACGGTGTGGTGGCGGTGGTGGAGAAGCTGAAGGGGCATCCGCTGTTCGCGCACATCACGCTCACCCGCTCGGAGCGTTCGCCGATCGCGGCGCTGGTCACGGAGATGCTGGAGGACATCAGCCCGTGATCCGCCCCTGACCGGGACATAGTCGGACAATCCGGTCAACTCCGGGCGTGAGGCCCGCTCCTGACGGGGCGGGCCTCGCCCCTTTCATCACATCGAGTGGTTTCTGTCCGGAGAACTCCCGTGCGATCGATGTGACATGCGCCACGTGGGCGGGAATTGCGTCGACCGTGCCCGGTGCGGCATGGTGAGGGTTCTGTCAGGCCCCGCGTACGGCGCGGCAGGGCTTCCGGACCCCGGAAGTCCGGCCCGGAAGGTCCACCAACTTCGGTCGGTGGACGCACAATTGAAGACCGATGAGCCGTACGCCGCCCGATTCCAACGCCCGGTCGCCTCACCTCGGCCGGACGCCGGGCCAGCACCTCCCGTGACCAGAGCACCTGCGGAGGTCCGTGCCAAGGGGCATGTTGCGCCCGTACGGTCACGCGTGGGCGATGCTGGAAGGAATCCATGTGACTCGGATCTCGGTCCGGGGAGTTGCTGTGGCCTCCGCCACCGCCGTCACCGCAGTCGGTGCCGTCGTGGGTATGGCCTCGGGCAGCGAGGGCAAGGCCACGCAGACGGTCGACGTCGCCGGCGCGACCCTGCTTGCCGAAGTCCCCTCTGGCGCCCAGGCGCAGACCATCAGTGACAACATCGGCCAGCAGGCATCCGCCCAGCAGGCCTCCGCCGACGCCGCCGCCAAGGCCGCCGCCGAGCAGAAGGCCGCCGAGGAGGCCGCGCGCCAGAAGGCCGCCGCGGACGCCCAGGCGAAGGCCGATGCCCAGGCCAAGGCCGACGCCGCCAAGGCCGCCGAGGAGAAGCGGAAGGCCGACGAGGCCGCCGCCAACCGCTCCAAGGCCCGTTCGGCGATGGCCGCCACCGACAGCACCAGCTCCGCGCCGGCCGTCTCGGTCACCCCGGGCTCGGTGCAGGACATGGCCCGGCAGATCGTCGGCGACGACACCCAGTTCCAGTGCTTCAGCCAGATCGTGAAGCGCGAGAGCGGCTGGGACTACACCGCGACCAACAGCAGCTCCGGCGCATACGGCCTGGTCCAGGCGCTGCCCGGCTCCAAGATGGCCTCGGCCGGCGCCGACTGGCGCACCAACCCGGCGACCCAGATCAAGTGGGGCCTCAGCTACATGAACAGCCGCTACGGCAGCCCTTGCGGCGCCTGGTCGTTCTGGCAGGCCCACAGCTGGTACTAGGAGCCACCGCCTTCACGGCGAACTCCGTGCCACGGCCCCCGGCCGCTCACTCGGTGAGCGGCCGGGGGCCGTGCCGTTTCTCCCTCGTTACCCCTCTCGCCATTTCCCTCGTGCCGACTCCGTGCCGAACAGGCGGGCCGCGCCGCCCGGGCCGCGCTGACCAGTGCGCCTGCGGGCGGTGCGGTCCTGGGTGCGGACGCGGGGCGCGGGAAGGGGTCCTGGTTGCTTCCCGCACCGGCCGGTCCGCGGACAGATGGCTTCGGGTCTGCTCCGGCTTCGGGGTCTCGTCCGACTCCTCCCCAGCGCCAGGTGACTGAAACCTCAGCGTTTGTCACCTTTTGCCGTCATTGTCGGCCCGGGCCCGGGCGTTCGAACCGCGCCCGATCACGCCGAACCCACCGGGCGGCCGGACTTGCCGCACCCCGGCCGGGTAGCGTCATCCCTGACGGCCGTGGCGGGACCCACGGCGTACCGCCGGGCACCGGCGGACCGGCACGGGAGCGGCGGTAGCGAGGATGGCGCGGGGCGGGAAGGCCTTCAAGGCCGTGGCCAAGGGCATGGCCGTGGTGGCGAGCGCGGCCGCCGTGATCGAACGGCGCCGGCGTGCCGCGATGACGGCCGACCCGCACGACGTCGAGGCGCCTGCCGTCCCCGCCCTGCCCGAGGCGGCCGGACCGCTCCCCGTCCCGCGCACCGACCCGGACCCGACGCCGCCCGCCTCCGCCCCCGCGGCACCGGCCGCGCCCGCCACGCACGGTGCCCACGGGCGGGACCTCCACCCCGGCCGGCCCGCCACCCCGGCCGAGGCCGTGCCGTGGGGCCTGCGGGTGGCCGCCGAGTCGACCTGGCGGCTGCTGCTCCTCGGCGCCGCGCTCTACGTCGTCTTCTACGTCGTCGACATGCTGCGCCTGGTCGCCTTCGCGGTGCTGGCCTCGCTGCTGATCTCCGCGCTGCTGGAGCCCTCCGTCTCCTGGCTGCGCCGCCACGGCGTGCCGCGCTCGCTCGCGGCCGGCGGGGTGTTCCTGAGCGGTCTGGCCGGAATCGGGCTGGTGGGCTGGTTCGTGGTCTGGCAGGTCAGCACCAACCTGTCCACCGTCACCAGCCAGGTCCAGCGGGGTGTGATCCAGCTGCGGGACTGGCTGACCACCGGCCCGCTGCACCTGACCCAGCAGCAGATCGCCGACTTCGCCAACCAGATCACCAAGGCGATCACCACCAACACCGACCAGATCACCTCGGCCTCGCTCACCGGCGCGCAGATCGCCGTCGAGGTGCTGACCGCCGTGCTGATGACCTTCTTCACCACCTTCTTCTTCCTCTACGACGGTGAGCGGATCTGGAGCTGGGCACTGCGCGGGCTGCCCCGGCAATCCCGCTTCGCGATGGCCGGGGCCGGCCCGAAGGCCTGGACGACGCTCACCGCGTACGTGCGCGGCACCGTCTGCGTGGCGTTCATCGACGCGGTCTGCGTCGGCGTGGGCATCGACCTGCTCGGCGTGCCGCTGGCGATGCCGCTGGCCGTGATCATCTTCCTGGGCGCCTTCGTCCCGCTGGTCGGCGCACTCGTCACGGGTACCGCCGCGGTGCTGATCGCCCTGGTCACCCAGGGGCCGTGGACGGCGCTGATGGTGCTCGTCGTGCTGGTCGCGGTGATGCAGATCGAGAGCCACGTGCTCCAGCCGCTCATCCTCGGCCGTGCCGTCCGGGTCCACCCGCTGGGCGTCGTCCTCGGTGTCGCGGCCGGCAGCATCATCGGAGGCATCGGCGGCGCGGTCGTCGCCGTCCCGCTGATCGCCGTCACCAACACCGTGGTCACGCACCTGCGCCGCCGCAACGAGGCCGGCCAGGCCGTCTTCACCGCCATGGAGAACGCCCGCGAGGCCGCCGAACGCACCGCGGCCGCTCCGCCCGCCGCCCCGGCTGCCGACTGACGGCGGCGCGAACGCCGACGGGCCCCGCCGGACGGTGTGTCCGGCGGGGCCCGTGGTGGCTCTTCGTGGGTGGGTCCGTCAGGCGTCGACGGCGGCGAGGGCGGCCTCGGAGTCGAGGACACCGGCCACGGCCTGGAGGACGGCGGCGATCTTCATCGAGGCCTGGATGACCTCGCGCTCCACGCCGGCCTTGCGGAGCACGGCCTCGTGCGAGTCGAGGCACTGGCCGCAGCCGTTGATGGCCGAGACGGCGAAGCACCAGAGCTCGAAGTCGACCTTCTCGACGCCGGGAGTGCCGATGATGTTCATCCGCAGACCGGCCCGCATGCTGCTGTATTCCTTGTCGGAGAGCAGGTGCAGCGTCCGGTAGTAGACGTTGTTCATCCCCATGACGGCCGCGGCGCCCTTGGCGGCGTTGTACGCCTCCGGGGAGAGGTTGGCCTTGGCCTCGGGCTCCAGCGCGCGCAGCACGGTGGCGCTGCGGGTGGCCATCGCGCAGGAGAGCACGGTGCCCCACAGCTGCTGGGCGGGGAGGTCGGAGTTGCCGATGACCGAGCCCAGGTTGAGCTTGAGGTCCTTGGCGTAGTCCGGGAGGGCGGACTTCAGGTCGTCGAGGGCCATGGGTCAGCCCGCCAGCAGGGCCTGGGCGTCGAGGGTGTCGTCGCCCTTGTTCCAGTTGCAGGGGCACAGCTCGTCGGTCTGAAGGGCGTCCAGCACGCGCAGGACCTCCTTGGGGTTACGGCCGACGGAGCCGGCGGTCACCATGACGAACTGGATCTCGTTGTTCGGGTCGACGATGAACACCGCGCGCTGGGCGGTGCCGTCGGCGGCCTCGACGCCGCAGGCGCGCATCAGGTCGTGCTTGACGTCGGCCAGCATCGGGAACGGCAGGTCGCGCAGGTCCTTGTGGTCCTTGCGCCAGGCGTGGTGCACGAACTCGGAGTCGCCGGAGACGCCGAGGATCTGGGCGTCACGGTCCGCGAACTCCTCGTTCAGCTTGCCGAACGCGGCGATCTCGGTCGGGCAGACGAAGGTGAAGTCCATCGGCCAGAAGAAGACGACCTTCCACTTGCCCTCGTAGGACTTGTGGTTGATCTCGGCGAAGGCGTTCGCGGCGTCCAGGTCGACGCAGGCGTTGAGTTCGAACTCGGGGAACTTGTCACCGATCGTGAGCACGTTCGCTTCTCCTGAAGTGAGACTGAGGGGAGTTTGTCCGGATTGCGGACACGACCCCACGATTTCACATCGTGGACTGATCAGGGAAATAGCTACACTCGATGTGTCTGATCGGAGAGAGCTATCAATACTCAGCCCCCCACCGCCCGCAGCCCCCGCACGCCCACGGTCGCCCAGCTCAGGGCGTTCGTCGCGGTGGCAGAGTACCGGCACTTCCGGGAGGCGGCCGCCGCCACCGGGACCAGCCAGCCCGCCCTGTCGGGGGCGGTCGCGGCGCTGGAGGAGTCGCTGGGTGCGCAGCTGGTCGAGCGTACGACGCGCAAGGTGATCGTCACGCCGCTCGGGGAACGGGTGCACGAGCACGCGCGCCGGGTGCTCGCCTCGCTGCAGGCGCTCACCGAGGAGGTCGAGGCCGCCCGCCGGCCGTTCACCGGGCCGCTGCACCTCGGTGTCATCCCGACCGTCGCGCCCTACCTGCTGCCCACCGTGCTGCGGCTGGTCCGCGACCGCTACCCGGAGCTGGAGCTGCACGTCCACGAGGAGCGCACGCCCTCGCTGCTGGAGGGGCTGGCCGCCGGGCGCCTGGACGTGCTGCTGCTCGCGCTCCCGGCCGGCGGCACCTCGCAGACCCGGGACATCCCGCTGTTCGACGAGGACTTCGTCCTGGTCACCCCGCCCGAGCACCCGCTCGCCGGGCGGGCGGACGTCCCGCGCGACGTGCTGCTCGACCTGGACGTGCTGCTGCTGGAGGAGGGTCACTGCCTGCGCGACCAGGCCCTCGACATCTGCCGCGAGGTCGGCGCCGAGCCGGGCGGCTCCACCACCCGGGCGGCCGGCCTGTCGACGCTGGTTCAGCTGGTCGCCGGCGGCCTCGGGGTGACGCTGCTGCCCGCGACCGCCCTGGACGTCGAGGCCGGCCGCACCGACCGGCTGGCCGCCGTCCGCTTCGCCGCCCCGGCGCCCGGCCGGCGGATCGGCCTGGCCACCCGCCCGGGCTCGGCCCGCAGCGCCGAGTACGACCGTTTCGCCGCCTCGCTGCGCGAGGTGCTGGCCGAACTCCCGGTCCGGATCGTCACATAGCGCTGCGGGCGGGCTCGCCCAGGCAGAGCCCGACCATCGTCGCGACCAGCAGGTCCAGCGTCCGCAGGGTGTCCGGGTCGGGCTCGCCGCCGGGGGCGCGCAGTGCGAGGTAACGGGCCGTCAGGCCGTCGAAGCCGCCGAGGAAGAGGACGGCGATATCGCGGGCCGGCATCGCCAGGGTCAGGCCGTGCGCCGCGGCGAGGGCGGTGAGCATGTCGGTGGCGGTGCCCTCGATCTCGCGCTGGAGCCCGGCCATGATCTCGTGCAGGTCCGGGTCGCGCATCGCCAGCGACTCGAACTCGCTCAGCAGCACGCAGCGCCCGGCCTCGCCGGTGGCGGCCTCCCAGAGCGCGTGCACCAGGGTGCGGACCTGCTCGCCGAACGGCCCGTCGCCGGGTGAGGCGGCCCGCACCTGGTCGATGAAGTCCGCGGTGAGCTGTTCGACGACGGCCCGGTAGAGGTCCTTCTTGGTGCCGAACGTGTAGTGCACGGTCGCCTGGGCGACGCCGAGTTCGGCCGCGATCGCCCGGGTGCTGCCGGCCGCGATCCCTTCGCGGGTCATCAGGTCGAGGGCGGCCTGGACCAGCTGGGGGCGGCGTTCTGCGGCGGGGACATGTGCCATTCAGCCAGGGTATCGCCATGGTCGGCCAACTGTGTCGATCGATTGCGTCAGACACTCTCGTCATTCGACTTTGTCATTCGACAAAGTCGAGCGTACGGTGGTTCGAGACCTGGTCAGGCACCTGCCTGCCCGACGACGGACCGAGGGGTCAGCCATGGCCACGTACCTGTACCGACTGGGCCGCTACTGCTTCCGGCGCAGAAAAGCCGTTCTCGCCGTCTGGCTCGCCGTGCTGATCGCCGTCGGCGGGGCCGCGGGGGCGTTCGCCGGGAAGACCAGCGACGAGTTCAAGGTCCCCGGCACCGAGGCACAGACCACGCTGGACCGGATCAAGGGCACCTTCCCGCAGCAGGGCCACGGCTCCGCGCAGGTCGTCTTCGCCGCGCACGCTCCCGGTGGCATCGCGGCGCCCGAGGCGGGCAGGGCGGTCAGCGAGGCGGTCGGCCGGATCGCCGCCGTGCCGGGCGTGGCCGCCGTGCCCGACCCGCACGCCACCGGCGCGGTCTCGCCGGACGGGCGGGTCGCGATCGCGCTGGTCTCCTTCGACCGCAAGCTCGCCGACATCACCGACCAGCAGCGCGACGCCGTCCGCGCCGCCGCCGAACCGGCCCGCGCGGCCGGGCTGGACGTCGCCTTCGGCGGCGACGCGTACAACCGGATGGGCAAGGTCGACGGCGGCGAGGCGATCGGCCTCGCGGTGGCCGGGGTGGTGCTGGTGGTCACCCTCGGCTCGCTGGTCGCCGCGGGGCTGCCGCTGCTGACCGCGCTGGTCGGCGTCGGCGTGGCGATGGCCGGGCTGCTGGCGCTCACCGGCTCGTTCCAGATCATCACCACCGCGCCGGTGCTGGCGCTCATGGTCGGCCTCGCGGTCGGCATCGACTACGCGCTGTTCATCCTCTCCCGGCACCGCCGCCACCTCGACGAGGGGCTGGAGCCCGAGGAGGCCGCCGCCCGCGCCACCGCGACCGCCGGCAGCGCCGTCGTCTTCGCCGGCCTGACCGTCGTCGTGGCGCTCGCCGGGCTCGCCGTCGCCGGCGTCCCGTTCCTCACCGTCATGGGCCTGGCCGCCTCCGGGGCCGTCGTGGTGGGCGTCCTGGTCGCGATCACGCTGCTGCCCGCGCTGCTCGGCTTCGCCGGCCGCGCCCTCGACCGGCTGCCGCTCTGGCGTCGGGCGCTGCGCACCGGCGGCCGGACCACCATGGGCGAGCGCTGGGCCCGCTTCGTGGTCCGCCGTCCGCTGGCCGTCCTGCTCGTCGCACTGGCCGGGCTGGGCGTCCTGGCGGTGCCCGCCGCGAGCCTCAACCTCGGTCTGCCGGGCGGCGGTTCGCAGGCCGCCGGGACGGACGCGCGCAAGGCGTACGACCTGGTCGGCGAGAGCTTCGGGCCGGGCTTCAACGCGCCGCTCGTGGTCGTCGTGGACGCCCACGGCACGCCGCAGCCCGAGCAGGCGGTGCGCGGCGTGGCGGCGCGGCTGCAGACGCTGAAGGGCGTCCGGACGCTGCTGCCGCCGACCGTCGACCCGGCCAGCGGGACGGCCCTGCTGACCGTCATCCCGCAGACCGGCCCGGACGACGCGGACACCAAGGCGCTGGTCGACGAGATCCGCGGCCAGCGCTCCGAGGTGAAGGCCGCGACCGGCGCGGGCATCGCCGTCACCGGCACCACGGCCGCCAACATCGACGTCTCCACCAAGCTCGGCCAGGCGCTGCCGCCGTTCCTCGCGGTGATCGTCGGCATCGCGGTGGTGCTGCTGGCGCTCGCGTTCCGCTCGGTGCTCGTCCCGCTCAAGGCGGTGGCCGGGTTCCTGCTCAGCATCACCGCCTCGCTCGGCGCGGTGGTCGCGGTCTACCAGTGGGGCTGGCTGGACGGCCTGATCGACGTGCCCAAGGTCGGCCCGGTGGTCAGCTTCGTGCCGATCCTGCTGATCGGGGTGCTGTTCGGGCTGGCGATGGACTACGAGCTGTTCCTGGTCTCCGGGATGAAGGAGCAGCACGTGCACGGCATGGCGCCTCGTGAGGCGGTGGTGGCCGGCGTGCGCAACGGCGCCCGGGTGGTGACGGCGGCCGCGCTGATCATGGTGTCGGTGTTCGGCTCGTTCGTCTTCGGCCACGACCCGGTCGTCCAGCCGATCGGCTTCGCCCTCGCGGTGGGCGTGCTGGTGGACGCCTTCGTGGTGCGGATGGCGCTGGTGCCGGCGGCGATGACGCTGTTCGGCAGGGCGGCGTGGTGGTTCCCGAAGCGCCTGGAGAAGGTCGTGCCGCGGGTGGACATGGAGGGCGAGCAGCTGATCGCCCGGCTGGAGCGGGAGCCGGCGAAGGAGCCCGCAGGGGTCTGAGCCCGGTGCGCCCGGCGGGCCTCGTCCCACCGGGCGCCGCTACGGCTGCGGCAGCCGCTGCTCGAACCAGACCACCTTGCCGGTGCCCAGCCGGGTGGCGCCCCAGCGGTCGGCGCACCTGGCCACTATCTGCAGCCCGCGCCCCCGTTCGTCGTCCGGCCCGGTCCGGCGCGGGCGGGGCAGCAGCGGGCTGTCGTCGCCGACCTCGCAGCGCAGCCGGGTGGTGCGCACCAGGCTGAGGGTGACCGGACGGGTCGCGTGCTGGACGGCGTTGGTCACCAGCTCGCTGACCATCAGCTCGGTCGCCTCGCTGAGCTCGCCGAGCCCCCAGCGGCGCAGGGTGTGCGCGGCCAGCCGGCGGGCCCGGCCCGGCGTCTCGTTGCGCGGCTGGAGGTACCAGTGCGCGACGTCCCCGGCCGGGATTCCGTCGAAGCACGCGCCGAGCAGGGCGATGTCGTCGCCGCGGTCGCCCGGCGGCAGGATCCGCAGCGCCTCCTGGCAGAGCTGCTCGGGGGCGTGCCAGCGGGCGGCGGCGATCCGGGCACGGAGCAGTTCGAGGCCGTCGCTGATCGGGCGGCTGCGGGTCTCCACCAGGCCGTCGGTGAACAGCAGCAGGGCCGAGCCGGGCGGCGCGGGCAGTTCGACGGAGTTGAAGTCGACCCCGCCGACGCCGATCGGCGCCCCGGAGTCCAGCTCCACCAACTCGGCCGTGCCGTCCGGCCCGACCAGCACCGGCGGAACGTGCCCGGCGTTGGCGATCACCACGCGGTTGGCGATCGGGTCGTACACCGCGTAGACGCAGGTGGCCAGGTGCTGTTCGCGGCCGAGCCGCTGGGCCTGCTCGTCCAGGTGGTACAGCACCTCGTGCGGCGGCAGGTCGAGGGCCGCCAACGTCTGAGCGCTGGTACGGAGTTGGCCCATGATGGCGGCCGAGGTGAGCGAGTGGCCCATCACATCGCCGACGATCAGGGCGACCCGGTTGCCGGGCAGCGGCACCGCGTCGTACCAGTCGCCGCCGACCTGGGCGCCGCGCTCGCCCGGCAGGTACCGCTGGGCCAGCCGCACCCCGTGCGGCTGCGGGAGGCGCAACGGCAGCATGCTGCGCTGGAGTTCGTTCGCTATCTCCCACTCGCGGGCGTACCGCAGCGCGGTGTCCACGGCCAGGCCGGCCTGGGTGGCGAGATGGGCGGCCGCCGCGGTGTCGGTGGCATCGAACGAGGGCCGGCCGGTGCGTTCGGGAGGGCGGCGGATCAGTACCAGCAGGCCGAGCACCGCCTTGCGCCCGCGCAGCGGCAGGGCCAGTACGGACGTGCCCGCGCCGAGCCGGGCCAGCCCGCGGGTGCCGTACAGCTCGCGCAGCAGCGCCTCGGTGCGCTCCGCGGCGGGCGTGCCGAGCACGGCGGACTCGGCGGGGCGGCGGCTCAGCAGAGCGTGCGCGAGCGCCCCGCCGCGGGTCACCGGGGTGGCGGGCCCGCCGTCGGCCGTCGAGCGGGCGCCGTACCGGGAGCGGCGCCGGTCGTCCGCCCAGCTGGGCCGGCCGCGCCGTCCGATCCGGGTGCCGGTGCTGTGGTGGATCCGCAGCTCGTCCGGGAACCCGGGCTCGCGTTCGACGTTGGGCAGCGGGTCGCGCAGGTGGACGACGGCGGCGTCGGCCAACGTCGGGACCAGCACCCGGCCGATGTTGCGCAGCGTCGCGAAGAGGTCGAGCGCGCTGTTGATCCGCCGGGTCGCCGAGTCGAGGTACGCGAGGCGGTCGGCCACGTCGTCGCGGGCCCGCTCGGGCAGGGGTGAGGGCTCCCGGACGGGGGCCGGCTCCGGGACCGGCGCCGGCTCGCGGCGTGGGACGGGCACGGCAGGCGGCTGTCCGGCCTCGGGTTTGAGCTGGTCGCGCACGGCTGCCTGTCCTGGACTCGGGGTGGGCTCTGGGGTGTTCTGCTTTGCTGACTCTTCCGCGGTCGCGTCCGGTCTCTCGTGGTCGATCAGCCGACGCCGTTCGATCAGCCGACGCGTCGACAGCACAGGAACAGTTGCTCCTCCGGCGGCAGCGAGGTACTGGCGGGCGCGTACGGATGCCCCGAGCACTCCTCGACGGCGAACCCCGACGCAACCAGAACCCGTTCCAGATCTTCCCTCAGATACCCGCTGATCCGCAGCTCTCTGCCAAGGAACGGAAGCGGAACGTGATCCAGATCCGCCTCGACCATCCCCAGCGCCAGCAGACCGCCCGGCCGCAGCAGCTCGCGCAGCCGGCCGAGCACGGTGGGAATCTCGTCCTGCGGGAGCAGGATCAGGGAGAAGAACGCGGTGACGGCGGCGAACCGGCCCTTCCCGAGCGGCCCGAGCTCCGGGACGTTCCAGACCCGGCCGGCGCGCTCGGTGCCCAGGTCGTACAGGTCGATCCGGCGGAACTCCGGCGGGAAGTCACCGGGGTAGCGCTCGTTTCCGGCCAGTGTCAGCATCACGTCCGAGAGGTCTATCCCGGTGACCCGCAGCCCGCCCGCGGCCAGCTGCCGTGCCGTCGGCTCCCCGGTCCCGCAGCCGACGTCCAGCACCCGCGACCCCGGCTCCAGCTCGGCCAGCAGCCGCCGCCCGCACGCGAGCTGCCCGTCCTTCGCCGGAAACGCCTCGCCGTACCCGGCGCCGATCGTGTCGAACGCGACCGCCTGCAACGCCCGCGCGGCCCGGCGCCGCCGGGCGTCGGGCTCGTCGTCGTCCGCGTCCTCGCCGACGGGGAACGGATCCGATATCTGTCCGGTCGTCACGATTGAGAGGCACCCTTCCACCCTGGCCTCCGGTCGGCTGGCCGGCCGCTGCCGGTGGCGGTACGTCACGCTCCCCGCATCACACTGATGGACTGCACTCTGACACGTTGTCGGCAGACACTCGTGTGCACTGGCATCCGAGGATATGCGTGATCACACCGCCATGGGGTCCCTTTCCAGCCAACTCGTCTCACTTGGGCCGATGTGGACCGGGTTGCGGAAGCACGGTGGTGCGGGCCGGGGTGGTGCGGCCAGGGCCCGCACGCCGCACGGAGAGGCCGGTGCGCCGCTCTGACCTGCGGCTTTGGCGCTCCGCAGGCTGACAATCCGACGTTTATCGAACGTCAATCGGTCCGGTGCACAGTGGAGTCCAGCGCCGGGGAAGCGTTGAGGGCGCTCCCGCAGCCGGGGGGCTGCGGGAGCGCCGGCGCGACGCATCGGGGGAGGTTCTCCGCTGGGGGATGGAGGCCTTACGGCGCGGGGGGAGAGGTAGGGAGTGGCTCGGTGTGCTGCCGGGAGATGAGGTCCGCCACGGGGGAGGCCTCGGGCACACCGAGCCGCGTGAAGATCGCATGCGCCTCCCGGAGGCAGGCGAGCCCACGCGCCGGCTGGGCGAGGGCGAGCAACGCCTCGCCGAGGGCGGCGTTCGCGAGGCCCTGGCAGTAGGCGGAGTCCATGTCCTGGCCGATCGTCAGCGACTCACCCGCCGTCTCGGCCGCCTCGGCATGCCGTCCGGCGGCGAGCAGCGAGGACGAGAGCCGGGCGAGGGTGTAGCCCTCCCACAGCGGGTTCTGCTGCGACTGGTAGAGCTGGTGGGCCTCGCGCAGGTGCTCCACGGCCTCACCGGAGGAGAGCACCACGCCGAGCTGGTAGAGGGTGTGGGCCAGGTAGGGGCCGTTCTTGGACGTCCGGGCGGCGGCAACAGCGTCGGTGGCGGACTGGATCGCGGTCTCCGTCATGCCGAGCCGGTGCTGGACCCGGGCGATGTTGCTGATCAGCCTGGCCTCGCCGATCGGTGTGCCGACCACCTGGCTGATGGCGAGGGCCTGTTCGAGGAACGGCAGCGCCTCGGCCGGGCGATTGCCGACGCTGAGGATCCAGCCCAGCGTGTTGGCCGTGGCGAGGCGGAAGATGGTCGCGTCATCCGGTGCCTGAAATTCGAGGCTTCGGCGGAGGGAGTGCTCCGCGCCTTGGAAGTCGCTGGTGACCGACTGCAGCGTGCCCAGTGCGAAATGCACGCGGGCAAGCGCGGCCGAGTCGCCGCGGTCCTGCGCGTCGCGGCCCATGATCTCCAGAATCCGGCGGACCCGAGGTCCGTGGGTCGGGTCCGGGCCGAGGCAGTACAGCAGGATCAGCAGGTCGATCGCCGAGCGTTGCAGGTCACCGGGGCCGTCCGCCGCGGCCACGATGGCGCTGAGCAGCAGGGCGCCCTCGCTACGGAGCCAGTCCTGTGCGGCCCCGCTGGTCGGAAGACTCAGCCCCGGCGAGGTGAGCGAGCTCAGCAGCTCCGGCAGCGGATCGTCCGGCTCGATGGTCTGCGCCGCGTTGTAGACGGTCGGTATCAGCAGGTCGAGCAGCCGCAGAACTGCCAGCTGCTGTTCCTCGAGGTCTCCGATTCGCTCGTTCTGGCGCTGGGCGTAGAGCCGCAGCAGGTCGTGGTACCGGTAGCGGCCGGGCGAGAAGCACTCCAGCATGTTCGCTTCGACCAGGGCTTCGGCAAGGTCCTCGGCGGTGTCGTCGTCCACACCGAGCAACGCCGCCGCGGCCGCCAGCGGGACGTCGGGGGCGTCGATCAGGGACAGCAGCCGAAAGGCCCGGGCCTCCGCTGTGGAGAGCTGTCCGTAGCCGAGCCCGATCGTGGTCTCCACCGCGAGATTGCCGAGCTGCAGTTCGTCCAGGCGCCGACGCTGGTCGGCTAACCGCCGGGCGAGGTCCGAGACGCTCCACCGGGGCCGACTGGCCAGCCGGGCCGCGGCGATCCGGACGGCAAGCGGGAGGAATCCGCAGGCGGTGACCACTGCCATGGCCGCCTCCGGCTCGGCGGCGACACGCTGTTCCCCGACGATGGCCGAGAAGAGCGACAGTGCCTCGTCGGCGGTCAGCTCCTCGACGTCGAACAGCTGCGCACCGGGGATCCCGGCCAGGCGGGACCTGCTGGTGGCGAGCACCGCACAGCCGGAGACGCCGGGAATGAGCGGCCTGATCTGCTCGGCATCCCGCGCGTTGTCCAGCAGGATGAGCATCCGCCGGCTGGCGAGCAGCGAACGGTAGAGCGCCGCGCGCTGCTCAAGGGAGTCGGGGTTCTCGGTGACGCCGAGCGTGTGCAGGAAGTCGCCCAGGACGACTGCGGGGTCGGCCGGTGAGGCACCGGCTCCGCGCAGGTCGACGTAGAGCTGCCCGTCCGGGAACTCGGTCCGAACCCGATGAGCCACGTGGACGGCGAGCGTCGTCTTCCCCACTCCGCCGATGCCGGCCAGGGAGGTCACGACGACCGCCTGCCCCGTGGCGTTCATCAGGACGGTGGAGAGATCGGCGACAAGTCCGGACCGTCCACTGAAGTCCGAAACGTCGGCCGGGAGTTGGGCCGGAGGCGGAGGTGTCGGCGAGCCGTCGTCGCGAACGGGTGCGGCCGGGAGGGTCAGTGTCTGGTCGGCGGCGAGGATACGCGAGTGCATGGCGGACAGGCCGGCACCCGGTTCGACACCGAGCTCGTCGATCAGCAGCTTCCGCGTGTCGGTGTAGACGCCCAGGGACTCGGCCTGGCGCCCACAGCGGTACAGCGCCAGCATCAGCAGCTCGCGGAGCCGTTCCCGGAGCGGGTGTTCGGCGGTCAGGGAGTTCAGTTCGCCGACCACCTCGGCGTGCAGCCCGATGTCGAGGGCCGCTGCGCACATGTCCTCGGAGGCGGCGACCTGGCGCTCGGCGAGCCGCAGGCGCTGTGCGTCCGCGTAGGGGCCGGGGATGCCGGTGAGCGGGCGCCCGCTGAACAACCCGAGGGCGCGGACGAGGAGCCGGTGCGCCTCGTGGAGATCGCCCGCGGCCCGGGCCGTGGTCGCCTCCGCCGAGAGATTCTCGAAGACCGTCACATCGAGGGCGTCGCCGGGAATGCGCAGGGCGTAACCGTCGGCGACCGAGACCAGCAGCTCGGCGGGCGCCCGCGTTTCCCGTCGAGGCTCGATGACCGCGCGAAGCCGGGAGACGTAGGTGCGAAGCGCTGCGACGGCTTGGGTCGGCGGGCGGTCGCCCCAGAGACCGTCGACGAGGTCCTGGGTGGTGACGGGACGGCCGGCGTGCAGGAGAAGGGCAGTCAGAACAGCCTGCTGCTGCGGGGAACCGAGCGCGAGGGGTCTGCCGTCGAGCCAGGCCTGGACCGGACCGAGGACTTGGAAGCGCAGCGCAGGCAGAGGCGGCGTCTCCCGAAACTCCATGAAGTCCCCCGATGGCCTGTGGTGTTGATTCCGCGAAGGGCGCTCGGCGGTCCGCCGTGGTGCTTCAGCTTAGGCGGACGGCCGACTCTGCCGGACGGCACCGCAAGCCGCACGATGTTTATCGGACATTTAATCAACCCTACGATACTGTCCGCGCGCCCGCGCCAAGCAGGTCGGGCTGAAGACATTTGATGACCGAAAGGCGGCCGCCCAATGGCCAACGACCAGAGCGAGACCCCGGTGCCGTCGACGCCCGACAACAAGGTGCAGACGTCGGCGCCGGCTGCCGCTGTGGAGGCCGGTAAGGCTGTCGAGGGCGCAGTGACCGCGTCCTCGAACCCGACCACCTACACCGAGCCCACCACCGCCGAGAAGGCGGCGCTCGAGCAGGACCTGTTCGGTGACGAGGCCGAGCACGTTGTCGAGCCCGCCAAGCCGGCGACGGGTGAGCCGGGCCACAAGTTCGAGCCGGAGAGCATCATCTCCAGCCACCCGTAACCCGGTCGAGCCGGTGCCCTTGCCTCTTCCGGATGTGGAGGCGGGGGCACCGGTCTTTTGCGCAGGAATATCACCGGACGCTCACGGGTGGGGGTCGGGCTTCCGGAATTCCGGGTTCAGCGAGAACTCGATCAGACCCGGATTGTTGCAGTTTGCCGTGGTTTTGCCGGAACGGACGGAACTTGCCCCGCCTCCCGGTGGCCGAATCCCGTCGGCTCCGGATCGTCGTCGTCGGTCGTCGGGGCCGGGGTGAGGTGGCCGGGGTCGGCGGTCCATTCGCGGCCGCCGCCCTCGGGGCGTATGTAGTGCTCTCCGCCGATGGTGTCCATGTAGATGCCGGTGCGTCCGGTCCTGCGGTCCAGGACGCGTTCACCCACGTGTGGCCGATAGCTGGTGGCGTTGTGCTGACGTCGGGTGCTCACCGCACTCTCCTTCGCCTGGTCGCTGTCCGTGCGTGTGTGGTGATGCTCGGCGACTACTGCCCGGCATCTCTAGAGAAGCTAATATCTCTAGAGATGTCAACGGTCGTATCCGCTTACCGGCGACCGCGGACGCGCCTACGATTTCCGCGAGGGAGAGGAAGCGGCGATGACCGGCAGCAGTGGCGAGAAGCAGCCCAAGTACCAGCGGATCGCCGACACGCTCAGGGCGGCCATCGACGCCGGCGAGTACCGGCCGGGGGACCGGCTGCCGGGCGAGAACGACCTCATGGACGAGTACGGGGTCGCCCGGATGACGGCCCGCCAGGCGCTGGGGGTGCTGCGGAGCGAGGGCATCGCGGAGGCGCGCCGGGGTGCGGGGGTGTTCGTGCGGGACTTCCGGCCGCTGCGGCGGCGCGGGATCCAGCGGCTGGCGCAGGGGCAGTGGGGGTCGGGCCGGTCGATATGGTCGGCGGACATCGACGGGCGCTCGCTGGTCGTCGACCAGGTGTCGGTCTCCGAGCAGGGCGCGCCCGACCACGTGGCACGGGTGCTGGGCGTCGACCCGGGGGAGCCGATGTGCGTGCGGCACCGCCGTTTCGTGCTGGACGGCAAGCCGGTGCTGCTGTCCACCTCCTACCTGTCGGCCGGCCTGGTCGCCGGCACGGCGATCACCCGGGAGGACACCGGCCCGGGCGGCACGTACGCGCGCCTGGCGGAGATCGGCGCGAAGCCCGTCCACTTCCGCGAGGAGGTGCGCTCGCGCATGCCGAGCGCGGAGGAGGGCGCGCGGCTGGAGCTGTCCGCCGGCACCCCGGTGATCCTGATCTGCCGGACGGCCTTCGCGGACGAGGGCCAGGTCGTCGAGCTGAACGAGATGATCCTCGACGCCGCCTCCTACGTCCTGGAGTACGACTTCGACGCGTGAGGCCGCGTCAACGCCGACGCCCCGACCGCGGGGTGCGGCCGGGGCGTCGCAAGAGCGCGGGGAGCGCGGAAGGGGCTACTCCTTCGAGCGGACGCGCAGGTTGGTGATCAGCGGGCCCTCGGTGGTCTCGCGGAAGAAGTCGTTGCCCTTGTCGTCGACGACGATGAAGGCCGGGAAGTCCTCGACCTCGATGCGCCAGACGGCCTCCATGCCGAGCTCGGCGTACTCCAGGACCTCGACCTTCTTGATGCAGTCCTGGGCGAGCCGGGCGGCCGGGCCGCCGATGGAGCCGAGGTAGAAGCCGCCGTGCTGGGCGCAGGCGTCGGTGACCTGCTTGCTGCGGTTGCCCTTGGCGAGCATGACCATCGAGCCGCCGGCGGCCTGGAACTGGTCGACGTAGGAGTCCATCCGGCCGGCGGTGGTGGGGCCGAAGGAGCCGGAGGCGTAGCCCTCGGGGGTCTTGGCCGGGCCGGCGTAGTAGACCGGGTGGTCCTGGAGGTACTTGGGCATGCCCTCGCCGGCGTCCAGGCGCTCCTTGATCTTGGCGTGCGCGATGTCGCGGGCGACGACGAGCGTGCCGGTGAGCGAGAGCCGGGTCTTCACCGGGTACTTGGAGAGCTCGGCGCGGATGGCGGACATCGGCTGGTTGAGGTCGACGCGCACCACGTCGTCGTCGAGGTGTTCGTCGGTGGTGTCCGGCAGGTACCTGGCCGGGTCGGTCTCCAGCTGCTCCAAGAAGACACCCTCGGCGGTGATCTTGCCGAGCGCCTGGCGGTCGGCGGAGCAGGAGACGGCCATGGCGACGGGCAGCGAGGCGCCGTGCCGCGGCAGGCGGACGACGCGCACGTCGTGGCAGAAGTACTTGCCGCCGAACTGGGCGCCGATGCCGATCTTCTGGGTCAGCTCGAAGACCTTCTGCTCCAGCTCCAGGTCCCGGAAGCCGTGGCCGGTCTTCGCGTTCCCCGACGTCGGCAGGTTGTCCAGGTAGTGCGCCGACGCGTACTTGGCGGTCTTGAGCGCGAACTCGGCGCTGGTGCCGCCGATCACGATGGCCAGGTGGTACGGCGGGCAGGCGGCGGTGCCGAGCGAGCGGATCTTCTGCTCCAGGAACGAGAGCATGCTCGTCTCGTTCAGGATGGCCTTGGTCTCCTGGTAGAGGTACGACTTGTTGGCGGAGCCGCCGCCCTTGGCCATGAACAGGAACTTGTACGCGTCGCCGTCGGTGGCGTACAGCTCGATCTGGGCCGGCAGGTTGTTGCCGGTGTTCTTCTCGTCCCACATGGTCACCGGGGCCATCTGGGAGTAGCGCAGGTTGAGCTTGGTGTACGCGTCGTACACGCCGCGCGCGATGGCGGACTCGTCGGCGCCGGAGGTGAGGACGTTCTGGCCGCGCTTGCCCATGACGATGGCGGTGCCGGTGTCCTGGCACATCGGGAGGATGCCGCCGGCCGAGATGTTGACGTTCTTCAGCAGGTCGAGCGCGACGAAGCGGTCGTTGGGGCTGGCCTCCGGGTCGTCCAGGATGCGGCGCAGCTGGGCGAGGTGGGCGGGGCGCAGGTAGTGCGAGATGTCGTGCATCGCCTCGGCCGTGAGCAGCCGCAGGGCCTCGGGCTCGACCTGGAGGAAGGTGCGACCGCCGGCCTCGAAGGTGGAGACACCCTCGGAGGTGAGCTTGCGGTAAGGGGTCGGGTCAGCGCCCAGGGGGAGCAGGTCGCTGTACTCGAAGTCTGGCGTGGGAGCCATGGGGGCGGTCCTTAGGTTTCCAGTGATCCGGCTGCGTCGGCGAAGCACCATCCAGGGTAGGACCCGGGTGGAGCACGCAGACGGACAGGGCAGCCTGCGTGACGGGGCTCACTCGCGCGGCAGTGCGAGCGACTAGGCTGTGGCCGTGGACAACTCGCCGTCGCAGGACGATCAGGGGCAGCCGCCCGTGCCGGCGCCCGTACCCATCACCAAGCCGGGGGCCGCACCCGAGCCCACGCCGACCGATCAGGCCAGGCCGGCCTCGACGTCCGCGCCGACGTCCGCGCAGGTCCCGGTGGCGGAGGCCGAGTTGAGGGCCTCGGACGCCGACCGCGAGCGGGTCGCCGAGCTGCTGCGCGACGCCTACGCCGAGGGCCGGCTGAACGTCGACGAGCACGCCGAGAGGATCGAGGCCGCCTACGCCGCCAAGACGCTGGGCGACCTGATGCCGCTCACCCGGGACCTTCCCAGCCACCGCCCGGTCTCGTTCGAGAAGCCGCCGCTGGACGCCTCGGCGCCCCGCCCGGCCGGCCCGGTGCAGCCGCCCGCCCGCCAGGAGTCGCCGTCGATCGTGGCGGTCTTCGGCGGCGCGTCCCGCAAGGGCCGCTGGCGCGTCGGCTCGCACCTGAAGGTGGCCGCGGTGTTCGGCGGGGTGGACATCGACCTGAGCGACGCCGTGTTCGAGTCGCCCAAGGTGGAGATCGACGTACTGTCGCTGTTCGGCGGGGTCGAGATCCGGGTGCCGGAGAACGTGAGCCTGCACGGCGGCGGCGTCGGCATCTTCGGCGGTTTCGACGTCAAGGAGCAGACGGCGGCCGACCCGTACGCGCCGGTGGTCCGGGTCAAGGGCACGGCCATCTTCGGCGGTTGTGACGCCAAGCCGCGCCGGGGCAAGAAGCTCAAGGAGTGGGTGCGCAAGCAACTCGGCGTCGACTGAAGCCGGTTGACCTCCGGCTGACCTGCTCGGCGCCTGTCGACCGAGGTGCCGGCCGACCTGCCCGACATCTCCCGAGTGCCCGGCCGTGGGGACAACTCCCGGCCGGGCACTCGTCGTTGTGGCGAGTGCACTGGGTAGTCGATTGCGTGCAGTGTGCATGAATCGCGCCGCGGTGGGGTAATTCCTCCGCACATCGCTTCTCGTACGGCTGCGCACCGGGGGCGGCCAAGCGGCCGGTCCGGGGGTTGGAAGAGCGGGGGCTCGCAGCCGGGCAGGGGAGCGAGCTTCCCCGTGTCCGAGAGCCTCGTCAGGAGTACGGCCGTGCTGCATCCGATCGAGTCCCGCACCACCTCGCCCGTCGCCGCCGCGCAGTTGTTGGAGCCCCGCCCCGACGGCCGCCGGCAGCCGCAGGGTTCCCCTGGCTCTGCGGGCTCTGCGGGCTCCGTGGGCGACGACAACCCCTGGCACACGGGCGCCGCGTGCCGGCGGGACGAGGTGGGGCTGTTCTTCGCGCCGTCCAAGGAGCCCACGGCGGCCCGGTTGTCGCGCGAGGAGCAGGCGAAGCAGGTGTGTGCGCGCTGCCCGGTGCTGCTGGAGTGCCGTGAGCACGCGCTGGCGCAGCCGGAGCCGTACGGGGTGTGGGGCGGGCTGACGGCCGCCGAGCGCCGGGTGGTGCTGGCCCGGCGCCGCCGCCGGGACACGGAGCTGCGCGAGGCGGCCAGGGTGGCCGCGGCCGGGCGGCGGATAGCGGGTTGACGGCGGGTCGAAGGCACCCGCCCACCGGAAGACGGACGCACCGCGGCCCCGGCGGAGGGGGATTCCGCCGGGGCCGCCAAGTGCCGGGTGTCGAGCCTCAGTTGGCGCGGTCGAAGTCGATCGCGCTGTAGGCCCGCAGCTTCGACAGCTTGTGGGTGGAGTTGATCTCGCGGATGGTGCCGCTCTTGGAGCGCATCACCAGCGAGCTGGTGGTGGCGGTCTCCTGGCGGTAGTGCACGCCGCGCAGCAGCTCGCCGTCGGTGATGCCGGTGGCGACGAAGAACACGTTCTCGCCGCTGACCAGGTCGTTGGTGGTGAGCACCCGGTCCAGGTCGTGGCCGGCGTCGAGGGCCTTCTGCCGCTCGGCCTCGTCCTTGGGCCACAGCCGGCCCTGGATCACGCCGCCCATGCACTTCAGGGCGCAGGCCGCGATGATGCCCTCGGGCGTGCCGCCGATGCCCATGAGCAGGTCGACGCCGGTGCCCTCGCGGGCGGCCATGATGGCGCCGGCCACGTCGCCGTCGGAGATGAACTTGATCCGGGCGCCGGCCTCGCGGATCTCGCGGACCAGGCCGTCGTGGCGCGGGCGGTCGAGGATGACGACGGTGACGTCCTCGACGGCGCTGCCCTTGGCCTTGGCGACCCGGCGGATGTTGACGGCCGGCGGGGCCGTGATGTCGACGAACTCGGCGGCCTCCGGGCCGGCCACCAGCTTGTCCATGTAGAACACGGCGCTGGGGTCGAACATGGTGCCGCGGTCGGCGACGGCGAGTACCGCGACGGCGTTGTTCATGCCCTTGGCGGTGAGGGTGGTGCCGTCGACTGGGTCGACCGCGACGTCACACTCGGCGCCGGTGCCGTCGCCGACACGCTCGCCGTTGAAGAGCATCGGGGCCTCGTCCTTCTCGCCCTCGCCGATGACGACCACGCCGTTCATCGAGACGGTCGAGACGAGGGTGCGCATCGCCTTGACTGCGGCGCCGTCCGCGCCGTTCTTGTCGCCGCGTCCGACCCACCGGCCGGCGGCCATCGCCGCCGCCTCGGTGACCCGGACGAGCTCGAGCGCGAGGTTCCGGTCCGGAGCCTCGGGCGCGACCTCCAGGGCACTGGGAAGGTGGTGCGGGTACTGCGTGGTCATCGTCGTTACCTCTCTGTACGCGACGGCCAGTAAGCGCCCGACTACTGCCAGGTCGAACGCCGTGGTGAGGGTTCTGCGATCGTATCCGCCCACGAGATGACTGTCTGTGGCGCGGGTCGCCACCCTTCGCCGGAAACCACCGGTTCGTCCCGCTTCACCCGGACGTGGGCACCCCGGGTGACGGGTCCCGGGAGTGTATGAGGGACCATGTGGGGGTGGCAGGAGAGAGCAAGGGCTTGAGAGGCCGGCAGACCGTACGGGACATGGTCCTGTCGATGCTGGCGGTCGGTGGCGTGGTCTGGATCGGGTACCTGTTCCTCCCGCACGATGCGGACAGCGTCCCGCCGCTCAAGGTCGAGTACCGGGTCGCGGCGGCTTCGGCGAAGCGCGCCGCGCCCTACCAGCTGGTCGCCCCGGAGGGGTTGTCCGACCGGTGGCGGGCCACCTCGGTCAGCTACCAGCCGGCCGCGCAGAGCAACGGCAAGGGCAACGCCTGGCACCTGGGCTTCGTCACGCCGTCCGGCCAGTACGCGGCGGTCGAGCAGAGCGACGTACCGCGCGAGGCGCTGCTGTCCGACAAGGTCGCGGGCGGCAAGGCGGACGGCACCGCGGACGTGGCCGGCCGGACCTGGGACCGCGTGCAGGGCGACAAGGCCCGCGCGCTGGCCGTGCAGAACGGCACCGGGACCACTCTGCTCACCGGCACCGCCTCCTACGAGGAACTGGCCGAGCTGGCGCAGGCGCTCAAGTAGCGCCGGCAGCCCACACGCATGCGGAAGGGGCCCGCACCGGACGAACCGGTGCGGGCCCCTTCGCGCGCGAAACGCGACAGGCCGGAGAGAGTCGGACCGGATCGCGTCAGACCGTGGTGACGACCTGGTCGTACTCCAGGCGCGGCGAGCGCGGGAACCAGGCGTCCTCGCCCGGCTTGCCGATGTTGACCACGGCCAGCACCGAGTGCTCGCCGTCGCCGAAGAACTCCTTGTCGATGCCCTCGGCGTCGAAACCGGTCATCGGGCCGGCGGCCAGGCCGGCGGCGCGCACGCCGACGATGAAGTAGGCGGCCTGCAGGGCGCCGTTCAGGGCGGCGGACCGCTCGCGGACGGGGCGCTCCGAGAAGAACACGTCCTTGGCCTGCGGGAAGTGCGGGAACTGGGTCGGCAGCTCCTCGTGGAACTCGTTGTCCACGGCCAGGATGGCGACCAGCGGGGCGGCGGCGGTCTTGGCCTTGTTGCCGTCGGCCAGGTGTCGCACGAGGCGCTCGCGGCCCTCGGCGGAGCGCACCAGGACGACGCGCAGCGGCTGCTGGTTGAACGCGGTCGGGCCGTACTTGACCAGGTCGTAGATCGCCTTGACCTGCTCCTCGGTGACCGGCTCGTCGGTGAAGGTGTTCGCGGTGCGGGCCTCGCGGAACAGCAGGTCCTGAGCGGCGGCGTCGAGTACCAGGGCGTCGGTGGTCATGTCAGTGCACCTCATGCGGGATGGATTCGTCGGTGTGACCGGCCGCGGCCGATCACCAGGTCCCAACATGGGTGAACTTTCAACGATTCCCGGCTCCGCTGTGACCTGCGTCACTCGCCGCCGGGCGTCTCGCCCTCCTCGGCGGCCAGCGCGGCGTCCAGCCGGGCCCGGGCGCCGTCCAGCCAGCGCTGGCAGACCTTCGCCAGCTGCTCGCCGCGCTCCCAGAGCGCCAGCGACTCCTCCAGCGACGTGCCGCCGTTCTCCAGCTGCCGGACCACCTCCAGCAACGCGTCCCGGGCGTGCTCGTAGCCCAGCGCGTCGTCCGGGGTCTGCGGCACCGCGTGCCGGTCCTGCTCCTGCTGCTCTGCCATGCGTGCCAGCGTAGGGGCTGGCACCGACACCCGGCAGCGGCCCGGGCCGTCGTGCGGCCGTCAGCCCTCGTCCACCGTGACGCCGAACGAACCGCCCGCCACCCGGGCGTGCAGCCCCTCCCCGGCCGCGACCTGCGCCGGGTCCGTCACCACCGTGCCGTCGGCCCGCTGGAGCACCGCGTAGCCGCGGTCCAGGGTGGCCGCGGGCGAGAGCGCGACCACCCGGGCCAGGGTGTGCCCGAGGTCGCTCTGCGCGTGGTCCAGCCGGTGGCGCAGGGTGCGCCGGGCCCGGTCCAGCAGCGTGGTCACCTCCTGGCCGCGCCCGTCCAGCATCCGGTGCGGCGCGGCCAGCGCCGGGCGGCTGCGCACGCCGTCCAGCCCGTGCTGCTCGCGCTCGACCCGGCCGAGGACGTTCCGCCGGGCCCGGTCCCGCAGGTGGCGGACCTTGGCGAGCTCCTCGCCGACGTCCGGGACCACCCGTTTGGCGGCATCGGTCGGCGTGGATGCGCGCAGGTCGGCGACGAAGTCCAGCAGCGGCTGGTCCGGCTCGTGCCCGATCGCGCTGACCACCGGGGTGCGGGCGGCCGCGACCAGCCGCACCAGCCCCTCGTCCGAGAACGGCAGCAGGTCCTCGACGCTGCCGCCGCCCCGGGCCACGATGATCACGTCCACCTCGGGGTGCTCGTCCAGCTCCCGGACGGCCGCGCTCACCCGCTCCACCGCGCTGACGCCCTGCACCGGCACGTTCCGCACCTCGAAGCGGACCGCCGGCCAGCGCCGCCGGGCGTTCTCCAGGACGTCCCGCTCGGCCGCCGAGCCGCGCCCGGTGACCAGCCCGACGCACTGCGGCAGGAACGGCAGCGGCGTCTTCCGCTCCGCCGCGAACAGGCCCTCCCCGGCGAGCCGCCGCTTCAGCTGCTCCAACCGGGCCAGCAGCTCGCCCAGCCCGACCGGCCGGATCTCCGAGGCCCGCATCGACAGCTGCCCGCGCGCCGCGTACCACTCCGGCTTGGCGTGCACGACGACCCGCGCGCCCTCCTGCACGACCTCCGCGACCTGGTCGAACACCGAGCGGAAGCAGGTCACCGTCAGCGAGACGTCCGCCTGCGGGTCGCGCAGGGTCAGGAACACCACGCCCGCCCCGGGCCGGCGGCTGAGCTGGGTGATCTGGCCCTCCATCCACACCGAGCCGAGCCGGTCGATCCAGCCGCCGATCAGCGCGGAGACCTTGCCGACCGGGAGCGGGGCTTCAGGGGAGCTGGTGTTGGCCATGCGTACGAGGTTATCGGCGCACGCCGACAGTCCCGCCGCCCGAACCGGCGGTCGGTCCAACGCCCGGCAGCAGCCGCGTACCGGCCGGTCACCCCCGCCCCGGGCGGCGCGGCTCCGTGCCGCCCGTACGATGGAGCCATGTCCAACACCGCGCAGCGCCGTGTCCTGCTCGCCGCCCCCCGGGGCTACTGCGCGGGTGTCGACCGCGCCGTGATCGCCGTGGAGAAGGCCCTGGAGCAGTACGGGGCCCCCATCTACGTCCGCAAGCAGATCGTCCACAACAAGTACGTGGTGCAGACCCTGGAGAAGAAGGGCGCGATCTTCGTCGACGAGACGGAGGAGGTGCCCGAGGGCTCGATCGTCGTCTTCTCCGCGCACGGCGTCGCGCCGTCCGTCCACGACGAGGCCAAGGCCGGCAAGCTCGCCACCGTCGACGCCACCTGCCCGCTGGTCACCAAGGTGCACAAGGAGGCCGTCCGCTTCGCCGACGAGGGCTTCGACATCCTGCTGGTGGGCCACGAGGGCCACGAGGAGGTCATCGGCACCATGGGCGAGGCCCCGGACCGGATCCACCTGGTGGACGGCGCCGAGGACGTGGCGAACGTGCAGGTCCGGGACGAGTCCAAGGTCGTCTGGCTGTCCCAGACCACCCTGTCGGTGGACGAGACCATGGCCACCGTCGGCGAGCTGAAGAAGCGCTTCCCGCTGCTGGTCAGCCCGCCCAGCGACGACATCTGCTACGCGACCCAGAACCGCCAGGTCGCCGTCAAGCAGCTGGCCCCCGAGACCGACCTGCTGATCGTGGTCGGCTCCAAGAACTCCTCCAACTCGGTCCGCCTGGTCGAGGTCGGCCTGGAGTACGGCGCCAAGGCCGCCCACCTGGTGGACTTCGCCGAGGAGATCCAGGACGCCTGGTTGGAGGGCGTCACCACGGTCGGCCTGACCAGCGGCGCCTCGGTGCCGGAGATCCTGGTCGACGGCGTGCTGGAGTGGCTGGCCGCGCGCGGCTACGAGACGGTCGAGACCGTCAAGACCGCCGAGGAGCACCTGACCTTCTCGCTGCCCAAGGAGCTGCGCCGCGACCTTCGCGCCGAGGCCGCGGGCAAGCTGTAACGCCTTCTGCGCTGATCCCCGGAGAGCCCGGTGCCCCTCGTGGGCGCCGGGTTCTCTGCTGTGCGGGCCCGTGCCGGCTCTCGTAGTTTTGTACACAGGCTGTGGACGAGCGGTCCGCGGCCCCCGGCGGAGGGTGGTCGTGATGACGGCGGTATTCGGCGTGGACATCGGCGGTTCGGGCATCAAGGGCGCCCCGGTCGACCTGGGCCGGGGCGCGCTCGCCCAGGAGCGCTACAAGGTGCTCACCCCGCGGCCGTCCGCCCCCGAGGCCGTGGTCGCCACCGTCCGGGAGGTGGTCCGCCACTTCGGCCACGAGGGTCCGGTCGGGCTGACCTTCCCCGGGGTGGTGGTCCGCGGCCGGACCAGGACCGCGGCCAACGTGGACAAGGGCTGGGTCGGGCTGGACGCCGAAGGCCTGTTCCGCGAGGCGCTGGACCTGCCCGCGACCGTCCTCAACGACGCCGACGCCGCCGGCCTCGCCGAGACCGCGTACGGCGCCGGCCGTGATCAGCCCGGCGTGGTGCTGGTGCTGACTTTCGGCACCGGCATCGGCAGCGCGCTCTTCGTGGACGGCACGCTGGTGCCCAACACCGAGCTGGGCCACCTGGAGCTGCGCGGCAAGGATGCCGAGCGCCGCGCCTCCTCGGCCGCCAGGGAGCGGCACAACCTGAGCTGGGAGCAGTGGGCCCGGCGGGTCGACGAGTACCTGGACCTGGTGGAGATGCTCATCTCGCCGCAGCTGATCGTGATCGGCGGCGGGGTGAGCCGCAAGCACGAGAGGTTCCTGCCGCTGCTGCGCGAGCGCGAGGCCCGGGTCGTCCCCGCGGAGCTGCGCAACGACGCTGGCATCGTCGGCGCCGCCATGGCCGCGGCCCGGGCGGCGGGCTGACCGCCCGCCGTCAGCGCGAGCGGTGGATCCGGCTCTGCGCGACGAACCGGGCCAGGACGATCAGCGCCGCCAGGCCGGTGCCGCAGAACAGCCAGCCGGCCCGCAGCGCCAGCCCGGTCGCCAGCCCCACCACTTGGGCGGTGACGCCCGAGGAGCTCACCGGCGCGAGCAGCAGCAGCGCCAGGGCGAAGGCGATCGGCCCGCTGATCGGCGCCGCCAGCAGGTCGGCGTAGCGCACCCGGACGGCCAGCTGGAAGCAGACCACCAGGTAGCCGAGGCCGAACAGCCAGCCGAGGCCGCCGAACAGCAGTCGGTCCAGGCCGGCCGCCGCGAGGGTCGCCAGCACCGCGACCACGCCGGTGCCGACGGCGGTCAGCCGGGTCGGCCGCCCGGTCCGGCGCCGCCCGTACAGCCGGCTGGGGCCGCGCCCGGACAGCGGCAGGCGCAGCCGCAGCCGGGGGGTGGCCGGACGGCCGGCGGGGGGCGGGCCGGCTACGGGGCGTAGCCGGGAGGCGGGGGAGGGGGCGGGGGTTGCCCCGGCCGTCTCGGGGGCCCGCCCGGGCCCGGGGACGGAGGCCGAGGCCGCGCCGCTCGGCGGACGGCGTCGGGGCCCTGGCGTCTGGGTACGGATGCTCTGCTCCACCCACCCAACGTACGGTCCGATCATCGCCACACTGTGTAATGGACCGTTCCGGCCTCGCTCCGTGTCTCCGGACGGAGTGCCGAGGTGACCGTCGCTCAGGCGTGCGACCAGCCCGGACGATCCGGCGAACCGTGATCGTCCGATCCGGAAACCGGACGGAGTTCCCGGAGCTCCTGCCGGGGGCGACCGAGGGTCGAGGAGCTGCCCGTAGACTTGGAGGTCGGCCCGCACGGTGCCGACCCAACTCCTCCAAGCCCACGGGACTGCGCTTCATGTCGCTCACGATCGGAATCGTCGGCCTGCCGAACGTCGGCAAGTCGACCCTGTTCAACGCCCTGACCAAGAACGACGTGCTGGCGGCCAACTACCCGTTCGCCACCATCGAGCCGAACGTCGGCGTCGTCGGCGTTCCGGACGAGCGGCTGGCCAAGCTCGCCGAGATCTTCGGTTCCCAGCGCCTCCTCCCGGCCACCGTCGACTTCGTCGACATCGCCGGCATCGTGCGCGGCGCCAGCGAGGGCGAGGGTCTGGGCAACAAGTTCCTCGCCAACATCCGCGAGTCGGACGCGATCTGCCAGGTCGTGCGCGCCTTCACCGACCCCGACGTGGTGCACGTGGACGGCAAGGTGTCGCCCAAGGACGACATCGAGACCATCCACACCGAGCTGATCCTGGCCGACCTCCAGACCATCGAGAAGGTGCTCCCGCGGCTCCAGAAGGAGGCGCGCCTCAAGAAGGACACCGCCCCCGTGCTGGCCGCCGCCGAGGCCGCGCAGGCGATCCTGGAGACCGGCAAGACCCTCTTCGAGGCCGGCTTCGACACCACCCCGATCCGCGACCTCCACCTGCTGACCGCCAAGCCCTTCCTCTACGTCTTCAACGTGGACGAGGCCGAGCTGGCCGACGAGGACTTCAAGAACGCCCAGCGCGAGCTGGTCGCCCCGGCCGAGGCGATCTTCCTCAACGCCAAGATCGAGTCCGAGCTGATCGAGCTCGACGACGCCGAGGCCCTCGAACTCCTCCAGTCCATGGGCCAGGACGAGCCCGGCCTCGCCACGCTCGCCCGGGTCGGCTTCGACACCCTCGGCCTGCAGACCTACCTGACCGCCGGCCCCAAGGAAGCCCGCGCCTGGACCATCAAGAAGGGCGCCACCGCCCCCGAGGCCGCCGGTGTGATCCACACCGACTTCCAGAAGGGCTTCATCAAGGCCGAGGTCATCTCCTTCGAGGACCTGGTCGAGACCGGCTCGATCGCCGACGCCCGCGCCAAGGGCAAGGCCCGCATCGAGGGCAAGGAGTACATCATGCAGGACGGCGACGTCGTGGAGTTCCGCTTCAACGTCTGACGTCCGGCCAGGTGTCAGGAGGCCGCCCCGACCCCCATCGCGGGGGCGGGGCGGCCTCTGGCGTCTCGTCAGTGGACGGCGGGCGGGGATCAGCCGAGCAGGTGGGCGTTGACGGCCCGGGCCTCCTCGGCCAGTTCCGGCAGCTCGACCACTTCGACGCCGGCTGCCTCCAGCAGGGCGGTGCCCTGGCAGTCGGTGACGAACAGGTCGGGCTCCCGCCAGGCCACCACCACCCGCGGCACGCCCGCCGCGATGATCAGCCGGGCGCACGGCATCGGGCGGGAGGCGCGCTGCCCGCACGGCTCCAGCGAGCTGTAGACGGTGGCGCCGCGCAGCCGCGGGTCGCCGGGCGGGAGCTTGCCGAGCGCCGCCTCCTCGGCGTGGTTGTGTGCGTCCACCTCGCGGCTGTAGCCCTCCGCCAGCACCTTGCCGTCCGCGCCGACGATCACCGCGCCCACCGAGAAGGCCGTCCCGGAGGGCGGGCAGCGGCGGGAGAGTTCCACGGCCCGGCGCAGGTGGTCGAGGTCGGTGGTCACGGGGCGGGCTCCTTCGGGGCGTACCTGAGCAGGACGACATCGCCCACGGTACGTGCCTCCAGCAGCCGCATCCGCCGTGCCGGGCCGCCGGGGAAGGCGGCCGGGTGGACGAACCGCGGCGCCTGCGCCTGGCCGACCAGCAGCGGGGCCACGGCCAGCTGGAGCTCGTCCGCGAGGCCTTGGGCGAGGAACTGGGTGTGCACGCTGCCCCCGCCCTCGACCATCAGGCGGCGCACCCCGCGCGCGCCGAGATCGTCCAGTACGGCGCCGAGGTCCACCGTGCCGCCGAGCGCGACCACCTCGGCCAGCCCGTCCAGTGCCGGACGCAGGACGGCCGCGCCGGCGTCCGTGGTGTAGGCGAGCTTGGCGCCGCCGGTGTGCCAGAACCGCAGCGCGGGGTCGAGCGCGCCGCTCGCGCTGAGCGTCACCTTCAGCGGGTACGCGGGGCGGCCGGCCGCGAGCCGGGCGGCACGCCGGGCGGGGTCGTTGACCAGCAGGCGCGGGTTGTCGGTGCGCAGGGTGTTGCCGCCGACCAGGATCGCGTCGGCGGCGGCGCGCTCCTCGTCGACCCGGTCGAAGTCGGCCTCGTTGGAGAGCAGCAGGCGCTCGGGGGAGGCGTCGTCGAGATGGCCGTCGAGCGACATGGCGGCGCTCAGCAGGACGAAGGGGCGCGAGCCAGGCATCGTGGGACCGTTCTGTCGGGGGCGCCTCCACGGTACGGCGGGCGGAGTGGGAGGCATGGCCAGGCGGTCGGAATGTGAGACGAACCTTCTCGTGATATGGGACGTGCAGTAGCGTCAGATGTGCTGCGGGTAGCCGCGGAAGCCGACCACACCTCAGGGGGTTCCATGACCGGACAGCGGCCTGCCGCCGTCTACACACACGGCCACCAGGAGGCCGTGCTGCGCTCGCACCGCTCCCGCGGCGTCGCCGACTCGGCCGCCTACCTGGTGCCCGAACTGCGGTCCGGGCAGGCCCTGTTGGACGTCGGCTGCGGGCCGGGCACGATCACCGCCGACCTGGCCGAACTGGTCGGCCCGGGCGGGCGCGTGGTGGCCGTGGACACCTCCGGGGAGGTGCTGGAGCAGGCGGCCGCGTACGTCGCCGGGCGGGGCCTGTCCAACGTCGTCTTCGAGGTCGCCGACGTCCACCAACTGCGGTATCGCGACGGTGAGTTCGACGTGGTGCACGCCCACCAGCTGCTGCAGCACGTGGCCGACCCGGTGGCCGCCCTGCGCGAGATGCGCCGGGTCGTCGCGCCGGGCGGCGTGGTCGCGGCCCGGGACGTCGACTACGCGACCATGACCTGGTACCCCGAGGCGCCCGCGCTGGAGAGCTGGCTGCTGCTGTACCGGCGCACCGCCCGGGCCAACGGCGGCGAGCCGGACGCCGGGCGGCGGCTGCTGTCCTGGGCCCGCGCGGCCGGGTTCGCCGAGGTCACCGCCACCGCCACCACCTGGACGTACGCGACGCCCGAGCGCCGCGCCTTCTGGGCCGGCATGTGGGCCGACCGGACGGTGGACTCCGCGTTCGCCCGCACCGCGGAGGAGAGGGGCTTCGCCGACCGGGCGGAGCTGGAGCGGATCGCGGCCGCCTGGCGGGAGTGGAGCACCGCCGAGGACGGGTGGTTCTCGATGCTGCACGGCGAGATCCTGGCCCGCGGCTGACCGGCGGGGCGGCCGGGGATACGGGCGGGCGGGCGTTCGAAAAGATCGGGTAAAGTCGCGCGACCGTTCATGTCGGGCCCGTTCGGGTTCGAGCCATGGTGTCGAACGCCGAGCTGATGCCCGTACCGGCGGGCCGGGGAGTCCACGTGTCCAAGCCCGATTCCGACGCGCCCGTCGCGGTGCCGGACGCCGCCGCCGCGCCCACGGTCGACCTCAGGAAGCCGGACGCCCCGACGTCGAAGTCAGCCGAGCCCGCGGACACCCCGGCGCCCGCGGACACCCCGGCGCCCGCGGAGACCCCGGCGCCCGCCGACCCCTGGGCCGCTCCCGGCCCCGCCGCCCCGCCCACCGGCCGGATACCGATGCCGATGTCGGCGCCCCACCCGCCGCTCCCGCCCGCGAACGGCGCGCCCGCCGGCGGCTGGGCGTCGGTGGTGCCCGGCGCGTACTCCGGCTTCCAGCCCGGCTACGCCTACCCCCCGGCCTCCGAGCAGACCAACGGCTTCGCCGTCGGAGCCCTGGTGACCGGGTTGGTCTGCGTCTGGCCGGTCGCCCTCGTCCTCTCGATCATCGCGCTGGTCCAGATCGGCAAGCGCGGGGAGCGCGGCCGCGGCATGGCCGTGACCGGCCTGGTGTTCGGCGTGATCGGCCTGCTGCTCACCGGCCTCGGCGTCCTCGGCGGGATCGTGGCCGCCGGCCGGAGCGACCGCGCCGACCACCTCCCGGCTCCCAAGGCCCCGGCCGGCTCCGTGCGCTGGTCCGCGCTCAAGGCCGGGGACTGCTACAGCACCCCGGAGGACGGCAGCCGGACCGACCCGGACGGCGGCGACGAGACCGTGTACTGGGTGCGCAAGGTGCCCTGCTCCGCCCCGCACCACGGCGAGGTGGCCGGCACCGTGAGGATCCCGGCGAGCGACGGCCCGTCCTACCCGGGCGAGGCGAAGATCCGCGAGCGCGCCGGCGAACTGTGCGGCCCGGTGCTCGACGAGTACGCCCTCGACCAGTGGGCGATCCCGGACGGCATGGACGACGTCTACCTCTACCCGACCCGCGGTAACTGGAGGTCCGGCGAACGGTCCGTCACCTGCGCCTTCGAGGACCGCGACGCCGAGCACACCGGGACCGTCCGCACCGACCGCGGCAGCCTGAACTCCGCGCAGCTGACCTACCTCGAGGCCGTCAAGGGCTTCAACTCCGCCTACGCGAAGCGGCCCAAGGGCGAGGTCGACGCCGCCAACTCCGAGTACGCGGCCTGGGCCCGGCAGATGGCCGCCGCCTCCCGGGCCGAGGCCGAGCAGCTGTCGAAGACCTCGACGGTCTGGCCGGACGGCGCCAAGCCGAAGGTCACCGAACTGGCCGCGGCCCAGCGGGCGGCCGCCGACGCCTGGGACGCCGCCGCGAAGACGACCGACGCCACCGCGCTGGCGGGGGCGATCCGGCGGGCCCAGCAGCTGACGGCCAAGACCCTCCCGCTGAGCGTGGAGATCCGCCGTGAGCTCGGCCTCTCCACCGGCGAGCAGGCGCCCGACCTCCGGGTCTGATCGCATCGTCTTACCGGGAGTTAACCGCGCCCGTACCTGCCGGTAGCGAGCGGGCCGTAACGTTCGAGGGGCGTATCCCCGGCCCGACCCCCACGCCGGCCGGGGATACGCTCCGGCCATGGACACCTTCCGGGTGATGCGGCAGGACGACAACGGCAACCGCTTCGTCGTGGCCGGGGGACTCTCCCGGCCCGAGGCCGAGCGGCTGGCCGCCGAGTTCGAGGCCCGCGGGCACAAACAGCTGTACTGGGTCGAGGCCGAGGACGCATAGGGTCGGGCCCATGGACGTTCAGGACGAGACCGCCACCCGGATCGTGGTCGGCGGCGCGCTGATCCACCGGGGCCGGCTGCTGGCCGCCCGGCGCAGTGCGCCCGCCGCGGTGGCCGGGCGCTGGGAGCTCCCGGGCGGGAAGGCCGAGCCCGGCGAGACCGAGGCCCAGGCGCTGGAGCGGGAGCTGCTGGAGGAGCTGGGCGTACGGGCCCGGGCACTGGAGCGGCTGCCCGGCGCCTGGACCGTCCGGCCCGGCCTGGAGCTGCACTTCTGGGCCGCCGAGCTGCTCGCCGGTGACCCGCGCCCGCTGGAGGACCACGACGAACTGCGCTGGCTCGGCCCGGCCGAGCTGGACAGCGTCGACTGGATCGACCACGACCGGGACGTCCTGCCGCACATCGCCCGCCTCCTGGAATCCTGACTCCCGCCCTGAGTCCAGTCCTGAGCCCCGCGGCGCCCGACGCGCAGGGCGCCGGGCAGGTCGATCGGACGGGACGGCCCGGCAGCCGGGATAGCCTGGTTGCTGCTGGGTATGTCACTTTTCGGCACAATTCGTCACCATCGGTGAGCCGCCCCAGCAGGCCGCCGATCCCGACCAGAGCCGGAGGCCCCGTCGGTGTCGAACAGCGGGAACGGCGGCGGGGGAGCACGGCGGGCAGGCACTGCGGGGAGCGCCGCCGCCCGCGCCCGGCTGCGCCGCGGCGCCCGCCCGGCCGCCCCGCCGCCGCCGGCCGGCCGCCGCCGCCGGAGCGGCACCACCGGCACCTCCGCCCCGTCCGACCCCTCCGCCGACTCCGGCGCCCCGCAACCCGCCCGGCCGGCGCCCACCCCGGCCGTCCCGGACCCTGGCGCCCAGCCCGGCCTGCGCAGCCGCCCCGGCAGGCCGTTCCCCGGCGGACCCTCCGAGCCCCCGCGCGGCGACGGCTCCCCGCCCGAGGGCGGCCTGTTCGACCTGCTCAAGGTCGCCGTCGCGATCCTGGACACCGCCGGCCGCGTGGTGCTCTGGAGCCCCGCCGCCGAGGAGCTGCTCGGCTGGCCGAACGAACTGCTGGTCGGCCGCCGGATCGACGAGCTGATCCCGGACGAGAAACAGGTCGCCCGGATCCGGGCCGCGATCCAGGACACCCTGCGGCACGGCCGCTGGGCCGGGTTCGCCGAACTGCGCGACCGGGACGGCGCCCCGGTCGCCGTGGACGCCCGGATCTCCCTGCTGGTGGACGGCGACGGCACGCCGTTCCTCCAGGTCAGCCTCGCCGAGACGGCCGCCGTCCGGGCCGTCGAGCGCGACCTCGCCGTCCGTGACGCGCTGTTCGAACAGTCCCCGCTCGGCATCGCCATCCTCGACACCGACCTGCGCTACACCGCCGTCAACCGGACCCTCGCCGAGATGAACGGCGTCGCGCTGGAGGACCACGTCGGCCGGACCACCGGCGAGACCCTGCCCGAGCGGGCCGCCGACGAGATCACCGCCATCCAGCGCCAGGTGCTGGCCACCGGCGAGCCCGTCATCGACGTCACCCTGGCCTCCCCGGTCACCGCCCGCTCCGGCTACCGCTCGATCTCCTACAGCCGGATGACCGACCGCTCCGGCCGGGTGCTCGGCATCTCCGGCACCGTGATGGACGTCACCGAGCGCTACCGAGCCGTGTCCAAGGTCGAGCACGCCCGGCGCCGGCTCTCCCTGCTCAACGAGTTCGGCTCCCGGGTCGGCGACCTGCTCGACGCCTCCCGGATCGCCCAGGAGCTCGCCAGCTCGGTCGTCCCCCGGCTCACCGACCACTCCGCGGTGATCCTGCTCCAGGCCGTCGCGCACGGTGACGACCTGCCCCGGCACGGCCACGACCGGCGCACCTCGCTGCTCCAGCTCGGCACCGCCTCCGTCCAGGACGGCCCCGAGGTCGAGGTGATGCTGCGCCGCGGCGCCCGGATCACCTTCGCCGAGGACTCCGCCTGCGGCCGGGTGCTGCGCACCGGCGTCCCCGAGCTGCTCTCCGGCGCCGACCAGCTCGGCGACGTCACGTACCCCGGCGACCCGAAGCTGCAGGCCGCCCACGACCTCGGCGTGCACTCCATGCTGGTCGTCCCGCTGCGCGCCCGCGGCATCGTGATCGGCCTGCTGCTGGTCAGCCGGGCCGGCTACCGGGAGGGCTTCGACCGGGACGACCTGGCCTTCACCGTCGAACTCGCCGACCGGGCCGGCAGCTCGCTCGACAACGCCCGCCTCTACGCCCGCGAGCGCACCGCCGCGCTCACCCTCCAGCGCACCCTGCTCCCGCAGCAGGTGCCGCAGCCCACCGGCGTCGAGGTCGCCTACCGGTACGTGCCCGGCAGCAGCGGCACCGAGGTCGGCGGCGACTGGTTCGACGTCATCCCGCTGCCCGGCGAGCGCACCGCCCTGGTCGTCGGCGACGTCATGGGCCACGGCCTGCGGGCCGCCGCCACCATGGGCCGGCTGCGCACCGCCGTCCGCGTGCTCGCCGCCCTCGACCTGCCGCCGGACGTGCTGCTGCGGCACGTCCACGAACTCGCCGACGACCTGGCCCAGGGGCCGGACGAGGCGCTGCTCGCCACCTGCGTCTACGCCGTGTTCGACCCCGGGACGGGGACGCTGACCGTCGCGAAGGCCGGGCACATCCCGCCGGTGCTGGTGGTGCCGGGCCAGGAGACCGAGGAACCGACCCGCACCGGCAGCCCGCTGCCCGGCGGCACCGGCCGGATCCTCGACCTGCCCTCCGGCGCCCCGCTCGGCGTCGGCGGCGTCCCGTTCGAGGCGATCGAGCTGAAGATCCCCGAGGGCAGCCTGCTCGCGCTGTGCACCGACGGTCTGGTCGAGTCCCGGGACAAGGACCTGGACGTCGGCCTCGGCCGGCTGATCACCGTGCTCCAGGAGCCGCACGCCTCCATCCAGGCCGCCTGCGAGGCCGTGCTCGACACCATGGAGCAGGGCCGCGAGCCGGACGACGTCGCGTTGCTGCTGGCCCGCCTCGGGCACGGCCAGGCCGGCACCCCGACCGCCGGCTGGACGCTGCCCGCCGAGCCCACCGCCGTCTCCCGGGCCCGCCGGCTGGTCCGCGCCACGCTCGTCGAGTGGGCCGTCGAGGAGCTGACCGACACCGCGGAGCTGCTGGTCAGCGAGCTGGTCACGAACGCCGTCCGGTACGCCAGCGCCCCCATCGGCGTCCGGCTGACGCTCGGCGAGACGCTGCTGGTCGAGATCTCCGACCCGTTGCCCGACCCGCCCCGCGAGCGGCACGCGGCCGAGGCCGACGAGGGCGGGCGGGGCCTGGAGCTGGTCCGCCGGCTCGCGCTGCGCTGGGGCGCCCGGGCCGAGGGCGTCGGCAAGGTCGTCTGGTTCGAGCAGGCGCTGCCGGGTAATGAGCCGGACGGGCCGTGATCACGGCCCCGCGCCGGTCCCCGACCGGGCGAGACGGCGAGCAGGACGCGAGTAGAACGGGGCTGCATATGCCACCTGACGTCTGGGGGGAGCGCGCGCCCCGGAAGGGGGCGCGGGCGTGGCATTGTGGTTGCGCGGGCGGTAGGACAAAAACCTTCGCCCGATCCGATGTTGTGATGTTGAGGGCGTGTGAAGGCACCCCTTGATGATGAATACTCGGTCTTCTCGACATCCGGACGGTCGCGGGTTGGAGGGGTCGGTCCGTTGAACAGCACCCCGGCGCGGAAGGCGCCGAGCAGCAGCGGTCATGCCGCTGTGCCCGGGCAGGCCGGCTCGCCGTACCTGCCCACCCCGGCGGTCGCCCCGGCCGCCGCGGCCGCGGGCCCGGGCCGCCTCGCCCACTCCGTGGCCGAGGCCCACTGGGGCGCCGGCGACCCCGGCTCGATCTACGACTACATCCGGGTCGCCACCTTCGCGATCGGCCCCGACGGGCGGATCAGCCAGTGGAGCGAGCGCGCCGCCGAGTTCTTCGGCGTCCCCGCCACCGAGGCCGTCGGCGCCGACCCGATCACCACCTTCGTCCCCCGCGAACTCTGGCAGCGCGGCCGCGCCCGGCTGGAACGCACCCTGAGCGGCGAGGAGTGGGTCGGCACCACCCCCTACCGGGACGCCACCGGCGGCGAGGGCCTCGCCGAGCTGTACATGATGCCCGACAGCGCCCTGCCCACCGCCGGCGCCACCTGCCTCGCCGTCGACCTCGGCCGACTGCGCCGCATCGAGACCGACCTCGCCGCCTCCGAGGCCGTCTTCGGCCAGACCCCGACCGGCTTCATCCTGTTCGACGACCGCCTCCGCCTCCAGCGCGTCAACGACTCCTTCGCCTCCGGCATGGGCCTCACCCCGGCCGACCTCGAAGGCCTCACCCCGCACGACCTCTTCCCGGTGTCCGAGGCCGACCGGCTCACCGCCGCCCTGCGCAAGGTCCTCGCCACCGGCGAGCCGACCTTCGACCTGCGCTTCCACGGCGTCGTCCCGACCCGCGAGGGCAACCGGCTCTGGGCCGTCTCGCTCTACCGCCTCAACGGCACCGCCGGGCAGCCGATCGGCGTCGCCGGGCAGGTCTCAGACGTCACCAGCCGGCACGTCGCCGAACGCGAGGCCGACGGCGTCCGCCGCAACCTCGCCCTGCTCAACGAGGCCAGCGCGCACATCGGCTCCACGCTCGACCTGGAGACCACCGCCAAGGAACTGCTCGACGTCGTCGTCCCGCCGTTCTGCGACCTCGCCACCGTCGACCTCTACACCGCGCTGCTCTCCGGCGAGACCGTCCCCAGCGCCGGCCGGCTCGGCGACACCGTGCTCACCGACGGCAGCGGCGAGCTGCGCCGGGTCGCGGTCTCCAGCGTCGTGGGCGGCGCCTCCTCGGTGCTCGGCTCGGTCACCGGCCTGCCGATCGCCGAGGCCGGCGGCACCCTCTGCTACCCCCGCCGCTCCCCGCACGCCCGGGCCCTGCGCACCGGCCGCAGCGTCGTCCCCGAGCCCGGGCCCGACCCGCTGCTGCGCTCCACGCTGATCGTCCCGCTGGTCGCCCGCGACCAGGTGCTCGGCCTCGTCCAGCTCTCCCGCGCCATCGGCAGCGAGCCCTTCGACGCCCGCGACGTCGCCATCGCCGAGGAACTCGTCGCCCGCGCCGCCGTCTGCATCGACAACGCGCGGCTCTACCGCCGCGAGCACGAACGCGCCCTGATCCTCCAGCGCAGCCTGCTGCCCCCGGGCAACCCGGCCGCCAGCGGCCTGGAGATCGCCTGCCGCTACCTGCCCAGCAACAACAACACCGAGGTCGGCGGCGACTGGTTCGACGTCATCCCGCTGCCCGGCAACCGCACCGCCCTCGTCATCGGCGACGTCATGGGCCGCGGCCTGCGCGCCGCCGTCGCCATGGGCCAGCTGCGCACCGCCGTCCGCACGCTCGCCATGCTCGACCTCGACCCCGCCGAGGTGCTCGGCGCCCTCGACGAGATCGCCCGCGGCCTCGGCGACGACTCCGTGCCCGCCGGCCCGCCCACCCCGTACGGCCGCCTCACCTCCACGGCCGACGAGGAGGCCCGGGAGGTCTACCTCGCCACCTGCGTCTACGCGGTCTTCGACGCCGTCACCCGGCGCTGCGTGTTCGCCAACGCCGGCCACCTGCCGCCCGTCCTGCTCGGCCCCGGCGAACCCGCCCGGATGCTCGACGTTCCGCCCGGCCTGCCGCTCGGCGTCGGCGGCGAACCCTTCGAGGAGGTCGAGCTGACCCTCCCCGACGGCGCCGTCCTCGGCCTCTACACCGACGGCCTGGTGGAGAGCCGCAAGCACCAGCTGGACGAGGGCCTGCGCGCCTTCCGCACCGCCCTCTCCGTCGAGGGCAAGGGCCTCGAGGACCTCTGCGACCACGTCCTCGGCGAGCTCAACCCGCACCACGGGGAGGACGACATCGCGCTCCTGATGGCCAAGGTGCACGCCTTCCCCGAGGACGCCGTCGGCAACTGGTTCCTGCCGCCGGAGCCCACCTCCGTCGCCAAGGCCCGCGAACTCGCCTGCAGCTGGCTGCTCTCCCGCGGCCTGGAGGAGCTGGTCGACACCACCGAGCTGCTGGTCAGCGAGCTGGTCACCAACGCGCTCAAGCACGGGCGGGGCGAGATCCGGCTGCGGCTGCTGCGCGATCGCAGCATGGTCTGCGAGGTCTGGGACGACGGCTACGCCCAGCCCCGGCAGCGGCGCGCCCAGGAGACCGACGAGGGCGGGCGCGGCCTGCAGCTCGTCAGCCTGCTGGCGGAGCGCTGGGGCAGCCGGCGGACGCCCAAGGGCAAGATCGTCTGGTTCGAGCTGGCGCTGTAGGGCCGGGCGGCTCTGTCGGACCGGCGGGCCGATCGGCTGTCCGGGTGGAGCCGCCCGGCAGCCCGCCGTGTCGGGCCGGGGCGCGCCGAGCCGGCGGCGTTCCATGGCCGCCATGCGCGTCCGCCAGCTCACCGCCGCAGCCGCCGCGCTGCTGCTCGCCGCCACGCTGGGCGGCTGCTCCGACGGCCCGGCCCCCGCCCCGACCCCCGCCCCCGAGCCCGTCCCGGCCTCGGCCGACCCCACCGCCGCCACCGGCGACGTCCGGCCCGCCGACCGCACCGCCGTCCGGGACGGCGGCACGCTGCGCTGGGCGGTGGACCGCGTCCCCGCCACGCTCAACGTCTACCAGCCCGCCGCGACCGCCGACTCGGCGCTGCTCGCGCACGCCCTCTACCCCTCGCTGTTCCGGCCCGACGAGCACGGGCAGCTCGTCCCCGACCCGGACTACCTGACCGGCGCCGAGTCGACCCCGCCCGGGCAGCAGCCCCAGGTCGTCACCTACCGGCTCAACCCGCACGCCGTCTGGAGCGACGGCACCCCGCTCTCCGCCGCCGATTTCATCGCCCAGCGTGCCGCCCTCTCCGGCCTCGACCCCGCCTACGGGGGCGGCCACCCGGCCGGGTACGACGCCATCGACGCGATCACCCAGGGCGCCGACCCGCAGGAGGTCCGGGTCACCTTCCGGCGGCCGTACGCCGAGTGGCCGTCCCTGTTCGGGCCGCTCTACCCTGCCGCCGAGACCGCCACGGCCGCCGCCTTCACCCGGGCGCTGTCGGGCGGGGCGCACCTGACCGCCGGGCCGTACACGGTGTCCCGCTACGACGCCGAGGGCGGGCGGGTGACCGTCGTCCGCAACCCGCTCTGGTGGGGCGACGCGCCCAAGGCCGACCGGATTGACTTCCTCGCCGAACCGCCCGAGCGGCGACTCGACGCCCTCGACCAGGACCGGATCGACATCGCCCCGCTCACCGCGGCGGTGGACCGGGCCGTACCGGCTCCGCCCTCCGGCAGCCCCGCGGCGGCGGCCGCACCGCCCGCCGCCGCGCCCGAGGCGGCGGCGCTCGCCCTGCGGCGCGCCGAGTCGCTGCCCGGCGTCACCGTGCACCGGGCCGCCGCGCCCTCGCTGACCCAGCTCACGCTGAACGCCGCCCGCAGCCCGCTCACCGATCCGGCGCTGCGGCTCGCCCTCGGCCGCGCCGTCGACCGCCGGCGGATCGCCGACGCCGCCCTCACCCCGCTCGGCCTCGCCGCGGCCCCGCTCGGCAGCCACCTGCTCGCGGGCGACCAGGACGGCTACCGGGACAACAGCACGGCGGGCGGCCCCGCCGACGCGGCCCGGCTGCTGGACGACGCCGGGTGGAAGCGGCCCGCCGGGGGCGGCACCCGGGTCAAGGACGGGAAGCAGCTCGCCCTCACGCTGCTGATCCCGGCCGGCTCCGCGACCGCGAAGCGCACCGCCGACGCCCTCACCGCCGACCTCGCCGAGCACGGCATCGCGGTGAAGACGGTGACCGCGCCGGCCGAGACCTTCGTCAAGGACCACCTCGCCGTCGGGGACTACGACCTCGCCCTCTTCTCCTGGCCCGCCGGCCCGAGCCCGGCGAGCCAGCAGCGTCCCGTCTACGCCAAGCCGCGGCCCGACCCCACCGGCGCCCTCGACCCCGGCACCAACTACGCCCGCAGCGGCACCGAGGAGATCGACCGCCTCTTCGACCGCGCAGCCGCCGAACTCGACCCGGCCGCCCGCCTCGACCTGCTCCAGGAGGCCGACATCCGGATCTGGCAGCTCGGCCACTCGGTGCCGCTCTACCAGCGCCCGGAGCTGGTCGGCGTCCGGTCGGGCGTGGCGGGCGCGGGCGTCTGGGGCTTCGGCTGGCCGCGCTTCCAGGACGTGGGGTGGGCGCGGAGTTCCTGACCCACCTGTGATCTTGATCCCGCCCCACCTGCTCGTTTCGGCCCACCTGGGCGGTTCCCCGTACGATAGGAGGAAGCCGAGGCATGTCCGTTGCCCGGCGGGTGGACCGGTAGTAGCAGGCGGAACGGGCGGCGGCGATCAACAGGGATCGCTGGTCGGCGTCTCGCGGCCGGGCGCCGTAACCCACGATTCCGGGAGAATCCGCTAGGCATGCCCACGCGCAACGACATCCGTAACGTCGCCATCGTCGCCCACGTCGACCACGGCAAGACCACCCTGGTCGACGCCATGCTGAAGCAGGCCGGCGCCTTCGCCGCCCACCAGCAGCTCGACGACCGCATGATGGACTCGAACGACCTGGAGCGCGAGAAGGGCATCACCATTCTCGCGAAGAACACCGCGGTCAAGTACCACCCCAAGGACGGCGGCGCGCCGATCACCATCAACATCATCGACACCCCGGGCCACGCCGACTTCGGTGGCGAGGTCGAGCGCGGTCTGTCGATGGTGGACGCGGTCGTGCTGCTGGTCGACGCCTCCGAGGGGCCGCTGCCGCAGACCCGCTTCGTGCTCCGCAAGGCGCTCAGCGCCCGTCTGCCCGTCATCCTCTGCATCAACAAGACCGACCGTCCGGACTCCCGGATCGACGAGGTCATCAACGAGACCTACGACCTGTTCCTGGACCTGGACGCGGACGAGGACCAGATCGAGTTCCCGATCGTCTACGCCTGCGCCCGTGACGGCGTCGCGTCGCTGACCAAGCCGGAGAACGGCACCGTCCCGGCCGACAGCACCAACCTGGAGCCGTTCTTCTCCACCCTGCTGGAGCACGTCCCGGCCCCGACCTACGACGAGGACGCCCCGCTTCAGGCGCACGTCACCAACCTGGACGCCGACAACTTCCTCGGCCGCATCGCGCTGCTGCGCGTCGAGCAGGGCGAGCTGCGCAAGGGCCAGACCGTGGCCTGGATCAAGCGCGACGGCACGATCCAGAACGTCCGCATCTCCGAGCTGCTGATGACCGAGGCGCTCACCCGCAAGCCGGCCGAGGTGGCGGGCCCCGGTGACATCTGCGCCGTCGCCGGTATCTCGGACATCATGATCGGCGAGACCCTCGCCGACACCGAGAACCCGATCGCGCTGCCGCTGATCACGGTGGACGAGCCGGCCATCTCGATGACCATCGGCACCAACACCTCGCCGCTGGTCGGCCGGGGCGGCAGCGGCAAGGGCGCGGACGCCAAGTCCGGCGCCAAGGTGGACCGCAAGGTCACCGCCCGCCAGGTGAAGGACCGCCTGGACCGCGAGCTGATCGGTAACGTCTCGCTGCGCGTGCTGGACACCGAGCGCCCGGACGCCTGGGAGGTGCAGGGCCGCGGTGAGCTGGCGCTGGCCATCCTGATCGAGACCATGCGCCGCGAGGGCTTCGAGCTGACCGTCGGCAAGCCGCAGGTGGTCACCAAGGAGGTCAACGGCAAGACCCACGAGCCGGTCGAGCGCCTCACCGTGGACGTGCCGGAGGAGCACATGGGCGCGGTCACGCAGCTCATGGGTGTCCGCAAGGGCCGGATGGACAACATGTCCAACCACGGCTCTGGCTGGGTCCGGATGGAGTTCGTCGTCCCGTCCCGCGGCCTCATCGGCTTCCGGACCGAGTTCCTCACCAACACCCGCGGTACCGGTATCGCGCACTCGATCCACGAGGGCCACGAGCCGTGGTTCGGCACCCTGACCACCCGCAACAACGGCTCACTGGTCGCCGACCGGGCCGGTGTGGTCACCGCCTTCGCGATGACCAACCTGCAGGAGCGCGGCGTGCTGTTCTGCGAGCCGGGCACCGAGGTGTACGAGGGCATGATCGTCGGTGAGAACTCGCGTTCCGACGACATGGACGTGAACATCACCAAGGAGAAGAAGCTCACCAACATGCGGTCCTCGACCGCCGACGTGGCCGAGTCGATCGTCCCGCCGCGCAAGCTCTCGCTGGAGCAGTCGCTGGAGTTCTGCCGCGAGGACGAGTGCATCGAGGTGACTCCGGAGACGGTTCGCATCCGTAAGGTCGTCCTGGACCAGAAGGACCGCGGCCGCACCGCCTCGCGCGCCAAGAAGGCATGATCCGGTCGGTTTGAACGGCCTTTGGCCGAAAGTCCGCCCCCCTTTCCGATGGAGAGGGGGGCGAACTTTTTCAACTACCGCAAGTTGTCGACGCGCGTATAAACGGAATATCGCTTATCACCGCCAGGTGTCCGCTGAGCGAACACGACAGTCCGTCATGCATGACGACTGTCCGTTTGGTACCTGTCTGACTATGTCTTATATGTCCGGTTTTCGAAACTTACCGACCGTTCATGTGACCTAATTGAGATCGGCATTGGTCACTTTCGTGTCCCTGCGTGACGGATAGTGGGACCAGTCAGGCTCGGGTCAAGGGTTAACGCGCAGGGGTGCGCGCCGAAACCACGAGCGCGGACGGCACGGCGGACCGGTATCACCATCCGCGGTGCTCTCCTCGTTGGAAAGTCGATTTCAGGAGGCATCCCCCATGCGCGGTGCAACCCAGACCAAGTGGCTTGTCGCGGCGACCGCGATCGCCCTCGCGGCGACCGCTTGCAGCACCAGCTCCAAGAGCAGCGACGACAAGGCCGCGTCCGGTGGTGGCACCATCGCCGTGCAGCTCGGTGAGCCGCAGAAGGGTCTGGTCCCGCAGAACACCGCGGAGTCCGAGGGCAACCAGGTCCTCTTCGCGCTGTTCGCCGGCCTGGTCGACTACGACCGCAAGACCAACGCCCCGCGCCTGCAGGTCGCCGAGTCGATCGAGACCCAGGACTCCAAGCTCTGGACGATCAAGCTCAAGGACGGCTACACCTTCCACAACGGTGAGAAGGTCACCGCCCAGTCCTTCGTCGACGCCTGGAACTGGGGCGCCAACCAGGACAACGCCGCCGAGGGCATGCCGTTCTTCGACAAGATCGAGGGCTCCGAGGAGCTGGCCCCGGGCAAGGACAAGAAGCCCACCGCCAAGGAGCTCAAGGGCCTGAAGGTCGTCGACGACAAGACCTTCACCGTCTCCCTCAAGGCGCCGTTCTCGCAGTTCAAGACCATGCTGGGCTACAGCGCGTTCTACCCGCTGCCCAAGGCGTTCTTCAACGACCCGAAGGCCTTCGGCGAGAACCCGATCGGTGACGGCCCGTTCCAGATGGACGGTGCCTGGGAGCACAACAAGCAGATCAAGATCAAGCGGTACGACAACTACGGTGGCACCAAGGCCCACCTGCAGGGTGTCACCTTCAAGATCTACGACAACCTGGACACCGCCTACAACGACCTGCGCGCGGACAACATCCAGGCCACCAACAAGCTCCCGATCTCCGCGATGTCCAGCGTGGCCAGCGAGTTCGGCGACCGCTACATCAACAAGCCGGAGTCGGGCGTCGGTTACATCGGCTTCCCGATCGCCTACAACCCGGCCTACCAGAAGCCGGAGATCCGCAAGGCGATCTCGATGGCGATCGACCGCGAGCAGATCACCAAGACGATCTTCGCCGGCACCCGCGTCCCGGCCTCGGACTTCATCAGCCCGCTGATCAACGGCTACCGCAAGGACGCCTGCGGCGACGCCTGCAAGTACGACCCGGCCAAGGCCAAGGACCTCTTCACCCAGGCCGGCGGTCTGCCGAACAACACCCTGGAGCTCGGCTACAACGCCGACGGCGGCCACAAGGAGTGGATCGAGGCCGTCGGCAACCAGCTGAAGAAGAACCTGGGCATCGAGGTCACCTTCAAGCCGTTCGAGAAGTTCGGCAAGATCCTGGACTCGCTGCAGAAGAAGGAGTACCAGGGCGCCTTCCGCATGGCGTGGCAGATGGACTACCCGTCGATCGAGAACTACCTCCGTCCGATCTTCTCGAAGGTCGCGATCGACAGCGGCTCGAACTACGGCGGTTACGTCAACGACCAGTTCGAGACCCTGCTGTCCCAGGCCGACTCGGCCAAGACCGAGGACGAGGGCATCAAGCTCTACCAGCAGGCCGACGACGTCCTGATCAAGGACATGCCGTACATCCCGGTGTACAGCTACCAGGCGTCCGCCGCGTACACGAAGAAGATCAAGAACTTCGACACCGACGCCCAGTCGCGTTACAACCTGGCCGAAGTCGAGCTCGCCGGCTGATCTGGTAGTCAGACGATCGGGGGCGGGCGGACCGGACGACAGTCCGAGTCCTCCCGCCTCCCTTCCTTGTCCGAAAGTATGGAGGTCTGATGGGCCGCTATGTGATCCGCCGACTGATACAGGCGATCCCCGTCCTGCTCGGCGCGACGCTGCTGATCTACGCGCTCGTCCACTACCTGCCCGGTGACCCGGTGCAGGCGCTGGCGGGCGAGAAGCGCGCTGACCCGATCGTGGCGGAGATGATCCGTCAGAAGTACCACCTGAACGACCCGTTCCTCCTTCAGTACTGGAACTACATCTCGGGCGTCTTCCAGGGCAACCTGGGTGAGAGCCTGACCGGGCGTTCGGTCAGCGACATGATCGGCGACGCCTTCCCCTACACCGTGAACCTCGCCGTGGTGGCCTTCGTCATCGAGGCGGTCGTCGGTATCGCGGCAGGCGTCATGGCGGCCCTGCGCAAGGGAAAGTTCCTGGACCAGCTGGTCCTGATCAGCACCCTGCTGGTCATCTCCGTCCCGGTCTTCGTCACCGGCTTCATCCTTCAGCTGGTGCTCGGCGTCCAGCTGAAGAACTCCTACGGCATCGACTTCTTCTCGGTCTCGTTCAACGAGGACGATGGCCTGCGGGCCTACCTGCTGCCGGCCTTCGTGCTGGCCTCGCTGTCGCTCGCGTACGTCGCCCGCCTGACCCGCACCAGCCTGATGGAGACCATGCGTGCGGACTACGTCCGCACCGCGGTCGCCAAGGGCCTGAAGCGCCGTCGGGTGATCGGCCGTCACGCCCTGCGCAACGCGCTGATCCCGATCGTCACCTTCCTCGGCGCCGACCTCGGTGGCCTGATGGGCGGTGCGGTGATCACCGAGAAGATCTTCAACATCCACGGTATCGGCGGCCTGCTCGCCCAGGCCGTCTACCAGAAGCAGGGGACGATCATCGTCGGCGTCGTCACGCTGCTGGTGATGATCTACCTCGTGACCACCCTGATCGTGGACATGCTGTACGCCGTGCTCGACCCGAGGATTCGCTATGAGTGACACCATCACCAAGGACGCCTCGGCCCCGGCCGGGGACAACACCCCGAAGACCGAGCCGGCGAAGCAGCAGAAGCCGGAGCGCGTCGCCAGCCTCTGGTCAGACGCGGTCCGCGACCTGCGCCGCAACCCGCTGTTCATCATCGGTGGCGTGCTGGTGACCTGCCTGATCGTCATCTCGATCGTGCCGCAGTGGTTCACCGACGGCAGCCCGTTCGCCAACGGCGCGTGCGACCTGTCGCACTCGCTGGAGCGCCCGAGCGCCGAGCACTGGTTCGGCTACGACGTCCAGGGCTGCGACAACTACACCCGCACGGTGTGGGGCGCCCGCAACTCGATCATCGTCGGCATCCTGACCACCACCCTGGTCACCGTGGTCGGCTCCCTTCTGGGTCTGCTGGCCGGCTGGAAGGGCGGGATCACCGACTCGATCCTGTCCCGTTTCACCGAGATCTTCTTCTCGATCCCGACCCTGCTCGGCGGCATGCTGATCATGTCGATGCTCGGCAAGGGCAACGCCTACACCGTCTCGCTGGTGATGGCCGTCCTCGGCTGGCCGCAGATCTTCCGCATCATGCGCGCCTCGGTGCTGGCCAACAAGAACAACGACTACGTGATGGCCGCCCGCGCCCTGGGCGCCGGCTCCGGCCGGATCACCTTCCGGCACATCCTGCCGAACGCCATCGCGCCGGTCATCGTCGTCGCCGCGATCAGCCTGGGTGTCTACATCGGCGCCGAGGCCGCCCTGTCCTACCTGGGCATCGGCGTCCAGTCGCCGGAGATCTCCTGGGGTCTGATGATCAGCGACGCCCAGGTCCGCTTCCTGTCGGCCCCGCACGTGCTGCTCTTCCCCGCCGCGGTCCTGAGCGTCACCGTGCTGGCCTTCATCATGCTCGGCGACGCGGTGCGCGACGCCCTCGACCCGAAGCTCCGCTGAGAGAAGAGGTGACGACCCGATGACCACCGTGATCGAGAAGAACCAGAAGAGCGGCCGGCTCGAAGTTGGCACCCCGCTGCTGGAGGTCAAGGACCTCCACGTGGAGTTCCACACCCGGGACGGCGTCGCGAAGGCCGTGAACGGCGTCAACTACTCCGTGGCCGCCGGTGAGACCCTGGCGGTGCTCGGCGAGTCCGGCTCCGGCAAGTCGGTGACCGCCCAGACCATCATGGGCATCCTCGACATGCCGCCCGGCAAGATCCGGCAGGGCCAGATCCTCTTCCGCGGCCGGGACATGCTGGCCATGAAGGAGGAGGAGCGCCGGCAGATCCGCGGCCAGAAGATCGCGATGATCTTCCAGGACGCGCTCTCCTCGCTGAACCCCGTGATGACCGTCGGCGCCCAGCTCGGCGAGATGTTCCGGGTGCACCGCGGCGCCTCCAAGAAGGAGGCCCGCGAGAAGGCGATCGAGCTGATGGAGCGGGTGCGCATCCCCGCCGCCAGGCAGCGCGTCGGCGACTACCCGCACCAGTTCTCCGGCGGTATGCGCCAGCGCATCATGATCGCCATGGCGCTCTCCATGGAGCCCGACCTGATCATCGCCGACGAGCCCACCACCGCCCTGGACGTGACCGTCCAGGCCCAGGTGATGGACCTGCTCGCGGAGCTGCAGGCCGAGTACAACATGGGTCTGATCCTCATCACCCACGACCTCGGCGTGGTCGCCGACGTCGCGGACAAGATCGCCGTCATGTACGCGGGCCGGATCGTCGAGACGGCCCCGGTGCGCGAGCTCTACGCCAACCCGGCGCACCCGTACACCAAGGGTCTGCTCCGCTCCATCCCGCGCCTGGACCAGAAGGGCCAGGAGCTGTACGCGATCAAGGGTCTGCCCCCGAACCTGCTGAAGGTCCCGGCCGGCTGCGCGTTCAACCCCCGCTGTGACGTCGCCACCGACCTGTGCCGCACGGAGATCCCGGCGCTGCACCAGGTGGCCGACAAGGACGGCAAGGAGCTCACCGGCCGCCGCAGCGCGTGCCACCTCTGGAAGGAGACCCTCCATGGCTGAGCCCATCCTGGAGGTCAAGGACCTGGTCAAGCACTACCCGCTGACCCAGGGCATCCTGTTCAAGAAGCAGGTCGGCGCGGTCAAGGCGGTCGACGGCATCTCCTTCGACCTGATGAAGGGCGAGACGCTCGGCATCGTCGGTGAGTCCGGCTGTGGCAAGTCCACGCTGGCCAAGGTGCTGATGAACCTGGAGCGGGCCACCTCCGGCCAGGTGCTGTTCAAGGGCGAGGACATCTCCAAGCTGACCGGCCAGGCCCTCAAGGCCGTTCGCCGGAACATCCAGATGGTGTTCCAGGACCCGTACACCTCGCTGAACCCGCGCATGACGGTCGGCGACATCATCGGCGAGCCGTTCGAGATCCACCCCGAGGTGGCTCCGAAGGGCGACCGCCGCAAGGCCGTTCAGGACCTGCTGGACGTCGTCGGCCTGAACCCGGAGTACATCAACCGGTACCCGCACCAGTTCTCCGGCGGCCAGCGCCAGCGCATCGGCATCGCCCGCGGTCTCGCGCTCAAGCCCGAGATCATCATCTGCGACGAGCCGGTCTCCGCCCTGGACGTGTCCGTCCAGGCGCAGGTGATCAACCTGCTGGAGCAGCTGCAGGGCGAGTTCGGGCTCTCCTACATGTTCATCGCCCACGACCTCTCCATCGTCCGGCACATCTCCGACCGCGTCGGCGTGATGTACCTCGGCAAGATGGTCGAGATCGGTTCGGACGAGGAGATCTACGACAACGCCACGCACCCGTACACCCAGGCGCTGCTGTCCGCGGTGCCGGTGCCGGACCCGACGGCGCGCGAGACCCGCGAGCGGATCATCCTGACCGGCGACATCCCCTCGCCGGCCAACCCGCCGTCCGGCTGCCGCTTCCGCACCCGCTGCTGGAAGGCGGAGGAGCGCTGTTCCACCGAGGTCCCGCTGCTGGCGGTGCCGTCGGTGCTGAAGGGCGCGGCCGCGCACCAGTCGGCCTGCCACTTCGCCGAGGTCCGGGAGACGGCTGCCGTCTGATCCCCGTGACGCATCCGGAAGGGCTCGTGGCTCCGTGCCACGGGCCCTTCCGGCGCTCTGCCGATCCGGCACTGTGTCAACTCCACAGGGCGGTCGATGCACCCGTCCGGGGGTACTCGACTCGCGCCGTCGACGGGGCGCCCTTCTCATGGGGTGTGATGCGACACACACCATGAGGAGGGACCTCCATGCCCGTAGCCGCCCGTGCTCGCTGGGTCCTCGCCGCTGCGACGTCCGTGGTCCTGGTGGCCACCGGGTGCAGCAGCGGCGGCGGCGGCAGCAGCTCGTCGGACACCAGCAAGACCTTCAGCTACCAGAGCAGTGAGCCGCAGAACCCGTTGCAGCCGGCGAACTCCAACGAGACCGGTGGCGGTCGCATCATCGAGAACCTGTTCAAGGGACTGGTCGACTACGACCCGAGCACCGCCAAGCTCCGGAACCAGGTCGCTGACAAGATCGACACCAGTGACTCGCAGACCTTCACCGTCACGCTCAAGGACGGCTGGAAGTTCCACGACGGCACCCCGGTGCACGCGAAGAACTTCGTGGACGCCTGGAACTGGGGTGCGACCACCAGCAACAACCAGATCAACAGCTCCTGGTTCTCGGACATCGAGGGCTACAAGGACGTCCATCCGGCCAGCGGCCAGCCGGTGACGGACAAGATGTCCGGCCTGACCGTCACCGACGACCTGCACTTCACCATCAAGCTGACCAACAAGGTCTCGTACTTCGAGTACAAGCTCGGCTACATCGCCTTCTCACCGCTGCCGGACGCGTTCTTCAAGGACCCGGCCGGGTTCGGGCAGAAGCCCGTGGGCAACGGGCCGTACCAGTTCGTCAGTTGGTCGCACAACCAGGAAGTGGTCACCAAGACCTTCCCGGACTACCAGGGCGTGGACAAGCCGAAGAACGGCGGCGTCATCTTCAAGATGTACAACACGTCCGAGGCCGCCTACGCCGACCTGCAGTCCAATAACCTGGACGTGATGGACCAGGTGCCGCCGTCCGCGCTGGCCACCTACAAGAACGACCTCGGCGACCGGGCCGTCGACGCCCCGCAGGGCGGCATCCAGAACATCGGGTTCACGCTCTACCAGGCCGACTGGTCCTCGCCCGACAAGGCCAAGGTCCGCCAGGGCCTGTCGATGGCGATCGACCGCGACACCATCACCAAGACGGTGCTCCAGGGCTCGCGCAAGCCGGCCAGCGCGTGGGTGGCCGAGGGCGTCGAGGGCTACAAGGCGGGCGCCTGCGGGGACTTCTGCAACTTCGACCCCGCCAAGGCCAAGGCGCTGATCACCGAGGGCGGCGGCGTCCCCGGCAACAAGGTGACCATCACCTACAACGCGGACGGCGGCCACAAGGAGTGGGTCGACGCGGTCTGCAACTCGATCCGGCAGAGCACCGGCGTCGACTGTACCGGCGACCCGAAGCCCGACTTCAAGACCGCCCGTACGCTGATCAGCCAGCACCAGCTCAACGGTATCTTCCGTACCGGCTGGGTGCAGGACTACCCGCTGAACGCCAACTTCCTCGCCGACATCTACCGCACCGGTGCCGCCTCCAACGACACCGGGTACAGCAACCCCCAGTTCGACCAGCTCTCCAAGCAGGCCGACGAGGCCGCCAGCGTCGAGGCCACGGTCACCGGCTACCAGCAGGCCGAGGCGGTGCTGCCGAGCGGCATGCCGGCCATCCCGCTCTGGTACTACCGCACCAACTCGGGCTACTCGACCAAGGTGCAGAACGTGAAGTTCGACTCCTTCGGCAACCCGGCTTGGACGCAGGTCGAGGTCAAGGGCTGA